>NZ_JBJNMB010000002.1:0-1005762 GCF_052168755.1 Serratia sp. CY43202
ATGCCGGCGCCCGGTTGCACCAGGTTGACGATCACCAGACCGATACTCGGCGCGATGGTGCTGACGATTTCAAAATACAGCATTCAGGCGTTCGACACCGTGTATTCCGACGCCAACAACGAGGCCGGCTTCCTGCAGGAAGCGGCGCTGATCAAACAGCTCGGCTTCGACGGTAAATCGCTGATTAACCCGCGCCAGATTGAGCTGCTGCACAACCTGTACGCGCCGACCGCCAAAGAGGTGGCGCACGCGCAGCGGGTGGTGGACGCCGCCGAAGCGGCGGAGCGGGAAGGGCGCGGCGTGGTGTCGCTCAACGGAAAAATGGTCGACAGCCCGGTGATTGAACGCGCCCGGCTGGTGCTGGAGCGCGCCGCGCTGTCCGGCTTGCGGGAAGAACCGGCGCAGCACGGGGAGGAAGCATGATGAACCGCCAACAACGATTGATGACCTTCGCCAACCCGGCGGATCTGCCGGGCTATCAGGACGTGTCCAAAGCCAACCTGCAGGCGCGCAAACCGCGCGATCTCAAGCTGTGCGACTCCTTGCAGGAAGCGGTGCGCCGCAGCGGGCTGCAGGACGGCATGACCATCTCCTTCCACCATGCGTTTCGCGGTGGCGATTTGACCCTCAATCAGGTGATGGAGACGCTGGCGGCGATGGGGTTCCGCAACCTGACGCTGGCCTCCAGCTCGCTGACCGACTGCCATGCGCCGCTGGTTGAGCATATCCGCCACGGCGTGGTGAGCCGCATTTACACCTCCGGGCTGCGCGGCCCGCTGGCGGACGCGGTTTCGCGCGGGCTGCTGGCGGAGCCGGTGCAAATTCACTCGCACGGCGGCCGGGTCAACCTGATCGAATCCGGCGAGCTGAAGATAGACGTGGCCTTCCTCGGCGTGCCGGCCTGCGATGAGTTCGGCAACGCCAACGGCTACAGCGGTGAAGCCTGCTGCGGCTCGCTCGGCTATGCGCGGGTGGACGCCGAGGCGGCGGGCACCGTGGTGCTGCTGACTGAGCAGCTGGTGCCGTATCCGCATCATCCCGCCAGCCTGGCGCAGGATCGGGTGGATCTGATCGTGCAGCTGGAGCGGGTGGGCGATGCCGACAAGATCGGTGCCGACGCCACGCGCATGACCTCGAACCCGCGCGAGCTGCTGATCGCCCGCCGCGCCGCCGAGGTGATCGCCGGTTCCGGCTACTTCAGCGAAGGGTTCTCGCTGCAAACCGGCACCGGCGGCGCCTCGTTGGCGGTGACCCGGTTCCTGGAGGACAAGATGCGCGCCCGCGGCATTCGCGCCGCGTTCGCCCTCGGCGGCATCACTTCGACCATGGTGGATCTGCACGAGAAAGGGCTGATCGGCAAGCTGCTGGACGTGCAGAGCTTCGATCGGGCGGCGGCGACCTCGCTGGCGCGCAACCCGCGCCATATCGAAATCAGCGCCAACCAGTACGCCAACTTCAGCTCCAAGGGCGCCTCTGTCGATCGGCTCGACGTGGTGGTGCTCAGCGCGCTGGAAATCGACACCGGCTTTAACGTTAACGTGCTGACCGGCTCCGACGGCGTGCTGCGCGGCGCGTCCGGCGGCCACTGCGACACCGCCGCCGCCGCGCGGCTGGCGATCATCGTCGCGCCGCTGGTGCGCGGGCGCATCCCGACGCTGGTGGAGCAGGTGACTACCTGCGTCACGCCGGGCTCCAGCATCGACATTCTGGTGACCGACCACGGCATCGCCGTCAACCCGGCGCGGCCGGAGCTGGCGCAGCGCCTGCGGGAGGCCGGCCTCGAGGTGGTGAGCATCGACTGGCTGCGCGCCCGTGCGCTGCAGCTGACCGGCGAACCGCAGCCGATCGCCTTTACCGACAAGGTGGTGGCGGTGGTGCGCTACCGCGACGGCTCGGTGATCGACGTGGTGCATCAGGTGGCGGAATAAACGATGGCCGCCGTCGATCCCCAGCTGGCCGCCGAACGTGCGGTCAGCCTGCCGGCGCTGCTCACCAGCCGCGAATGCCGCCAGGCGCGCCAGCAGGCGTGGCTGGCGCAGCACGAGTGCACGCTGCTGGTGCTGACGCTGGTGGTGCCCGGTCCGGTGAAGGACAGCGCGTTGACGCGCGGCATCTTCAATCTGGGGTGGGCGGCGCTGCTGCGGCTGTGCGCCGAACAGGGTTGGCCCAGCCCGCAGGCCGAGGCGCTGGCGCTCGCCACCGGCTGCGAAGGGTTTGTGGCGCTGCGCGCCGATGCCCAGCGGGTGAAAGACTGCGCCATGCAGCTGGAGGTGAGCCGCCCGATCGGCCGGCTGTGGGATATCGACGTGCTGGATACGCGGGGGCGCATTTTGTCGCGCCGCGACATCGGCCTGCCGGAACGGCGCTGCCTGCTGTGCGGCCAACCGGCCAAGATCTGCGCCCGCCAACGGCGGCACAGCAGCGAGCAGCTGCTGCATGAAATGGAAAGGATGTTCAACGATGCGATCTCTGCCGATTAATCTGCCTGCCCGCCGCACCGAGCCGGCCTGCGGCTTCGCCCGCGCCGCTTTCCGCGCGCTGCTGGTGGAGGTCAACCTCACGCCCAAACCGGGGCTGGTGGATCGCCATAATACCGGCGCCCACCGCGACATGGATCTCGGGCACTTCTACCGCAGCGCCCGCGCCATCGGCGTGTGGCTGCCGCGCTTTATCCAACGCGGACGGGAAGACGCGGCTTTGCCGGCAGAGCAGCAGCTGGCGCGGCTGCGGCCGCTTGGCCTGGCCTGCGAAAACCAGATGTTTCGCGCCACCGGCGGCATTAACACCCACAAGGGCAGCGTGTTCTCACTCGGGTTGCTGTGCACCGCCTTCGGCCGCCTGCAGCAGCAGGGCCGCGCCATCGGCGCAGAAGCGCTGTGCGCCGAGGTGGCGGCGATGTGTCGGGGGCTGGTGGAGCGTGAGCTGCGGCGCAACAACGCCGGGCAGACCGCCGGCCAGCGGCTGTTCGCCGCGCACGGGCTGAGCGGCGCACGCGGCGAGGCGGAGGCGGGTTTCCGGCTGGTCATTGACGGCGCGCTGCCGCTGTATCGGCAACGGCTGGCCGCCGATGGCGACGAACAGCGGGCGCTGCTGGACAGCCTGCTGTGGCTGATGGCCCACAACGACGACACCAACGTCGCCTCGCGCGGCGGCCTGCACGGGCTGCGCTGGCTGCGGCGCCGGGCGGCCTGGCTGCTGGCGCAGGGCGGCTCGGCCGGGGAGGCGGGCCTGGCGCGCCTGCAACGCTTCGATGCCGACTGCATCGCCCGTAACCTCAGCCCCGGCGGCAGCGCCGACCTGTTGATAGTGACCTGGCTGCTGGCGCAGCTGGGTGCCCAAGAATAATAACCAAGCCTTCAGGAGAGTCCCAATGTCCCAAACCCAGGAAAAGATCTGGAAAGCGATAGCGCCACTGGCGGTGCTCGCGATCCTGTTATTGATACCGGTGCCCGACGGCATGCCGCCGCAGGCCTGGCACTACTTCGCCATCTTTGTGGCGATGATCGTCGGCATGATTCTGGAGCCGATCCCGGCCACCGCCATCAGCTTTATCGCGGTGACCGTCAGCGTGCTCAGCGCCAACTGGGTGCTGTTCGGCGCGCAGGAGCTGGCGGAACCGGGCTTCAAGGCCGGTAAAGAGGCGCTGAAATGGGGTCTGGCGGGCTTCTCCAGCACCACCGTCTGGCTGGTGTTCGGCGCCTTTATCTTCGCGCTGGGCTACGAGGCCACCGGGCTGGGGCGGCGCATCGCGCTGTTCCTGGTGAAGTTCATGGGCAAGCGCACGCTGACGCTGGGCTATGCGGTGGTGATCATCGATATCCTGCTGGCGCCGTTCACGCCGTCCAACACCGCGCGCACCGGCGGCACGGTGTTCCCGGTGGTGAAAAACCTGCCGCCGCTGTTCGATTCCTTCCCCAACGATCCCTCCTCGCGCCGCATCGGCGGTTACCTGATGTGGATGATGGTGGTCGGCACCAGCATCAGCTCCTCGATGTTCGTCACCGGCGCCGCGCCGAACGTGCTGGGCATCGAGTTCGTCGGCAAGATCGCCGGGGTGCACATCAGCTGGATGCAGTGGTTCCTGGCGTTCCTGCCGGTCGGCCTGCTGCTGCTGATCATCGCGCCGCTGATCTCCTACTACCTGTACAAACCGGGCGTGACCCACAGCAGCGAAGTGGCCGCCTGGGCGGATACCGCGCTGGGGGAAATGGGCAAGCTGACGCGCAAGGAGTACACTCTGATCGGCCTGGTGCTGCTCAGCCTGTGTCTGTGGGTGTTCGGCGGCAAAATGCTGGACGCCACCGCGGTATGCCTGCTGGCGGTGTCGCTGATGCTGGCGCTGCACGTGGTGTCGTGGAAAGAGATCACCAAATACTCCAGCGCCTGGAACACGCTGGTTAACCTGGCGACGCTGGTGGTGATGGCCAACGGCCTAACGCGCTCCGGCTTTATCGACTGGTTCGCCCAGACCATGAGCACCCACCTGGACGGCTTCTCGCCGAACATGACGGTGGTGGCGCTGGTGCTGGTGTTCTACTTCGCCCACTACCTGTTCGCCAGCCTGTCGGCGCACACCGCCACCATGCTGCCGGTGATCCTGGCGGTCGGCAAAGGGCTGCCGGGCGTGCCGATGGAACAGCTGTCGATGCTGCTGGTGCTGTCGATCGGTATCATGGGCGTGCTGACGCCGTACGCCACCGGGCCGGGGGTGATCATCTACGGCTGTGGCTACGTGAAATCGAAAGACTACTGGCGCCTGGGCGGCATTCTCGGCGTGGTGTACATCGCCGCGCTGCTGCTGATCGGCTGGCCGATCATGAGCCTGTGGTACTGAGTTGAAGCCACGCGGCCACCGCCCGGTGGCCGCGGTTACGATCCTTTCCCGTGAACCCTGTCACACACTTGTCACACTAACCCCGCCATCATACGCAGGCAAACGCTAACACCTTAAAAATAATCATTTTCCGGGAGCCTCTGCGGATGAGAAAAAAAACGTTATTGCTGTGCCTGCCTTTGTTATTCACCGGGAACGCGCTGGCGGACGCCGGCGGTTATCAACTGGAGCAGGTGCTGGTGATGAGCCGCCATAACCTGCGCGCGCCGCTGGCCAACAACGGCAGCGTGTTGGCGCAGTCCACGCCGAAGGCTTGGCCGGCCTGGGAAACGCCGGGCGGCCAACTGACCACCAAGGGCGGGGTGCTGGAAGTGTATATGGGGCACTACTTCAACGCCTGGCTGAAGCAGACCGGCCTGTTGCCGCAAGAGGGCTGCCCGACCGCCGGCAGCGTGTACGTCTACGCCAACAGCCTGCAGCGCACGGTGGCCACCGCGCAGTTCTTCAGCAACGGTGCGTTCCCTGGCTGCGACGTCAGCGTGCATCATCAGGACAAGATGGGCGAGATGGATCCGACCTTCAACCCGATCATCACTGACACCAGCGAAGCCTTCAACCAGCAGGCGCTGGCGGCGATGAACGCCGCGCTGGGATCGCTGAAGCTGGACGCCTCTTACCAACAGCTGGCGAAGATCATCGACTACAAGGATTCCGCCGCCTGCAAGACCGACAAACACTGTGACCTGACCAAAGAAGCCAGCGTGATGAGCGCGGTGCCGGGCAAAGAGCCGGGCGTCTCCGGCCCGCTGCGGGTGGGCAACTCGCTGGTGGACGCCTTTATGCTGCAGTATTACGAAGGTTTCCCGATGAAAGAGGTGGCCTGGGGCAAAATCGCCACCCCGCATCAGTGGAAGCAGCTGGCGCAGTTGAAAGACGGCTATCAGGATTCGCTGTTCACCTCGCCGGTGGTGGCGCAAAACGTCGCCAAACCGCTGCTGACCTACATCAACAACGCGCTGCTGGGCGAGCGCAAACCGGACGCGCCGAAGTTGACGGTGCTGGTCGGCCACGACTCCAATATCGCCTCGCTGCTGTCGGCCATGCAGTTCCAGCCGTATCAGCTGCCGCAGCAGTACGAGAAAACGCCGATCGGCGGCAAACTGGTGTTCCAGCGCTGGCGCGACGCGCAGAACGACCGTGAATTGCTGAAGATTGAGTACGTCTATCAGTCCACCGAACAGCTGCGCAAGGCGACGCCGCTGACGCTGCAAACCCCGCCGCAGCGCGTGACGCTGGCGCTGAAAGGCTGCCCGATCGACAAAGACGGCTTCTGTGCCTGGAGCGATTTCGAAAAGACCATGAAAGGCATCTTGTAATGCCCGGCCTCTCTTCCGATCGCGGGGGAGAGGCATAGGCGCGGCTGCCGGGGGATTGTGCTTGAATCCCCTCAACCGATCACCTAGCATTTCGTTAGGTGTAACGGGGAGAGAAAACCATGCGACCATCCATTGTTCTTGCAGAACATCGCCAGGCGATCCGAAAAACGGTTGGGCTGTTCCCTGCGACCAATCCGCGGATTTTCGGCTCGGTGCTGCATGGCACCGATCGGGAGGGCAGTGATTTGGATCTGTTGGTCGATGCGTTGCCGGGTGCCACGTTGTTTGATCTGGGAGGGCTGCAGTCGGAACTGGAAGCGCTGCTGGGCATTCAGGTGGATCTGCTGACGCCGCTCGATTTGCCGCCGACCTTTCGTCAGCAGGTTTTGGCGGAGGCCCAACCGGTATGAAAGATGCGCGGTTGGTCGATTATCTGAGCCACATGCAACAGGCGGCGCAGGATGCCTGTGATTTCGTTGATGGCTTGGCGGCGGCAGATTTTATCGAAGATAAACGCACTCAGCAGGCGGTCATTATGAGCCTGATTATTATCGGTGAAGCCGTGACGAAAATCATGGATGGCAGCCCCGCGTTTACGCAACGCCATCCTGAAATCCCCTGGCGAAACATGCGCGGCATGCGTAATCGCATTGCGCACGGTTATTTTGATATCAACCTTGAAGTGGTCTGGGCGACGGTGCAAACGGCGTTGCCGGAACTGCTTACACAGCTGTTGGCGGTACGCCAGGATGCTGAGAAGTTAAACGACGGTGATTAAGCTTTCTTTGGACAGTGACTCTGGTTCCTGCCGGAGCCCCACTTTTATCCGCAATATCGAATTTTTCACGCCGGACGGCTATCCGGGCCAGGTGGCGCGCTGCCATTTTGCGCTGGCGGAGTATCGCGACGAGAGTTTTTCCGAGGCAGGCTTTGCGCTGCCGGATCATCTGGCGCGTGCGGTGCCGAAGCGCCGTGCGGAGTATCTGGCCGGGCGTGTTCTGGCGCGGCAACTGTTGGCGCCGCTCGGTTTTGCCGATTTCACCCTGGCGCGCGGCGAAGATCGCGCGCCGCAGTGGCCGCCGGGTATCGCCGGGGCGCTGAGCCATAATTCGGCTACCGCGTTGTGCGCCGTACACCGCGAGAGCGGGCTGGGTGGCGTTGGGTTGGATGTGGAGACGCTGCTCTCCGACGTGCGGGCGGAGGAGCTGTGGGGGGCGATCGTTTCGGCGGGGGAGCGCGAGGCGTTACTGCGCGAGGCGCTGCCGTTCAACGAACTGCTGACGCTGACGTTTTCCGCCAAAGAGAGCCTGTTCAAGGCGCTTTATCCGCAGGTGCGCTGTTACTTCGATTTTCTCGATGCGCGCATGGTCGCCGTGGATACGCAGCGGCAGACGTTTGTATTAGCGTTGCTTAAGACCTTGACGCCAAATTGCCCCGCCGGCCGCCGGTTTAACGGGCGTTTTTGGCGTGAAGGTGACGATGTCACGACTTTTATTTTTTGCTAAAACATAATAATAACAGTGTGTTATTTCTTGCGGCACCGTAACGCGGATGTGCCGCGGCGGGCGGAAAGATTCATTCATCGGAGATTGACCCACGGTGGGGTTCCGGTGTAGTTTATTCTCCTTTTTATAGCTAATGATAATTATTCGCATAAACATTATCATTGGTAAGGCGCAACAAAGGAGTGGTCTTGTGGCGACACTGACGACAGAAAACCAAACCTTCCCCGGGTTTGTGTACGCCGAACAATCGACCTTTTTGTACCGGTCCGAATTCCGGTCCCTCTCCGCCGACGGTGTGTTTGAGCGTATCGAAACGCCGGCGTTCGGCGGCGAGCAGGAAGGCAGCGCGCTGACGCAGCATATTCGCCAGGCGCTGGCGCGCGCCAAAGCCGCCGGCCAAGAGACGCCGGTGGTGGTGGGCGCCATTCCGTTCGATACGCGCCGGCCTTCCTGCCTGTACGTGCCTGAAAACTGCCAGTTTGTCGCCAACGACAGCTTTACCCGCGCCGCGCGCCCGATGCTGCAACAGCCGCATCGCCTGGCCGCCTGCACCAGCATTCCGGACGAGCCGCGCTTCAAGCATGCGGTGGCGGAAGCGGTCAGCCGCTTTAAACAGGGCAAGCTGGACAAGGCGGTGCTGTCGCGCATCCTCGACATCGAGCTGGAGCAGCCGGTGGCGGGCCACCAGATCCTCAATAACCTGATGGTGCAGAACCCGACCGGTTATCACTTTTCCCTGCCGTTGGCCGATGGCGGCGTGCTGATCGGCGCCAGCCCGGAGCTGCTGATCCGCAAGCAGGGCGGCGAGATCCACACCAACCCGCTGGCGGGCTCGGCGCGCCGTCAGGACGATCCGCAACAGGATCGCCTCGGCAGCGAGCGCCTGATGCGCTCGACCAAAGACAAATACGAACACAAGCTGGTGATCGACGACATCCGTCGGCACCTGGCACCGCTGTGCGCCAGCCTGAGCGTGCCCAGCGGCCCGTCGCTGCTCAGTACCGGCACCATGTGGCATTTGTCCACCCGCATTCGCGGCGAGCTGCTGAACCCGAATCTCAACGTGATGCAGCTGGCCTGTCTGCTGCATCCGACGCCGGCGCTGTGCGGCTTCCCGACCGAGAGCGCCCGCCAACTGATCGCCGATCTGGAACCGCACGATCGCGGCCTGTTCAGCGGCATCGTCGGCTGGTGCGACGCCAACGGCGACGGCGAGTGGGCGATCGTCATCCGCAGCGGCCTGCTGCGCGGCAACCGGGTGCGGCTGTTCGCCGGCGCGGGTATCGTCGCCGCCTCGACGCCGCAGTCCGAGTGGCTGGAAACCGCCGCCAAACTGGGCACCATGCTCAACGCTTTCGGCCTGAACAGCGGCGCGCTGTAGGGCCACTTTGCGGCGCAGCGCGCGCCGCATCCTATCCTTTTCGCAGGAGACAACGATGAACAACAATATGACCCGGCTGTGCGCCCGGATGGCGGTGCGCGCATGAGCATTCAGATGGATTTCACCGGCAAACGCGTGTGGGTGACCGGCGCGGCGCGCGGCATCGGCGAGCAGATCGCCCGGCATTTTTTGACGCAGGGCGCCGAGGTGGTGGGGTTTGATCGCGAGTTCGCCAATCCGGATCTGCCTTACCCTTGCGTGACGCTGGACATCAGCCGGCCGGAGCAGGTGGAGGCGGTGTGCCGCCAACAGCTGACGGAGAACCCGCGACTGGACGTGTTGGTCAACGCCGCCGGCATTCTGCGCATGGGCAATACCGAAGATCTGAGCGTGGATGACTGGCATCAGTGCATCAACGTCAATGCCTCGGGGGCGTTTTACCTGTTCCGTGCCGTGCTGCCGCACTTCAAGGCGCAGCGCAGCGGGGCGATCGTCAGCATCGGCTCCAACGCCGCGCACGTACCGCGCGCGCAGATGGCGGCCTACTGCGCTTCCAAGGCGGCGCTGACCAGCCTGAACCACTGCGTGGGGCTGGAAATGGCGCCGTTCGGCGTGCGGTGCAATCTGGTGTCGCCGGGCTCGACCGACACGCCGATGCAGCGGGGCATGTGGCAAACCGACGATGCGCAGCAACGCACCATCGCCGGCTTCCCCGAGATGTTCAAGCTGGGGATCCCGCTGGGTAAAATCGCTCGCCCGGACGAGATCGCCAACGCGGTGTTGTTCCTGGCCTCCGACCTGGCCAGCCACATCACCATGCAGGACATCGTGATCGACGGCGGCGCCACGCTGGCCGCCTGAGTCAGACCCGCTGGCGGCGCAGCAGGTGCTGCGCGCCTTCCGCCGCCAGCAGCAGCACCGCCAGCCAGATCGCCAGATAGGTTGGCCATTCGCTTTGGCTGATGCTCTCGCCGAGCAGCAGCGCGACGATCACCAGCAGCACCGGTTCCACATAGCTCAGCAGGCCGAACAGGCTGAACGGCAGCAGGCGGCTGGCGAGGATATAACACACCAATGCCACGGCGCTGATGACGCCGAGTAGCGGAATGCGCCAATACAGCTCGGCATTGATCGGCAACGCCGCCGCGCCGCCGTCGCCGAAGGCGAACCAGGCCGCCGCCGGCAGCATCAGCGCCAGCTCGCACCACAGCCCGCCGAGATTATCGGTGCCGAAACGCCGCCGCAAAATAAAGTAGAGCGGATAGCCCAGCGCCACCACCAGCGTCGGCCATGATACGCCGCCCGCCTGATACAGCTCATTGCCCACCCCCACCATGGCGCACGCCACCGCCAGCTTTTGCAGCAGCGACAGCCGATCGCGGTAGATCAAACGGCCCGCCAGCACCATGGTCAGCGGCAGCAGAAAATAGCCGAGCGATACGTCGAGCGCCTTGCCGTGCAGCGGCGCCCACAGGAACAGCCACAGCTGCACCCCCAGCAGCGCCGAGGTGAGCAGCAGCCCCAGCAGGCGTTGCGGCCGTTGGCCGATCCCGACCAGCGTGTCGCTCACCCTGCGCCAATCGCCGGACAGCGCCATGAACAGCGTCAGGAACGGCAGCGTCAGCAGCGTGCGCCAGCCGTAGACCTGTTCGCCGTTCAGCGGGGTGAGGGTAGAGGTGAAGTAATACATCGCGCCGAACAAGATGGAGGCGACGACCGAAAGAGTGATGCCCTTAATCACACGCATTCCTGGTGAGTGATTGATTTTATGGCGGCTACTGTAGAGAAATTTGCCGCCAACGACAATGGCGTTGCCGGGCGCTGGACAATCGGCGGCGGCGGGTTACAATGACTACTGTGTATTTATACAGGATATGGCGATGACAATCGATCTTTTTGAAGACGCGCTGCCGCCGCCGTGGCGCGAAGAGATCGCCCCCGGCGCGGTGGTGATGCACGGTTTTGTGCGCGATCACGGGCCGGAGCTGCTGGCGGCGGTGCAGGGCGTGGTGGCCCAGGTGCCGTGGCAGCACTTGACCACGCCCGGCGGGCACGTGATGTCGGTGGCGATGAGCTGGTGCGGCAACGGCTGGACCAGCGACAGCCGCGGCTACCGCTATTCGGAACGCGATGCACGCAGCGGCAAACGCTGGCCGGCCATTCCGCCGATCCTGATGGCGCTGGCGGACGAAGCCGCGCAGCAGGCGGGCTTTGGCCCCTTCGTGCCGGATTCCTGTTTGATGAACCGTTACGATCCGGGCAGCAAGCTGTCGCTGCATCAGGATAAAGACGAACACGACTTCGGCGCGCCGATCGTCTCGGTGTCGCTCGGGCTGCCGGCGGTATTTCAGTTTGGCGGGCTGCAACGCAGCGACCGGGCGCGGCGCATTCCGCTGGCGCACGGCGATGTGGTGGTGTGGGGCGGCCCATCGAGGCTCTGTTTTCACGGCATCCTGCCGGTCAAGGAAGGCTACCACTCGCTGGTGGGGCTGCACCGCATCAACATCACGCTACGCAAGGCGCTTTAACTGCGGCTCCTGCGCCAGGCAGGCGACGAGATAGTCGATAAACACCCGCAGTTTGGGCGGCAGATACTGGTTGGGCGCGTAAAGCAACCACAGGCCGCCGTGATAGCTGCTGAGGAAATCCCATTCCGGCAACACCTGCACGATCTCGCCGTCGTCGAGCGCCTGGCGAGCGGTAAAATACGGCAGGCTGCCGATGCCGATATGCCGTTTCACCGCATCCAGCCGCACGCCGGTGTGGTTGGCGGCGTAGCGGCCGTGCACGTTGACCGTCACCGTTTTGCCGCTGCGGCGGAACTTCCATTGCGCGTCGCTCGGCGTTTCTCCCAGATAGATGCAGCTGTGCGCCGCTAGATCGTGCGGGTGCTGCGGTGTGCCGTGCTGCGCCAGGTAGTGCGGCGTGGCGCACAGCAGATGGTCTATTCTCATCAACTGGCGGCCGATCAACCCGGGCGACGGGCGATCGGTAATGCGCAGCGCCAGATCGACCCGATCGTCGATCAAATCCATGTAGCGATCTTCCAGCCGCAGCCTCACGTCCACCTTTGGGTAGCGGCGCAGGAACTCCGGCATGTGCGGATGCAGCACAAAGCGGCCCACCGCTTTGGGTACGCTGACGCTGACCAGCCCTTCGGGCTCCACGGCGCCGCGCCCGCCGATCGCCATGACCGCATCGGCCGCCGCCAGCAGGGTGCGGCAGTGCGCAAACGCCTCTTCGCCGCTTTCGCTCAGCCGCAGTTTGCGGGTGGTGCGGTGCAGCAGCTGCACCGCCAGCGCCTGCTCGAGCTTCGCCACGCTGCGGCTAACGGCGGAAGGCGAAGTGCCCAGCTTGCGGGCGGCGGCGGAAAAACTGCCGCTCTCTACCACCTGAACGAAAATGGCCATTTCGGGCAACAGCGCGTAAGAAAGATTTGTGCTCATGACGCAAAGGTCCATTGTGATGGCGGCGGATTATGCTCCGATTATGACATGAATATAATGGCTCTTCGAACCGAGGAGAAAAATGATGACCGAACGACGTTATTACTACAGCGACGATTTACAGGGCCAGGCACAGGTGTTGAGCTGCGCGCCGGCCGAGGCGGGCGCTTACGCCGTGGAGCTGGACGCCACGCTGTTCCACCCGCAGGGCGGCGGCCAGCCGTCCGATGTGGGAGCGTTAGACGGCGTCGCCGTGCTACGGGTGCAGCAGCAGGGGGATTCCGTGGTGCACTTTACCGCCGCGCCGCTGCCGATCGGGCCGGTCACGATGCAAATCGATGAAGCGCAGCGTCGGCTGCACGCCCGTTGGCACTCCGGCGGGCATCTGATCGGCTGGCTGGGCGAAACCCGGGGGTGGCGGCCGGTCAAGGCGCATCATTGGCCGGGGGAAGGGCGTATCACTTTCGCGCCGGGACCGGATGCACAGACGATAGAAGCGGACTTTTTGCAGGCGGAGCTGGCGCGCTTGATAGCCGCCGATTTACCGCGCCGCCAGCAGGCGGTGGACGGTTTGCGCCAGATCGGTTTCGGCGAGCTGCCCGCCTACGGCTGTGGCGGCACCCATGTCGCCACGCTGGGCGAGGTGGGCGCGATCGTTATCACCGGCCTAAAAATGAAGAAAGGGCAGCTGAGCGTGCAGTATGAGCTGGGTTGAACACTCTTGATCGTCGTACCTTGTACGAGTATCCTGAAAAGAAAGATCGCAGGAGGCGACGGTAATGGACTATCTGGAGTTTATCGAAACGACCGTTTTCAGCAGAAAGCGAGCCGAATTGATGAAGGATGATGACTTTCAGGCTTTCCAAAGCTATTTGCTGTTGAATCACCATGACGGGGATACGATCAGCCACACGGGCGGATGCAGAAAGATACGCTGGGGGCTGGACGGAAAGGGAAAACGCGGGGGCGTTAGAGTGATTTATTATCTGACGGCGGCCAGCGGCCGAGTGTACTTATTGTTGATATACCGTAAAAGTGAAAAGGATGATTTATCCGAACAGGAAAAGGCGATATTGAGATCCATCGTTCAACAACTTGATTAACGATGGCGAAATTGTGTGACGAAGGAATCAGGGCATTATGAAAAAAGAACTTTTCGACGATTTGGTCAGCAGCATGAACGAAATGGTGGCGATCGAAAAGGGTAAGATGACGCCAAAGTCCGAGCATGTTCACCGTCATGCTATTCCTGACGTCAAGCTGCTGCGCAAATCCCGTGGGATGAAGCAGGCGGAGTTTGCCAAGGCTGTGGGGGCCAGTGTGGGATTGGTGCAAAGCTGGGAGCAAGAACGCCGCATTCCCTCGGGATCGGCACTGAAACTTCTGCTGCTGATTGAGCGTAACCCGGCCTTGCTCGATGAGTTGCTGGTGATTTAAATCCTACTCAACGCCCGGCCTGCCGCAGCTGGGTGCAGAACGCGCATTGGCATCCCGCTACCGGCACTGCCGCGCAGCTGCCGATGTTCACCGGCTGGGCGTCCATGGCGTGAAAGCCGTAAAACAGATTTTCGATGTTTTGTTCCGCCGCGCGCGCCTGTTCCGGGCGCGGTTCGGGCACTTTCGACTGAAACGCCGCGGCCTTGCCGGCCAGCAGGCTGAGAAACAGCAGCGACAGCTGGATTTTCATCGTCGTCTTCCCCTTATTTATTTTTGATACGTTATAACAAAATATCCTTTCTGCCAAGCGGCATCGCCTTGTGCGATTTGTGCCATTGGTTAGCGATATTAGTTCGTTCAATTCCCCGCCGATTTGGTTTGTTATCTAACCCATAACTTTCAGAAATAATATGGGTGCGGCGCGAATGTTTAAGTTTTCTTTCAAGGTATTAACCGGTGGAATAGCGGTGGCGTTAGGAGGGGCGGCGGCGATGAGCCCGGCGTTGGCGGCGGTGCAGGGCGGCACGCTGATCTACCTCGAACAGCAGGCGCACACCAATCTTTATCCGCCTTCCGGTGGGTTTTACCCCAACGGCGGTATTCTCAATCAGATCACCGATAAGCTGACTTACCAGAACCCCAAGACGCTGGAAATTGAACCCTGGATCGCCGAGTCCTGGAGCAGCAACGCCGACAAAACCGAATATACCTTCAAGCTGCGCCCCGGCGTGACTTTCTCCGACGGCACGCCACTGGACGCCAACGCGGTGGCGAAGAACTTCGACACTTACGGGCTGGGCAACAAGGAGAAACGCCTGCCGGTTTCCGAGGTAATCAATAACTACCAGCGCAGCGAAGTGGTGGATCCGCTGACGGTTAAATTCTACTTCACGCGGTCGTCGCCGGGTTTCCTGCAGGGCACCGCCACTATTGGCTCCGGGCTGGTATCGCTCGGCACGTTGAACCGCAGCTACGACGAACTGGGCGATGCGCGCCATATCATCGGTTCCGGTCCGTTTGTGGTCAGCGGCGAAACGCTGGGGCGTGAGGTCGAGCTCAGCGCCCGCAAGGATTATGACTGGGGGCCGGCCAAATCGCCCCAACAAGGGCGAGCTAATCTGGACGGCATCAAGGTGATCGTCACCGGTGAGGACAGCGTGCGCATCGGTGCGCTGCAGGCCGGGCAGGCAGATTTTATCCGCCAGATCCAGGCCTATGACGAGAAGCAAACGCAGGATCAGGGCTTTATCATTTATGCCGCACCGACGCGCGGCGTCAACGACAGCATCGCTTTCCGGCCGGATAACCCGCTGGTGGCCGATCTGCGCGTGCGTCAGGCGCTGCTGCATGCCACCGACAGCAAACAGATCGTCGATACGCTGTTTTCCGTCAACTACCCGCAGGCCAAATCGGTGATCGCCTCCTCGGCCGCCGGCTTTGTCGATCTGTCCGACAAGCTGAAATTTGACCCGCAGCAGGCTAACCGGCTGTTGGATGAAGCGGGTTGGAAAAAGGGCGGCGACGGGCTGCGGGAAAAGGACGGCAAGAAGCTGGTGCTGACGGTGTATGAATCGTTGCCGCAGCCGCAGAACAAGGCGGTGTTGCAGCTGGTTTCTCAGCAGTGGGGGAAGGTCGGCGCGCGGCTGAACATTCTGGCGGGCGACGCCGGCAGCCGGGTGGCGGATAATCTCGACCCACAGAAAACCCCGGCGACGGTGGTGGAGGTGGGGCGCGCCGATCCGGACGTGATCAAAAGTCAGTTTTATCCAACCAATCGCGATGGGCTGCTGCAGAAGGGCGGTACCAGCAGCAACAGCAATTTTAGCGATGACAAGCTGAACGCCCTGCTGCTCGGCATTGCCTCCGAGGTTGACGTGCAAAAGCGCCTGCAGACAGCCGGCGAGGCGCAAAACTACCTGATTGACCAGGCCTACGTGATCCCGTTTTTTGAGGAGCCGCAGGTGTTCGCCGGCGCGCCTTATTTGAAGGGGGTGAGCTTCGAAGCGGTCGGCCGCCCGAGCTTCTACGGCGCCTGGTTAGAGAAACATTAAGGGGGCGCAATGAAGCGATATCTGGCGGGGCGCATCGGGCAGGCGGCATTGGTGCTGTGGGCGGCCTTTACCCTGTCGTTCCTCCTGCTGCAGGTGCTGCCGGGCGATGCGATCCTGATCAAATTCCAGAACCCGGACATGGGGCTGAGCCCGGCGCAGATCGCCGACATGCGCGCGGCCTATGGCGCGGATGTCCCCTTGTGGCGGCAGTATCTGCATTCCCTGGGCAGCGTGCTGCATGGCGATTTGGGCTTCTCAATGCAGGCCGGGGTGCCGGTTACCGCGCTGCTGGCGGCTAATCTGCCCGCCACGCTGCAGTTGGCGGTACTGGGCTTTGCGGTGGCGTTGCTGCTGGCGCTGATTATCGCTTTTGCTTCCAACCTGACCGGCTTCGGCTGGCTGCGTTCGGCGCTGCAGATGCTGCCGTCGCTGTTCGTTTCAGTGCCCACCTTCTGGCTGGGCATTGTGCTGATTCAGCTCTTTTCGTTCCGCCTGAAGCTGATCCCGATCATTAACCCCGGCGAGTGGCAGGGGTTGATTTTGCCGATCGCGACGCTGGCGCTGCCGATCTCTGCGCCGTTGGCGCAAATTCTGATCCGCAGCATCGATGCGGTGCAAACCCAGCCGTTCGTCGTGGTAGCGCGGGCCAAGGGCGCCAGCCGCAGCGGGGTGCTATGGCGGCATGTGGCGCGCAACGCCATGCTGCCGGCGCTGACCATCGCCGGCATGCTGTTCGGCGAACTGATCGCCGGGGCGCTGATCACCGAAACCGTGTTTGGCCGCAGCGGCCTGGGGCAATTGACCCAGCAAGCGGTGGTCAACCAGGACGTGGCGGTGCTGCAGGCGATAGTGCTGATCTCGGCCACCGCTTTCGTCATCATCAATTTGCTGGTGGATCTGCTGTTCCCACTGCTGGATCCGCGGCTGAAAACCCAGGCAGGAGCATCCCTATGAGCAGTATCTCCTTTGAAAAAGCCACGGTTCCTGAGCGCGATCTGTCCGGCGCTGAAAGTGAAGGCGCGCTGCCCGCCAGTCGTCCGAGCCGCCGCCGTGTCCCCCTGACGCTTTTGCTGGCCTGGGCGGTCATTGCGCTGGTGGTGCTGTGGGCGTTGGCGCCGCAGCTGTTTACCGCCTACAGCGGCACCGAAGGCATTGCCGGCGCGCAGCGGCTGGCGCCCGGCGGTGACCATTGGCTTGGCACCGATCAGCTGGGACGCGACCTGTATGCGCGCATGGTGTACGGCGCGTCGCAAACCCTGGCCGGCGCGGTAGTGGCGGTGGCGCTGGGGTTGGTGTTCGGCACCGCGCTCGGCCTGATCGCCGGTGCGTTGGGCGGCGTGGCGGACGACGCGGTGATGCGCGTCGTCGATGTGCTGTTGTCGATCCCCGGCCTGCTGCTGTCGCTGAGCATTATCATCCTGCTTGGTTTCGGTACGGTCAACGCCGCCATCGCGGTGGGTGTCACTTCAGTTGCCAACTTTGCCCGTCTGGCACGGGCGGAAGTGGTGCGAGTGCGGCACAGCGATTACGTTGAAGCGGCCTACGGCAGCGGCGGTAGCTTTTGGGCGGTGCTGTGGCGGCATATCCTGCCGAACTCGCTGACTTCGGTGATCGCCTTCTCGGCGCTGCAGTTCGGCAGCGCGATCCTGGCGATCGCCACCCTGAGTTTCCTCGGTTACGGCACTCCGCCGCCAACCCCGGAATGGGGGCTGCTGATCGCCGAAGGGCGCAACTACATTTCCACCGCCTGGTGGCTGACCACCTTCCCGGGCATTGTGGTAGTGGCGGTAGTGTTGGCGGCTAACCACATCAGCCGTTCGCTGGGAGGAAAAGTGCGATGAGCATGCAAGCGGCATGGCAACGGGCGGCGCGGCCGCCGGTACTGGCGCTGGACAAGGTTTCCATCGCCTATGAGGGCAACGAAGGCAGGCGAAGGGTGGTGCATGAGGTGTCGTTCACGATTGAGCCGGGCGAGGTGGTGGCGCTGGTTGGCGAATCCGGTTCCGGCAAAACCACCACGGCGCAGGCGATCATCGGCTTGCTGGCCGACAACGGCCACCTTGAACAGGGCACCATCCGGCTGCACGGTACCGATATCGCCGGCTGGTCATCGCGGCGGCTGGATGCGGTGAGAGGGGCGCAAATCAGCCTGATCCCGCAAGATCCCGCCAGCTCGCTCAACCCGGTAAAAACCATCGGCGAGCAGGTGGCGGAGATCGTCAATATTCACCGCCGGTTGCCGCGCGCGCAGGTACAACAGCGGGTGACGGAACTGTTGACTCGCGTCGGGCTGACGCACCCGGAACTGCGGGCGCGCCAGTTTCCGCATCAACTTTCCGGCGGCATGAAGCAGCGGGTATTGATCGCCATCGCTATTGCGCTGCAGCCGGCGTTGATCATTGCCGACGAACCGAGCAGCGCGCTGGACGTGACGGTGCAAAAACGCATTCTCGATCTGATCGACGAGCTGCGGCGCGAATCTGGCACTGCAGTGTTGCTGGTGACGCACGATTTGGGCGTGGCGGCGGAACGCGCCGATCGACTGCTGGTGTTCCGCCACGGCCGGGTGCAGGAACAGGGGGCTACCGCCGAGGTGCTGCGCGCGCCTGCCAGCGCATACACCCGCAAACTGTTTGCCGATGTGCCTTCATTGAGCGGCGCCGTTGCGCCGCCGCCGAAACGCAGCGGGCAGCCGCCGGCGATCGTGGTTCAGGCGCTGGTGAAGGATTTTCGGCTGTCCGGCGGCCAGGGGTTCCGCGCGCTGGATAGTGTGTCGTTTAGCGTGCCGCGCGGCACCACCCATGCGTTGGTAGGAGAGTCCGGGTCGGGCAAAAGCACGCTGGCGCGTTGCCTGCTGGGCTTCGAGCGGCCGGATGCCGGGCAGATCCTGATCGACGGCGTCAACGTTATCGGTCTCAGGGGCGAAGCGCTGCGTCAGTTTCGGCAGCGCATTCAGCTGGTTTATCAGAATCCGTTCAGCTCGCTCGATCCCAAACAGACTCTCTATCGGGTGATTGAAGAACCGCTGCTGAATTTCGCGCCGATCGGCAAACCGGAGCGCGATCGGCGGGTGCGTGAGCTGTTCGAACGGGTTGCGCTGCCGCCCGATTTGCTGAACCGCAGGCCGCACGAGTTGTCCGGCGGCCAGCGTCAGCGGGTGGCGATTGCCCGCGCGCTGGTGCTGCAACCGCGAATATTGGTATTGGATGAGGCCACGTCGGCGCTCGACGTCACGGTGCAGGCGCAGATCTTGCATTTGTTGCAAGAGTTGCAGCAGGAGCGGGACCTGACCTACCTGTTTATTTCTCACGATCTGGCGACGGTGCGGCGGATTTCGCACAGCGTTTCGGTATTGCACCGCGGTGAACGGGTGGACGGCGGCGCCACCGCCGAGCTGTTCGCCATGCCGGGGAGCGATTACACCCGTCAATTGATCGCCGCCATTCCCGGCCGCGCATCGCATGCCGGACAGCCAAAATTCGAGGAGGCGATATGAGCGGAAAAAGACTCGGTTTCTTCACCCGATTGCTGGATCAGGGCAGCGCGCAGGAGCGCTACCGGCTGGCGATCGAACAGATCGTGCACGCCGAACGAGCCGGGTTCGACACCGCTTGGGTGGCGCAGCACCACTTTCATGCTGATGAGGGTGGTCTGCCATCACCGCTGGTGTTTTTGGCGCAGGCGGCGGCACGCACCCGCCGTATCCGGCTGGGCACCGGGGTGATCACGTTGCCGATGGAGTCGGCGCTGCGGGTGGCGGAAGACACTGCGGTGCTGGATCTGTTGTCCGACGGCAGACTGGAGGTGGGCGTGGCCGGCGGCGGCACGCCGTCTTCTTTCGCCGCTTTCGGTCTCGACGCCGGTCAGCGCAACACGGCATTCGCCGAGAATTTGCGCACGTTGCTGAGTGCCTGGCGCGCAGAGGCGTTGGGCGGCGAAGACAACCGGCTGTACCCGGCGGCGCCGCAGCTGGCGCAACGTGTCTGGCAGGCCACGTTCTCGGTGGAGGGGGGGGAACGGGCCGGCCGCGCCGGTGACGGCCTGATGCTGTCGCGCACGCAGCCGCGCCCCGCGGACGCGCCTGACCTGCCGCTGGACGAACTGCAGAATCCGATCATTGACGCTTATCTGGCGGCGCTGCCGCCAGGGGTGGCACCGCGCATCATGGGGTCGCGCACCGCGTTTGTCAGCGAGAACGGCCAGCAGGCGCGCGACTTCGCCACGGCCGGGTTGAGCCGTGGGCTGGAGCGTATGCGCGCCAGCGGCCACCGGTTGGCCGATACGTCGCTCGACGGCCTGATCCGCGCTTTCGACGTGCACTTGGGCACGCCAGATCAGGTGATAGCCTCGCTGCAACGGGACAGCGCGCTGGCGCGCGTCACCGATCTGGCGTTTCAGGTGCACTCTATCGATCCACCGCACGCCCATATTCTGCGTTCTATCGATCTTATCGCCCGCCACGTGGCCCCTGAACTGGGCTGGCGGCGCGGCACGCCTGCCGCTGCTTATGAATATCACGTTGAGGAAAAGCTATGACGACATTATCGCACCAGGTCGATCTGCTGGCCGAACTGGCCGAGATTGCGCCGGATTCCACGCTGGCGCAGGCCAGAGCCACCCGTCAGGCGGCGACCGATGCCGTTCAGTCCAGCTATCTGGCACTGTTTGCGCCTGCGGACGCCGGCGATTTTCCGCTGGCGCAGCGGCTGCGCTTGGCTCAGCGCACCAGTGAATGGCACGGCGAGCCGCGCTTGGCCGCGCACTACGCTGCTCTGGTGGAACGTCAGGGCGACGCGCCGGAAGACGAGCGGCTGCCGCTGGCGTTGGCGCATGCAGAACGGTTGGCGTTTCAACCGGCCAACGCCAACGCCCAGCACTTGCAGGCGCTGCGGCAGGCCGGCTGGTCGCTGGACGCCATCGTCACATTGTCGCAGTTAATCGCCTTTGTCAGTTTCCAAAGCCGCTTGCTGCGGGGCTACCGGCTGTTGGGCGGCAAGACGGACGACGCTGCGGCGCATCAGCCGGTAACGGCCGGCCGCTGGCGTACGGAGCGCACGACGCGAGGCGGCCGTCACGCGCCGCCGGCGTTTACCCGGCAAGAACTGGGGTGGGAGCCGTGGATCGCCGCCAAACCGTTGGCGGAATTCGATGACGCCGGCCGGGCGTTGCTAGAGCGGTTTGGCCACGCCGATTCCGATTACTTCCGCCTGTTGGCGCGCAACCATCCGGTGCTGGAACAACGCACGCTGGCGGACCGGGCGATTTTTTATACCTCCGGCGGGTTGGCGCGGCAGGATCGCGAGCTGGCGGCAACGGTCGCCAGCAAGGTGAACGGCTGCATCTACTGTGCCTCGGTGCATGCGCGCAAGGCGGCGCAGCTGTCGAAGCGCGAAGCCGAGATAGATCGGTTGCTGGCGGTGGCGCCGGGCGGCGCGTTGAGCCAGGGGCAGGATGACGCCTGGCAAGCGCAGATAACCTTTGCCGCCGCACTATCCGCAACGCCGCCGCAGGCCGACGCCGGGCAGCTGGCGGCGTTGCGCGCTCAGGGCCTGGATGAGCTGGCGCTGTTGGATTTGGTGCAGGCGACGGCGTTTTTTGCCTGGGCCAACCGGTTGATGTTGACGCTGGGCGAACCTTATCTCTGATCCCTGCCATCTTTCAGGTGGCGGCATTGTCGGCTGCAACCTGGAATCCACCGGACATCTGGCGTTGGCGCTTTCGGCAGGGGATCACATCGGCCAAACCGCCTCGCGCACGGCGATCGCTCTGGGCAGCAGCCCGAGGGCGTAGAAGCGGTCGGCGATGCTTTGCTGCTGGCGGATCACCTGTAAATCCATGGCGCGAACCTCGTGGCTGCGGCGCGACAGCGCGAGTTCCAGTGAGGCGCTCGCCAGCCCCAGTTCGTTGGAAAGGTGACGAGCGGCTTCTCTCGGCTGCGCGGCGATGTAGCGGCCGGTGTGCTGCAGCGCCTGCATCAGCGGCCGCAACAGATCGTCCGAACGCTCGGCGAAGCCGCGGCGCGCCAGGTAGAATTGCTGATTGAGCACCCGCTGGGTGCCGTCGGCGAGCACGCGCAGTTCCCCGTTGCGCTGCGCGTCGCTGAGCAGCGGATCCCACATCATCCAGGCGTCCACCGCCTGCAGGTCGGTCGCCGACAGCGGATACTTCGGCGGCGCGTAGACGATACGCACGTCGTTCAACGTCAATCCCTGTTCGTCCAGCATCTGCAGCAATAAATAGTGCACGTTGGAGCCTTTG
Organism: Serratia sp. CY43202; assembly: GCF_052168755.1. Classification (NCBI taxonomy): domain Bacteria; kingdom Pseudomonadati; phylum Pseudomonadota; class Gammaproteobacteria; order Enterobacterales; family Yersiniaceae; genus Serratia; species Serratia sp. CY43202. Next base: position 22,289 of record NZ_JBJNMB010000002.1, read on the forward strand.
TTGAGCGCGATGCGTTTGCCGCGCAGATCGGCGGCGCTGCGTATTGGGCTGTCTTGCGGCACCACCATCGCCACGCTCTGCGGCGCAGGCGGCTCAAAACCGACGTACACCAGCGCATTGCCCTGTGCCTGGGCGAAGATCGGCGGCACTTCGCCGGTGGTGCCGAAGTCTATCTCATCGCCGTCGAGCGCGTGCAGCAGCTGCGGCCCGGCGGGAAACTCGCTCCACAACACGCTGATGCGCTGTGTGGCGAAGAGCTGTTCCAGGCTTTGCCGCGCCTTGAGCACCCCGAGGTTGCCGAACTTTTGATAGCCGATGCGCAGTTCGCGTTCGGGCAGAGACGCTGCGGCGATGGCCGGTGAATGTGCGGGTGCGCCGGCGCTGCGACGGCGCGGTTTGATCAGACCAAGATGTGCCAAATGGGTGCGCAGGGTATTGCGGCTGACGCCAAGCAACGACGCCGCTTGCAGCTGGTTGCCGCCGCTGCTTTCGAAGGCGTTGCGCACCAGCGCATCCAGCACCCGTTGGTAAAGCTGTGCGCTGTCGCCTTGCAACTGCCGCTGCACAAAGCGGTCGATGGCGTCGTCGCTGCCGCCGTCGTTATCCGTCAGGCGATGGGTGAGCTGCAGTTGCTGCGGTGCGATCGCCCCCTCCTGGCTCAGCAAGACCGCATTATGCAGCGTGTTCTCCAGCTCGCGCACGTTGCCAGGCCAAGGGTAGTCCAGCAGCGCCTGCTGCGCTTCCGCCGTCAACCGCGGCAGTGGCCGTTCCAGACGGCGGGCGTACAGCGCAAGAAAATGTCTGGCCAGCACCGGAATATCCTCCGGCCGCTGGCGCAAGGGCGGTAAAGTCACCGCCGCCACGTTCAGGCGGTAATAGAGATCTTCACGGAACCGCCGTTGGCGAATCGCGCCGGCCAGATCGACGTGGGTGGCGGCGATGACCCGCACATCGATCTTCAGCGGTTTGCGCGAACCGACGCGGGTGATCTCCCGTTCCTGCAGCACGCGCAGCAGCTTGACCTGCAGCGACAGGTTCAACTCGCCGATCTCGTCCAGCAGCAGGGTGCCGCCTTGCGCCGCTTCGAACCAGCCCTGATGAGTGCCGACGGCGCCGGTGAAGGCGCCTTTCTCATGGCCGAACAGTTCGGCTTCCGCCAGGCTTTCCGTCAGCGCGCCGCAGTTGACCGCCAGGAAAGGTTGATGGCGGCGCGCGCTGTGGTGGTGCAGATAGCGCGCCACCACTTCTTTGCCGGTGCCGGTTTCACCGACGATCAGCACGGTGGCGTCGGTGGGAGCCAGCCGATCGAGCACGCTTTGCAGAGCGAGCGACGCCGGATCGATCAGCACCGGCTTGTCGGCGGCGAACGGTTGGGGATCGTACATGGGCGTCTCCTGTCTACGACGATGGGAAAAAAATCTTATCCCAGCCAATGGGCAGCCGCGAGAGGATAAAAGGCGCACGGTGCTGCATTGGCAACAGCTTTCCGCCGCTGCCTGCTGCCAATGCAGCAGTGTTTTGACGTCGATATTTCATCAATATATTGATATTTATTGGTTTTTTAAAATCTGCAATGTGGCATGCATCCTGCTTTTCTTTTTATAACCAAGCAAAGTTTTTCTATCGATAAATACTGAAAATAGTTATATAGGAAAGGCATAAATGACTGAGTCAGTGAAAGAGCGCATCAACGTTTTCTGGTTTCTGCCGACCCACGGCGACGGCCGCTATCTGGGCACGGCGCAGGGCGGGCGCCCGGTGGACCTGCCTTATTTGCAGCAGGTGGCGCTGGCTGCCGACAACCTCGGCTATTACGGCGTGCTGATCCCAACCGGTAAAAGCTGCGAGGATTCCTGGCTGGTGGCGGCGGCGCTGGCGCCGATCACCCGCCGGTTGCGCTACCTGGTGGCGGTGCGCCCCGGGCTGCAGCCGCCGAGCCTGGCGGCACGCATGGCGGCGACGCTGGATCGGCTGTCGGACGGACGCCTGCTGATCAACGTGGTGACCGGCGGCGATCCGGTGGAAAACAAAGGGGATGGCATCTTCCTCAGCCATGCCGAACGTTACGAAGTGACACAGGAATTTCTCACGGTGTATCAACGGCTGCTGCAAGGGGAGAAGGTGGATTTCAGCGGTAAGCATATTCGCGTCGAAGGCGCCGAATTGCTGTTCCCGCCGGTGCAGGAAAACGGCCCGCCGCTCTATTTCGGCGGCTCATCACCGGAAGCGATCGACATCGCCGCTGGGCAGATCGACACCTACCTGACCTGGGGCGAGCCGCTGGCTCAGGTGGCAGAAAAGCTGGCGGTGGTGCGCCAGCGCGCCGAGCGGCAGGGGCGTAAACTCAGCTATGGCATTCGCCTACACGTTATCGTGCGCGAAACTGAAGACGAAGCCTGGGCGGCGGCCGAGCGACTGATCGCGCATCTGGATGACGACACCATCGCGGCGGCGCAGCAGATTTTTGCGCGCATGGACTCCACCGGCCAGCGCCGCATGAGCGAGCTGCACGGCGGCTCGCGCGAGAGTCTGCGCATCGGCCCCAACCTGTGGGCCGGCGTCGGCCTGGTGCGCGGTGGCGCCGGCACCGCATTGGTGGGCAATCCGCAGCAGGTGGCGGCGCGCATACGCGAGTATCAGGCGCTGGGCATCGACAATTTCATCCTTTCCGGCTATCCGCATCTGGAAGAGGCTCACCGCTTCGCCGAGCTGGTGATGCCGCTGCTGCCGCTGGCGCAGTCGGCTCATCAGACGGCTCGCACGATCAATACCGGCCCGTTTGGCGAAACCATCGGCGGCGATCGTCGTCCCGGCCCGGCGCAGCGGGAGGGCTGATGGCGAAGCGTGCCCATATTATCGTTATCGGCGGCGGTTTCACCGGCGCGGCGCTGGCGATCCAGCTGGCGCGCGGAGCGGTGGATGTCACGGTGATCGAACCGCGCGCCGCGCCGGGCTATGGCGTGGCGTATTCGACCACCGAGCCGACCCACCGCATCAACGTCCCGGCCGATAGGATGCAGCTGGCGGATGAGCCCGCGGGGGATTTTGACCGCTGGTTCCGTCAGGGCGGCGGGCTGACGGCCGATCCGCAGGCGTTATGGCGCGACGGTAAGGCCTATCCGCAGCGCGGCGCCTTCGGCCGCTATGTCGAGGAACGTTTTCATCAGGCGGCGCAGTCGGGCCAGGCCCGCTTGCGGCACCTGCGCGATCGGGCGCAGTACCTGCAGCCGCAGGCGCAGGGCGCGTCTGTCATCACCGCCGGCGGCGAACGGCTGTGGGGCGATTATGTGGTGTTGGCGACCAGCCATCCGCCGCCCGCGCTGCCGCGGCAGATCGCCCCGGAACTGGCGCGCGACGCGCGGTTAATCGCCAATCCCTGGGCGGAGGGGGCGCTGGATGAGATTGAACCCGATGAATCGTTGGCGATCGTCGGCAGCGGGCTGACGATGGCCGATGCGGTGGCGGCGTTGCACCGCCGCGGGCATCGTGGGCCGATTACCGCGTTCTCTCGTCATGGCTTGTTGCCGCGTGCCAATGCCGAAGGGGAGTACCCGACGTGGTCGTTTACCCCGCCATCCGGACTGCGTGACGGGGTGCGGCAGGTGCGCCTTGAGGTGGCGCGCGCCGCTGGGCAACGGGTGCCGTGGCAGGCGGTGTTGGACGAGGTGCGCGCCCAGGGCCAGCGTCTGTGGCAAGCATTGACGCCGACCGAACAGCAGCGCTTTCTGCGGCATCTGCGCGCCTATTGGGACGTGCACCGCTATCGCATTGCACCGCAGGTGAGCACGTTGCTGGCGGAGCAACAGGCGGCGGGCACGCTGCAGGTATTGGCCGCTCGTTTGCGGCGGGCAGAACCCACGCCGCAGGGCGTGCGTTTGACGATTCTGCCGCGCCAGGGCGCAGAGCGGGCGCTGCAGGCGCAGCGGCTGCTGATCGCTACGGGTCCGGCCCATGCTGGCCTGATCGCCGCCAGCCCGTTGCTCAGCTCGCTGGCGGAGCAGGGGGCGCTGCGCGCCGATCCGCTGGGATTGGGGCTGTGGGTCAATGCCGACAGCCAGGCGATCGGCGGCGACGGCCTTGCCAACCCGCGCCTGCTGGTGGCCGGCCCGGCGGCGCGTGGCCGCTTCGGCGAACTGATGGGGCTGCCGCAGGTGGCGGAACACGCCCAAAGCGTCGCGCAATATCTGCTGGCGCGATGTCCGGCTGCAAACTGATCGTCCATTCCCGTTTTTAACACCCTAAGACCCCCCATCCGGCCCGGCTCCGCCCGTGGCCGGCAGATAATTGTGGAGCTCGCTATGTCATCGCAACGTGAAATTCGTCTTAACGCTTTTGATATGAACTGCGTCGGCCATCAGTCGCCGGGGCTGTGGGCGCACCCGCGCGACCGTTCCTGGCAGTATAAGGATCTCGAATATTGGACCGATCTGGCGCGCCTGCTGGAACGCGGCAAGTTCGATGGATTGTTTATCGCCGACGTGCTGGGGATTTACGACGTGCTTAACGGCAGCGGCGACGCGGCGATCCGCCAGGCGACGCAGGTGCCGGTTAACGATCCGCTGGCGCTGGTGACGCCGATGGCGCTGGTTACCGAACATCTCGGCTTCGGGTTGACCGCCTCGCTGTCATTTGAGCACCCTTATCCTTTCGCCCGCAGATTGTCGACGCTTGATCACCTGACTAAGGGGCGTATCGGTTGGAATATCGTCACTTCTTACCTGGAGAGCGGCGCGCGCAATATTGGCCACCGGGCGCAGACCGATCACGATGCGCGCTACGACTACGCCGATGAATACCTACAGGTGGTTTACAAGCTGCTGGAGGGCAGTTGGGAAGACGGCGCGATTTTGCGCGATCGTCAGCGGCGCATCTTCAGCGATCCGGCGAAAATTCATCCGATCAACCACAAAGGCGAGTTCTTCCAGGTGCCGGGCATTCACCTGAGCGAGCCTTCGCCGCAGCGCACGCCAGTGTTGTATCAGGCCGGCGCTTCCAGCCGTGGCAAGCAATTTGCCGCGGAGCACGCCGAATGCGTGTTTGTCGCCTCTCCTTCGAAAATCTTGCTGAAAAAAACCGTGGCCGATATCCGCCGCCGCGCCGCCGAGGCCGGGCGCGACCCGCGCAGCATCCTGATCTTCAACCTGCAGACGGTGATCGTCGGTGAAACTGACCGGCAGGCGCAGGAAAAATGGCGGGAATACAAATCCTATACCAGCTACGAAGGCGCGCTGGCGCTGGTGTCCGGCTGGACCGGCATCGATTTCGGTCAGTATCAGCCGGATCAGGTGCTGAAGCATCTGCACACCAATGCCATTCAGTCGGCGGTGGAAACTTTCTCCAGCGCCGATCCCAGCCGTGAATGGACCGTACAGGGCATCGCCGAATGGGTCGGCATCGGCGGTTTCGGCCCGCTGTTGGTGGGCGGCCCGCAAACCGTGGCCGACGAACTGCAGGCGTGGGTGGAGGAAACGGATGTTGACGGTTTCAATTTGGCCTACGCCGTTACCCATGAAACCTTCACCGACGTGGTGGAACTGCTTATCCCCGAGCTGCAAAAACGCGGAGTGTACAAGCGCGACTACACAGCGGGCACTCTGCGAGAAAAATTGTTCAATCAGGGGCCGCGCCTGGCAGAGCCGCACCCGGCGGTGGGCTACCGCTGGCCGGCCGGCGCGCTCTTGGCCGATGCACTGAGCGTCAAGTGAGGATGCGATGATAGAGATTGAAGGATTGCACAAGGCTTACCGTGCGCCGGACGGGCGACGGATTGAGGTGCTGAAGGGCGTTTCGCTGCAGGTGCCGGCCGGATCGATTACCGCCGTGGTCGGCCCCAGCGGGGCGGGCAAATCGACGCTGGCGAAATGCATCAGCCTGCTGGAGCGGCCGAGCAGCGGCAGTATCCGGGTGAACGGCCAGGACTTGTCGCGGCTTGCGGGCGAGGCGCTGCGCAGGGAGCGGCGGGCGATAGGCACGGTGTTCCAGTCTTCCGCGCTGCTGCAGCGTAAAACCGCCTGGCAGAATGTGGCGCTGCCGTTGACCTATCTGGGCGTGGTGCCGCGCGATATCGACAAGCGGGTAAAGAGCCTGCTGGCAGCGGTGGGGTTGGCGGACAAGGCGGCGTTTTACCCGGCTCAGCTGTCCGGCGGCCAGCGCCAAAGGGTCGGCATCGCCCGCGCGCTGGCGCTGAATCCGTCGGTGCTGCTGGCGGATGAGGCCACCTCCGGGCTGGATCCGGACGCCACCGGGGCCATTCTCAGCCTGCTTAAACAGCTGCGCGATCGGTATGGCCTGTCGATCATCCTGATCACCCACGAGATGGATGCGGTGCGCGACGCCGCCGACGCGGTGGCCGAGATCCGCGACGGCGTGATTGTGCAGCAAGGGCCGGTGCGCGAGCTGTTGGCGGCGCCCGATTCCTCGCTGGGCCGCCAGCTGTTCCCGCTGAAGACGCTGGCGTCCGACGCCGCGTTGCGGTTGCAGGTGACCTATTCCGCCCGTCAGCCGGCGGCCACCGACTGGATCAGCCGCATCAGCCGCCAACTCGACCTGCAGATCGATCTGCTGGGTGGCCACGTTGAAGTGGTGGGCGGCAGCCTGGCCGGGCGGTTAGAGATTGCGGTGCGTTTTGGCGGCGGTTCGCGTTCGGTCGCTGAACTGCAGGGCGAGCTGCGGCGGTTGGGCATTCTCGCCGAGGTGCTGGAACAGCCGGCGGCCTTGCAGGAGGCGGTATGAAAAATCTGTCTGACAGCGTGATGAGCCAGGACACACCCTGGCGCGAGATCCATCGGTTGATGCTGCCGGCTTACGGCGAAACCTGGCTGATGGTTGGCATCGTGATGCTGTTTGTGGTGGCGATCGGCGGCGCCGTCGGCGTGGTGTTGTTCAACACCTCATCGCGCGGCTTGTTTCCGCGTCCGGCGCTGAATCGCGCGCTGAGCTGGTTAGTGAACATGGGCCGTTCGCTGCCGTTTCTGGTGCTGATGGCGGCGATTATTCCGTTCACCTTCTGGTTGACCGGCACCACCATCGGCATTCCGGCGGCGGTGATCCCGATGATCGTCGCCGGCATTCCGTTCTTTGGCCGGCTGGTGGAGAACGCGCTGCGCGAACTGCCGCCGGAGGTGACGGCGGTGGGGCTGGTGTCCGGCGGTTCGATCTGGCAGATAGTCACCCGCGCGCAGCTCAGCGAGGCGCTGCCGGCGATCGTCGCCGCCATCACGCTGAACGTCATCTCGATGATCGAGTATTCGGCCATCGCCGGCACCATTGGCGCGGGCGGCATCGGCTATCTGGCGGTGGTGTACGGCTACCAGCGTTTCGACAATCACATCATGATCGCCACCATTGTGGTGCTGATCGCCACGATTCAACTGATTCAGTTTATTGGTGACCGCCTGGTCGCCGCGTTGCGTCATCATCAGGAAACCTTTTAATCATGCCTAATCACGATTTTGAGATAGTGAAGAAGAAACGCTGGCCGTGGCCGGTGGGTATCGCGGCGGTGGCAATTATCGCCGCCGCGGTTTGGCACTTCAGCGCCGGCCAGCAGCAGACGGTGCAGTTCGGCAGCACGTTGAAAGTGCACTTTGAGCCGGCGATGGCCGGAGAGCAGCGGGTGATCGAGTACGTCGGCGACCATATCGCGCCGGATTACGGCCTTAGGCTGGAGGCGGTTGGCCTGCAGGATCCGGTGCAGGCCGATCGTGCGGTGGCGCAGGGGCAGTACGCCGCCACGATCTACCAGCACCAATGGTGGCTAAAACAGGTGGTAGATGCCAATGGTTTTAAGCTGACCCCGACGCTGCCGGTGTTTCAGTGGGCGTTTGGCATTTATTCCGACCGCTATAGGTCGATCGCGGAGTTGCCGGACGGCGCGGAGATCGTGGTGCCCAACGACGGCGCCAATCAGGGGCAGGCGTTGTGGCTGCTGCAGCGCATTGGACTGATCGGGCTGGATCCGGCGATCGAGGCGCGCACCGCCAGGCTGAAAGACATTCGCGAGAACAAACGCCATTTTAACTTCAAGGAGCTGGATTTGCTGACCATGCCGCGCGCGCTGAATTCGGTCGATGCGGCCATTGGCTATGTGTCGCAGTTCGACGCCGGCAAGGTGCCGCGTGAGAAGGGCATCTTGTTCCCACCGGCGCCGAAAACCTTCGCCTCGCAGCTGGTGATTGGCACGCCCTATCTGCAGGACGAAAATATTCGCAAGCTGCAGCGGGCGTTTGCCGATCCCAGGTTGCAGGCGTGGCTGAAAAGCACCGACGACCCGCTGGTGAAAGGCGTGCTGGTGCCGGTCTCGGCAGAATAATCCCCGCCCGAAATGACCGTGATAAAGACCGGATTAACGCGCGTTAATCCGGCGTTTTTGTTACGCTGTAACCGTGTTTAATTTATTGATATTAATGATATTTATAGAAGAAATTGTTGTTTGTCGGCGTAATTTTTTCACCCTATAAACGAGGTGTCACCTGCCAATTACAACGAGGAAGCTATGAGTACCTTAAATATCGATACCGCGCCGCCGTTATCTGCGCCCATCGGCTCGGCCAGCGATGTGGCGCGTTTGATTAACCAGCGCAGCGAGAAAAATACCCATGCGCGCATGATCGTGCTGTTGGCGCTGGGCGGTGTTTTTCTCGATGCCTATGACCTGACCACGCTGTCTTACGGCATCGATGACGTGGTGCGTGAATTCAGCCTCAGCCCGCTGCTGACCGGGGTGGTAACTTCTTCGATCATGGTCGGGACCATTCTCGGCAACCTGGTCGGCGGCTGGTTGACCGACAAGTACGGCCGCTATCAGGTGTTTATGGCCGATATGCTGTTTTTTGTGGTTTCCGCCATCGCCGCCGGGCTGGCGCCCAACGTCTGGGTGCTGATCGGCGCGCGCTTTTTGATGGGTATCGGCGTCGGCATCGATTTGCCGGTGGCGATGGCCTATCTGGCCGAATTCTCCAAATTCACCGGCAAGGCCAACAAGGCGTCGCGCCTGGCGGCCTGGTGCCCGATGTGGTACGCCGCTTCGTCGGTGTGTTTTCTGATCATCTTTGCGCTCTATTTTCTGTTGCCGGCCGAATATGCGAACTGGCTGTGGCGCGCCTCGTTGATTTTCGGCGCCGTGCCGGCGCTGCTGATCATCATGGTGCGCAGCAAGTTTATGAACGAGTCGCCGCTGTGGGCCGCTAACCAGGGCGATCTGAAAGAGGCGGCGCGCATCCTGCGCGAGTCATACGGTATCGCCGCCCATGAGGCGGAACCTGACGCCGCCCAGCCGGCGGTGGCGCCGAAGGCCAGCTTCCGCGTGCTGTTCCGCAAGCCGTACCGCGAGCGCACGCTGGTCGCCAGCGTGATGAACGTTTGCATTTCCTTTGAATACACCGCCATCGCCTTCTTTCTGCCGTCGATTCTGGCGCAGTTTCTCGGCGCCGGGGTGTTTGAAACTATCTCCGCTTCGCTCGGGCTGAACGTGCTGTTCGCCTTTACCGGTGGCCTGCTCGGCATGCGTCTGGCATGGAAGTATCCGTCGCGCCAGGTGGCGATCGCCGGATTTGCGCTGCAGTTTATCGCGCTGATTGCCCTGGCGTTGATCGGACATCCGCAGGCGGCGTTCGGCGTTGGGCTGGCGATCCTGATGTTGGGCCTATGGCTGTTCGCCGAAGGATTCGGCCCCGGCGCGCAGATGATGATTTATCCGGCGCTCTCTTACCCGACGGCGATCCGCGCCACCGGCGTCGGTTTCGGCCGTTCGCTGTCCGGTATCGGCAGCGCGCTGGCGCTGTTTATTCTGCCGATTTTGCAGGCGCGCTTCGGCACCGACATGTTTTGGATTGTTTCACTGGCGGCAGCGATCCCCATCGTCTTCCTGCTGATCATTCGCTTTGAACCGACGGCGCACGATATCGACGATCTGGCCGATCGCGCTTAACCACAGAGGACACTGACATGACGCAACACCTGTTATCCACCGGAGCAGACTACGCACAGCTGGCCGCGCGTTTTCGGCCGATCTTCGCCGAAATCGCCGCCGGGGCGGTGGAGCGAGAGCTGTCGCGCACGCTGCCGCATGAACCGATCCGTTGGCTGAAAGAGGCGGGGTTCGGCAGGGTGCGCCTCCCGCGTGAAAAGGGCGGCGACGGCGCTTCGTTGCCGCAGCTGTTCGAACTGCTGGCCGAACTGGCGGAGGCGGACTCTAACCTGCCGCAGGCGCTGCGGGCGCATTTCGCCTTCGTGGAAGATCGGCTGAACGCGCCGGACGGCCCGGAGCGCGATCGCTGGTTCGAACGCTTTCTCGACGGCGAGCTGGTCGGCAGCGGTTGGACCGAGATCGGCGGCGTGAAGCTGGGGCAGGTCAATACCCGGGTAACGCCGCAGGCTGACGGCTGGTCGCTCAACGGCGAGAAATTTTACAGCACCGGCAGTCTGTTTGCCGATTGGATCGACGTGTATGCCGAGCGCAGCGACAGCGGCGGCCCGGTGATCGCTTTGGTGAACGTCGCCCAGCCGGGCGTAGAGCGCGACGACGACTGGGACGGATTTGGCCAACGCACTACCGGCAGCGGCACCACGCGTTTTATTGATGCGCAGGTCGAGCAGGCGCACGTCTATGACTTTGCCGAGCGCTTCCGCTACCAAACTGCGTTCTATCAGCATGTGTTGCTGGCGACGCTGGCGGGGATCGGTCGCGCGGTGCTGCGAGACGTCGGCGAGGGCGTGAGGCAACGTAAAAGGATCTATAGCCACGGCAACGCCGGTTGGGTGAAGGACGACGTGCAGATCCAGCAGGTGGTGGGGCAAATCAGCGCCTGGGCCTATGCGGTTGAGGCGACGGTGCTAAAAGCGACTTCCTCGCTGCAGCAGGCTTATGAGGCGCATCGTTCCGGCGATGAAGCGCTGCTGCAGGCGCTTAACGTGACGGCGGAACTGGACGCCGCCAGGGCGCAGGTCATCGCCGGGGAGTGGGTGCAGCGCGCCGCCGGTGAATTGTTCAATGCGCTCGGCGCTTCAGATACCCGTACCGGCAAGGCGTTGGATCGCCACTGGCGCAATGCGCGCACGCTCTCTTCACATAATCCGGTGATCTACAAGGCGCGCAATATCGGTGACTGGGAAATTAACCGCCATACGCCGACCTTTATCTGGCAAATCGGCAGTGGCGGTTGAGGCCGTGGCTATTCCGTCCAAACCTGCGTGCTACGCGGGCTGTCCATCTGATAATCCGAGTAGGGGCGGGTGAAGAACTCGCGCCCCAACTCGCGGGCGGCCTGCAGCGGGTTGCGCGGATCGCGGGCGATCTCACCGCGCTGGTTGCCGGCGCCGTGCACCAGCCCGACGAAGGCGGAATGGGTGTAACGGCTGAACTCCTGGATCTGATGCACGATGCCCAGCGCCGCGCCAGGATAAGTTTCTTCCGACGCCACCGCCAGCCCGATGCGTTTGCCGCTCATGCGTTGGTGCACCTGTTCCGCCTGAGGGTAGGCGTTGGAATAGAAGCTGAACGAGCGATCGAAAAAGGCCTTGGTTTGCGCCGACATGCCGTACCAGTAAATCGGCGTGCAAAATACCGCGCCGTCGGCCGGCAGGAAGTGCTCCAGGAACAGCTCGGCGTAGCGATCGCCCGGCGGCGGCGTATGGCGTTCATCGCTCAGAAAACCGCTCAGGTAATCATCGAGAAAATGCAGGCTGGCGACGGTGCCGGCTTCGGCGGCGCCCACCAGGATCGCCTGCGCCAGCGTGGCGCTGTTGCCGTCACGGCGCGGGCTGCCGACCAGCACAACCAGACGTTTGGATTGATGAGTTGTATTCATGTCATGTTCCTCGGTATGAAGTGAATTCAACCCTACTTTAGAAACAAGTGACGGCAGGCGACAAATGACGGCTTTTCTGCCAGGATGAATTCAACTCACCTAGAGGGATTTCGCCATGTTCGCCACGCTGCCCGTCAACGCATTACGCACCTTTGAATCCGCCGCTCGCCTGCGCAGCTTCAAGCTGGCGGCGGCCGAGCTGGCGGTGACGCCGACGGCGATCTCGCACCAGATCAAAGCGCTGGAGCAGCAGTTGGGGTTTGCGCTGTTCGAGCGAGTGCCGCGCGGCGTGCGGCTGACGGCGAAGGGAGAAACGCTGTTCGCCGGGGTGCACGGCGCGCTGCTGGACGTCGCCGCCACGCTCGAAGGCCTGCGGCCGCAGCCCAGCAGCGGCTCGCTATGCGTCTCGGTGACGCACTCGTTCGCGGCGCTGTGGTTGGTGCCGCGCCTGGGGCGTTTCTACCAGGCGTACCCGCACTATCTGGTGCGCCTGGAGGCCTGCGCCGAGGTGATCGATCTGCAGCAGGACGCCAGCGTGGATGTGGCGGTGCGTTACAGTCGCGCACACTATCCCTCGCTGCATCAGACGGCGCGGCTGGAGGAGAGCTTTGGCGTTTACGCCGCGCCGGGGCTGGCTGCCGCCGAACCGGAAAATCCGGTGCTGATCACCGTGAAGTGGGGGGATTCTGCGCTGTACGACAGCGGTTGGCATGACTGGTGCCGGGCCGCCGGCGTGGACTGGTGGCAGCGCCATGCGGCGATGCGCAGCTATCACGAGGAACATTACGCCCTGCAGGCGGCGGTGGCCGGGCAGGGGTTGGTGCTCGCCAGCTCGGTGATGGTGTCCGAGATGGTGGACAACGGTCTGCTGGTGGCGTACCGGCCGGAGGTGCGTGTTCCGGGTGCCGCGTACAGCGTGTTGTGCGCGCCGGGACGCGAGCGGCACCCGCCGGTCAGGGCGTTTCTCGCCTGGCTGCAGCAGGAACTGCCGCAAGGCAATGGCACGAAATAAAAGTTTTACCGTCCTAAGCTGTGGGAATATCAGCGAACTTTTGTTTTTACTTCACTGCGAGAACCTATCATGAGCCAGCCAAGAACCTCCGATTACCCGATTGACGCGCAATTTATCGAGCGCTGGTCGCCGCGCGCGATGACCAACGACGCCATCGACGATCAAACGCTGCTGAGCTTCTTTGAAGCGGCGCGCTGGTCGCCTTCGGCCTACAACATTCAGCCGTGGCGCTTTGCCTACAGCAAGCACGGCTCCGACAGTTGGGAGAACTACCTGGAGTTCCTGATCGACTTCAACCGCGGCTGGGCGCAGCACGCCTCGGCGCTGGTGGTGATCGTCTCCAAAACCACCAGCCTGAACGGCGAGCGGCTGGTGGACAACCCGACCCACGCGTTCGACACCGGCGCCGCCTGGGCCAACCTGGCGCATCAGGCGCACCTGAAAGGCTGGCTGACCCACTGCATGAGCGGCATTCACCACGACAAGATCAAAGCGGCGTTGCAGCTGCCGGACGACTATGCGGTGCACGCCATGGTGGCGATCGGCAAACCGGGCGACAAAGCCCGCCTGCCGGATTTCCTGCAGGAAAAAGAGGCGCCGTCGGGCCGCCTGCCGCTGGGCAAGACCGTCAGCGAAGGGCTGAATTTCACGCTGTGATTGCCCGCGTTCTCGCCGAGGCCCGCTTTGCGGGCCTTTTTTATGCGGCGAGTAAAACTTTGGGAGTATGTTCGCGTTCGCTTATTCGCTGTATATTTTGTTATATAGCGATTGCGTAATGAGGAGGAACCCGTGGGAGATCATTTTGGCAAAGGGTTGTTGGCGGGGTTAAAGGCGGAGAACCTGAAGCCGGAGGCGGAGCTGTCGCGCTTTTGCTCCGACTACAAGCGCGGCTTCGTGCTCGGCTATGCGCACCATTTAGCGCAGCGCTGTGGCGACGAGAACCGGGCGGCGTTCGAAGCCGGTCAGCTGAGCCGTGCCTATGGCCTTGGCAGTGAGCCGATGTGCGAGTTCTTTTCCGGCGGCGACAGCCGGCTGGCGGAGAAGTTTTTCCGCGCCGGCTATAACCGACCGGCGCAGGGGTAGCGCAGACGAGCCGTCAGGCGGCGCTCAGCACCGCCACCATATACACGCACGGTTGGTCGCTCTGGTTTTCAAAGCGGCAGTCCGCCGGTGGGCCGAGCTCCAGACAGTCGCCTTCGGCCATTTCATGGCGCGCCTCACCCTCAAGAAAGACCAGCTCGCCGGATAAAACCCAGATCAGCTGACGTTTGAACGCGTACACCGAAGCCGGCATCGGGATCGCCGCGCCGGCCGGCAGTTCGATGCGCACCAGATCGAGCGGCAGATCGGTGCGCGGCGACACGTGGCGCCGCACGTAGCCGCTCTCAGGATCGACCCAGACCGGTTGATCTTCCCGGCGCAGCAGCCGGCCTTCCTGCGTTTCCGCCCGGGCGATCAGCTTGGACATGCTGAGGCCGAACGCCCCCGCCAGTCTGCCCAACAGCATCGCCGTCGGGCTGCTCTCGCCGCGCTCGATCTTATGAACCATCGCCCGTGAGACGCCCGCCCGTTCGGCCAGATCGGACAGCGACCAGTGGCGCGCCTCGCGTTCAATGCGAATGCGCGCGCCGATCAGCTGATTTAGATTGTCTAATTTAATATTCATATCGTAGTATTATAATGGACAATTGGCCGGGGTAAACCATGATTATACGAAATGCGACGCTTAACGATAGCGCGGCGATTGCCGCCATCTATAACGACGCGGTGTTGAACAGCACCGCCATCTGGAATGAACAAACGGTGGATGCGGCCAATCGCGCGGCGTGGATCGGCGAACGGCAGGCGGCGGGCTACCCGGTGCTGGTGGCGGTGAACGGCGCGGACGAGGCGATCGGCTACGCGTCGTTCGGTGACTGGCGCGCCTGGGACGGCTATCGCCATACCGTAGAACACTCGGTGTATGTCCATCAGGCGCATCGCGGTGAAGGGATTGGCAAAGCGCTGTTGATCGCCCTGATCGCACGGGCGCGGGAGATCGGCAAGCACGTGATGGTGGCCGGCATCGAATCCGGCAATCAGGCCTCCATTCAGCTGCACCTGGCGCTCGGGTTCCGCGAGGTGGGGCGCATGGAGCAGGTGGGTGCCAAATTTGGCCAATGGCTGGATCTGACTTTCCTGCAGCTGACGCTCGACGAGCGGGCGGAGCCGCCGGCGCGCTGATCCCGGGAGGCAGGGCGATGAATATGCTATTGCTGCTGATCGCGGCGGGAATGGGGCTGGTGGTGCAGAATCTGCTGATGGTGCGCATTACCGAAAGCGTCTCGACCATCCTTATCACGCTGGTGATCAACTCCAGCGTCGGTTTGCTGCTGCTGGTGGGGTTGCTGCTGGCCAAAAACGGCCTCGGCGCGGTGGCGGAAGTGACCGGCGCCGCCAGGTGGTGGATGCTGCTGCCGGGGCTGTTGGGATCGCTGTTCGTGTTCGCCGGTATCCTGGGCTACCAAAAACTGGGGGCGGCGGCCATCATCTCGATCCTGGTCGCCAGCCAGCTGTGCATGGGGCTGCTGGTGGACGTCTACCGCGCCGGCCCGGCGGCGCTGCGCGAGAATCTGCCGGCGCTGTTCGGCGCCTTGCTGCTGGTGGCGGGCGCCTATCTGGTGGCGAAACGCAGCTTTTGAGGGAACGGTTTGCCGCCGCCGGGATAGTTTCTGCGTCTTGAACTATGCCGCATGTTATCGGGGGAAATTATTCCCCCGATAACAATCTAGTAAACATAGTCATATTTTATTTCTGCAACGTGGTTGTAGACGTTATCCCGGTTTTTCTTCACGTCTTTAATTAAAATTGAAATGTTTTGCTGAGCATTAATGCATCTTCCAAACTTATCCCAGCTTTTACAGGTGGTCGTGGTCGTTTCTGTGGTGAAGGACTTCATCACTTCTTTGCTGGTTAACTCTCTATCGTCGTTATCATAAGTAAAATCTCCGGTGGTTGTACCTGATAGTGTTCTTGTTAAACGGTTTTTAGCGTCATAACTATAGGCGGTGTTGCCACTGTCATTGCCCAGCGTACTAACGCGTTTTGCCTCGGACAGCCTCCCGGCGTCATCGGCTAAAAATGTTGTTACCGCCTTGCTTGACTGGTGCTTTTGCTTGATGAGCAGGTCGGATGCCTCTTCCGATCGGACGATTCGGCCACCGTCACCGGTGAGCACGGTGCCGCTGATTTCTTGCGCCATCAGCTCATGGCGGGCATTGCCATTCTCAATCATAGACATGTTAAATGTTGAGCTGTAATCCCAGTTGTTATGGTTTTTATCAAGCGTGCTGCTGAACTGGATCACTAAAATACTCTTGTTAATTTGTGACCTGACGGTTTTTTTAGCGCGTGAATGCAGCAGGGTACCGCAGTCATCAAATTCTACCTGGGAATCAGCCGAGATATAGTCATCCTTGCTGGTTATACGCATGCTGATTTTTTTAGGCGTTTTCTTAGCTGACCACTCTTGAGCCAAGATGGCATTGTTAAAGGCGTTGTTGGCTGATGTTTTTTCAGAGCAGAGGTTTTCATTTGCATATACATTGCATGAATAAATAATCGGCAAACAGAACAACATTGATTTTTTCAAAGTGAACACTCCATGTCATAGCACATTGATGTTGTATGATTATATCTACGTATTGCCATATATCGCAACTTTTGCCAGCCTGGGCAACAGGCCATCCGTTTTTGCAAAGATAACGGAAAACAGGCCAGAGCGTTCATGAATCGGTACCTGTCGTTACGTTACACAATATATACTATGGTATTGTAATTTTAGAGCATGTACTATTATCGTAACTATACGACTGTAGTGATGGATATTTATGCTATGCTAACATCTGACCCACGTTATCAACTTCTAGCAGTATATAGTGCACAACATCTCCGTGCTGTTGCTGGCAGAGTCATTGCTCGTGCTGAGCTGACACCTCTGAATTTTTCTACGCTGCTCTGGCGCTCAATGTGGCAATCACCAATTCCACCTCTTTTACACCCTGAATCAGGTCACGAATTTTTACAGGAAAACGGCTGCCCCTATCCACGACCTTATGGCCTTGAGTCGTGGATCACGACCAACAATAAAGGTATTCTTGATTTCCAGTCTGCTAATAAGATTATTTATTTGGCTGGTTTTATTGAAAAAGACTGGGGTCTTAGCAGGCAAATGCCAATATGGAGAAAACACGCAACGAGTCGGATCAATGGCTATGCATATAATATTGTTCAGATGTTTATGTATGATGGGCTTTCGGATGCTTATCCAACTGAATACTATGTTACGTTCGACTACGATCTTTTGAGTGACGAGTTGAAAAACACAAGGCTTAATCGCTGGGTGTCTACATACCAAAAAAATCGAAAGATCCCTTTGTCGTTGCATCAATGGAAATTACTCGGATATCTAATGCGAGATCAATATTTCTATGGCAAATTACGCTTGAGACAGTTAAAGGGTTATGTACATCTTTAACGGTGGAGGCTACACCGGGTAATTCATATTTAAGCTATTTTCACCCCGTCAGACAAAAGCGAGTTCATCCGTTTATTGGCTATATTTGAATGCTCAAAGGATATAGTATTAAAGGGGGGGGGTATGTGCTATGCGATAAATTTACTCTGTAAAACCTAAGGGTATAGGCGTGGAGCAAGAAGATGAAATATAATACCACTCAGTCGCCGTAGAATTTCTCGGCCAAAACCGTGCGAATAGAGACTGTAATTTAAATTGTGTATCTGCCTGTTTTTGATATGTTCATTCCCACAACGGAGACAGGCAAATTATGGATGAAAATAAACTCAAAGTGCTGGCTGCTGAACTGGCCAAAGGCCTTAAAACCGAAGCCGACCTAAACCAGTTTTTCCGGATGCTGACAAAGCTTACCGTCGAAACGGCGCTCAATGCAGAAGTGAGCGAGCACCTCGGACACGAGAAAAACGCGCCCAAAAAGCTCAAAGACCCGCAATGGCTACTCGTTAAAACGCTGCTGAGTGATGATGGCGAGAGCGAGCTGAGCACCCCGCGTGACCGTGAAAATACCTTTGAACCTCAGTTACCAGACGCGTATTACGCAGATGGACATCCAGATTTGGTCCCTCTACGCCAAAGGCACGACCTCCCGCGAAATCGTCGCCACGTTCAAGGAAATGTACGATACGGACGTGTCTCCCACGCTGATATCTAAAGTCACCGATGCAGTTAAAGAACAGGTGACAAAGTGGTAAAGTAGGCCTCTTGATGTACTGTATCCCATTGTTTATCTTGACTGTATCGTGGCGAGGGTTCGTCAGGCTGGCAGCGTGATTAACAAAGCCGTATTCCTCGCTCTGGGCATTAATACAGAAGGTGATCTTGACCCGCTATCTCCAGACAGCTTTTGTATCTTGAGTTAACAATGCCCGCAGGCGTCGGTATTCTCCCGGGGAGTGATATCCCAGTGCGAAACGAGGGTTTCCTCACCCAAGCTGGTGAATTTCATTCTGACCAGTGGAACAGTCGGCACCATGTTGACCTTTGTGGTCACCGGGCCATTTGTGGCGCACTTAGGCGTACATGCGGTGCTGGTTATGGCGGATGTGCTGTATTTTTTGGTCTTTATTCTCTGCTTTGCCCTGGGGTTCTGCACTCGACACCACTTGCACGGCGGCAACGCCGAAAATATCTGACTCGCGCCGTGCCGAATAGCAAAAAGCCCGCTCGGGTTTCCCTGAGCGGGCTTCTCTAAATATGGCTCCTCTGACTGGACTCGAACCAGTGACATACGGATTAACAGTCCGCCGTTCTACCGACTGAACTACAGAGGAATCGTTTGAACGGGGCGAATAATAGCGGGGCGGTTGCGGCTTGTAAAGCGTGAAGACGTCCGATGCGTTCGTTTGCTGCAAGATTGCCCAACCTGCTGCTTTTTCTCGCTTTTGTCGCTTATCCCGCGCGCAGCGTCGCCGGGTTTCCCGTTGTTTGGCGCATTTGCCTGCCGATGGTGCAACGGTTGCCCTGCGCGGTGGCGCGCGCCGCCCGGCGAACGGCCATTTACCGCCTTGTACCCCGCTTCCACGGCCGTTTACCGACTCTGGCCTGGATCTTGCTGTGATTGCATGACCGGATTTCGGCATTCTCAATTTAGCGGCTCGCTGGAGGCACTATGAATTTCAGACGTCTGAAGTACTTCGTGAAAATCGTCGATATCGGCAGCCTGACTCAGGCGGCGGAGGTGTTGCACATCGCCCAGCCGGCGCTCAGCCAGCAGCTGGCGACGCTGGAAGGAGAGCTGAAGCAACAGCTGCTGATCCGCACCAAGCGCGGGGTGCAGCCGACCGAGGCCGGCAACATTCTGTATGCCCACGCGCAGACCATTCTGCGCCAGTGCGAGCAGGCGCAGAGCGCGGTTAACAGCGCCGGACAGGCGATGAGCGGCCAGGTGTCGCTCGGGCTGGCGTCAGGCAGCACCGCGGCGCAGCTGGCGCTGCCGTTGCTGCAGACTCTGCGCGATCAGCAGCCGGGTATCCTGCTCAGCCTGCATGAAAACGGCGGCACGACGCTCACCGGACAGGTGGCTAACCAGACGCTGGACATGGCGATGGTCTACGGCGCCAAAATGCCCGCTGGGCTGCACGCCATCGCGTTGATGCGGGAAGATCTCTATCTGGTGGCGACGCGCGCGGTGCCGCATCCCGGCAACAGCGTCGAGCTGCTGGACGTGGCGCGGCTGAACCTGTTCCTGCCGCGCGAGGGCGATGCGGTGCGCAACCAGCTGGAGGAGGCGATGGCGCTGCGCAAGCTGGCTGCCAACGTGGTGGGGGAGATCGAATCCTCGGGTGCGTTGAGCGCCGCGATCGCCAGCGGGCTGGGGGCGACCGTGCTGCCGGAATCGGTGGCGCGCGCGATGATCGGCCCGGCCAAGGCCTGGATGGCACGCATCAATGCGCCGACAATGTCGGTGCCGCTGGCGCTGTGCATGTCGGGCCAACAGGCACTGTCCGCCCCGGCGCTGCTGGTCAAAGATCTGCTGCTGTCGATCGCCGGCGGCCGCAGCCAGGAAAAACGCGCACTGGCGCTGGTGCGTTGAGGAAAAAACGGCCCGCCGCAGCGGGCCTGAGCACCGTTACCGGAACGGCGGTTCGTTGAAGGTGCGCAGCTTGCGCGAGTGCAGACGATCGCCCTCAGCGCGCAGCAGATCGATGGCGCAGATGCCAATCTGCAGGTGCTCGGAGATCGCCCCTTCGTAGAAGCGGTTGGCCTGGCCCGGCAGTTTTATTTCACCGTGCAGCGGTTTGTCGGAGACGCACAGCAGCGTGCCGTACGGCACCCGGAAGCGGTAACCCTGAGCGGCGATGGTGGAGCTCTCCATGTCGACCGCCACCGCGCGGCTGAGGTTGAAGCGCCGCGCCGAAGCGGAGTAACGCAGCTCCCAGTTGCGATCGTCGGTGGTGACCACCGTGCCGGTGCGCAAACGCTGTTTGACCTCTTCACCGGGCATGCCGCTGACCATCTTGGTGGCGTCGTACAGGGCGCGCTGCACCTCGGCGATGCTCGGGATCGGGATATCCGGCGGCAGCACCGCATCCAGTACGTGATCGTCGCGCAGATAGGCGTGGGCCAGCACGTAATCGCCGATCTTCTGGCTTTCGCGCAGGCCGCCGCAGTGGCCGATCATCAGCCAGGCGCTCGGGCGCAGCACCGCCAGATGATCGCAAATGGTTTTGGCGTTGGACGGGCCGACGCCGATGTTGATCAGCGTGATGCCCTGGCCGGTGCGCGAGATCAGGTGATAGGCCGGCATCTGGTGGTTTTTCCACGCCAGATCGGACACCGCCTGTTCGGGCGCGCTGGTTTCCGGCGTGATGTAGGTGCCGCCGGCGCTGGAGAGCGCGATGTACGGGCTGGCCGGATCGGCGATCTGCGCGCAGGCCCAGCGCACGAACTCGTCCACATAGCGGGTGTAGTTGGTGAACAGCACGAACGGCTGGAAATGCTCCACCGGGGTGCCGGTGTAGTGCCGCAGACGCGCCAGCGAGAAATCCGCGCGCAGCGCATCGAAATGCGACAGCGGGAAATGGTTGTCGGTGGTGTGATACAGACCGTCGGCGGTCTCGTCACCGATCTGCGCCAGCTCGGTGGTGGGGAAATGCTGCGCGATACCGGCGCTCATTGAGCGATCGAGCGCCAGGCTGGACCCGTCGATCACATAAGGGAACGGGATCTCCTGCTGCGACGGCGCCACTTCAATATGGGCGGCGTAGTCGTGTTCCAGCATCGCCAGCTGTTCGGCCAGATAGTGGCGGAACAGCTGCGGCCGGGTCACGGTGGTGCTGTAGCTGCCGGGATGGGTAAAGCGGCCGAAGGCGCGGGTTTTGTTCGGGCCGGACTGCTGCCCGTCCCAGCTGACGCGCAGCTCGGGATACACGAACAGCCCGGCGGTGCGCGCCTGCGGGTCCGGCAGGGTGCCGTGGCTGATAAAGTCACTGACCGCCTGCCGCAGCGCGTCTACCGCGGCGTCATACAGGGCTTCCAGTTGATCGAGTGCCTGATCGGCGCTGAGGCCGCTGCGAGGTGGGGCATAGCTCATACTTTCTCCTTCGATGTCCCGGCTCTGGGGCGGGATTGGCGGCATTTCACCGTCACAGGTTAGCCGAAGCAGGGCGTAAAAGCTTGGTCGAAATGACGGGCACGGCAAAGAAATTACCGCGCCCGTGAAGGCGGGGGGATCAGGAGGCGGGAGCGGCCGCTTCGACCTTCAGCGATACCAGGCCGATGCCCAGCTTCTTCGGCGTGAAGCCGCCGCTGGCGCTCTCTTTCGGCTCGGTCGGTGCCGGCGGGGTAATGCTGATCTTCTGCGCGCCGCGCGGGTTGTCGAAGCGCAGGGTGACGGTGCTGTCCTGCTCGCCGAGCGACACGAAGCGCTCTTCGTCGCCGACGCGCACCGAAATTGGTTCGCCGACGTTGTTGCCGTAGGCGCGGGCGCGCAGCACCAGATCAAAGGTCTTCGGCAGCGGGTCGACGTAATCGATGTCGACCGCCGGCGCCAGGTTGGCGTCGGACCAGCGGCCCCACTCCTCGACGGCGGAAACGCCGGTAATGGCCTTCACCTGCTCCGGCAGGCCGGGCAGCATGAACTCGATGGCGTCCGCCCGGTATTTCACCGCCGCATCGTCCACCTGCAGGCGAGCGACGGCGTTTTGGTAATCGGCGACGCTGTCCGTCGCCGGGCCGGTGAAGTTCACCTTGCCGTTGAAGCGTTCGCCTCTGGCCTGCGCGATCTGCGGCGGCGAGGCCAGGGTGCCGGAGGCCACGCAGATGTCGGTGCTCAGCGCCAGCTGCGGCGCCCAGACCCGGCCGATCTCGTAGCATTTATCGACCCAGACGAATTTCTCCCCCGCGCCCAGCCCGGCCAGCTGTTTGCGCAGCGGGGTGGAGAGGTAGACGTTGAACATCGGTTCGATGCGGTTGTCGCCCACCCGCAGGATGAACGGCACCTTGTAAGTGACGCCGGAGAAGCTGAAGCTGCGTTGGCGCGTGTCCACGCTGTAGTCGCTGATGCGGTTCGGCAGGCCCCACTGGTTGATCACCGCCGGTTTCCAGCCGTTAATTTTCTCTTCGATATTCAGGAACACCGTAGACAGCGACGGCGCCGACAGGCTGCTGCGGCCGAGGCCGATGTAGTTGTCGCCGCCCATCACGTCCAGCACCGTGGCGCCGTTGTCCAGCGTGCTGCGCTTCTCGTTGCGCTGCTCCGCCTGCGGCCGGGTGCCGTCGATGATGAAGAACAGGTTGCGGCGCTTCTGTTTGGTCAGGATGTCGTAGGCGGTGTTGTTCATCGCCAGATGATCGGAGGAGACCACGATCACGGTGTTGCTGAAATAGGGCGAGCGTTTGATTTTGTCGATCAGCGCGGCGATGTGTTGCTGGCTGCAGGCCACCGCGCTCAGCGAGCGGTTTTCCTTGTTCTGCCAGGCGTAGCTTTTCTTGCTGCAGCCGGCGGAGATAAAGCCGTCCGGGTGATGGGTATCGACGGTCAGGGTAAACAGCGAGAACGGTTGGCGCTGTTTGGACAGCTCGACGAACTTGCCGTACACCACGTCCAGCACGCTGTCGTCGTACCAGCCCCAGTCGTTTTTGTAGCTCGGATCGGCGACCTGTTCGCGCAGCTCTTTGAAGCCGTAAACGTGGTCGAAGCCGTGGGATTTCAGGAAGGTGTCTTTACCGGCGAACGCCAGCTCGGCGCCCTGATAGAAATAGTTGCTGTAGCCGGCGGCCTTCAGCACGTCGCCCAGGCAGACGTTCTCCGGGTAGAAGGTGGAGACCGCGCTGGAGGCGTTGCCGTCGAAGGGCGCGAACAGCGGAATGCCGCACTGTGAGGCGACCATGCCGGCGATGGTGTAACCGGTGCCCGGCAGCTGTTGGGTGTTGCTGAAATCGATGCTGTCCGCGCGCAGGGCGTTCAGCTCGTCGGCCAGGCCGGGAAACAGCTCGGTATCGAAGTAGGTGCGCTCCAGGCTCTCGGCATAGATGTACACCAGGTTCGGCCGCTTGCCCTGCACGGTCTTTTTCGGCGCCTTGTAGTAGGTGGTGAAATCGGCGGTATCGCCGACGATCTGGCTCTTGACCAGCAGCGAGATGTCCTGAAACGCCGGGGTGGTGCCGACCGAAAACAGCGCCAGCAGCACGGCGACGATGCTGTAGGCCACGCTGCTGCCTTTGGCCTTGCGGCGCAGCAGGCTGCGGGCCAGAACCGCGAAGATAAGCCCCAACGCCGCCAGCAGGCCGATAAACGGCAGCACGTATTTGCTGATGCCCGCGCCTTTGAGGCTGCTGGTGACGGTGTAAATTACCGCGTCGGTGATGCCGTCACCGGTAAAGTAGTTGCTGGCGATCAGGATGACGTTCAGCACCAGATAGCTGCCGAGCAGCGTCAGCAAAATGGCGAACCACCAGCGGTTGGCGGCGGCCCGGGTGCGATAAATCAAGATCGACGCCAAAAAGAGAACAAACGAAACGACTGCTAAAACCATCCGCCAAACCCTGTCTGATTGGAAAAAAACGTTGCTGCCCTGGTCTGCGCCGCCGAGCGTGCCGCGGCGCGAAAAGTGAAGGGTATAGCCTATTGCCGGCGGCGGAACAACGCGCGATCTCCCGCTACGGCCGACGAACGGCGGCTATTGTACATTTTTATGACAATAGTGTGACGTTAATCACACGGGCGGCGGCCTCGGCGGCGAAAGCTTGCTGGTCGGAGGTTTCGCTCTACGCTTAATGAGCGCCACGACGGTGCGCCCATCAGCCATTCAGGAGGAAGTATGCAGAAGATTCCCGCCGCGGTACTCGACGATCTGGCCCCGCAAGGCGTGTTGCGCGCGGCGATCAACTACGGCAATCCGGTGCTGGCGCAGGCCGGGGCCGGCGGTAAACCGCAAGGCGCTTCGGTGGAGCTGGCCGCCGCGCTGGCCCAGGAGCTGGGCGTGGCGCTCGAGCTGGTCACCTATGATGCGGCGGGCAAGGTGTTCGCCGACCTGGACAGCGGCGCCTGGAACCTGGCGTTTATGGCCATCGAGCCGGTGCGCGCGGCGCAGATCGCCTTTAGCGAACCCTACGTGATCATCGAGGGAACCTATCTGGTGGCGAACGACGCGCCTTACTTTGAGGTGGCGCAGCTCGACAGGCCGGAGGTGCGCATCGCGGTCGGCCAGGGGGCGGCGTACGATCTGTTTTTATCGCGCACGCTGCAGCAGGCGCAGCTGGTGCGGGCGGCAACCTCCGCCGAGGCGATCGCGCTGTTTTTCGAACGGGGGCTGGAGGCGGCGGCCGGCGTGCGTCAACCGCTGCTGGCCGCCGCGGCCGCTCATCCCGGCTACCGGGTGCTGGACGGGCATTTCACCGCCATCCGCCAGGCGATGGCGGTGCCGCGGCAAAAAACGCAGGGCGCCGCCTACGTGAACGCGTTTATCGAGCGCTGCAAAGCCAACGGGCTGGTGAAGGCGGCCTTGCAGCGCAGCGGCCAGGGCGAGGTGACGGTGGCGCCGCCGGCCGCCTCGGCGTGATCAGTCGAGCTCCACCGCGTACTGTTCCACCGGGGTGATTTTCTTGATCAGTTTGTTGTCGAACAGGAACTGTTCGTAAGCCTGGTAGCGCGCGCGATCCAACTTGGCCGGATCGCGCGCGAACAGCGGCAGGCTGGCTTGCCACGCCTGTTTGTTCAACTCGGTATTCAGCTCCGGGTGCGCTTTGGCGAACGCCAGCCAGGTGTCCTGCGGGTGCGCATGCAGGTAGTCGCTGCCTTGCTTCAGCGCGGCGAGGAATTTGCGGATTTTCGGCTCGTTCACCGCATCGCGGTTGGCGACGATGATCAGCTCGTCATAGGCCGGCACGCCGTAATCTTCGACGTTGAACACCACCGGCGTCTTGCCCTGCAGCTTCAGCTCCAGCGCTTCGATGTTGCGGTAGCCGCCGATCACCGCATCGACCTGGCCCGCCAGCAGGGCGCTGGTCAGCTGAAAGTTGACGTTGATAAGCTTGATGTCCTGCGGCTTGAGGTGTTCGTGTTCGACCATGGTGGCCAGCGTCGCCTGCTCGATGCCGCTGACCGAGTAACCCACCGTTTTGCCCTTGAGATCCTCCGGCGACGTGATGTTTTTATCCAGCGCGATCACCGTATTCAGCGGCGTGTTGATCAGCGTGCCGACGCGCATCAGCGGCAGGCCCTGATCGGCGAAGAAATGCAGCTGCGGCTGATAGGTGATGGCGAGGTCGGCCTGTTTGGCGGCCACCAGCCGCGGCGGCAGCGCCGGATCGGACGGCGGCACGATCTTGACGTCCAGCCCTGCGGCCTTGAAGGCGCCGATCTGCTCGGCCACCATAATCGGCGCGTGATCGGGGTTGATGTACCAGTCGAGCACCAGCGTCAGCTTTTCGGCCGCGCCGGCCTGGCCGGTGATGGCTGCGCCCAGCAGCAGCCCGCAGAGGGTTTGTTTGATCATGGTCGTTCCTTTATCCCTGGTTATGGTTGCAATCATCAGTCGTTTTCCGGCGCCCAGGCGATCAGACGCCGCAGCAGCGCATCCACCGCGGCCCACAGCAGCACGGTCATCAGCACCAAAATAAACAGCGCGGCGAAGCAGACGTCGGTCTGCATGCGCGCGTTGGCGTTCAGCATCACGTAGCCCAGACCTTCGGCCGAGCCGACCCATTCGCCGATGATGGCGCCGATCGGCGCGACGGCGGCGGCCATGCGCAGGCCGGAGACGAAGGCCGGCAGCGCCGCCATCAGCCGCACGTGCCGCAGCTGCGCCCAGCGCGAAGCGCGCATCGTGCGCGCCAGATCGAGATAGTCGTTGTTGACCCGGCGCAGCCCGTCGAAAAAGGCCGACACCACCGGGAAGAAAATCACCAGCACCGCCATCGCCACCTTGGCGCTCATGCCGAAGCCGAACCACAGCACCAGCAGCGGCGCCAGGGCGAACACCGGTATCGCCTGGCTGGTGAGCACCAGCGGCATCAGCCAGCGCTGCAGCCGCGGCGAGAAGATCATGCACAGCGCCAGCGCCGCGCCGAGCATCACGCCCAGCACCAGCCCGCTGACGATCTCCGAAGCCGTGACCAGCGTGTGCCAGGCGAGATAGCCGCGCCCGTCCCACAGCGCCTGCGCCACCGCGCTCGGCGTGGGCAGCAGAAAGGCCGGAATGCCGCTTTGCGCCGCCAGCCACCACAGCAGCAGCAGCCCGGCAAACACCGTCAGCCCACGCCGCAGGCGGGTAAGCCCACGCTCTTTGGCAATCTTCATTGCGCGGCCCTCACCAGCTGTTGCAGCAGCTCGGCCTGGCTTTTCAGCAGGTCGGCGTCATCCGGCGCGCGCGGCGGTTGCCCGCTGATACGGTGGGTATCGTCGAGGCTCAGCGGCCAGGGCGACAGCACCAGCAGCCGGTGGCTCAGGCGGCAGGCCTCCATCGGATCGTGGGTGATCAGCAGCACAGTGTTTTGCGCCAGCAGTTCGGCGGCCAGGCTTTGGATCTCGGCGCGGGTAATGGCGTCCAATGCGGAGAAGGGTTCGTCCATCAGCACGATCGGCTGGCGTTCGTAGAGCGTGCGGGCGATGGCGGCGCGCTGGCGCATGCCGCCGGACAGCGCGGCGGGCAGGCTGCGGCCATGCGCGGCCAGGCCTACGCGCTCCAGCAGATGCGCCACCCACGCCCGGTCCGGCGTTTCGCCACGCAGCCGCGAGCCGAGGGCGACGTTCTCCTCGACGGTCAGCCACGGGTAGAGCAGGTCTTTTTGCCCCATGTAGGCGATGCGCCCGGCGATCGGCAAACCGTCGCTGCCAGTCACCGTGCCCGAACTGGCCTGCGCCAGGCCGGCGATGATCTTCAGCAGGCTGGTTTTGCCGGCGCCGCTGGCGCCGAGCAGGGCGACGAAGCTGCCGCCGGCGATGTCGAAGCTCAGCCGGTCGAAGACGATTTGCTGACCGAAACGCAGGCTGAGATCCCGCACCTGGATGCCGGGCGGGAGAAGCGGGGAGGTCATGAAGCGTTCAGCCCCATCTGCCAAAATGCCGATTCCAACTGGGTGGCGGTGGTGAAAATCTGCGCCAGCTCGGTGAGGCGGCTTTGCGCGCCGCGCTGGTGGCCGACGGTCTCGAGCAGCTCGATGGCGGCACGCACGCCGGCCAGATAGCCCTCGTCGCCGTAGTTGCGGATCCAGGAGGCGTAAGGATTGCCCTCCATCCTGGTGGCGGGATCGTGCAGCAGCCGCAGGCCGATTTCGGCATAGCCGGCCACGCAGGGCAGCAGGCTGGCCAGCAGATCGAGGGCGTCGCCGGCATGGCCGATATCCAGCACGTAACGGGTGTAGTTCATGGTCTCCGCCGCTTCCGGCTGGGCGGCGATCTGCGCTTCGCTCAACCCCCATTCGGCGCAGTAGGCCACGTGCAGCGGCAGTTCGGCGACGATGCCGTTGAGCGAGGCGGTGGCGGCGCGCATCTCCGGCAGGGTGCGCAGCTTGCTGACCAGCAGCGCGTAGGCGCGGGCGAAGTGCAGCAGGAACAGATAGTCCTGCGTCAGGTAGCGGCGAAAAGCGCGTTCAGGCAAGGTGCCGGCGGCCAGCTGCTGCAGAAACGGGTGATCGACGTAATCTTGCCAGTGGCTGCCGGCATGGTGGCGCAGCCGGCCGTAAAGACCGCTTTCGAACAGGGTAGTGATGGACATGGGACCTCCTTGAGTCAGTGGAGATCCGGGCACGCTGGGGTATGAACAGGCAACGGGTGAGAGCGTTGTTGCCTAACCGTCCCTTCGCTGGCATGACCCAGATCAGGTTCAAAGGGTTCGGCTTGCGCCATCTCAGCCCGTAACAGGACACCCCTCGGAGCTGCTTGTTATACGACATTTGTTTTTTGATTACAATCGCCGGGCGGCGCGGCGGCAATCGGTTCGTTTAGTGCGATCGGGGGTGATTTTGCTGGCGCAGAGCGCGCGATTTTTGTCACTGTAGGCCCATGTTTTGCCTCTGAGGATGATGCCCGATGAAAAAGATTGGTTTTCTCTCGTTTGGCCACTGGTCGCCTTCCGCCCAGTCCGGCACCCGTTCCGCGGCGGATGCGCTGCTGCAGTCCATCGATCTGGCGGTCGCCGCCGAAGATCTGGGGGCAGACGGCGCCTATTTTCGCGTGCACCACTTCGCGCGCCAGCTGGGATCGCCGTTCCCGCTGTTGGCCGCCATCGGCGCCAAAACCCAACGCATCGAGATCGGCACCGGCGTGATCGACATGCGCTATGAAAATCCGCTGTACATGGTGGAGGACGCTGGCGCGGCGGATCTGATCGCCGGCGGGCGGCTGCAGCTCGGCATCAGCCGCGGCTCGCCGGAGCAGGTGATCGACGGCTGGCGCTATTTCGGCTATGCCCCGGCCGACGGCGAAACCGATGCGGACATGGCCCGCCGCCATACCGAAGTGTTCCTGGAAGCGCTGCGCGGCGAAGGGTTCGCCGAGCCCAATCCGCAGCCGATGTTCCCGAATCCGCCCGGGCTGCTGCGGCCGGAACCGTTTTCCGCCGGGCTGCGCGACCGCATCTGGTGGGGCGCCGGCTCCAATGCCACCGCCGTCTGGGCGGCGAAGCTCGGCATGCACCTGCAAAGCTCGACGCTCAAGAACGACGAGACCGGCGAACCCTTCCACATCCAGCAAGCCAAGCAGATCCGCGCCTACCGCGCCGCCTGGCAAGAGGCCGGCCACACGCATGAGCCGCGGGTTTCCGTGAGCCGTAGCATCTTCGCGCTGGTGGATCAGCGGGATCGCAACTACTTCGGCGGCAGCGGTAAGGAAGGCGACCAACTGGGGTATATCGATGCGCAAACCCGGGCGATCTTTGGCCGCAGTTACGCCGCAGAACCTGACGCGTTGATCGAACAGCTGGCGCAGGACGAGGCCATCGCCGAAGCGGATACCTTGCTGCTGACCGTGCCTAACCAACTGGGCGTGGATTACAACGCCCACGTTATCGAATCGATTTTAACCCATGTCGCGCCGGCGCTCGGCTGGCGCTAAACGGAGGAGCTGCATGTCACGCATTTTCATTACCGGCTCGGTGGACGGGCTGGGCCGCGCCGCCGCGCAAACGCTGTTGGACGAAGGACATCAGGTGATTCTGCATGCGCGTGAGCCCGGCCGTCTGGACGCGGTGCGCGATCTGCTGGATCGCGGTGCACAGGCGACGATCGGCGATTTGTCCGATGTGCAGCAGATCCGGCAGCTCGCCGAGCAGGTCAATCGCCTCGGTCGCCCGGACGCGGTGATCCATAATGCCGGCATGTTCACCGGGCCGCAGGTGATGCCGGTGAACGTGATAGCGCCCTACCTGCTGACGGCCCTGATCGAACGCCCCAAGCGTATCGTCTACCTGAGCAGCAGTATGCACTTTGACGGCGTGGCGGAACTGAACGGCGTGGATTGGCTTGGCGGCGCCGCCGGTTCTTATTCGGACAGCAAACTGTTCGTCACCGCGCTGGCCGCCGCCGTGGCGCGCCTGTGGCCTGACGTGATCAGCAGCGCGGTCGATCCCGGCTGGGTGCCGACCAAAATGGGCGGCGCGGACGCGCCCGACGATCTGGCGCTGGGGCATGTGACGCAGGCGTGGCTGGTGAGCAGCGATGAACCGCAGGCCCTGGCGTCCGGCGGCTATTGGCACCATCAGCAGCGCCTCGAACCCCATGCAGCGGTACACGACGAGGCGTTTCAAACGGCGCTGCTGGCGCAATTGGCGCGCGCCGGCGGGGTGAGCTTGCCGCAGGTTTGAATGGCTATTCCTTCCAGGCCCGTCGAGGTTATCGGCGGGCTTTTTTATGCCCGCAGGGTGAACCCGCGGCGCTTTTCTTATACAGTGGTTGTCTGGCCTGTTTTGCTCTTTCTTGTAATTATCGCCATGCATACATTCCTGATTATCGTCCCTGAAGGGGGCATGCTGTTCGAAGCGGCGGGCATCGCCGATATCCTGATGCAGGCTAGTCGCCTGAGTTCCGCCGAGACGCCGCTGTATCAGATCGCGGTCGCCACTACGCAATCTCACCGGGTGGTGCACGGCCTGTCCGGGCTGAGCCTGTTGGCTGACCATCGCCTGGCGGATCTCGATCCGGCCCTGCCGCGCGATACCGTCATTGTTGCCGGCAAGGGGGCAACCGAAGAAGAGGGCGCCCTGGTGGCGGATTGGCTGCGCCGCGCGGCGCCGCAGACGCGCCGTATCGCTTCGGTTTGCGGCGGGGCTCTGCTGCTGGCCGAGGCCGGGTTGCTGGACGGGCGGCGGGCGACCACTCACTGGCGGCTGGCGGAAACGCTGCAGGCGCGCTTCCCGCGGGTGCAGGTTGAAAACGGCCCGATCTACGTGCAGGACGGGCCGATTTGGACCTCCGGCGGCGTCAGTTCCGGCTTCGATCTGACGCTGGCGCTGGTGGAGGATGATTACGGCTTCGTGCAGGCGCGCGAAGTGGCGCAGGATCTGGTGATGTTTCTGCGCCGCCCCGGCGGGCAGGCGCAGTTCAGCCGCTACCCGCTCAACCAGGCCAAATCGCCGGGCCCGATCCGCGACCTGCAGTCCTGGATCCTGGAAAACCTCGCCGACGATCTCAGCGTCGATCGGTTGGCCGAACGCGTGGCGATGAGCCCGCGCAACTTTACCCGCGTATTCACCCGCGAGACGGGCATTTCTCCCGCCAAATTCGTCGAAGAAGGCCGGTTGCATACCGCCAGGCAGCGCCTGGAGCAGAGTGCGCAAGGCATCGAGCAGATCGCCCTGGCCACCGGCTTTGGCAACGGCCTTAACCTGCGGCGGGTGTTTGAACGCAAACTGCAGCTGACCCCGAGCGAATACCGCGAACGCTTTCACGCGCGCAATTTGGCGTAAATTGATCGGTAAACGTCATTTACGCCGCCTCGGGGCAGGGCTAGAGTTGAGGCAAAGCCCAAAACGAGGAGTGCATCATGGTGAGAGTAGGCATTAATGGATTTGGCAGGATCGGACGCAACGTGCTGCGCGCGGCGCTGGGGCGCAGCGATTTTGAAGTGGTGGCGATCAACGATCTGACGGACAGCAAAACGCTGGCGCACCTGCTGAAATACGACACGCTTTCCGGCACGCTGGCGGCCAGGGTGGAAGCCGGCGACAACCAACTGCTGCTGGACGGCCGGCCGATTCAGGTGTTTTCGCAGCGCGACCCCGCCGAGATCCCCTGGAGCAGCGTGGGCGTTGACGTGGTGATCGAAGCGACGGGCTTCTTTACCGACAAGGCCAAGGCGGAAGTGCACATCACGCACGGCGGCGCCAAGCGGGTGATTATCTCGGCGCCGGCCAAGAACGACGACATCACCATCGTCATGGGGGTTAACGACCAGCTCTACGATCCGGCGCTGCATAAAGTGGTCAGCAACGGCAGCTGCACCACTAACGGGCTGGCGCCCGCCGCGCAGGTGCTGCATCAGGCGTTCGGCATCGAATACGGGCTGATGAACACTACTCACGCCTATACCAACAGCCAGGCGCTGCACGATCAGCCGGAAAAAGATCTGCGCGGCGCGCGGGCGGCGGCGGAATCGATCGTGCCTTATTCCAGCGGCGCGGCCAAGGCGCTCGGCAAGGTGATCCCGGATCTCGACGGCAGGTTGACCGGTTACTCGCTGCGGGTGCCGGTGCCGGTCGTCTCGATCGTCGATCTGACGGTGACGTTGAAACGCCCGGCGACGGTGGAAGAGATTAACGCCGCTTTCCGCGCGGCGGCGGCATCCGGCCCGCTGAAAGGGATCCTGGGCTACAGCGATGAACCGCTGGTGTCGAGCGACTACCGGGGTGATGCGCGTTCGTCGATCATCGACGGGCTGTCCACGCTGGTGATCGGCGGCAATCTGGTGAAAGTGCTCGCCTGGTATGACAACGAATGGGGCTTCTCCAATCGGTTGGTCGATCTGGCGCTGCTGATGGAAAAACGCGGGCTGTAAACGCCCCATAGCAAAAAGCCCGCTTAAGTTTCCTTAAGCGGGCTTCTCTAAATATGGCTCCTCTGACTGGACTCGAACCAGTGACATACGGATTAACAGTCCGCCGTTCTACCGACTGAACTACAGAGGAATCGTGTGAACGGGGCGCATGATATCCAGCGGCCCCGGGTGTGTCAACGCTAAATTGCCCCAGGCGGTGCGACTGCTCGGTATCTGAGCAATAAGCCCGTCAATCAGCCCATTGCGCGTCGTTTTCCACCTGGCCGCGCAACAGGCGCGCCAGCGGATCCTGGCGGTAGAAGCGGCAAAAGTGCTGATACAGCGCCGGGAAGCGTTCGGCCAGCAGCTCGGGAGCGCTGAAGAAATACTCCGACAGCACGGCGAAGCACTCGGCCGCATCGGTGGCGGCATAGGCATCCATGCTGGCGGCCTCTTCACCGACCATGTCGATCTCGTCCTGCAGGCTTTCCATCGCGGCGTGCAGATCATGTTCCCAGGCGGCCACCTCGCGCAGCGGGATCGGCGGCACGCCGGTGGCGACGCCGCCGTTGCGCATATCCAGCTTGTGCACCGCTTCGTGGATCACCAGATTGAAACCAGAGAGATCGAAAGAGTCCTGCACGTCTTGCCAGTTGAGCACGATCGGCCCCTGTTCCCAGCTTTGGCCAGACTGCACCACTGGCCCCGAGTGCACCAGGCCGATCTCGTCCTGCCATTCGTCTTCCACCACGAACGGGGTGGGGTAGAGCAGAATTTCGTTGAAGCCGTCGAGGCACTCCGCGCCGAGTTCCAGCACCGGCAAGGCGAACAGCAGGGCGATGCGCGCCTGCATTTGCGAGGTGAGCTGCAGCCCCTGCAGCGGCACGATGCGCTTTTGCTGCAAGATCTGCCCGGCAACGGCCACCAGCCGCTGCTGCTCCTGCTCATTCAGCGGCGAGAGCAGCGGGATCGCCAACGCGTCCTGCCACTGGGCCTGAGTGTCTGCCTGGGGTTGAGAGGGTTGAGTCGCTTTCCACGGCCATTTAATCATCAGGTTGCTCGTAAAGTCGTCACTTGAACGTTCAGCGGTGTGCTAATGCTGTAAAAATGCCGTAAAAGCGGGCATGATAGCAAGCGTTGTTAGGAGAGATGCCGGAGCGGCTGAACGGACCAGTCTCGAAAACTGGAGTAGGGGCAACTCTACCGGGGGTTCAAATCCCCCTCTCTCCGCCACTAAATTTGATTATCACATTGAGTTAAATGATTTTTTATCATTTAACCATC
Organism: Serratia sp. CY43202; assembly: GCF_052168755.1. Lineage (NCBI taxonomy): Bacteria > Pseudomonadati > Pseudomonadota > Gammaproteobacteria > Enterobacterales > Yersiniaceae > Serratia > Serratia sp. CY43202. The sequence goes on from NZ_JBJNMB010000002.1 coordinate 55,879, forward strand.
TTCCAGTATGCCATTCATGACTAGCTTGCTTTGATTCCTTCTGGACTCTATTAGACAACTTTCTGCAGAACACAGTATCACTTAGCCAGCATATTCGGGTAGTGCTTTGCGACTATTGTGAACCAAGCCGTGGCGTTTGAAAATGATGTGCGCCGTTCCTTTCTGAAGGTACCTGATTGCGAACATATCATCCTCATAGTAGGTACTGCTCCTTTTGAATGGATATGATCGCCAAGACGGCGAGTAGCATCTTCGCGATTGTCCGGGATCGGTTTGCTATCAAGCAATATCAGCATGCGTTCAAGCGGAGCTCGTCGCCAGGTAGGACGCGTATCCGGGGACTGACGACCGTCGGCCGCCGCAGTGCGTGCGCCAGCAGAGCCCCGACTCTGGTTCCATGCTTGGCGTATTAAGTCACCTGTTTCAGGTTGAGGTGAGAATATCACCTTTAATTAGGTGGCCAAATTTACTGTGCCACTACAATTCCTCGGCCTCTTTGGCCAAACGGCACGCTATCATCACCGGTACAAAGTCTTTTCTGACTTTGTTCAGTGCTGTGCGATAGCGATACACAACCGCTTTTGTCCGGGTGAAGAGTTGGAGCAATCATACATGGCGATCATCAAAAGTTATGAGCGTGAGGATGTCGAGCGTCTGGTGCCTAGTACGAATAGCATTGACCGCTGAACCTTGTGACTTTTGTCCACTCCTTCCTGCATAAGCTCTCTTAAGGTTCTTAGACCCCATGTTAAGCAGACAGGATTGTCTCATGATAGAACAGATGCGCATTAATGGCGCGCACATTCTAGATATTGCGCACAGTGCGGTGAAGCCTTAGCACGCCTGCAGAGTTGACTGCACCCGTGCGGTGGCACATGAAACAGCTTTTATCTTTCATGCCTCACGTCGACCAGCGATTGAATGAACACGTCTGGAAGCCGAAATCATCTTCCGCGAAATCGCTCTTTAGTTTTTTGATGAAGAGCCGCATAGGCCCTTCATCACGAGCAAACCTTACTGAGGAATAATAAAACGGCTAACCGACTGTAATTTTTCGATGGTCTCTTCCAGTTCCCTGTCAGGCAATGATTGGTCAATAATCCCCGCACCAGCCTGTAAGGCCACTCCACGACCATGCTGATAAAGCGAGCGCAGCACCAGCGCCGCATCTTTTTCACCCTGGCTATTGACCATGAACACGCTGCCGCTATAGGCACCGCGTGAGACCGGTTCCAGCCGCTGAATCGCTTCTATCGCCGGGCGCTTAGGTATCCCCGAAGCGGTTACTGCGGGAAACAGTGCGCCAAAGGCATCCCAGGCATCGAACTCTTTGCGAAGTTGTCCTTTTACCCGAGAGGCCAGATGCTGCACACTGCCGCGCAGTGAGACATGCATAAAATCACTGACGTGGGTTGAATGGCGCTCACATAGGGGGATCAGTTCTTCAATGGCGAGCTTGACGGACACCGCATGCTCAGCAATTTCTTTCGTATCGTTACTGAGCACTTCGCGCAATCGCCGATTTTCGGCCTCGTCAGCGGTAAGTGCTCGCGTGCCGGCCAGTGGTTGAGTGCTGACCGCGCCAGAGCCGGAGACTTCAACCACCGTCTCAGGGCTAAATCCAATGAAGTGATCGTCGTTCAATCGGGCAACAAACGAACGCGCCGGGGTATTGAATCGGCGGCCAACGTGATAGCTGGCCAATAAATCGACTGGATCGGCAAGGGTTATTCGACGAGAAAGGATAATTTTCTGATATTCACCGCGCTGAATTTCTTCCACGGCCAGGGCAACGCGCTGGCAATAGTCGTGCGCATCCTGTTCGTGAATCTGTTTGGCGATTGAAGCTTGCCATTGAACATCAGGTTCTGGAAACACTGCAACACGATCCGCCGCCTGAACACGTTTCATCAGTTGCGATAAATCCTGATCAGAAGACGCGATCAGTTGTGCTTCCCCCGGCTTTAATTTGATTTGCACGCGCGGGATAAAGAGGGTCAACAGGGGAGTTGCCTCAGGCAAGTGTTTTGGCCGCACATCGTGTATCAGGTGTGAAAACTCGAAATGGCTCACACCATAAGCCTGCCAGTCGCTAAAGGGTATCGCATCCAGCGCCTGTTGCAGATTTGTCTGCCAGCTGCCACCTTGCCAGCTTTTTTCCACGGCGTTGGGCAGGGTAAGTTCAGCACGTTCAACATACAGTGAGATTTTTACCTGACTGCCTATTCCAATATCCCAGCATCCGTCGCGCTCATAGGCAATGTGACAATCAGATTCGTTCTTCAGCAAGTGGTAAATGACATCGAGCGGGTCAGCCTGCAGGATGAGGGTATGCCTGGACTCGCTGCTGTCCAGGGCAAGCGCGGCAATATTCGCCAACTGACGCTTATCGATCTTGCCAACGGCGGTTAATGGCCAACGCTTAACGGGCAATAACTGGTCAGGCAGTTTATTATTGCTGACGCCTTGTTGCTGCAGGTAGCCACGTAAACCAGCCAGCGTCAGGTGGGTATCACCCGGTAAACAGACACAGATACGTTCACCCAGGCGTGCATCCTCAACACCAATTACGACGCAGCTTGCCACATCAGGGTGATTAGCGATAAACGACTCAATCTCTGCGCAACCCATCTTCTCACCGGCACGATTAATTTGCTCTTTGAGCCGACCTTCCACGACGAAGTTGCCCCCATCGGTCAGGCGCACCAGGTCACCAGAACGGTAAAAATGATCCGGTGTGAACGCCTGCAGATTTTGCGCTTCAGCGCGATAATAGCCGCCGATAGTATAGGGGCCGCGGGTCAGCAGTTCGCCGGAGGCCTCGGTTCCTACGGGCAATCCATCCTGATCCACCACTCTTATTTGGTCCGCATCTGAAATCGGCCGACCCTGAGTGTGTAAAATCACGTCATCGCTATCATCAAGCCGCGTGCAACAAATCAGTCCCTCAGCCATACCGAAAACTTGCTGGAGCTGACAGTCAAAGGCGGGTTTGACTTTTGTTGCCAGTTGACTATCCAACCGCGCTCCCCCTACCTGAATGAACTGCAAGCTGGAGAGGTCGCTTTCGTCCCATGCCCGACACTCCAGCCACAGGGTGACAAGCGGTGGCACCAGTGCAGTGAAAGTGACTTTCTCCTGCTCAATGAGAGGGAACACTTCATCGCAGCCTGATGTTTGCGCCAGCACCACTTTGCCGCCTGAGAATAGCGTGCCCAGCACTCCCGGGCAGGAGAGGGTGAAGTTGTGTGCCACAGCCAACGTCGCCAGATACACACTTTGGCTGGAAAGCTGGCAGATCTCCGCCATGCGACGTGCGTTGTAAAAGTAATCGGCGTGCGTGCGTGGTATCAATTTGGGCGTACCGGTGCTGCCACCAGAAAGGAGGAGGAGAGCAATATCTTCAGCATGCGGTGCAGGTAAAGGCCGGGGCTCGGACTGGAACGCTGTCATCAGTGAGTCCGCATCGTCATGGATATTCACCTGCCAGCGCTGCATACCGGGATGTTTAACCGCCATATCCGATGCCAATGTTTGATAGTCATGCCCAAGGTAGCGCTGAGGATAAAACCAGGCTTTGGGTTCTGCCAGTTGGCTCAAGGCATCAATGTCTGCCGCTTTCTGGCCGGGCATGGCTAGAATTGGGCGTGCGCCGAGACGGAACAGAGCGAACAGCGTGGCTACGAGGCCAATACAGTTTGGCAACTGCAGCAACACATTATCTTGTGAGCGAATCCCACGCGCGGCTAATCCCGCAGCAAGTCTATCGGCCAGATTATCCAGCCCGGCGTAACTCAGACGTTGCTTTCCTGCCACCAGCGCGATGCTGGTGGGTTGCCGAATTGCCCATTGGCGTAACTGTTCGCCCAGTGGTTGATCGACCCAATAGCCATTTTGTCGATAGTGTTCACGCTCATTGTCACTCCAGGCGCTATAACGTTGACGTTCGTTCATGATCGTTCTCCTTGCCGAAAAAGGATTGCCAGCCGCACTGGCCGGCAATGACATCAAAAGTCCCAGCTAAATTTGGCAATTACCTGACGGCCTGCTCCCCAGAAACAGCCCGTGTCGATGGAATAGCAGCCCGCGACAACTTTGCGGTCCAGCAGGTTTTGTGCTGTCAGTTGCACTTTGCCACCGCGTAACGAAGGAGCGAGTTTGCCGAGCTCATAACGAATTGAAGCATCCATCAGGCCATAACCCCCGGTGTTAAACTGATTGTCCATGGTGCCGCCTTTGGTGCCGCCGCTGAAACGCCCCCCCACAGCGACGCCTAAACCCTCAACCTCTGTGCCTGCTGGAGCCTGCCAGTCCAGCCACAGCGCACCAAATGTACGTGGCACGCGCAACGGGGTTTTGCCTTCGCGGCCTTGTGTGTCCTGGGTGTATTTCACCTGTTGCAGGGTGTAGCTGCCGATCACGCTAAATTGATCGGTTAGGGCGCCTTTGGCTTCCAGTTCCAGCCCGCGTGCACGAATTTTTCCGCCCTGAGTCTGGAAAGCGGAATTCGCCGGGTCAGTGCTCAGGCTCTTGTCCTGTGTCAGGTTGTACACAGCGGCAGAAAGCAGGGTCGTGGTGCCCGGTGGCTGATACTTCACGCCAAACTCATAGAGTTCGCCGCGACTGGGTTTAAAGGGTTGTTGATCGCGAGAAAGACCGGCAATCGGCTGGAAAGATTGCGCCCAGGTGAAATAAGGCGAGATGCCATTGTTAAACAGATAATTCAGGCCGACGCGTCCCGTGGTGGCCTGATCGTGCTGCTCGTAATTCTGGCCGTAGAGAAAATCTTTGTTGATGATTTTGCTCCAGTCGTGGCGGATACCCAGCGTGGTACGCCACTGCTGCCAGGCAATTTGATCCTGCAGATAGACGCCTGTTTGTGTGGATGAGACGCGGCTATCTTGCCACAGTGCGGTTGGGCCAAATTCGGCGACACCATAGTCAGGATGATAAATATCCAGAGATGACACGCTGCCGCTACCGTAGTTAGCATGGCCGCGCATATGGTCAACGCTCACACCCGTCAGTAACTCATGACTCAAGGCGCCGGTATCGAAAAAGCCATGGATCTGATTATCAAAATTGAGCGTGTTGTAATGCTCGTCAGAGACAGCGGTGTTGCGGCTAATGGTGCGCATATCGTCGTTCAGACCTGACATGATCACCGCATCATAGTTGGACGTTTCGCCGAAATAGCGACCTTTCAAGACCGTGGACCAGTCTTCGCTGAAACTATGGGTGTAGCTGTAGCCCACCGTTGATTGCTTACGACTAAAGGTGTTGTGGTTTGGCTCACCAGGGTAAGTATCCAGCGGCAGTTTGCCATTTGGATTGGTGAACACCGTGCCATAGGCAGGCAGAGAAGTGATCACCCCTAAATCCGGATCGTACTGAAAGCGTGAGTAAAGCGTCAGACTGTTGTCATCGTCAGGATTAAAGGTGATGGAGGGGGCCAGCGCATAGCCTTTGAGTTTCGTGCCTTGCTGCATGCCGTCGGCGAGATGGCCGGTAGCGACGAAGCGGTAGAGTACGCTTCCGCTGTCATTCACTGCCCCACCAAAGTCCAGGCCGACCCGTCCGTAATTCTGCGTGCCACCTTCAACTTCCACATGACGAATCGTTTCATGCGTCGGCAATTTGCTGGTGAGCGCAATAACACCGCCGGGATTTGACAATCCATACAGCACGGAAGCGGGGCCGCGTAAGACATCGATCTGTTCCAGAAGGAAAGGGTCGGCCTGCTGCACGCCAAAGAGCAGGCCATTGGTATTACGTAAACCATCCTGAAACACATCGGAATAGCCAGTGTCGCTGTAATTAAACCCGCGAATAGTGAACTGATCAAATGCGGTTACGCCGCCCCATTGCTCGGCCGCTACGCCTGGGGTGTAGCGCAGTGCTTCGTTCAGGCTGCGTGAGTTTTGGTCATTCATCTGCTGACGGGTGATCACTGACACCGATTGCGGCGTTTCCACCAGCGGTGTCGTGGTTTTAGTTGCGCTGCTGCTTTCTTTTGCCGAAAGCCGGCTGCCATGTGATTCCTCACCTTGTGCGATGACCGTTATTGTTGAACTGTTCTGCTGCGGCTGCGGCTGCGGCTGCGCCCAGGCACTTTGCAGCGCGAGGGTGAGTAAAGAAAGTGAAAGGCCCGTTACTGTGCGTTGTGTGATTTTTTTTCCTGCCAAATACGAAGCGGTGCGTTCCATAACAATCCTCTGCCTGATAAAAATCAAAAGGTTTTCTTAATGCTTTTTTTGAGAATGATTATCAATAGCGTTGATTACCATGTAATGATATAACATATGATATGATCATTAATGAAGCGGAAATTTAATGATTTCGTTAAGGGAGATGCGGGGATATGAACCAGGGTTTAACCAGACGAACGCTGATAAAAACAATGGGTATTGGCGCGGGCATCGCGCTCAGTAATGGATTTTTACCGCTGGCATGGGCGGATGAACCCAAGCCGCAGCGAGGGGGAACACTGCGTGCTGCGTTCGCAGGTTCCAGCAGTGATTCTACCGATGTGTTGCGATCCACCAACAGTAATATCGACTATGTACGTGCACGCTTAGTGTGGGATTCATTAGCGGAAGTAGACAACCAACGTATCGTATGGCGCCTAATGGAATCTGCAGATCCTAATCACGATGCGACACGCTGGACCGTAAAACTTCGGCAGGGCGTCACATTCAGTGATGGTCGTCAACTCACCAGCAAAGATGTGATGTTCAGCCTGCGTACCTGGATGAACCAGCCGGGTAGCCAAAGTGGCTGGCTGAAGCCGCTCGACCTGACGGCATCACGTCTTGAGGACGATTACACACTGACATTGCAGTTGCACAAACCGGTGGGTTCATTTGATTTATTACTGGCGCAGTCAATCTTTATTTTTCCAGAAAATACGCAGGACTTTACTGTGGCAGTGGGGAGTGGGCCTTACACACTCAAATCCTGGTCACAGGATAAAAGTGTGCTGCAGGCGCGTTCAGACTATTGGGATGCGGCAAACGGTGGTCCCTGGCTGGATGAGATTCAGCTCTACAGCGTCGGTGACACCACTGCGCGTCTCAACGGTTTGAAAACGGGGCAGTTTGATTATGTGGGGGGGATGGCGCTACTCACCGCGCGATCAGAGCAAGCTAATCCGGCTGTGAAACTGTGGCACTCCCCGAAATCGGAGATGAGCAATCTGGCATTCAGTATGAATCTCGGTAAGGCGCCCTTTAATCACGCCGCGGTTGTCGAAGCGCTGAAATATGCGATTGACCGGGAAACGATGGTGCGCGCAGTGACCATGGGATTAGGCGAAGTCGCGAATGATGCCCTGGGCGCGGGGCAACCGTGGTTCAATGGGGAACTGCCGACCCGCCATTACGATCCTGAACGTGCCCGTGCGCTGCTGCAGAAGGCAGGTATACCCTCTGTTGCCGCAAAGATACGCACCAGCGACTACGAATACGGTACGGCCGAAAGCGCTACATTACTGTTACGCCAGGTAAAAGGGACGGGATTTGATCTGCAACTGGACCGCGTTCCCGCTGCCGATTACTACAGCGATTTTAACCTGCTGCTGAATACGCCATTACAAACCAATCTTTATCGCCCGATGCCGCTGCCCGTTGCGTTGCCATTCTATTATGGCCATGCGGCTCCATGGTCATTCACCGGCCCGGCTACGCCGCAACTTGACGCTCTGATGAATGCGATGCAGGCGGCACGCGGTGATGCGTTACGCCTGCGTGTTGCTGATGTCCAGCACTACCTGTGGCAGCAGGGCGGTGACGCGATCTTTGCAAGAATTCCGTCTATTGCCGCTTCTGCACCCGGTGTGTTTGGCGTCAAAGCGGCTGGCTTCTTTGACTATCCGCTGCTGCGTGATGCTTGGCTGCGTTCAGCATGAAGTGTCAGGTTTTAATTAAACGCCTGCTATGGCGTGCATCGCAGGCGGTTTTCACCTTGTGGCTTCTTTCGGTGATGATCTTTTGTGCCATGTCGCTGGTTAAAGGTGATGCTGCCAGCCAGCGTCTGGCGGGGACGGGGAGCCGCGAGCAGGTGACGGCGTTACGCGCGCAGCTGGGTCTTGATCAGCCTTTAGCTGCACGCTATCTGCAGTGGGCCAAGGGTGTCATGCACGGTGACTGGGGGACCAGCTACTTAAACGGGCGATCCGTAAGTACGCTCATTCGCGAGCGCGGGGGGGGCTCACTGGCGTTAGGGGCCAGCGCCAGCGTGTTGCTGGTGGTGATCGCCCTGGGCTTAGGCGTCTATTGTGGGCTGCATCCAGGCAGTGTCATCGACAGGGGCATCAGTCTGCTTTCCCTGGGATTCGTGGCGTTACCGGAATTTGTGACAGGCACGCTGTTGGTGATGGTGTTTTCGTTAACGCTTCACTGGCTGCCTGCGCTTTCGCTTCTCTCCCCGGGCCAATCGTTGTGGTCACAGTGGCCACTGTTTATTTTGCCAATAATGACACTGCTCAGTGTCGCGTTAGCGCAGAACATCAAATTGGTCCGCCTTGGCGTTATGCGTGCTTCTCAGTCTCCAGCCTGTGAATGCGCCCGGTTGAATGGAATTGCGGAATACCGCGTGGTATTGCACTGGATCCTGCCCGAAGCATTAGGCCACTGTTTACCGATCCTGGCACGTTACATCACCTATCTGTTTGCTGGCGCACTGGTTGCAGAAACACTGTTTGGCTGGCCAGGCCTGGCAGCGTCGCTCCTCAATGCCACGCTATCGCGTGATACGCCGGTGGTGATGGGCATCTCGATGGTGTTGTGTACACTGACGGTGTTACTGAATCTCCTCGCGGATAGCTTGACCGCGCTGCTTAACCCCGCAGCTTTCCGGGGAGGGCGCGATGCGTAAACGGCCGTATGCAGGATTCGTTTTCTTCAGCCTGATGGCATTCATCAGTCTTATCGGCCCCTGGCTGGCACCTTATGCGATCGATGAGATACGTGATATGCCCTTTGCTGCGCCAAATTCAACGGCGTGGATGGGGACAGATTATCTCGGCGCAGACGTTTTCAGCCGCCTGCTCAGCGGCGGTCAACAACTCTTATTGCTGGCCTGCCTGAGCGTATTACTGGCCTGGCTGATTGGCGGACTGGTGGGGATGCTTGCGGCGCTGAAAGGACGCTGGATTGAACGGATGTTGTTGGTGCTGGCTGACATCCTGCTCAGTATTCCGGGGCTGCTGTTACTGACACTGGTGGTCACCGTTAGCGGGCGCGGTTATACGGCCGCAGTGGTTGCGGCGATATTGGTGATGGTGCCCGATATCTTCCGTCTGGTTCGTGCCGCGACGTTGCAACAATTACAGCAAGATTACGTCGACATGGCGCGCTGTCGGGGGGAGTCACTGGCAGCGATTCTCTGTCGGGAGATCATGCCTAACCTGTTACCCCTGCTCAGTGCAGATATTGGCCTTCGCCTGCTGGCAGCCATTTTTATTTTGGCCACCGCCAGTTTCCTTGGGCTAGCTGCGCAACAACCCCTGGCTGACTGGGGGCTGATGATCATGGAGAACCGTCAGGGGCTATCGTTTCAACCTTGGGCAACCCTTGCGCCGATCTTTGCCATCCTGCTGCTGCTTATTCCTCTGAACCTGAGTCTGGATGGGTTGTTTGTTTCTTCGCGCAGAAGAAACGCGCCCCAGGCGGCCTCGTTTTCGCACGCACAAAGCATTGCTGATAGCAGGTTGAATATTCAACAGCTTAGCGTGAAACTTCCTGAGCAGACGTTGATCAACACCGTTTCGCTGCAGATAAAAAGTGGTGAAATTGTGGCGCTGGTCGGTACTTCAGGCAGTGGTAAAAGCACTTTGCTGCGTGCGGCACTGGGCCACTTTCCCGACACCACAACTGCCATTCGCGGTGAGGTATGGCTGGCGGGGCAGCCGCTCTTTTCAATCAATGCCCGAGCATTGCGAAAGCTGCGTGCCCGGCACGTTGGCTTTGTACCGCAAGATCCCCGTCTGAGCATGGTTCCTTCGCAAACCCTGGGCGCGTTTTTACGACGGATGGCCGCGCGTTGCGGACTCACAGATGCTCAACGCGATCGGCAAGTGACGTCTCATTTCCGTCAACTGGGGCTGCCCGATGATGCGGCTTTTTTGCGGCGCTATCCCCATCAAATCTCTGGCGGACAACGGCAACGCGTGATGGCAGTGGCCGCCATGCTTGGCTATCCTGGTTTGCTACTGATGGATGAGCCGACCAGCGCTCTGGATGGATTGAGTACCCAGGCGGTGATGCACTGGATCGCCTCCACTGCGCGCGCACATCAGATGAGCGTACTGTTTGTCGCACACGATTTACCGCAGGCGAGTCAGATAGCCGACCGGATTCTGGTGATGTCAGCGGGGGAGGTGGTTGAACAGCAATCCACTCAGGCATTTTTGCGTACGCCAGGCACCCAGGCCGGCCAGAGCCTGCTTAATGCCTGGTTGCCTTGCGCCCTCCCTGAGCAACAAGCCTCCTCCGCTCAGGTCGTCCTGAGTGCTGAGGCCGTCGGGGCTGCTTATGGCGGACGCACGACGCTGACTTCATTACAGTTTTCCCTGAGACGCGGTGAGACGCTGACCGTTGCGGGCCGATCCGGCGGCGGTAAAACCACTCTTATGCGTATCCTGGCAGGTTTACAACCTGATGCCGGCGGCACCTTAAGCCTGCATAACATGCCGCTGTCTCTCAGCATTCATCAACGCAGCCCGTCGCAAAAATGGCAGTTGCAATATGTCGCACAGAATCCTGCCAGCTCCCTGAATGCGTTCTATAGCGTGCGTGCGCTGCTGCGCCGTCCTCTGCGTCTCAGCGATCCCACATTAAGTGCTGAACAGTGTGAACAGAGGGTCATCAGCGTGATGGCGCAGGTCGGGCTTGAACCCCATTTGCTTGCTCGCAAACCGTCGCAACTCTCCGGCGGTCAGCAGCAGCGTGTGGCATTGGCAAGAGCGTTAATTACCCGCCCTGACGTGTTGTTGTGTGATGAAGTGACCAGCGCCGTAGATGGGCCGACGCGTATGGAGCTGGTCCTGCTTTTGCAACAATTGCAACAGCAGCAGGGGATCGCTCTGTTAATGGTCACTCATGACTTGACCCTTCCTGTACAGTTGGGCGGTTCACTCATGGTGATCGAGCACGGGCGGGTTGTCGAACAGGGGCGCGTTTCCGAATTGCTTGCACGTCCCACGCATTCAGTGACGTCCCAGCTCATTTCAGCAGCGCAACTCACAGAGGAGACAACGCGTTGACTTCCCCTTGGATACGAACATTAAGCGGATACATTAAGCCTGAGTTGCAACTGTTTTGTCTGCCGCATGCGGGAGGTAACGCTGGGCTCTATCGCAGCTGGCGTGAACATCTTCCGCCGGAAATTGAATTGAATGTGATCTGCTATCCCGGTCGTCTGGAGCGTTGGCAGCAACCCATTCCCCCGACGATGCCGGAGCTGGTGGGTGAAGTCTCGCGGGCTATTGCCCCGCATCTTGGCGAAAACTGGGCTATTTTCGGCCACAGTATGGGGGCCGTTGTCGCGCATGAAACGGTTCTGGCATTGAAATGCGATGATTTAGCTCCACCGCAGCTGTTGGCGGTGTCTGCCCGTGAGGCGCCACAGTTTCACCAGCCCGGCTCTTTGCATCAACAGGATGATGAAGCACTGTGCCATGAGTTACTGCGTTTGGACGGTACCGATCCCGTGTTGTTGACCCTACCCGAGATGCGCGAACTCATTTTGCCTACGATGCGGGCGGATTATGCATTGATTGAGCAGTGGCAGCTGAGTTCCAAACAGCTGCTGTCATGTCCCATCGCCGCCTTCATGGGCAGCGAAGATCCGGAACTTGATCAGCAGCAGGCGGAAGGATGGGCGAGCTGGACAACCGCCAGTTTCACTCTGGACTGTTTTTGCGGTGGTCATTTTTACTTCAGGGAACACCCACAGCCGCTTCTTTCACGATTACTGACACGCTTACGGGAGGTTCAGGCACTGTCCTGAGTCTGTTCCGGCTGTGGTTGTACCGGACGAATCAACCACAGTGCCGCCAGACCGGCGAGGACGCTTGCAACGGCGGCAACGCGGAATAAGAGGTTTAACCCATCTACCCATGCCTGTAAGGCCCGTTGCTGCAGTTCGGGCACTGCATTCAGCACATCAAACTGCGCGCTGCTGATGGCCTGAAGGACTGATGCAGGCTGACTGATACCTGAGGCACTTAGCAGGGAAAGCGGCAAAGCTTGCTGGATCACATGATTGAGTAACAGTCCAAACAACGCGATACCCACGGCGGTACCGAGCGGGAAGAACGTATTTGCAGTGCCCGATGCAGCACCGGCCTGACGTGCAGGAACAACACTAACAGCGAGGTCCATCAGATGCGGCATGGTCAAGCCAGCACCGATACCCAGCATCAACAGCAGCGGAAGGATCACCATCCAGTCGCTGTGGATTTGCACATGGCTACTGAGGGTCAGACCGAGAGCCACAATGAACATGCCAATCGCCAGCACTACGCGGACTGGAATCAGTCTTGAAAGCGGGCCACTTAATCCGGCGGCGACCACCATCGCCAGTGACTGGCTCAAAAGAATCAAACCGGTGTGCCACGCCGAATAGTGCAACAGGCCGCTCAGCCAAAGCGTAATAAACGGCAGTAAGCCAAAACTGAAAATGCGGCCTGCAAAGCTGAGCAGGATTGCCCCCAGGAACGTAGGGATGCGAAACAAACGTAAGTGCAGCAGGGCGCGATCGCCTCGCTGAGCCTCAATCCATAAAAACAATAAAGCCGAAGTGATGCCGATGAGCAGTGCGTGGTGGACAAAGGGGGCGGCATCAGATGAAAAGTTGAGTGCGGCGTAGTTCAGGCTAAACAGGCTGAGAGTGACGAAAACCGCGCCAGCGACATCGACAGGATAACGCGGTGCGAGTGCGGGTTTTTCATCAACATGGCGCAGGGTGAGGAAAATGATCAGTAATCCGACGGGGATGTTGATGGCAAATAGCCATGGCCAGCCGGCCCATTGGATCAGTATGCCGCCAATCAGGGGGCCAGTTGCTGCAGACACGGCTCCCCCTGCGGCAAATAATCCCACCGCGCTGGTGCGAACCTTGGGCGATTCCCCCTCACAGGCACTGGCAATCAGCGCCAGCGCAGTCCCCAGTACCATGGCACCGCCAGCGCCCTGGAGTACACGGGCAACGATCAGCGCATTGATGGTAGGTGCCAGGGCGCAGCCCAGTGAGGCCAAAACAAATAATCCGTTACCACACAAAAAGATCGGGCGCCGTCCCAGCCGGTCGGAGATGGCGCCAGCCAGCAGCAACAAGGCGGCAAAGCTCAGGGTATATCCATTAATTACCCACTGCAATTGTGCGAGATTAGTAAGGAATCCTTCACTTATTTTGGGTAGTGCGATGTTCACGACCGTGATGTCCAGCGTCATGATAGCAGCACTCAATGCCGCCACCAGCGTAGTCCATCTACGGTTTTTTACCTGTTTCTCATTCACTAACATGCCATTTCCCTTATTCCCATCCCATTAGTTACAAATTGTATAAAAAAACAATTCTGATAATGATTATCATTTATGCTTGAAGTTAGTAACGTTATAACATACAAATCTTTGCAGCAATATCTTAAGCCAGCGCTGCGATATTAATTTTTTTAATGACTTCATGATTTAATTGAGGGAAGGACTAGGACTATGACAAGTACCCTTCAGCACAAAATCTGCACTGATATGGCACCTTTTCTTCCCGGTATGTTGCCGGATCGACTCGCTAATGAGTGCGATCTGATCGGCCTCGGGCTCGATTCACTAGCGATGATGAAACTGGCCGCTATGTGGCGTCGTCAAGGTTACGATGTGTCGTTTGCCCGCTTGATTGAACAGCCACGTCTGGATGCCTGGCTGGCTTTGATGACGCAACAAACGCTGGCCGCGGAGCAGGAAGAAAAGGCCGTGTTGCCTGGCACACATGAAAACGAATCTTTCCCACTGGCGCTCATGCAGCATGCCTATTGGGTGGGGCGAGACAGTGCTCAGCATCTGGGGGGCGTTGCTGCGCATTTCTACCATGAGTTCGATCTACCGCAACTGGATGTTGCGCGCCTGGAAAATGCGGTACATCAGCTGCTTGCCCGCCACGGTATGCTTAGGGTGGCCATTCTGGAAGAAGGGCAGCAGCAAGTTCTTGAACACGCGCAGTGGTCCGGGCTTAGGGAATATGATTTACGCCAGGAGACAGCAGATACCGCCACCCTGCGAATGGAAGCGATTCGCGCCGCGCTGTCACATCGCCAGCTAGATATTGCGCAAGGCGAGGTGTTTGACGTGCGTGTGACGCATAAGCCCGCCGCCCTAGGTGGCGGCTGCCGCCTGCATTTTAATCTCGATATGATTGCGGCGGATGCCATGAGCCTGCGCGTTCTGTTGAACGATCTGGCGACGCTCTATCTGGAGCCGCAACAGCCGCTGCCTGTGCTGGATCTTTCCTATCGCCAGTATCAGCAACTGCGCCACGCCTGGCTGCAGCAACCGCAGCAGCAGGCACGTTACGCGCAAGACAAACAGTGGTGGCTGGAACGTTTAGCCGATTTGCCTGGCGCACCGATGTTACCCAGCGTTGGGTTAAACCCGGGCAGTGCGCAGCAGACGGTAGTCCGTCGCCATCGTTGGTTTGATGCCAGGGCCCGTCAACAGCTGGAGGCCAGTGCGCGCGAACATCAACTGACCTTGCCGATGATGATTGCCGCTGCGTTTGCCGAAGTGCTGACCCAGTTCAGTGACGACGAAGATTTCATTCTTAACCTGCCGTTGTTTAATCGTGAACCGTTGCACACCAGCGTACCCGCGCTGGTGGGGGATTTCACTTCGTCAGTGCTGCTGGCGTGGCAGGGCAGCAACCCTGGCAGTTTCCTGGAGCGCGCGCAGCGCCTGCAACAGCAGTTCCGTCAGGATGCGGCACATGCCTGTTTTTCCGGCGTAGAAGTGCTGCGCGAAGCGGCACGCGTGCGCGGGCAGCAGCAGTATGCTCCCGTGGTATTCACCAGCGCTTTGGGGCTGGGAGAATTGTTCAGCGAACGCGTACAGCAGGCCTTTGGGCAGCCCGGCTGGATTGTCTCACAGGGGCCACAGGTGTGGTTGGATGCGCAGATTACCGAGTTAAATGAAGGCATTCTGGTGAACTGGGACGCGCGTGAGTCTTGTTTTCCGGCGGGCATGCTTGATTTGATGTTCGATCAATTTACGGGGCTGCTTGAGGCGCTCATCGCCAGTGAGCAGGCGTGGCAACAGCCGGTGCAGAGTGCGTTACCCTCTGCGCAACGGGCCGTGCGCCAGCGGGCGAACGACACCGATGCCCCTTTGCCTGAGAGCGATTTGCACAGTGCCTTCTTTCGTCTGGCACAGCTGCAGCCGGAAGCTCCCGCGTTGTTTGGCACACATCAGACACTCAGTTATGGCGAGGTGGCTGACCGTGCACGCCGCCTGGCGACGCATCTGCTCAATCAGGGCGTGCAGCCAGGAGAACCGGTGGCGATCGCTTTGCCCAAAGGACCGGAGCAGATCATTGCGGTGTTGGGGGTACTTGCCAGCGGTGCTGCGTGGCTACCGCTCAACCACCTGCAACCGGAACAGCGTATTAACGCCATCCTGCAAAATGCCGGGGTGAAACAGGTTGTGGACCATCTGCCGGATGAAGATTCGCGGCTCCCTCTGGCGGAGGTCACTCGCAGCGATCCGCAGCATCTGGCTTACGTTATCTACACCTCTGGATCAACCGGCACGCCGAAAGGGGTGGAGATCAGCCATCTGGCAGCGAAAAACACCATCGACGATCTTAACCGCCGCTATCCGCTGGGCGATTGCATGCGCACTCTGGCGGTGTCGGCGCTGAGTTTTGACCTGGCGGTATACGACATTTTCGCGCCGCTGTCAGTGGGTGGGGCGGTGGTGTGCATTGAGGATGAGAGCTGGCGCGACGCGCAGCGTTGGGTGGCGTTGATCCGGCAGCATCAGGTCAGCGTACTGAACTGCGTGCCTGCCATTGCGGAGATGACGTTCACCAGTGCCGCTGCGGACAACCTGACGCTACCACTCAGGATTGTGCTGCTGGGTGGCGACTGGGTTCCGCTTGATCTGCCGAAAAAGTTACGCGCAGTCGCTGAGCAGTGTCGCTGCATTGCGCTGGGCGGCACGACCGAAACGGCAATTCACTCGACGATTCAGGAGATCACCACCGTGCCGGCTGAATGGCGCTCGGTGCCTTATGGATATCCGCTCAACAACGTTCGTTGCCGTGTTGTGGACAACCTGGGCCGGGATCGCTGTGACTGGGTCAGCGGCGAGCTGTGGATTGGCGGCTCAGGCGTTGCGCTCGGCTATCGCCACGATCCCGAGCGCACCGCCGATCGTTTTGTCGTAGAGAACGGTGAACGCTGGTATCGCACCGGCGATTTAGCGCGCTATCATCCCAATGGCTCACTGGAGTTTCTGGGGCGACGCGATCATCAGGTGAAAGTGCGGGGCTACCGTATTGAGCTGGGCGAAATTGAATCCGCGCTGGTTGCCCACCCTGCCGTGACACGCGGTATTGTTCTGCTCGATGATGAACAACATCTGGTCGCGGCCTATACCTGCCAGCAGCCGGTAGAGAGCACGGCGCTGCGCCAGCATCTGCAACGTTACCTGCCGCAGGAAATGGTGCCGGAACGGCTGGTGGAGCTGCCTGAACTTCCGCTCAGCCACAACGGTAAAATTGATCGCAATTTACTGCGGCAGTTACTGGCCGACCATGCACCGGAAACGGCCCACACCTACGAGGCCGCCTTGCCCGGCGTAGAACAACAGGTGGCTGCGATCTGGCATAAAACACTCGGTATATTACCGGGCCGTCAGGATAATTTCTTCACGGCAGGCGGTGATTCACTGCTGGCCACCCGTGCCGTGGCAGAACTTCGTCGCCAGGGATTTAGCGCTGTTACCCTGTCAAAACTCTTCGCTCAGCCGGTATTGGCAGATTTCTGTCAGACATTGCGCTGCAACCAACCGACAACCGCCACGCCTGCCATCGTTCATGATGCTAACGGACGTTACGATGCCTTCCCGCTGACGGACGTGCAGCAGGCTTACCTGTTTGGCCGAGAAAGTGAGTTTGCGCTGGGCGGCATTGGCTGTACGTTCTATCGTGAATTTGAGGTTAATCATCTGGATCTCGCGCAACTGGAACGCGCGGTGAACCAGTTGATTGCGCGCCATGACATGCTGCGGGCGGTATTCAGTAACGGCCAGCAGCAGGTTCAAAAACAGGTGCCGCATTATCAGATCCCGCTGTTCAACCAGACGGGTGAAGATAACGTTGGTCTGCAACGCGCAGCATATGCCTCACACAGCTTCGATCCGCAGCGCTGGCCGCTGTTTAGCGTCAGCGTGGCGCAGCGGGGTGAAACGCACCGAGTGGCGATCGCTATCGACAACCTGATCCTCGATGCGCTCAGTATCCTGTTGTTCTATCAGGAACTGGACGCGCTCTATCATCAGCGTTCGTTGCCGGCAGCCCCCGCTGTTCAGTTCCGTGATGCGCTACTGGCACGCCTGCCACAGCAGGCGCAACGTGAGGCTGCTTGGGACTGGTGGCGGCCACGTCTCGACCACCTGCCGCTGGCCCCGCAGTTGCCGCTGGCCCGGCAACCTGAAGCGATGTCGGTACCGCAGTTTACCCGCCGTGAGTACTGGCTGGACTCGGATCGCTGGCAGCAACTGACGCGAAAAGCCCGCCAACAGGGTGTAACACCTTCAGCGGTGATGCTGAACGCATTTGCGACCGTACTGCGGCGCTGGAGCCATCAGCCGGACTTTACCCTCAATTTGACCCTGTTCGATCGTCCTGAAGGGCACGATGATATGACCCGGGTGATGGGTGATTTCACTTCGCTCGTGTTGGTGCCGTGTCGTCATGCCGACGGCGGCTGGCTGGATGAAGTTTGCCAGGTACAACGCGATATGTGGGGCTCGCTGGATCACCGTTCGCTCTCAGCCGTTGAGGTCCTCCGCGAACTGGCTCGTCTGCATCAGGCGCCTGAACTGGTGATGCCGGTGGTGTTTACCAGCGCTTTGGGAATAAGCGCAGAACCGGAACAGGGCATCTTCAGCCAACCCGTTTATGGCCTGTCACAAACGCCGCAGGTCTGGTTGGATCACCAGTTAACCGAGCTGGCAGGAGGCGTCTCGCTGGTCTGGGATGCGGTAGAGGCTCTGTTCCCGGCGGGTATGCTGGATGCGATGTTTACCGCCTATCAGCAGCTCATCCATCACTTATGTGACCAGAACTGGCAGCAGTCGCTTCCAGATCTCTTGCCTGTGCCTCAGCGCCTGGTGCGAGAGGCAACCACTGTCGCTGCACATCACCCCTATGTTGCGGAAACATTGCATCACGCCTTTTTCCAGCAGGCCAGTCGGACACCGCAGCAGGCGGCGCTGATTTGGTTGCAGGAGCAGCAAACCTGTCAGCTTTCTTATGCTGAGCTGGCGCAGCAGGCGCTGAAACTGGCGCACTGGCTGCAACAGCAGGGAACGCTGGCGGGCGATAGGGTGGCGATTTCACTGCCGAAAGGCCCGCAGCAGGCGATCGCGGTGCTGGGAGTATTGGCTGCGGGGGCCAGTTGGGTACCAATCGGTATCGATCAGCCACAGGCACGCAAACAGGCGATTTTGCAACGGGCCGACGTACGGCTGGTGCTCGATCAGGACACGCCCTTGACCGGCGATCAGGCCGTGCAGACGGACGTCGCGGCGTTGGCTCATCCGGTAGCAATCTCCCCCCAGCAGCTGGCGTATGTCATCTTCACATCGGGCTCGACCGGAGAACCCAAAGGCGTTGAGATGTGCCACGCCGCCAGCCATAACACGGTGCACGATTTGCGCCAGCGACTGGCGATGCAACCGCAAGACCGCATTCTGGCGCTCTCGGCACTCGATTTTGATCTTTCGGTATTTGATCTGTTTGCGCCGTTAGGCTGCGGGGCTGCGCTGGTGATGGTGGATGAGGAGTACCGTCGCGATGCGGCTCACTGGATACACTTAATGCAAACCCATGGGGTCACCCTGTGGAATTCGGTGCCAGCGCTGCTGGAGATGCTGCTGACAGCTGCGCAGAACGTCACGTTGCCTGCGCTGCGGGCGTCGTTGATTTCCGGTGACTGGATCCCGCTGTCGCTGCCAGAGAGATTACAAATGAGCGCCCCGGGCTGCCGTTTACTGGCTCTGGGGGGCGCCACCGAAGCCGCTATCTGGTCAAACATTTTCCCGGTGACCAGGATCAAACCTGACTGGCGTTCGATCCCTTATGGTTACCCGCTACATAATCAGCGCTGGCGTGTGCTTAATGCGGTCAATACCGATTGTCCTGACTGGGTGGAAGGCGAGCTGCTCATCGGCGGCGCGGGTCTGGCTCGCGGCTATCTCGGCGATCCAACGTTGACGGAGGCCCGTTTCCCTGTGCTTGACGGCGAGCGCTGGTATCGTACCGGCGACCGTGGCCGCTACTGGCCAGACGGTACGTTGGAGTTCCTGGGGCGACTGGATACGCAGATGAAGCTGCGCGGCCATCGCATTGAGGCCGGTGAGGTTGAACAGGCATTGCAGGCGCTTAACGGCATCGACCAGGCGGTGGTCTCATTGTGGCACGATGGCATCACGCAGCGACTTGTAGCCGCCGTCGCCCCCCACACCCCTACCCGTGTCGAGCAGGATGAGGTATTCCATCCTGACAGTACTCAACGTGGTCTGCTGCAGTATGAATCGGCGGTGGCCGAACACATTCTGACGGAGCTCCTGCAACTGCCGGCGGAAGCCGGTGCCGTCTGGCAAGTGCACGCGCTTCAGCCCGATGAAAAGGGCGAGCAGGTGCTGCAACTGTGGTTGAAATGGCTGGTGTCGCGTGGTGTGGTGCAGCCACAGGATGCACACTACATTGCCACCGGAACCGCTGCCGCGATCGCCAGGCCTGCAACGGCGCAGATCGTTGCGGCGCGCACCCGCTATGCCAGCTGGCGCGCCATGTTGCGAGGTGAACAAGACCATGCCGCACTGCTGACCGACAGCGTATTCAGCCCTGCCAGTCTGTCGGCAGCGGATGATGAGACGCGGCAATGGTTGTCACAGCTGGCGCTGCATGTTCACGGCCTGTTCCACCAGCGAGGTCAACCGATCAACATCGTGGAGATCAACGGTGCCGGCGGGCAGCACAGCGCTGTGCTGTTGGCGCGCCTGCCGCAGGGCAGCGTGCATTACACCCTGCTGGAATCCTCCCCATTGGCGCTGGAGCAAGCGCGGACTCAACTGGCAAACGGCGGTCATCAGATCGATTTCCTGTTGCTGAATGAACTGTATGTGCCGGAAGAACTGCAAAACTCGGCTGACATCGTGCTGGCGGCGAATGCGCTGCACCGCTACGCCCAACCATTACATGGGCTGAAGGCAGCCTCTCAGTTGCTGAGGCCTACAGGCGAGCTGTGGATGATGGAGCGCCAGTGTCTGACACCGGTTGCCATGATCAGCGCCGGGCTGCTGGCGGGAGGGTATGGCAATAGCAGAAAAGATCCGCTGCGTACTGGCGCGGTGTGGCAGCAACGCGCTCAGTCCAGTGGTTTTACATCCGGTGAGTGCAACCTCAGCGGTCTCGCCGCCACCTTAACTCTACGCCCTTCACATCATCACGGGCTGCCCGCTAACTGGTCGAGTCAGCTGGCGCAGAAACTTCCCAAAGCCATGGTGCCGGAGCGGTTGGTTATGCTGACACATCTGCCACTGACTGCAAACGGTAAGGTTGATCGTAAGCGCCTGCAATCACTGTATGACAATCTGCCCAGGCCGCAACAACAGCAGGAAACACTCAGTGAAACCGAAGCAAAACTCGCTCAGCTATGGGGAACATTGCTTGGCATTACGCCGCACATCGGCCGCCAGCAGGGCTTTTTTGAATTAGGGGGGGATAGCTTGCTGGCCACCCGCCTGATTAACCTGATCCGTGATGAATTTGCCGTCGACATCGCGCTGCGAAAAATCTTTAGCGCACCTGGCCTGAAGGCAATGGCTGCCGAGATTGAGGCACAACAGGCTCAAGTTGCCACCATGGAAGGGGGTGTTCTGTGATTGGTATTTTGGGAGGATTTGGTGCCGTGGGCAGCGGGGTCGCGCGTATTCTGCATCAGTGGGGAGAAACGTCGCTGCGCGTGGGGGGGCGTCACCCGCAACCCGTCGCCTGGGCACAGAGCTGCTATGTGGATGTGAGTGACGAAGAAAGCCTCATGATGTTCGCCACCGGCTGTCGGTTGATCGTGAACTGTGCTGCGCCTTCGGCACGGCTGTCACAACAGGTGGCTAACCGACTGCACGCGGCGGGTATTCCGCTGGTTGACGCCGGCGGGATTGACTGTCCGGCAGCGTTACAACCTCCGGTTGGGGGATGTCCATGCAGCGCGCTGTTCGCAGCAGGTGCATTGCCTGGCTTGTCTGGCATTTTGCCTACGTGGTTAGCGCGTACGCTGGACCGAGCCGATGCATTGCACTGTTGGTTTGGCGTGTTTGATCGTTTCACCCCTGGCGGAGCAGAAGATTATCTTGAGGGTGTGCTGCGCGCGTCAGGCCCTAAGCATACCCTGCCGCGACGAAAGTCCAACGTCAGCCTGCCTTTCTTTCCTCGCCCGGTGCAACTGCAGCCTTATGAAGATGAGGAATCGCGCCGAGTCACCAATCAATTGGGGGTGCGCCACAGTCGCTGGTATCTCGCGCTTGATGGTGAACACCTGGTTCGCGCATTAGAAACAGCGCGTGTATTGCCGCAAGAGGCAGCAATATACGCGGTGGTGGAGGGCGCGGCACTGGATGTAGCGGGTCGACATGCATGGGTTAACTTTTTGATCCAGGTTGATGGAGTGCGTCAGGGCACTAACACCACGTTAACCTTATTGCTGAAAGCTCCGGGCATTGCTCAGTTAACCGCCGCATGTGCGGCGGCATGCGCTAAATGGCTGCTAAAGTCACCTCAGCCGGTCGTGGGGATGGCAGCCGAGTGCATTGATATCGAAGCGTTTATGCTGCTGTTCTGCCGTGAGCAAACCGGTATTGATATTGAGCTGTTTGACAGCGGGATTGAGCACTTAAACGAAATGAGTGGAGGTGCGCTATGAACGCGGTTCCGTTAAAGGTGCTGGTGTGTGGCTCCACCTTTGGCCAGTTCTGGTTGGCGGCACTGCAGCGTTATCCGCTGCACTTTAACGTGGTGGGGCTACTGGCGAGCGGCAGCGCACGTAGCCGTGATTGCGCGCAACGCTATGACATTCCGCTCTATACCGATATCGCCGCATTGCCTGAAGACATTGACCTGGCCTGCGTGGTGTTGCGTGCCACCGTGATGGGCGGTGCAGGCAGCGTTCTGGCACAGCAACTGATGGCCAGGCGCATTCATGTCATTCAGGAGCAGCCCGTTCATCATGATGAGGTGGTGGCGAACCTGCGCTCAGCGCGTGAATTCGGTGTGCAGTATCGGGTCGGCAACCTCTATCCGCATCTGCCGGCGGTGGAGCAGTTCATTCAGTCTGCCCACCGCTTACTGCGGCGGCAAAAGCTTCAGTTTATTGATGCCGCGTGCGCCAGCCAGGTGGCGTTCCCACTGATCGCGATGCTGGTGGAAGCCCTTGGCGCACCTCGCCCGTGGCAGTTTCAGGCGCAGGCGCAGTTACCAGAGGCACCTTTCCAGGTGGTGCAGGGACAGTTGGCCGGAATCCCCTTAACGTTGAGTGTGCATAACGAAGTCGATCCGCAGGACCCTGACAACCATTTCCAGCTGTTGCAACAGATCACGCTGGGCTTGCCCGCTGGACGGTTATCGTTGATCGATACACATGGGCCGGTGATGTGGTTCCCGCGTTTGCATATCCCTGAGGCGGTAAAACGCGACCGCGATTTTAGCAGCCCACAATCAGCACATCTGATGGAAGAGACCAGCGCCATTATCGGCGAGGTTCAGCGCGCCAGCTGGCGCACCACACTGGCGGAACACTGGCCAGAAGCCATTGCCCAAGACTTACTGGCGCTGGCGGAGAGCATCCGGTCTCCTGATGCACCCCGCTGGAGCCCGCAATCCCTGCTAACTCAGTGTCAGATGTGGCAAGCGCTGACCAAAACACTCGGCTATCCGCGTCTCAATCCAGACCAGCGGTTTGAACCCCTGGCGCGTACCTTGCTGCCTGTCACCACCGGGCTGGAACGCAAAGCCACCCCACAGTGGGATTTTACCCAGCGGGCAGAGCTGCTGGTGAGTGGCATTACGGCGCAGCAGGTGACGGATTTTGTCGCGCGGATGGATGAAGCTTGCCTGAGCGCCATGCTGTTTAGCCTGCAACAGGGAGGCGCGCTGACGCATCCCGATCAGGGCCACGATCTGCCAGGGATTTTGCAACAACTCCAGGTGGCCGAAGCGCATCACGCCCTGATTGGACGCTGGCTGATGCTGCTGGCCGATGCCGGTCTGGTGGTGCAACGAGGCGCGCACTACTTTAGCCGACGAACGATCGGCTATACCGAGCTGCATCACAGCTGGCAGGCGGTGCACAGGGCGTGGGACAACCGCCTGGGCTCTGCCACTTTTATCGATTATCTGTGGCATAACGCGGAAAAGCTGGGTGAGCTGATGCGCGGCGAGCAGCAGGCGGCGCTGCTGCTGTTCCCGGAAGGCCGTAACGATATCGCCGATGCGGTCTATCGCCACACCATCACCGCCCGTTATCTCAACACCCTGATTGCCGACTGGGTCCTGAAGCAGCTCAGCCAGCGAACGGCGCCGCTAAAAGTACTGGAGATTGGCGCAGGCACCGGTGCCACCACCGAACGGGTACGGGAACGGCTGCACGAGGCGTATGGGGAAACACCGCCGCTCAACTGGCTGTTTAGCGATGTCTCGCGCTTTTTCCTGGTGAATGCGCAACAGCGCTATAGCCATCTCTCCTGGCTCTCGACCGCACTGATCGATATTGACCGCCCCCTCACCGAGCAAAACGTCGCCGCAGATTCCCAGGATGTGCTGGTGATGGCGGGGGTGCTGAACAATGCACACAACAGCGAACAAACCATTCGTTGGCTGGCCGAGGTGTTACAACCGGGCGGTGTCATGTTAATCACCGAACCGACGCGTGAACATCTGGAAATTCTCACCTCACAGGCCTTTATGATGCCACCGCCACAGGACGACCGGCAGCGCAGTGAACAGCGCTTCCTCTCACCAGAGCAGTGGCGGGATCTGCTGCAGCGCGCCGGGTTGATTTGCGAGGCTTGCCTGCCCGACGAGGGGCATGTGCTCGCTCCGCTCGGGCAGCGCCTGTTTATCGCACGGAGGCCCAATGCTTAAGTGCAGCCATATTCTCTGCAAAGTCGATAACATTCGTGACTGCGTAGCCCAGCTTGAACAGGCTGGGTTCAGTGTGCAGTGGGGGGGCGATCCGGCGCGGGCGCACAATGCGTTGGTGTGGTTTGAAGAGGGGCCGTTTCTGGAATTCTTTGAACTGCCGCGCTGGTTTCGCTGGCTGAGCTATCCCTTTGGCTGGCGCTTCGGTTCCAGCGCCGGTCGGCGTCTTAGAGGTTGGGCGCAGGCTGGCGAGGGCTGGTGTGATGTGGCGTTGGAACCTGAACAGTATCAGCCTGAAGCACCACTTAGCCTGGATAACGTCAGTCAGCATTTGCGTCAGCAGGCGCTGGCCGGTTCGCGCGTCGTAAGAGGCAACCGTAAATCGGTACAGGGTGAAAGGGTGCACTACCACTTTATGATGCCGCGCGGTAACGATCTGCCGTTTATCGTCTCTCATTACCACCCGCTGCAGCGACCGGCCTGTGTCCGGCATGCCAATGGCGCACGCGCCGTGACCCGGGTGGACTTCCATATCCCGCGACTCAGTTACAGCCAGTTGCAACGCCTGTTGCCTGCTGACCGCTGGCTCAATAGTCAGCAGGGTGAGCGGCGCTATGTCAGAAGCGTGGTTTTACAGGGGTGGCAGGCACTGCCGCAGACATCCGATTTCATCCAGTCGTTATTTAACCCGTCGCAGGAGGCGTAATGCGCGAGCTATTTTCTGCCTTACAACAGGTGTTGGAAGGGGATTTACTGTTGCCGCAGCATGCGGAATACGAAGTTGCACGCCGGGTACGCAACGCCCGTATTGACTACCGGCCCACTGCGATTGTGCGCTGCGTCAGCGTGCAGGATATTCAACAGTCACTGCAACTGGCGGAGATTCAGCAACTGTCGGTTGCGCTGCGCGGCGGTGGCGCTCACGTGGCCGGTTACGGCACCTGCCAGGATGGGCTGGTGCTTGATCTGTCCCGCATGAAGCAGATCGCTATTGACCCGGATAAACGCCTGGCGCACGTCGCCCCAGGGGTCACCTGGGGCGAGCTGGATGCGGCAACTCAGGCGTACGGTCTGGCGGTACCCGGCCCGCGCAATCCCACTATCGGTATCGCCGGGCACACCCTGGGCGGCGGCGTTGGCGACCTGTCGCGCCAGTTTGGCTTGACCAGCGATAACCTGGTGAGCTGTGAGCTGGTTACGTTGTCCGGTGAAGTGCTGGAAGTGAACCCACAGCACGATGCCGAACTGTTCTGGGGTTTGCGCGGCGCGGGCGCCAATTTTGGCGTGGTATCGCGTTTCACGTTTCAATTGCATCCCGTTGAGGGCGTCGTGGCCGGCGTGCTCGCGTGGCCCGCACGGGACATTCCCGCTGTGCTGCGTCGGGCACGTAGCTGGCTGACGCAGGCACCGGATCAGGCCTCGTTGATTGCCCTTGTCTGGACGGCACCGCCGCTGCCATTTTTGCCAGAATCACTGCATTTTGAGCGCAGTATCATGCTTATTCCCACCTGGTTTGGTGCGCCAGAACAGGCGGAACAAGTGCTTGCGCCCCTTAAGGTGGGCGCGCTGTGCGACACGCTGCAACCGATGCGCTACGTCGATTATCAGCGCCTTCTGCCCTCGGCGCCCAACTATCTACAGCAGCATGTTTACAACCGTGGCGAACTGCTGCGTGAGCTGGACAATGACACGCTCGAGCGACTGCTGGCGCTGTTTCAGCGTGCCGGCCCGAACTTCTCGCTGGTGTTTGGCGCACTTGGCGGTGCCATTGCCCGCGCCCCGGCGGGCGCAACCGCGTTTGCCCACCGGGATGCCAACTGGTTTGTTGAAGTCTGCGCCCAGTGGTACGGCGAGCCCGATAACCCAGCGATGCTGGCACCCGCCATTGAGGCTTGGCAACAGCTGCAAGCGGTGAGCTGCGGCCCTTACGCCAACCTGCTGCCTGACCATGAGCCGCGTTGGGCGCAGGCCACGTATGGCAGCGGATGGGCACGCCTGGCGGCACTCAAACAGCGCTTCGACCCGACTAATCGCCTGCGTTTTAACGTCAATATTCCGCCCCGGTCGTCCCGCGCGACGGCTCCGGGCGAGGAGGATTTAGCATGACTGACCATTCCATCGCCCTTGAACTGCTTCAACGCCTGCGCAACCGTGGCGTACAGCTGTGGGAGGAGCAGGGCAAGCTAAACTACCGTGCGCCGCAGGGCGTGATTTCAGCGGACGATTTACACACGCTGAAAGCCCATAAAGCCGATGTGTTAGCTATTCTCGCCGGAGAACAGCAGCAGACTACACTGATAGCCGATGAGACTGCGCGCTTCGCACCGTTTCCCCTAAGCCAGGTGCAGGCGGCGTATCTGGTCGGGCGTAATGATGCCTTTGGCTATGGCGGCGTGGCCTGCCATGTTTATCTGGAGGTGAATTATCCACCGCTGCAGCATGCCAGAGTCAGTGCTATCTGGAATGAGCTGGTCGCGCGACACGACATGCTGCGTGCGGTGTTTGATCGCAGTGGCAGCCAGCGCGTTTTACCCGATGTGCCGGAACTGCTCATTGACTGCGCGAGTAGCGGAGCAGAGCAGGGCGAAGCGCTGCTGGACAGCGTGAAGCAGCAGATGGGGCATCGACTCTACCAGCCCGAGCAGTGGCCGCTGTTCAGCCTGAGTCTGTCGCAGTTGCCGGCACGCAGCGTGCTGCATTTGTCGATGGACTTCCTGATTGCCGACTGGGCCAGTATCTGGCTATTGCTGGGCGAGTTTGAAGCGCGTTACCAGCATCCTGACCAGCCGCTGCCTCCGCTAAAGATTCAGTTCCGCGATTATCTGCTGGCGGAGCGCGGCAGGGATGAGTCACCGGCGGCCCAACGCGATCGTGCCTGGTGGCAGCAGCGTATTCCTCAGCTGCCCGCCTCGCCGCAGCTCCCGTTGCTTGATACACAGGAACGACAGCCCGCACGCTTTACACGACGTTTTTTGCAACTGCCGGAGGAACGCTGGGCGGCACTCAAACAGCAGGCGGCACAGTGCGGTATTACCCCTACAGCGGCGGTGTTAACCGCCTATGCCAGCGTGCTGCAGCGTTGGTCTGCCAGCGAACACTTCTGCCTGAATCTGACGGTACTTAACCGCCAGCCGCTGCATGAGCAGGTGGATCGTCTGGTGGGCGATTTCACCTCGGTCAGCCTGCTGGAGGTCGATCAGCGCCATCCAATGAGCTGGGCGCAGCGCGCCAACGCCATTAGCCGGCAATTGTATGATGACCTGGATCATCGCCTTTGTTCCGGCGTCGAGGTGATCCGTGAACTGGCGCGCGCCAAAGGGCGCGATTACGCTTTGATGCCTTATGTTTTTACCAGTGCCATCGGCCTGGTGCCTGCCGATGCAGAAAACGCGTTGCAGGGCAAACTGGATGGACGTGGCATTACCCAGACGCCGCAGGTGTTTATCGACTGTCAGGCGATGGACAGTGCTGCCGGTTTACAGGTCAACTGGGATGTGCGCGACGGGGTATTCCCGTCGGGGATGATCGACGATCTGTTTGCGAGCTTTGAATCACTGCTGAATGCCATGGCGCAAGAAGATGCGATTTGGCAGCAGACCGCGCAGGTTGCACTCCCCGAATGGCAACGTGAACAACGGTTGCAGGTCAATGATACCCACGCACCGCTACCCGAAGGCGGGCTGCACCAGCCATTCTTCGCACAGGCTCACCTGACCCCGGATGCGCTGGCGGTGATCGATCCCCTGCAGCAGATGACTTACCGTCAACTGGCGGACGCAGCCTTGCGTATTGCCGGCCATCTGCAGCGGCACGGAGTTGTCATCGGCGAACCGGTCGCGATCACGCTGGAAAAAGGTGTAATGCAGGCCGCTGCGGTGCTGGGTGCCATGGCGGCGGGGGCGGTCTGGGTGCCGGTCGATGTCTCGCAGCCGGCGGAACGTCGCCGGCAAATTCTGGCAAACGCGGGTATCCGACGGGTGCTGACCCAGCAACAGATCGTGGAGTGCGGCGTTAGTGGCGAGTGGCGTATTGATGTTGATGCACTGAACGGCAGCGAGCCGCTGCAGGAACCACACACTTCGCGCAGCAGCGATGCGGCCTATATTATCTACACCTCTGGCTCCACCGGCCAGCCCAAAGGGGTGGTGATGGGGCATCAGGCGGCACGGAATACGGTTGAAGACATCAACCAACGTTTCGCCGTGCAGGCCACCGACCGCGTGCTGGCGCTGGCGCAACTCGGCTTTGATTTGGCGATTTATGATCTGTTCGGGCCGCTAAGCGTGGGCGGCGCGGTAATCTATCCTGAACCGGCACGCGCCACCGATCCTTCGCACTGGATTGAACGCATCGAATCACAACAGGTGACCCTCTGGAACAGCGTGCCTGCGCTGATGCAGATGCTGGAGAGCGCGCTTCAGCACCAGCAACTGACGAGTTTGCGGCTGGCATTACTCTCAGGTGACTGGATCCCTTTAACGCTGCTGGATTCACTGGCGACGCGTCTGCCACGGCTTCAACTGGTAGCGCTCGGTGGTGCGACTGAAGCCGCCATCTGGTCTAACTATCACCGCTGGCAGGGCCGTGATGCCACGTGGCGCAGTGTCCCTTACGGTCTGCCGCTCAGCAATCAGGGCTTTCGCGTGCTGGATGACAACATGGCGGACTGCCCTGTGTGGTTGCCTGGCCATCTTTACATCAGCGGCGCGGGACTGGCGCAAGGCTATCTTAATGACGCGGAGAAAACTGCACGCCACTTCATCCATCATCCGCATGACCAACAGCGATTGTATTGGACCGGCGATCGCGCCCGCTATCTGCCGAACGGTGAACTGGAGTTTCTTGGTCGCGCGGACAATCAGCTCAAAATCAAAGGGCACCGCATCGAACCCGGGGAAATCGAAGCGGCGCTTAGTGCTTTACCGGGCGTGGAGAGTGCGTGCGTGGTGCCCCATGGCGAAGGTAACCAGCGGCAACTCCTGGCATTAGTCAGCGCGCAGCGTCAACCAGAGAACCGCGCAGATTACGCCCGCCTGACAGATGGTATTGATACCGCAACCGCAGATCTGGTGCAGGACATCACCGCCACGCAGTTACAACAGGCGATGACAGCCCTGGACGCTGTGGTGTTACAACAGATGCGTGACACGCTGGAAGCTTATGGTCTTAATGCTGAATTCAGTGAAGCTCAGCTACGAGAAACACCCGTGAATGCTCGCTTCTTCTGGCTGGTGCGCCGCTGGCAAGCGATGCTCGCGCAGGCGGGCGCTTTGCCTGATTACAGCTGGCAGCAGGTTGACGCACTGTGGCAGCCGTTGCTCGATGGCCCGGCATTTCTGGCTTACATCCGCAGCAACCTGGATAATCTCGCCGGGCTGCTCGAAGGGCGTGTTGACGCTCAGAAACTGCTGTTCCCGCAGGGGCAACTGACCAACGTGCAGGCGCTGTATCGTGAAAACCTGATGGCGAAGTACCTGAATCAGGCTGTCAGTGCACTGACGAGCCTGATTGCACAGCAGTGCGCCCAGCGGCCTTTACGTATCCTCGAAGTTGGCGCAGGCACTGGCGGCACGACGGCGGATGTGCTGGCAGCGTTGAGCGAGCAGGCGATTGAATACCACTTTACTGATGTGGCGGCCTTCTTTCTGCCTGAAGCGCGTGCCCGCTACGGTGAACGAGCGGGCATGCATTTTGGCCTGCTGAATATTGACGATGATATTCGCGCGCAGGGCTATTACCCGGAGAGCTTCGATATTGTGCTGGCCGCCGGGGTACTGGAAAACGCCCGTGACCAACGCCGGGCGCTGGAAAATATCCAGTTACTGACCGCGCCGCAAGGCTGGGTGATCCTGACGGAGCCGACGCGCGAATGTCCGTGGATCATGGCTTCTCAGGCATTCATGATGACGCCACCGGAAGACAGCGAACGTCAGCAGGAGAGCTATCTTGATCAGCATGGTTGGCAGGCGCTGATGCAATCGGTCAGCGGCGATCCGGTGCTGTGCCTGCCGCAGTCAGGTCACGTGCTGTATCAGCAGGGTTTCCATTTGCTGGCACAACAAATCAAAGGCGATCGTCTGCCGCTGTATCCGCAAGTGCTGCTCGACGCGCTGCAACAGAAATTACCGCGCTATATGATCCCGGCGCAGATTCAGTCGGTTGCAGCTCTGCCGCTAACGGCAAACGGAAAAGTGGACCGTAATACCGCCGTCAGTTGGTGGGTAGAGGAGACTGCAGATCATGGCACGCCGCTGGGCCTGCAACCGCAGGGGGATGCGCTTGAGCAGATGCTGTGCCAGCACTGGGCTGAAGCGCTGGGAATTAAACAGATCGCGCTCGACCAGGATGTGTATAACCTGGGGGCTGACTCGCTGATCATGGCACGCATGGCAGGCAAGCTGCGGCAGTTGCTGGCCGCTGACCCCTGGCAGATGGGAGAGATACCCTTTGATACTTTGCTGCGTCATATGCTGAATGGCCCAACGGTGCGCGCGCTGGCGCAGGCTATCCGTTCGCAGCATGCGCCTGAAGCGGCTGCCGCAGCGCCTCAAGCCGGAGATAAACTGCAGCCAGAAATCGAGGGCCGGGCTGAGGGCAGCAACGGTATTCTGCTGCCGATGGGGGGCGGGCGTGAAGGCCCGCTGCGGGTGGTGTTCCATGCCGGCCTGGGCACCATGGATTGCTTCCGCCCGATGCTGGCGGAGCTGGAGAAAGATCCGCGCGGGCCGGTCATCGGCATTGTGATTGCCGATACCGCACAATATTGCGCCTTGTCCCCACAACAGGCGGTTGAGCGCATGGCAGATGATTACGCACAACGCCTGCTGGCCACCGGACATAGCCGCTTCCAGCTGATTGGCTACTGTCTGGGCGGGTTGTTTGCGGTAGAAGTGGCGCGTCGCCTCAGCGAACAGGGCGCAGAAATCGCTGACCTGGTGCTGATCAGCAGCCATCCGGTGTTGTTCGAGGTGCAGGATGATCTGATGATCGAATCGCTGTTTATCCCCAATTTGCACATTACGCTGGCGCAGGCCGGTTTCGGTGAGGTGGATGGCGATGCATTAGTGAAGGGCTTTATGCAGGTGATTGAGCAACATCATGGTCGCATTCCGCAGGGTGCGCTGGCGCAGTTACCCGGCGCGGCGGGCTTGTTTTTCCAACAGATGCAGGCATTGCCGATTGAAGAGCGTTTTGCGCGTTATGTCGCGGGTGTGGAACAGTTTACCGGTCAGCAGATGCCTGCCGAAATGGCACTGGGCCTGTTCCGCGTATTCCGCCAGAGTTTCCATGCCGCACACTTCACCCCCAGCACTTATGTCGGCGATATCCGCTTCCTGTTGCCCAATCAGGGCTCTGGGTTCGCACCGGGTATGGATGACAATACGCTGAACTTCTGGCGTAACGTCTGCCTGGGCGATCTGCAGGTCACTTCGATTGCGGGTAATCACTTCAGTTGCATCGATACGCCCAACGCACAAGCCGTGGCGCAGCGGGTGAATGAGGGGCTGAAATGAAGTTACTGGGCCAACCCGGCAGGTTAGTGGCAAGCGTGCCGAAGGTGGCGCGCTCACTTAACCTGGCACTTCTTTTTGGCAGCGTGGCGGGCTTGCTCAACGTCAGCGGCATAGCGCTGCTGGCATGGGCGGTGACGCCATTACTGTCTGTCCCGATGTTACCACCGCCGTCATTTATCGCCCTCACCGGCAGTGTGCTGCTGTTGGTGCTGGCATTCTGGTTGCGCTTACAGGCAGAAGCACGGGCCCACGAAGCCAGCTATCAATTAGAGGAAGCGCTGCGCGAGCGTCTGGTGGAGTACCTCAGTTGTTTGCCGCTTGGAGTGGTACAGCAATGGGGCAGTGGGCGGTTACGTAAAATCCTCCAGGAGGATGTCAAAGCGCTGCACATTGCGGTGGCGGATGCGGTGCCGTTTATCGGTGCCAGCCTGAGTCAACCGCTGGCCGCACTGCTGGTGCTGGCGCTGGTGCAGTGGCGACTGGCACTGGTGGCGTTGCTGTTTTTGCCGATTAGCCTCGTGTGTATGGCAATGATGGCGCGTGAAAATCCGCAGCAGCGCAGCCGATACAATGAGGCCAGTGAGTCAGTCAATGCCGGGGTGATTGAACTGGTGCAGGGTATGGCGGTCATGCGTACCTTTGATAATGGCGCCGCGGGTTGGCGGCGCTTTAACGCGCGGCTGCAACAGTTTACGTCGGCGGTGGAAACCTGGATGGCAGGCAGCAAAGTGCCCTGGAAAATCAATCGTCTGGCAGGTGCCGCGTTACCGACGGCTGCGGTGCTGATGATAGCAGGTTTTGTGCTGTATCAAGCCGGGCAGGTTACCCTGGCGCAGTGGCTGCTGGCGTTGATGTTGGGTACGTTACCCATCAAAGCGCTCGAACCGTTAGTGCACCTGGCTAACTATCTGAATGACGCTGGCGCGGCCTCAGGCCGCATTGAAGAGGTGCTGCGGCAGGACGTGCTGCCAGAGCCACTACATCCGCAGCAACCGCAAGGACACGTACTCAGCCTGAACAAGGTCAGTTTTCACTACCCGGATCGGCCGCAGCCTGCACTCAGCGACGTGTCATTAACGCTCGCAGCGGGAACACGCTGTGCCATTGTCGGGGCTTCCGGTTCGGGAAAATCGACGCTGGCGCGCCTGATCCCGCGTTTTTATGACGTGACAGAGGGTAGCATTACGCTGGGGGGGTGCGATATCCGCCAGATGCGCAGTGATGTGTTGTTGAAGCAGATGGCGCTGGTATTACAGGAGCCGTTTCTTATCAGTGGCACGCTGGAGGAAAATTTACGACTGGCTGCGCCCGAAGCCAGTGATGCAGCGTTGCAGCACGTTATGGTCGCGACGGGGGTGAGCGAGATCGTTTCGGCACTGCCACAAGGATTAAACACGCAGATCGGTGAGCGAGGGAGCTCGTTATCGGGCGGCCAGCGTCAGCGTGTGACCCTGGCCCGCGCACTGCTGAGCAATGCGCCCGTGCTGGTGATGGATGAAGCAACTTCTTATCTCGATGCACACAACGAAAGGCATATTCAGCAGGCACTGGCGCAACTCGCGCCGGATCGCATTGTGATCACTATTGCTCATCGTTTGCAGACGGTCATTGACGCGGATGTGATTGTGGTGATGCACGAAGGCAGAGTGGCTGAGCAAGGCCGTCATGCTGACTTGCTGAATCAGGGCGGTTATTACGCGCGTCTGTGGCAGCACTATCAGCTTGCCAGTCAGTGGACGTTAAAGCGCGAGGGAGAAGTATGATGCGCATTTATCACAACATGATTGCGGTGGCAGGGGAGTTCGCTGCGCCATTTCGCCGAACGTTAGCGTGTGCGGTGGTAGCGGCGATGTTGCAAGCCGCGGGCTGGATTATCACACTGCCGCTGTTTTCGCTCGTATTAACACCGGGCGCACTGCCCGTGCGTGACATCCTGAGCTGGCTAGTGGTGCTCATTGTTTTGCTGCTGCTTGAAGGCATGGTGCGCTGGCGTGAAATGGCTTTTGTCTATGACTACTGGCATCGCGTGACGGAGGCCATGCGTCAGCGGCTGGCACATCGCTTGCGTGCCATGCCGCTGGAGCAGCTGGCACGGCGAAAAAGCGGCGATCTGGCAACGATTCTTGGCAATAACGTCACCTTTGCGGCAACGGCGCTCTCTTCACTGGCTACGCTGGCGATTCAACTGGCGGTGGTACCTGCGGTGGTGCTGGTGTTGATCTTCACGCTGGACTGGCGTCTGGGGGCGCTGCTGCTGGCGGGAACAGGGCTCATCGTGCCGCTGATACGGCGGGCACAACGTGATGCCAATCAGGATTTTCTGCGCATTGATGAAGTGGATGCGGCAGCCAGCGCAGCCATTGTTGAGTATGTGCAGGCTCAGGCGATGTTACGTGCCAGCGGCCGATCTGGCCTGAACGCGCCTTGTTTACGCGGGGTTTTTGCTCACCAGCATCAGGTGCAGCATCAAAGCGGCAATACTGCACGGCTGATTGCCAAAGCACAACTGATCATCCAGCTCACTCTGGTGGCTACCGTCGCGTTGGGGATGGGGTTATGCGCAACGCAACAGTTGCCGCTGGCATCACTGCTCTGCCTGACGGTGCTGGTAGCGCAAATGGTAGAGCCTCTGACATTGGGACTTTCCATGGTGCGCCTGTTTGAACTAGCGGACGCGGCGTTGCAGCGGGTGAATGCGGTGCTCAATGAAGCGGATCTGGTCACTGAACTGCCACTCCATCAACCACAGCACTTTGCGATTACGCTCAACAATGTCAGTTTTCACTATCAGCAGCAGGAAAAACCTGCACTCCAGGATGTGACGCTACACATTGCGGAAAAATCCCTGACGGCGTTGGTCGGTCCTTCGGGCGGGGGGAAAACCACGCTAACCCGATTGATGAGTCGCTTTGCCGATCCACAGCAGGGCACTATCACGTTGGGAGGCGCGGAATTAAAGCATATCCCCCCCGATCAGCTTTTAGCACAGGTTTCGGTGGTGTTTCAGGATGTGTGGCTGATGGACGATACGCTGGCGAATAACATCGCGTTAGGTAAACCGCACGCCACGCAGGAGGAGATCATCAACGCTGCACGTAAAGCGCATATTCACCACGTCATTGAAAGTCTGCCGCAGGGTTATGAGACACGGGCGGGTGAAGCGGGGAGTGCGTTGTCGGGGGGAGAACGCCAGCGGGTGGCGATTGCGCGCGCTATTCTTAAAGATGCTCCGGTTGTGTTACTGGACGAGCCTACGTCATCGCTGGACAGCGAATCGGAATATCATGTGCAGCAAGCGATAGACGCACTGGTGGCGGATAAAACGGTGGTGATTGTGGCGCATCGTTTATCCACCATTCGCGCAGCCGACCAAATTGCCTTTATTGAGCAAGGCCGTTGCGTTGAGTGTGGCGACCACGCCAGCTTAATGGCCATAAAGGAGGGGCGTTATCGGGCATTAATTGAGGCTCAGCATCACGCCCTCGACAGGTAATCCTTTCTCTTCAGGCACTCACAGCAAAATCGAGTGCCATTCATTCTTCCCCTGGTACTGACAACAAAAAAAGCAGAATAGATGATTGCGCTTTGATTGTTATGTTATAACATTGCAAATAATTATCATTTCACCTTTTAGGGAGTTTGGGGCCTTATGCAAAACAGGGCACAGAAATGGCCATCGCTGAAACCACTCAGCTTGGCCTTGATGGCAATCATGGTGGCATCGCAGGCCAGTGCAGAAGAGACGATAAATGTCGTCGCCGAATCTGCCGACAGCAGTGGATTGGTCGCAACACACAGTCAGAGCGCAACCAAAAGTGATACGCCATTACTGGAAACGCCGCAGTCGATCTCAGTGATTACTCGTCAACAGATGGATATGCAGAACGTTCGCTCTTTAAATGAAGCGCTGCGTTACACACCGGGCGTGGCGGCGGAGCAATGGGGTGGGGTGAGTGCGTTTGACCAGTTCTCAATTCGCGGATTCAATTACGGCTCCACCGGATTTAACGATCAGTTTCTCGACGGATTGCGCATGAACAACGGGATTGTTTATGGCTATCAACAGGTTGATCCCTTCCTGCTGGAGGATATTACCGTGGTGCGTGGCCCGGCTTCTGTGCTGTATGGCCTGGCCAGTCCGGGTGGAATTATCGCGATGCAGAGTAAACTGCCCACTGCGAAGACCATTCGCCATGTTGAGCTGGAAGGGGGAAATCATCAGTATCAGCGCGGCTCTTTCGATTTTGGCGGAAAAGTCAATGATGACGGCACGGTACTTTACCGCGTGGTCGGGACGGCAACGACCAAAGAAGGTCAGGAGCGGGGCACCGAAATGCGGCGCTGGGCGTTAGCGCCTTCCATTACTTTTCAGCCTGACTACTATAACAAGCTCACGATTTATGCGCGTGCGCAAAATGATTCTAAAATGGCAGCCCAGACGTCCCTGCCTGTTGCCGGTACGGCCAAATACAATCCTAACGGTAAATTACCGACAAACGCTTATCCAGGCGAGCCGGATCACAATACCTTTTCGCGTAAGCAGGCCTCTGTTGGCTATAGCGCAGAACACTACTTTAATGATGACTGGGATGTCACCCTGAATGGTCGCTACAGTCAGATGACATCAAAATATAACGCGGTGATTTTTGCCGGATTGCAGGACGATATGCGTACCATCAACCGATCAATCGCCGCATCTGACGAGCATTTCAATACCATCAATCTCGACAATCAGCTGCACGGACATTTCACTACGGCGGATATTGATCATCAACTTCTGGTTGGCATGAGCTGGGATCGCTTTACCGGGCACGGCAATTACGCCGCTTCTTATGATGTCCCCACGCTGGATATCTACAACCCGGTTTATGGCCAGGCCACCTACGGCACGCCTGAGAACTATCAGGATACGCGGCTGATGAATACACAGACCGGTTTGTATGCTCAGGATCAGCTGAGCTATGAAAAATGGCGCGCCACGGTGGGGGTGCGTCATGACTGGTCAAGCGTGCGTACCACTGACTTAATGGGTTACAGCGCGGATACCAAACAGCGTGATGAAGCCACAACCTGGCGTGCCGGCGTCAATTATCTGTTTGATAACGGTATTGCTCCGTATTTCACATACGCTCAATCATTCCAGCCGATCAACTCTGTGGACAGCAGCGGGAACGCGTTTGATCCCTCGCACGGCGAGTTGTATGAGGCAGGTATTAAGTATCAGCCCAAATCTTTGCCAGCGTTATTCTCTATCGCCGCCTTTAATCTTACCCAGGACAAAGTCCTGACCACTGATCCCAACAACATCAACTACTCGGTACAGGGCGGGAAGATTCGTTCCCGCGGCATTGAGTTAGAAGCGCGTGGCCAACTGACTGACCAGTTCAGCATCATCGGATCCATGACCTGGCAGAATGTGGAATACACCCAGGACAGCAATCGCGATGTCGTTGGGCGCACCCCACTGCGTATACCTACCCGTTTCGGTTCGTTGTGGGTCAACTGGGAAGCGCCGGAGTCCAGCTTTGCTTCCGGGTTTGGTGCAGGTGTGGGGGGACGTTTCAGCAATGGTACCAAAGGCGGCACCATGGAGAACCAGTTCAGCACCGCTGGCTATGGCGTGATGGATGCCGAAGTGCATTTCGATCTGGGACATCTGGCTTCCAACCTAAAAGGTGGAAAGGTGCAGGTCACCGCGCAAAACCTTACCGATCGTAAGTACATCACCAGCTGCTTTACCGAATCTCAGGGCTGTTTCTATGGGGCTGAGCGTGCCGTGATAGCGAAGCTGAGCTGGGATTTTTAAATAGTGCTTACTGTATAAATTACACAATTTATTACGAGATAAAATATGAATATTGTCATTCGCTGGTGCCGCTGGTTTTCCGGAAAAAGCAGGTCAAGACAGTACTGGAAAAGGGTTCACTTCTTAATCGTGATGGTCAAGCAAAGTAAATCTTACAAATCACTGCCTTTGATATCTCACCACTCACGGCATCAGCGATCCGCGTTTAAATGTTGCCTGCGGAGATATCAGTAACCCGGAACAATTGGCTACTCTGATTAACGAGAGGACAGACAGAGTGTTTCATCTGGCGGCTCTTGTTTATGGCATTCTTTCATTTGAAACTCGCCCGACTTTCACGCTTCCAGCGCGCTTTGAATATAGCGTTGCGGCGATACGCCCAGTTTTTTGCGAAACATGGCGATGAACGCGCTAGGGCTGGCATAACCCAGTTCGTGGGCCAGTTGACCCACGGCCACGCCGCGCGCCAGATTGCACACCGCCTCCAGCAGGCGAATTTGCTGGCGCCATTCCGAAAAGCTCAGCTGCGTCTCTTCGCGGAACAGCCGGGCCAGGGTGCGTTCGCTGGCGCCGACCTTTTTTCCCCACCAGGCGAGCGTTTCGCCATGGCCCAATTCGCGGCACAAAGCATCACATACCTGGCGCAGGCGCCGGTCGTTCGGCAGGGTCACGTGGCACAGTTGGCCGCTTTGCATGCGTTGAAACTCATCGCTCAGCAGATTTTGAATGAGCGTAAGCCGTTCGGCGGAAATGGCGTTTTCAAGCCCGGCGGCAATCAGGGGATGCAACAGAGGAGTGGCGCTCAGCCCCTGCGGCCGTGCACCATAGCGGCGAGAAAAGGGCGGCGTAAAGTAGATGTTGTGCGTCACGACGTCATTGATGGCTTCCAAACCGTGCGGTGTGCCGCTGGGGAGCCAAATGGCGCGGCCCGGCGAGAGCAGCCAGATATGCTGCGCGGTGGCGATTTTCGCCACGCCGCGCAGCGGCAAAATCAGCTGCCCCTGCTCATGCTGATGGACGGGCTCTTGGCTGCCGGGGCTGTAGCGCAGCTGGCGCAGGCCTTCAATAGCGTGATGGGATGTCATGTTTACCTGCCTCTGTCCGGTTCTCACCATTTGTGCCTATTGCTGCGATAACGGACAACGTTTGTCCGTCTGGCGACATCCTGACTGTCGGTAGCGCTATTCTGCCATGAACGGGCTTCTCTTTTAAAGTTGAATAATTATCATTTCCATCAAATTCTACTAACAGTCGGAAAGGCGATGAGACAGATGGGCAAATTTTTCAGGGAAAAACCGTTGAAAGTGCTGGTATATACGATAATCGCAGGCTATAGCGGGCAAGCGTTTACCGCGGATAGCGGGCAGAATACCACAAAAGAAGAGACTCTGGTGGTGAGCGCGGCGGCGTCTCAGGATCAGGATGACGAGAGCTCGCTGGTGGCGCACGGCGCCGCCTCCGCGACGAAGTCAAACCAGCCGATTAGCCGCACTTCACAAAGCATCTCGGTGGTGACGCAAGCGGAGATTGATGCGCAGGCGGCGAAAAACGTCCCGCAGGCGCTGCGCTATGTTTCCGGCGTCAACTCGGAGAGCGCCGGGCCGGATACCCGTTTCGATACCATCATCGTGCGCGGTTTTGAAGCCGACGAATACCTTGATGGTCTGCGGCTGCCGCGCGAAGCGTGGTGGAGCCGTCCGGCGTGGGATCCGTTCCTGCTGTCGCGTATCGAAGTGGTCAAAGGCCCTTCCTCGGTACTGTATGGCCAGGCGAATCCCGGCGGGATCGTCAACCTGGTCAGCAAAACGCCGCAGGCGACCCCGTCCGGTGAGGTGTATGTCAGCGCGGGCAACGAAAACCAGTTTGGCACCGGCGTCGATGCCACCGGGCCACTGAACGATAACGGCACGCTGTTGGGGCGCGTGGCGGGGACCTTTTTTGATACCGAAACCCAGGTCGACCACACCCGCTATCAGCATTATGACATCGCGCCGTCGCTGACGTGGCAGCCGGATGCGCACACCAGCCTGACGATTATTTCGCAGCTGCGCAAAGATCCGGACAGCGGATTCTACAACCAGATGCCGCTTTCCGGCACCTTGACGCCTAACCCGTACGGCCACATCTCGACCCGTTTTTACGGCGGCCAGCCGGGCTTCGACAAGTACGAACGCAAGCAGGGCAGCATCGGTTACCAGTTCCGGCACGATTTCAACGATACGGTGACTTTCCGCCAGAATCTGCGTTACCTCAGCAGCACCGGCGACTATCTGATGGTCTATCCATGGGGTGTGCATGCGGATGCGCCGCTCATCGATCGCTATTCGATGAACCTGAAGGAGAGCATGACCAACTTCGCGGTGGATAACCAGGCTGAATTCCACTTTGATACCGGTCGGGTGAAACATACGTTGCTGACCGGGATTGATCGCATGCATACCTCGGTGCGCAGCCAGTCGGGCTACGGCGACGCCAGCCCGATTAATTTCCTCAACCCGGACTATAGCGTGCCGGTGGTCACACCGCCGTTCGACAGCAGTACGCACAATACGCTCGATCAAACCGGGCTCTATCTCCAGGATCAACTCGAACTGGGAGGCTGGATCCTGAACCTTGCCGGACGTTACGACGCGGCGAAAACCAAAAGTATCGACCTGCTGAACGACGCTCGCACTGAGCGCAGCGACTACGCGACGACCGGGCGCGCCGGGCTGTTGTACCACTTCGATAACGGATTGGCGCCTTACATCAGCTATTCCACGTCGTTTGTGCCGAGCAGCAGCAATGACTTTTACGGCCACGCCTTTAAACCGACCGAAGGCAAGCAGACGGAAGTGGGGTTGAAATACGATCCGGTCGGGCTGGATGCCTTGTTTACCCTGGCGTTGTACGACCTGCGGGAAACCAACGTGGCGACCGCCGATCCCGATCACCCGAACTTCAGCGTGCAGACCGGCGAAGTGCGCTCGCGCGGGGTTGAGCTTGATGGCCGCATCAACATCACGCCGGCGTGGTCGGTGTTGGCGTCGTACAACCTGACCGATCCGAAAGTGCTGAGCGCCAACGACGATACGCAGGGCAAGCGTCCGGTGGGCATTGCGCGCAATACCGCCAAGCTCTGGAGTCAGTACGCCTTCGACGGCGCGCTTGACGGCGTGACGCTGGGCGGCGGCGTGCGCTATGTCGGTACCAGCTACGCCACCTCGGACAACGGCCTGAAGGTGCCGGCGGCCACGGTCTACGATGCGCGCGTCGGCTATCAGTGGCGCCAATGGCAGCTGGCGCTCAATGCCGCCAATCTCGGCAACAAAACCTACCTGGCTTCCTGCTCAGACAACGGCTGCGAGTATGCGCTGAAACGCCAGTACATCGCGACCCTCAGCTATAAGTGGTGACTGATGCTGTCGCGACGCAGGTTGTTGACCGCTATCCTGTTGGCCCCGCTTTACGCGCGGGCCGACGCCGGCCGGCCACCGCAAAAGCTGGCCGTGTTGGATTGGGGGCTGACGGAAATTCTGTTGGCGCTGGGGGTGACTCCGGCGGGCGTTTC
This sequence comes from Serratia sp. CY43202, assembly GCF_052168755.1. Classification (NCBI taxonomy): domain Bacteria; kingdom Pseudomonadati; phylum Pseudomonadota; class Gammaproteobacteria; order Enterobacterales; family Yersiniaceae; genus Serratia; species Serratia sp. CY43202. The sequence continues at coordinate 97,163 of NZ_JBJNMB010000002.1, forward strand.
GGCGCCGGATTGGTATCGCAAGCTGATCCCGACGCCTGCGCTGCCTGCGTCGGTGTTGGATCTCGGCCTGCTGTTTCAGCCCAATCTGGAGACGCTGTACGCGCTGCGTCCGGACGCGATTGTCATCACGCCGCAGCATGCGTTGCTGAAGCCGGCGCTGGAACGCATCGCGCCGACGATCGCGCTGCCGACTCATGGGCTGGCGGGATTCATCAGCGCCGCCCGGCAATTGGGCGAACGGCTTCAGCGGCAGCCTCAGGCCGCGCAGATATTGGCCAGCCTGAACGACAAGCTGAGCCGCGCCTCGCTGCTGGCGCGGCAGGTTGAACGTCCGGTGCTGTTCGCCGCCCCGGTAGATGCGCTGCACCTGCGGGTATACACCGCAGGCAGCCTTCCCGGCGACGTATTGGTCGCCTGCGGTCTGCGCAACGGATGGCAGGGCGGCGCGGGAGCCGAAGGCAGCGTGCTGGTGGAACTGACCCGCATCGCCGATCTGAATGCGCGGCTGATGCTGTTGACGCCTGACGATCAGCGGGAGTCGGTGTCTCAATGGCGCCAAAGCCCGCTGTGGCAACGTCTGCCGCTGACCTCTGCGCGCAACCTGAACCTGATAGAAGAAAACATCAGCGATGCCGGCGCCCTGATTACCGCTGGGCGCTTTGCCGATATTTTTACCGGGATGATGATGAGGTGGCGTGATGCATGAATCTTTTTCCCGCCGTCTTTCCTGGGGGGTAATCGCCGCGTTGTGGCTGACGTCGTTGCCGTTGGCGCTGGCCGATATTCATCGGCAGGGCGGCATTGTCGCGTTGTTCTCCGATCATAACCTCGATCCTGCGGCCATTATCCTGCATAGCATGTGGTTGCCGCGTCAGGGTATGGCGATGGTGGGGGGCGCGACGCTGGGGCTGTGCGGCTGGTTAATGCAGCGTGCGCTGCGCAATCCGTTGGCGGAGCCGATGACGCTCGGCATGACCGCCGGGGCGACGTTGGCGATGGGGCTGGCGTCGTTGTGGTTGCCGTCGCTGCTGGTCGGCGCGCGCACCGCCGTGGTGATTGCCGGTGAGATTGCGGCGCTGGCGTGCGTGCTGGCGCTCAGCTGGCGTCAGCGTATGTCACCGCTGGCGATGGTGCAGGCGGGCATCATGATCAATTTGTGGTGCGGGGCGCTGACCTTGCTGATCGCCATTATCAACGATCGCTTTTTACTTCAGGTGCTGATGTGGGGAGGCGGTTCGCTGGCGGTGGAAGACGGGCAAATTCTGCTGCGGATGTTGCCGTGGCTCGCCGTCTGCGTAGTGGGCCTGTTGTTCTTGCTACGCCCGCTTGAACTGCTGCAACTGCCGGAAACCGTGGTCAGCAGCCTCGGCGCCTCGCCGATGCGCATCCGCGCCGCCGCGGTGCTGCTGGCGCTGACCATGAGCGCCCTCATCATTAACGCCGTCGGCGTCATCGGTTTTTTGGGGCTCGCAGCGCCTCATCTGGCGCGCTTTGGCGGCGCGCGAACATCCCGGCAAATGGTGTTGCATACGGCGCTCATCGGTGCGGGCCTCCTGTGGCTGACCGATCTTTGCGTCTCTCGCGTGTCGCTGGAAAGCGGCCAGCTGCTGCCCGTCGGCATGCTGACCGCCCTTACCGGCGGCCCGTTGCTGATGCTGCTGGCGCGTTTTGCACGGCAGCAAAGCATCGATCTTGCGCCGCCGTTGCCGGTGTCGCAGACCTCGCATCAACAACGGTTCATCTGGTTGTCGGCCGGCATTCTGTCTGCGGGGATCGTGGTCTCTTTATGTTTCGGCCATGGATTGCAGCATTGGCACTGGGCGGAAAGAGGGGAGCTGGCGAACCTGCTGCCATTGCGGTTGCCACGACTGCTGGCGGCGATGAGCGCCGGTGCGCTGCTGGCGGGGGCCGGCGTGTTGATGCAGCGGGTGAGCGGGAACCCGCTCGCCAGCCCGGAAGTGCTGGGTATCGGCGGTGGCGCGGCCATGGGCGTTACGGCCTTTGTGTTTTTGCTTCCCGCTGGCGGCAGTGGCTGGCTGTTGGCGAGTAGCCTGGGGGGCGCGTTGATAAGCCTGTTGCTGACGTTGTGGAACAGCCGTCGAAGCGACTTTAATCCGCAGCGGGTATTGCTCAATGGTTTGGCGCTGAATGCGCTATGCCAGGCCGCGGTCAGCATCGTGATGCTCAACAATCTTGCCGCAAGTGCGGTGTTGTTGCCGCTGATGACGGGCAGTACCTATTACGTCGGCGCGTCGTTGGCCGAAGGCGTGTTTGTCATCACGCTGGTTCTCCTGGCGCTGATGCCGCTGTTCCGCCGCTGGCTGGTGCTGTTGCCGATGGGCAACGTCGCCGGCGCGCTCGGTGTGCCCTTGCCGCGCGCACGTTTCAGCGTGCTGGCTATGGCGGCCGTCATGACCGGGCTGGCGACGTTGCTGGTCGGCCCGGTGTCTTTCATCGGCCTGCTGGGGCCGCATCTGGCGCGCAAGATGGGCGCGAAAGGGCCGCTGATGCAGCTCTACACCGCCGCGCTGTTGTCATCCGCCATCATGACCGTTGCCGACTGGCTGGGGCGCAATGCGCTCTACCCGCGCCAGCTGCCGGTCGGTTTGGTGGCGTCGCTGATCGGTGTCCCTCTGCTGGTATGGCCGTTAATTCGTAATAAGACATCTCGGTCAAAACCATAAAAAGTGTGAGTATGAGCAAGGAATTCGGCATGTCGGTATTAATGATGTTGTTTCGTATGGTGCGCGGTTGGCTACTGCTCGCCGTGGTCGCCGGTGTCGTCAGCGGGCTGTGCAATGCCTCTTTGCTGGCGATGATCAATCATGGTCTGACGCAATCCAATGAGGCGTCATGGCTGAGTCCGGGAGGCGATTTTGCGTCACTGACGCTGTTGATGCTGGCGACGCGCGTGGTTTCTCAAACCACGTTTATGGCGCTGGGACAAAAGGTGAAGGCGCGCTTGCGCAGCGAGCTGGTGCAAGACGTCAGCGAAACGCGCTGGCTGCTGTTGGAGAAAGCGGGGATGGCAAGAACGCTGTCCGTGCTGACACAGGATCTCGATACGCTGGTGGTGTTTTTCGTCAACCTGCCCAATCTGCTGATTTTCGGCGCCGTTATCGTTGGCTGCCTGATTTACCTTGGCAGCCTGTCATTGAGCGTACTGGCGCTGGCATTGGCGGTGATTGTCTGCGGCAGCCTGGGCTACCGCGCCGCGCACGGCCCCGCGATGCGTTTGTTGCGCCGATCGCGTCAGCGGGAAGATACGCTGATTCAGCAATGCAAAAAATTGTTTGACGGTGCGAGGGAGTTTCGGCTTAACACGGTGCGCCGCCGTCAATTCGTCAGCGGTGAACTGGCGCAAAATATTGACGCGGTTCGCCGGGAGAGAACCCGCGGTTACGTGTTGTACGGTTTGGCGAGCAGCTGGGGAAGCGCGCTGTTTTTCGCTTTCATCGGCCTGGTGTTGTTCAGCTTGCGCGACGGACTGGCTTTGGACGAACGGGCGCTTACCGGCTATATCATGGTGTTTCTGTATATGATTGTGCCGGTCGAAGGGCTGTTATCCGCGCTGCCCACCCTGGCCGGCGCGCGGGTGGCCATGCAGCGGGTACAGTCGCTGCGCGCGCAACTCAGGCCCGAAGTTCCACAGCGCCATTTTACGCCTCCCCCTTTTGCTTCGTTGGCGTTGGATAATGTCCGTTACCAATATCAGAACGAAGAAGGGGAGCATTTCACCCTTGGCCCGCTGAATATGTACATTGCGCCCGGTGAACTCATTTTTATCGTCGGTGGCAACGGCAGCGGCAAGACGACGTTGGCGAATCTACTGGTGGGAATTTACCCGCCTGATAACGGCGCGATTTTGCTTAACGGCGAGCCGGTCAGCGACGATCTTCTGGAAATATACCGTCGGCATTTTTCGGTGGTGTTCAACGACTTCTTTCTTTTTGACGATGTGGCGTTCGTCACTGAGCGCACGCAAAAGCAGGTCGAACATCTGCTGCGCCTGCTGAAGTTGAGCCATAAAGTCAGTTTTGCCCACGGCCGTTTTTCAACAATCGCGCTCTCTCAGGGGCAGCGAAAACGGCTGGCTTTACTGCAGGCGTGGTTGGAAGAGCGCCCGGTTTATCTGTTTGATGAGTGGGCCGCCGATCAGGATCCGGAGTTTAAGGCGGTGTTTTACCTTGAACTCTTGCCGATGCTGAAGGCCGAAGGCAAAACGGTCATCGCGATTACTCACGACGATCGCTATTTCTACCTGGCGGATCGCATCATCAAGCTGGAATCGGGGCAGGTGGTCCCATCGACGCGTGGCGTGCCGTCATGATGCGCATTGCTTTCACCCAGCACGACATTTGGTTTTTTTTCCCCTCATGCTTGATGATTCGCCCCGGCTTTCCTCTGCGAAGTGAACGCGGTGATAGTGTACTGTTGCCCGCAGGTAAGGTAATTTGCTGATGGCAATGATGACTGACGCGGGGGCAACGGACATGAACGAAAGAATCGACTATCACATCGAGAAATACCATTTCGCGCCGCTGGATGAGGCTCCGCGGCTCGCGCACCAGTGGAGCGAGGTGTTGAACGAGTGCCGCGAGACGCAGGCCGGGGCGGAAGAGCGTCTGCGCATTGCGCTGCTCAACGTGGACTACGTGACCAGTTTCGAATTGCCGTTTCGCTTATTGCTGGTGCGGGCGCCGCAGCTGATTGCCGGCCTGCGCGATGAGTTGTCGATCAGTCAAAAAAATGTGGTGTTCAACGGCAAGCGCTTTGGCTGTGTCTACAGCCTGAAAAGCGATTTGAGCGGCGTGCCGGAGGCTTTCCAATACGGCCTGTCGACCCGTATTCACCGAACATCTGCGTCGGGCGTGGACGCGCAGCCTTACCGGGAAATTGCCAAAGCGCTCAAGGCGCCGCGTGAGCGGCTTAAGCTGGCGCTGGAGCAAGGGTTGCCGGTGACGGCGCTGGATGGCTTGTTTTGGTTCGGCATTCAGCGCATTGCTGCCGAGGTGCGCAGGCTAAGAAAAACCGGCATGGCGATCGTGACGGCGGAAACGGAGATCTTCGACACTCTGACCGGCACGACGCGCAAGGTCCCAGTGTACCGCCTGGCCGAGAGTTAAACGCCGTTTCCGCACCGAGGAGGTTCAAACCAAAAACCTCCTTATGGAATGCGCGGCTTACCGATAGGCTTCATTACGCGCGATCGTGTATTTGCCGCTGCCCAGCAGCAGAATGGCGAGCCCGCCCATAAAGAACACCAGTTCGTTTTCAATGCCCCAGGCGCCGACGTCAGTGACGCTGAACACCTTGCCGGTGCCCACCATCAAAAATGCCACCACCAGCGTAAAGGCGTAAACCAGCGCGGCGGGGCGGGTGAACAGTCCCAAAATGATCAGTATCGGCGCCAGGATCTCCCCTACATACACGCCGTAGGCGATGAAGGCGGGCAGCCCCTGTTCCTGCAACGCACCGGCAATCCAGCCGACGCCGTGCTGAATTTTCGCCACGCCGTGAAACAGCATCAGTCCGCCAAAGGTCAGTCTGAGTGCCAGCTTGCCGGCGTCCGGACGATCAAAAAGGCGCGCGAACACTGCATTCAATGACTTAACCATGGCCCTTTCTCCTGAATAGGAATGATTTTCAATCAATATATCAATAAGGTGAATGCGAAAGATGTTCTGGATCAGTAAAACGGCGGACTTTACGCCGAATCACCGGGTGAGATTTAGCGGGCGCTTCACACGGCAACGCAGGCTGTCCCCGCGACCCAAATCGCGGTAAAATGCAGCAGTTCACCTTATCGCACGTCATCAGGCCGTCGTACTCGCTATGAAAATGCGCAAACCCCGTCGTCCGCCCGGGCGGTGGATTTATTACATCCTGCATGAAGACATGCTGTGGCCCTGCCCGGTCAAATGGGAGTGGGAGAGCGGCTATAACGCCTGGCTGCCGTTTTATTATTCCCCTACGCTGGAATTCGTCGCCGGCAACCCCGCTCGCGCCACCAAGGTCAGCAGCGGCCGGCGCTAAGCGCGCTGCCCGCCTTGCCGCCCGGCATCCGCTCACCTAAGATCATTGCATCACCCACAGGTTTCCGGGAGCGCCCATGTCTACTCTGTTTCGCACGTCTCTTTGCGGCGCGGTGGCGTTGCTGCTGCTTGCGGGTTGTCAGCAGACGGCGCATCGACCGGCGCCGCCGCTGCAGGCGCAATTGGATCACATCGCTCTGATGCTGGCCGGCGGGCATTTCCTGCGCGTGGACTGCGGGCGCAGCGACGTGCCGGACGACGTGAAATTGCAACGCACCGCGATGCGTGCGGCGCAGCATCGCGGCTGGGATACGCATGCGGTAGGGTATCGACAGTTGCCGACGCTCACCCAGGCGCGTTACCTGACTCTGCAGCAGGACAATCAGCTGCTGACGGACAAATGCGCCACGCTCAGCTGCAGTACCGCGCGTTTTATCGCGGCGGCGCAGGCCGATCAGGAAGACTACATGGAGTAGCGTTGGGTAAGCCTGTCGGGCGCTCGTTACGGGCGCCTAAAAATTCTTTGCAGGATAACGATTTATCGATCATCATTTGAAATGATGTTTCACTTTTATCCATCGAGCCCACCTTGAATCTGTATGCCGCACTGCGTCAGCGCGTGGAAAATACGCCCTGGTACGCCAAACGGAAAAGCTACCGCGTGCTGTTCTGGCGCGAGATCACGCCGCTGGCGGTGCCGATCTTTCTGGAGAATGCCTGCGTTTTGCTGATGGGGGTGCTGAGCACCTTTCTGGTGAGCTGGCTCGGCAAAGAGGCGATGGCCGGGGTGGGGCTGGCGGACAGCTTCAACATGGTGATCATTGCCTTTTTTGCCGCGGTGGATCTCGGCACCACCGTGGTGGTGGCCTTCAGCCTCGGCAAGCGCGATCGCCGGCGTGCGCGGGCGGCGGCGCGTCAGTCGCTGGTCTTGATGACCGGCGTGGCGGTGCTGTTGGCGGCGGGCATTCACCTGGCGGGCGAATCGATCATCGATGTGATCGCCGGCGCGGCGTCGCCGGAGGTGAAAGCGCTGGCGCTCTCTTACCTGCAGACCACGGTGTGGAGCTACCCGGCGGCGGCGATTGCGCTGATCGGCAGCGGCGCGTTGCGCGGCGCGGGTAATACCAAGATCCCGCTGCTGATCAATGGTGGCATGAATATCCTCAATATCATCATCAGCAGCATCCTGATTTACGGCATGCTCGGCTGGCACGGGCTGGGCTTTGTCGGCGCCGGGCTGGGGCTGACGATTTCCCGCTATATCGGCGCCATCGCCATCCTCTATGTGCTGGCGATCGGCTTTAATCCGGCGCTGCACATTACGCTGAAAAGTTATTTCACGCCGCTCAAGATGAGCATCCTGTGGGAAGTGTTGGGGATCGGCATTCCCGCCAGCGTCGAATCGGTGCTGTTCAACGGCGGCAAGCTGTTGACGCAGATGTTCGTCGCCGGCATGGGCACCAACGTTATCGCCGGCAACTTCATCGCCTTCTCCATCGCTTCGTTGATTAACTTGCCGGGCAACGCATTGGGATCGGCCTCGACCATCATCGTCGGTCGGCGGCTCGGCAAGGGCGAGATCGGTCAGGCGGAGCGGCAACTGCGCCATATTTTCTGGCTATCGACCCTTGGGCTGACCGCCATCGCCTGGGGCACGGCACCGCTGGCCGGGGTATTCGCCGCGTTTTATACCTCGCAAGATGATGTGAAAACGGTGGTGAAAACCCTGATTTGGCTCAACGCCGCCTTTATGCCGATCTGGGCCGCCTCCTGGGTGTTGCCCGCCGGGCTGAAAGGCGCGCGCGACGCCCGCTTTGCCATGTGGGTGACGATGCTCGGCATGTGGGGCTGCCGCGTGGTGGCTGGCTATGTGCTGGGTATCGAACTGGGCATGGGCGTGGTGGGCGTCTGGTTGGGGATGTTCTTCGATTGGGCGGTGCGCGGCGCCTTGTTCTACTGGCGCATGATCAGCGGGCGCTGGCTGTGGAAATATCCGCGGGCCAAACGCCGGGAGGCCGAGTAACGTCGGCCGCGGGGCACCGGCGAGATGGCCTCAGTATAAAAGCGTCATCGCGCTGAAGAACAACAGCGTCAACGCGATAATAATGACGTTTTGCGTGGCTTTGCGCACCAGTCTGCTGGCGCTCAGTCGGCTGTCGATGACGTAGAGCAGCGGCACCATCAGCAGCACGTAGGCGAACATCAGCATGGCGGTAAAGGGTTGCAGGTTCATTTATGCTTCTCCTGTACGTCATCATGGCCGACTAGGTGCACCAGCACCGCCTCCGTCTGATGGGCCAAGCCAATAAAGGGCGGGGCGACAGGGGGATCCGCTGCGAACGGCAGGCCGGCGCGCCGCGTGTTCACCGCCGCTTGCAGAATTTTCTTTCTATGCTTCCGAGTATGGTCGACCATGCGCCTCCGAATAAGGCCGCCCGCAGGCGGCTGATCGTAGTATTACCATTAAGCTGGAGTAGGATTGCAGGCCGCTGCCGGGGCCATGCATTCATAATATTGCGAATGATAACTATTATCAATAATGAAAGTGAAAAAATTAAGGGTATTGCGAGAGGGGTGTCAGCGGGGAGGGAAAAGAAAAAGCACGCCTTGCGGCGTGCTTTGCGAGGCACTAACGGCGGTGGTTACTTCTGATCGGGCAGGGCGTAAGCGATCACATAGTCGCCCAGCTTGGTGCCGAAGGAACCGTGGCCGCCGGCGTAGATCAGCACGTACTGCTTGCCATTGACCTCATAGGTCATCGGCGTCGCCTGGCCGCCGGCCGGCAAGCGCGCTTCCCACAGTTTTTCACCGTTGGTCACGCTGAAGGCGCGCAGGTAGTTGTCTGCGGTGGCGCCGATGAAGAACACGTTACCGGCGGTGGTTACCGGGCCGCCCAGCATCGGCATGCCCATTTTGAACGGCAGTGGCAGCGGTGAGCTGTCGCGCACGGTGCCGATGCGTTTTTTCCACACGATGTCGTTGGTTTTCAGATCCACGGCGGAAATGTAACCCCAGGCCGGCTGTTTGCACGGCAGGCCGAACGGTGACAGGAACGGGTTCAGGGTAACGCCGAACGGCACGCCATATTGCGGCTGTACGCCGGACTCGGTGCCGCTGCCGCCTTTGTCGCCTTCCGGCGGCTCAATCGGGTTGCCTGGGCCGCGCGGGATCAGTTTGGAGACGAACGGCAGCGCGATCGGGTTGGCGATGGCGATTTCGCGATCGGTATCGACGGCCAGGCCGCCCCACTCGAACATGCCCAGGTTACCCGGGAACACCAGCGTGCCCTGCTCGGAAGGCGGGGTGAAGGTGCCTTCATAGCGCAGGCTGTGGAACATCACGCGGCAGACCAGCTGGTCATAGATGGTCGCGCCCCACATGTCCGCACCGGTCAGCTTCTTCTCAGGACGGAAGGTCAGCTCGGAGAACGGCTGGGTCGGTGACAGGCGGTCGCCTTTGGCCGGGCCCTGAGGTACAGGTTTCTCCGGCGCCGGCACCACCAGCTCGCCGTTGGTGCGGTTCAGCACGAAGATGTTGCCGGTTTTGGTCGGCACATAGATCACCGGCACTTTTTTACCGCTCTTGTCGGTAATGTCCGCCAGGGTCGGCTGCGCCGGCACGTCCATATCCCACAGGTCGTGGTGGACCGTCTGATAGAACCAGGCCAGTTTGCCGGTGGAGGCGTTCAGCGCCAGCAGGCCGCTGGCGTAGCGCTCCATTTCCGGGGTGCGGTTGCCGCCCCAGATGTCCGGCGTGGCGACGCCCATCGGCAGATAGACGATATCCAGCTTGGCGTCATAGGCGGCCGGCGCCCAAGAGTTCGGCGAGTTCGGCACGAAATGGTGCTCGTCCGCCGGGATGGCGTTCGGATCTTTCGCGCCCGGATCGAAGGCCCACAGCAGCTTGCCGCTGTTGATGTCGAAGCCGCGGATCACGCCGGAAGGCTCACGGTTGGAGTAGTTGTCGGTCACGGCACCGGCAACGACGATCACGTTATCGGTGATCACCGGCGGCGAGGTCGGCTCGTAGTGGCCCGGCGTCGCATACGGCATGTTGCTCTGCAGGTTCAGCTCGCCGTTGTTGGCGAAGTCCGGGCACGGTTTGCCGGTTTCGGCGTCCAGCGCGAACAGGCGGCCGTCGTTGACCGGCAGAATGATGCGGCGTGCGCACATCGCCGGTGCGGCATCGCCGGCGGCGCCCGCGGCTGCAGCGGTTTCGTGGTAAGACACGCCGCGGCAGGTGATGTGCTGGAAGGTCGGGTTGTACTTCAGCTGCGGATCAAATTTCCACTTTTCTTTACCGGTGGCGGCATCCAGCGCGAACAGCTTCTGGTGCGGCGTACACATGTAAAGGGTATCGCGGATCTTGATCGGCGTGACTTCGTTGGTGATCTCACCCGGATCGTTGGCGGTCTTCAGATCGCCGGTCTGGAAACGCCAGGCTTCTTGCAGCTGGCCAACGTTTTTGTCGTTGATCTGGCTCAGCGGCGAGTAACGGGTGCCTTCCTGGGTGCGACCATAGGCCGGCCAGTCGGCGCCGGTGGCGTCTTTCGGCTGGACCTGCGCGGCGTCAAGGGTGCCGTTGATCTCTTGCGGATCGTTGAATACGGCATAGGCCAGTGCGATGACGGTGATCGCCAGCGCCGCGCTCAGCGCACCGTAGGCGAATTTGCCGTTGGCGACCAGCTTACGGTAGATAAACGGCAGCACCAGCCACAGGCCGAAGAAGAAGGTGACGTCCAGGCGCGGCGTCAGCGCCCAGAAGTCCGGGCCGACTTCCCACAGGGCCCAAATAGTGGTGCCCAGCAGGAACACCGCGTACAGCAGCAGCGCGGTGGCGCGGCGGCGGAACAGCAGCCAGGAGGTCGCCAGCAGCACCAGCCCGGCGATGATGTAATACAGCGAACCGCCCAACTTGGCCAGCCAGATGCCGCCGCCGAGCAGATAAAGCCCGCTCAGCGCGGCAAACAGCGCCGTTATGACGATAAGCGGCGATAGTGACGCTTTATTTTGCATAGCAATACCCTTACCAAAAATGAAAGTCCCCGATTTAGAGATTAAGCCAAATCGGAAAAAACACGCGGTTTCTCCCTATTATTTCAGCGGGAAGCCGCTAGGGTGACGTAAAACCCATCCCGTCTTTTAACCTTAAGGTGCTTTGCCTTATTCAAAGCGGTAAGACAAGGTGGCGCCGCCACCCCAGTTGCGACCCGGCGCCGGCTCGAAATAGCGGCCATTGCCTTCGTTGACGATCACCGAACCGACGTAACGGCGGTCGAAAATATTGTCCACCCGGCTGAACACGTCCAGCGCCCAGCGGTTCCAGGTAAAGCGATAACCGGCGTTTACGCCGGCCACGGTGTAAGAGGGGGCCTGCGCGCTGTTGGCGTCGTTGGCCTGAATGTCGCTCATGTAGCGCAGTTCCGCGCCGGCGTGCCAGCCTTCCGGCGGTGCAAAGGCCAGCGAGGCGTAGCCCATGTTGCGGGCGATGCCTGGCAGGTGATTGCCGGCGGGGGTACAGCCGGATTTACCGCACATTTCGCTGCGGTAGGTGGCGTCCAGCAGCGTCCAGGCCATATGCAGGCGCCAGTCCAGCGCGAACTCTTGATCCAGCGCCAGCTCCAGGCCGCGCCGCCGGGTTTTGCCGGCGTTGGCGTAGCTGGTGCGTCCGCCGCTGCTTTCCGCCACCACCAGCTCGTTGTCGGTATCGGTCTGGAACAGCGCAGCGCTCACCAGGCCGTTGCCGAGGCGCAGCTTGCTGCCCAGTTCGACGGTATCGCTGGTGGACGGCTGCAGGCCGATATTGAGGCCTGTCTGGCCGTCGGGGCGGTAGGAGAGCTCGTTGATGGTCGGGGTTTCAAAGCCGCGGCCGGCGGAGAGATAGACGTTCCACGCCGGGTTGATCTTGTAGTTGAGCGAGCCCATCGGCAGCCACTGGTGGTAGCGTTTGCTGCCGCTGTCGTCGCCGTTGCGCGGCGTGATGTAATAGTCGGTCGAGTCGAAGCTGACGGTGCTGTAGCGCAGGCCGGCGTCCAGCGTCCAGCGCGGCGTCAGTTGCCAGGAGGTTTGCAGGTAAGGATCCAGGTTCCAGATACGGTTCTTCTCGTTGCGCCGCTGGTCGCCTTTCTCGCCGTAGTCCACAGTGCCGTCTCGCAGAATAAAGTTTTCGAACCCCTGGCGGCGTTCGGTCATGGTTTCATAATCCAGACCGCCGATCAGTGTTACCGGTAACGATGCGAGAGTATCCTCATGCTTCCAGCGAGTGTCAATGCCCTGATATTTTCTTTCCAGCACGATCACCCCGCCGGCGTGGGTGGGGTTGAGCTGTGGCCCCATCGGGATGGACTGGTACTGCGTGGTGTGGCGCTCGCCGTGGTAGGCAGTCAGCGTCAGTTCGTCGCGCTCGCTCATCTGGCGCTGATAGCGCAGGCCGGCCTGGGTCTGATCGAGCGACTTGCGGGTGTTAAATTGATCCGCGCGCGGCGCCTGGCGCGGGTTTTCCTTCCACTCTGCCTCGGTCAGGCCGCCCGGATCGCCGGCATCGATTGAGACGCTGTTGAACATCAGCGTCAGGGTGCTGACGTCGTCCAGCCGCACACCGAGCTTGCCGTTGCCGAGGTTTTTCCGCGCGGCGCTGTGATCGCGGTAGCCCTGAGTGGTGAAGCGGGTGCCCGAGATGGCGTAGTTGACGTCGCCGGCCTGGGTACCGTCGCCGGTGGCGCCGGTCGCTTTCACCCCATAGCGCCAGGTATTGTCGCTGCCGAAATAGCCGCCGGCCTCCAGCGTTGGCGGCTGGGTGCCGGTCTGGGTGTCAACGTTTATCACCCCGCCCGAAGCGTTGCCGTACAGCGCGGAATAGGGGCCGCGCAGCACCTCGATGCGCTCGACGGAGTTGATGTCGATGTTGGAGGTTTGTCCCTGGCCGTCGGGCATGGTGGCGGGAATGCCGTCGACGTACATGCGCACCCCGCGCACGCCGAACATCGATCGGCTGCCGAATCCGCGTATCGACAGCTGCAGATCCTGCGCATAGTTTTGCCGGTTTTGGAGCTGCAGGCCCGGCACGCTGCCGAGGTTTTCCGACAGGTTAATCTGCGGTGCGGCGTTGCGCAGGTCCTGGCCGTCGATCACGCTGACGGACACCGGCGATCCCAGCTCGGTCAATCCGGTGGGTTGCGCCATCACCACCAGGGTGTCGCTTTTCTCTTCATTATTTTCTGCCGCCAGCGCCTGACTGGCAAACATGGGATGTAGCAATAGCATTGCAGCCGGGGTAAGCACGGCGCTTTTCTTATTGGTCATGGAATAAATCTGCCACTGGTATTGAAAGGGAATTGCAAGTCGATTCAGAGTTAGCCATCTGTCGCTCCATCTACATGACGCTAAACGAAAAGGGTAAGGCATCCTGATATCAGTATAGAGTATCTCGGGCAGGAACGTTCCCGCAAAAACTCCGGTCCCAGCGACGGTTAACGGATTCATGAGCCTGGCTCATAAGCTCAAGCGTATTTCGCCCCATAGTCATGGCGGCAGTCGCGTTTTACAGTCACCACACCGGAATGGCTCCGCGTCACGCGGGGCCGGTATCAATCAGTGGGAGAGTGAAGATGCAAACACGCAAATTGGGGCGCGAAGGGCTGGAAGTCTCGGCGTTGGGGTTGGGCTGTATGGGACTGAGCTTTGGCTACGGCCCGGCCACCGACAAACGGCAGGCGGTCGATCTGATCCGTGCCGCGGTTGACGAGGGCGTGACGTTCTTCGATACCGCCGAGATTTATGGTCCGTTCACCAACGAGGAATTGTTGGGCGAAGCGCTGGCGCCGGTGCGCGATCGGGTCGTCATCGCCACCAAGTTCGGTTTCGATCTGCCGCAGCCGGCGGGGCAGCAGGTGTTGAACAGCCGTCCGGAGCATATTCGCCAGGCGGTGGAAGGCTCGTTGAAGCGCCTGCGGATAGAGACGATCGATTTGCTGTATCAGCACCGTGTCGATCCTGAGGTGCCTATCGAAGAGGTGGCCGGTACGGTGCAGCAACTGATTCGCGAAGGGAAAGTGAAGTATTTCGGCCTGTCGGAAGCCGGTGCGCAAACCATTCGGCGAGCTCACGCGGTGCAGCCGGTCACGGCGCTGCAAAGCGAATATTCGCTGTGGTGGCGCGAGCCGGAGCGTGAAATCTTGCCGACGCTGGCAGAGCTGGGCATCGGTCTGGTGCCGTTCAGCCCGCTCGGCAAGGGCTTTCTCACCGGTGCCATTACCGAGGACACCACCTTTGACAGCGGCGATTTTCGCAACCTGGTGCCGCGCTTCAGCGCCGAAGCGCGCCGGGCCAATCAGGCGCTGGTGAGCGTGCTGGGGCAGATAGCGCAGCGCAAAGGCGTGACGCCGGCGCAGATCGCCCTGGCCTGGCTGCTGGCCCAGCAGCCGTGGATCGTGCCGATCCCGGGAACCACCAAGCGTCACCGGCTGGAAGAAAACTTTGCGGCGGCGTCGGTGGTGTTGGCGGCGGACGAACTGGGCGCGATCGAGCGTGCGCTCTCCGCTATCGACGTGATCGGCGATCGTTACCCGGCGCATCTGCAGAAGAACGTCGGGCGTTAAGCCCCGCGTCGCAGCGCCTCAATCAGCAGCGCAAAGGCGGTAGTGTGTTGCCTGCGGCTTGGATAATAGAGGTAATAACCGGGAAACGGCGGGCACCAGTCGTCCAGCGCCATCAGCAACCGACCGTCGGCCAGCGGCTCGGCGACGGTATCTTCCGGCACAAAGGCGATGCCGAGGCCGAGCTGCGCGGCGTCGATTCGCTGGCGCAGGCTGTTGAAGGTCAGTTGCCCCTCCACCCGCACTTTAATCTCCCGGCCATCGCGGGCAAATTCCCAGGCGTACAGCCCGCCGAGGGTGGGCAGGCGCATGTTGATGCAGCGATGGTTTTGCAGCGCTTGCGGCGTAGCGGGGAGGCCGTAACGGGCGAAATAGTCAGGGGAGGCGACGGGCACCATGCGCATGTCCGGCCCGATGCGCACCGCGACCATGTCCTTCGCCACCTGTTCCCCCAGCCGGATTCCGGCGTCGAATCGCCCGGCGACGATGTCGGTCAGGCTGTTGTCGACGGTGATTTCCACGTTGATATCCGGGTAATCGACGAGAAAAGTGCGCAGCACCGGCCACAGTACTGCATCCACCGCGTGTTCGCCGGCGGTGATGCGGATGTTGCCGGCGGGCCGATCGCGCATTTCACCCAGCGCGTTCAGCTCGCTTTCAATCTCCGCCAAGCGCGGGCCAATGCTGTTGAGCAGCCGCTCACCGGCCTCGGTGGGGGCGACGCTGCGAGTGGTGCGCGTGAGCAAACGCAGCGCCAGGCGTTCTTCCAGGCCGCGAATAGCGTGGCTGAGTGCCGATTGGGAAACCCCAAGCTGCGCCGCCGCTTTGGTGAAGCTGCGCTCCCTGGCCACCATCAGGAAAGCGATCAGATCGTTAAAGTTTTCTTTCAACATACCGGCACCGGAGAGCAAGGTTGGGGCGCTGTCGCGCGTAGATTTATGAATTGAGCTCATAGCTCCTTGCGCATTTTACCCGCTAGTCGCCGGAAAAGCATGGCGCTATCTTGGCATCACTCACTCATGATTATCAGCGCCGGCTGTGAGAGCCGGCGCGGAGGACACGGCAGATGAAAATACAACGCAGCGGTTCTATCCCATCACAGCGCGGTTCGGCGGATTACTTTACCGGGCAGGTACGCATCGACGCGCCGTTCGCCGGTGACGCGCCGGCCAGGGTGGGCGGCGCGACCGTCACCTTCGAACCCGGCGCCCGCACGGCCTGGCATACGCATCCGCTCGGCCAGACGCTGATCGTCACTCAGGGGCGCGGGTGGATCCAGATGTGGGGCGAGAAGACGCAGGAGATGCATCCCGGCGATATCGTTTGGATACCGGCTGACGTCAAACACTGGCACGGTGCGACACCGGACACTGCCATGACCCATATCGCCATCGCCGAAGCGGTGGACGGCAGCCCGGTGACCTGGCTGGAGCCGGTCAGCGAGGCGGACTACCGGCCATAACGCCGATCAGGCCGGGGGGCTCTGTTCGCAAAACCGCAGGCGGTTGCCGAACGGATCGGTGAGGTTCAGCTCTTTGCCCCAATCGACAATCTCCAGGCCCGGCCGGGCATAGCGATAGTTTTTGGCCGTGAGCTCCCGGTGCAGCGCGTCGATATCGTGCACCGGGATGAAAATGGCGGCGCCGGGCGTGCTGTCGCCGTAGTGTTCGCTCAGGTGCAGCGTCAGCCCGGTGCGGGTCACCTGCATGTACAGCGGTAGGTCTTCGCTGAAGCGGTGCTCCCACGCCAGCGTGAAACCGAGAAAATCCAGATAAAACTCTTTGGCCTTGTCGACGGAAAAGATACGCAGGATCGGAATGGCGGGGTAGAGCGTCATCATTGTTGACCTCACTGTCGCGTTAGCGGCAGCCGATATGGATATCGACCGCGTCGGGGCCGGTATAGGCTTCGAAGTCGGTCAGGAAGCGACGTTCGATTTCCGGGTGTTGCTCGAAGTAGGCCCAGATGGCTTGCCAGCCTTCGATGACCGCCGCCGGCATGGCGCCTCGGGCCTGGAACACCAGATAGCGGCCAGGTTGGATGTGCAAACCGCTCTGTGCCTCACTGCCGGCGGTGACATCAAACGGCCCGCTGGCGTCGGAGGCGTAGTTGGAGTAGACCCCGTAAACCGGCATGGCGGGCGAGGTGGCGAAAAAGTCTGACCACAGCGCGGGGATTTTAGCCGTCTCGGGCTGGGTTTCGTCCTGATTGGTGGTTCTGATTGTCTGGCCGGCGACGTAAAAATCGGGCAGGTGTACCGAGAGGGGCTGCATAGAGGCAATTCCTTTTAACCGCTGAAAAGATGCCTAAAGGTAGCAAAGGCTCCCCAAAACCGCCAGACAGGGCCCCCGCAGGCGCGGGGGGCCCTCACATCAGGCGCCCAAACCGCCGAGGCACAGGTATTTGATTTCGAGATAGTCCTCGATGCCGTATTTTGAGCCTTCGCGGCCCAAACCGGAGTGCTTCATGCCGCCGAACGGCGCCACTTCGGTGGAAATCAGCCCTTCGTTGATGCCGACAATGCCGTACTCCAGCGCTTCGGCCACGCGCATCACCCGGCCGATGTCGCGGCTGTAGAAGTAAGCGGCCAGGCCGAACGGCGTGTCGTTGGCCAGTTCGACGGCGTCGGCCTCCTGGCTGAAGCGGATCAAGGGCGCCACCGGGCCGAACGTCTCCTCACGGAAGATTTTCGCCGTGCGCGGCACATCGGTCAGGATAGTCGGGGTGAAGAAATTGCCGCCCAGCGCGTCAGGCTTGCCGCCCAACAGCACCGAGGCGCCGTGCTCGACGGCGTCGGCGATATGCTCGCGCACTTTCTCCACCGCGTCCGAGTTAATCAACGGGCCGATGGTGACGCCATCATCCAGGCCGTTGCCGACTTTCAGCTTGGCGACGGCGGCTTTCAGCTTGGCGGCGAACGCATCGTATACGCCGTCCTGCACCAGAAAACGGTTGGTACAGACGCAGGTCTGGCCGGCGTTGCGGTATTTTGAGGCGACCGCGCCGGCCACGGCGGCGTCCAGATCGGCGTCATCAAACACGATAAACGGCGCGTTGCCGCCCAGCTCCATACTGGTTTTCTTGATGGTGGGCGCACACTGGGCCAGCAGCTGCGCGCCGACTTCGGTGCTGCCGGTGAAGGAGAGTTTGCGCACGTCCGGGTTGGCGGTGAGTTCGCCGCCGATGCCTTTGCTGGGGCCTGTTATCACGTTGCATACCCCGGCTGGCAGCCCGGCGCGCTCCGCCAGCACGGCGATCGCCAGCGCCGAGAACGGGGTCTGGCTGGCGGGGCGGATCACCCCGGTGCAGCCGGCGGCCCAGCCGGGGCCGGCTTTGCGGGTGATCATCGCCGCCGGGAAGTTCCACGGGGTGATGGCCGCGAACACGCCGATCGGCTCTTTTTGCACGATGATGCGGCGACCGGCCTGCGGCTGCGGAATGGTGTCGCCATATACCCGTTTGCCTTCTTCGGCGAACCATTCGATAAAGGAGGCGGCATAGGCGATTTCACCGCGGCTTTCGGCCAGCGGTTTGCCCTGTTCCGCCGTCATGATGCGCGCCAGATCTTCCTGATTTTCCATCATCAATTCAAACAGCCGCCGCAGCTTGCCGGCGCGCTCTTTGGCGGTCAGCGCGCGCCAGGCGGGCAGCGCTTTTCTGGCGGCGGCGATGGCGCGAGCGGTTTCTTCGGCGCCGAAGGCCGGTACGTGGCCGACCCGTTCTCCGTTGGCGGGGTTATGAATGGCGATCGAACGGCCTTCCTGGGCCGGCAACCATTGCCCGTCGATGTAGTTGGCCTCGCGGAACAGCGTGGGATCCTTGAGGGTAGCGCAGATGCTGGTGCTCATGAGTCTCTTCCTTCTTTCCTGAGTTCAACAGAGTGGTCTATCCCATACGGCTACCCTTTACCCTAGCAAATTTTGCCGCCGCCGTTTGCCCGCACGGCAACAAGATGGTCGTTTTCTTTATGCGCACCTTCTGTACAAAAAATATCCTCCGTCGGGCCGATACTGAAAGAGCAGGCATATGACCCTTTTCGATGTAATTAAAAGGAGTGTGCGAATGATGAAATCAGTGGACAGACATCTCGCGGCCTACGGCAGCGAAATGGATTTTTTGGCGTCGAGCATCGCTCTGATGGAATGGCAAGGGCGGCAGATTGACGCCGGGCAGGTGGCCGGCAATATGTCGGAGCAGCAAAGCCGCCTGTTCTTTGCGCGGTTGAATTATTTTCGTCAGCTTTATCAGGCCGCATCGGCGGCCGAACACAGCCTGTAATTTCCGATCCAGCCCTGCCGCAGCGGGGCTTTTCATTTCAGCGGTGCCACACCCCGGTCGCCAGCGTTGCCGGCGAATACTCCAGATTTCGTCCCCGCCACGGCAGCGCTGCCGCAAAACGCCAGGCGCGGTGAACGTCAAACCGCCAATAACGTTCCGCCCCTTCAACGCCGGGATTCCCTTCCGCCTGCCAGAGGATCTGCGTTTTTCCTAGCAGATGCAGTACGTCACCGCGCTCGAAATCGATGAACAGCAGCGCCGCCCGCGGTTCGGCCAGCAGGTTGCCCAACGTATTCATATAGCGGTTGCCGCGAAAGTCCGGCATCCACAGCGTGTCGCCTTCCAGATGGATAAAGCCGGGGCGGCCGCCGCGATGGGAAATATCCACGCCGCCCTGCGCCAGTGCCAGGTGCGCGCCGCTGGCGACGAAGCAGGTGTCCGCGGCGCGGATCAGCGCCTGCGCCGCCGCATCCAGCGAGGCTAAATGCTCAACCGGCTGCGGCCGGCTGTCCACCGGGTAGAGTTCGCGGCGCTGAATGTACTGCGGGCAGTTGCCGAAGCTTTGCTGAACGAGGATTTCCACCCGGTTTTTGTCGGTGCGGCTGACGGCGCCGTTGGCGCGGTTGCGCCGCCGGTTGCTGAAATCCAGCCCCAGCGCGCCGACCGGCTTGCCGGGCAGCAACAGTGCCTGGGCGGGATCGTCGCTGCGGCGCGGCGCGCTGATGCGTAAATGCGTGTCGTCCGGCGTGCGTAAAAATCCGGGCGGGCCGGTAAACAGGGTGGCGATGGGCCAGCCTTGTTCATCCAGCGTGGCGACGAACAGGTAGGGCAGCGCGGCGAAAAACGCGCGGTGCTGATCCGGCATCGCGGGGTAGATGCCGCCGCCTACGCCGCCAAACCCGGCCAGCGTCTGTGCGCGCAGCTCATCCGGATGGAACAGTTGCGGGATCATGGCGTCAGCTCGCCGCCGGTTCCGGCAGGGCCGGCATGGCAAAGAAGCCGGGCAGTGCAACGATGCGCGCCGCCCAGCGCCGTATCGCAGGGTAAGGCGCCAACGAAATGCCGCCTTCGGCCGCGACCGCTACGTAGCTGTGGCAGGCCAGATCGGCGATGGTGGGCTGTTCGGTGGCCAGGTAGTCCCGCTCGCTCAGATGCTGTTCCATCTGCGGCAGAAAACGATCGCTGACCGCCCGCGCCGCCTGGTAATCCTCCGGCACCGCGAACTGGGCGATCAATCGGCAGGAGGCCGGGCCGTAGCGGACTTCGCCGGCGGCTTTGGAAAGCCAGGCCTGCACCCGCGCCGCCGCCACCGGCTGTTCCGGCAGCCAGTGGCTGTCCGGCGCGTAGCGTTTCACCAGATAGACCAGAATGGCGTTGCTGTCGGCCAGCGTCAGATCGCCGTCCTGCAAGACCGGGATCTGGCCGAACGGGTTGAGCCGGCGAAAGGCCGCGCTCTGCCGCACGTCTGCCGAGGCCTCTACCCATTCATAGGGCAGCGCCAGCATGCGCAGCAGCAAGGCCACGCGGTGAACGTGGCCGGAAAGCGGGGTGCCGTAGAGGGTGATGGTGGACATGGCGTTTCTCCTCAGTGTTTTTTTCAGGATACTCTTGCGGTGAATGAGCGGAATCCGGCAATGTGGAAATTGATAATTTCACTTATCGGAAGAGTCTATGGATCGGTTAGACGAGTTGGCCATCTTCGTGGCGGTGGTGCAGCAGGGCAGCCTGGCTGCCGCCGGGCGCAAACTGCGGCGTTCGGCGCCGGCGATCACCCGGGCGATCGCCGCGCTGGAACAGCGTTTCGGCACCCGGCTGGTGGAACGTACCACCCGGCGGCTGGCGCCTACCGAGGCGGGCGTGCGGCTGCTGGAGCGCGCGCAACAGCTGCTGCAGGATTATCAGGCGGTGGTGCAGGATACCGCCGAAGCGCAGCTGAGCGGCTTGCTGCGCGTCACTTCGCCGGTGCAGTTCGGTCGCCGCTACGTGGCGCCGGTGGTGATGGCGTTTCTCGATGACTACCCGCAGATGCAGATCGAAATGGTGTTGAACGATCGCAATCTCGATCTGATTGACGAAGGATTGGATATCGCGGTGCGCATCGGTCATCTGCAGGACTCTTCGCGCGTGGCGCGGCGGTTGGGGCAGGTCAGCCGGGTGACGGTCGCCAGCCCGGATTATCTGGCGCGTTGGGGGGAACCGCGCTCACCGGCGCAGCTGGCGGAACACGCCACTATCGTCGGCACCCAGCGGCCGTCGCTGCGCGAATGGCGCTTCGGCCCGCAGGAAAACGGCGAGCGGGTGCGATTGGCCCCCCGGCTGTTGCTCAACGACGTGGAAGCGCAACTGCTGGCGGTGCGCGCCGGCAAAGGCATCGCCCGCCTACTCTCGTATCAGGTGGCGGACGATTTGGCCGCCGGTACGCTGGTGCGGCTGCTGGTGGATCATGAGCCGTTGCCGATGCCGGTACAGCTGGTGGCGCAGCAGGCGCAGCGCATGCCGCTGAAGGTGCGCGCCTTCTGGGATTATGCGTTTGAACGGCTCAGCGCATTGCCGCAAATTCAGCCGGATGGACGGGGAAAATAAGCGCAAAAAGTTTCATGGGCTAAACTTTTTCGCCGCCGGCGTTATTTTATTTTACCGGGCGCGCATTGCTGATGCGCCCGTCTTGACAATAATGTCACCGGTGCTAATAGTTAATTCATATCTTAAATAATAAACGAAGTTTAATATATGAAACAACTTGCGGGGAGTTATGATAATGGCGCTGCGGTGGATAATGAAGACGCTATTTTGGCTTCATTCCAAACCCGCAGTGCGGCTATTTATTATCAGGCAAAACATGAAAAGAATATTGCGTATGGCGAAAGTGAACGCGAAACATTGGATTGGCTCTATTCTGCAAAGCAGCACCAGGGGACGTTAATTTTTATTCACGGCGGCTATTGGCAATTTTGCGATAAGGCGGATTTCGCCTTTATCGCCGCCGGGCCGTTGGCGTTGGGTTTTGACGTGGTGCTGGTGGAATATGCGCTGGCACCGGCGGTTAATCTTGACGCTATTTGCCGCCAGGTGGGGGCGGCGCTTGATGCCATTCAGCGCCGTCTGCCGCTGCACTATGCCCATCCGGTGCATCTGTGTGGCCATTCCGCCGGCGGCCATCTGGCGGCATTTTGGCAGCAGCATGCGCTGGTGGATGCGGTCTTTCCCATCAGCGGCCTGTTCGAACTGGCGCCGCTGCAAGAAAGCTATGTCAATCGGGCGCTGCAGCTGACCGCGCGGCAAATTGAAACGCTAAGCCCGGCGCGCCGGCCCCCGGTGCGCGGCAAGCCGCTCACGCTGTATTACGGCGCATTGGAGCTGCCGGAGCTGATCGGCCAGTCGCAACACTATCACGCGGCGCTCCGCCAACGCGGATTGTCTGCAGAACTGGTCGCGGTGCCCGACGCCAATCATTTCACCATTCTGGATGCGTTGTTCGCCGCCGACGGCGCGCTGCTTCGCCAACTTGACCACCACGGAAACCACTGACATGCGCGAGATCGTAGAGACCGGGCTGCCGGAGATCGGCCAGCCTTTTTCCTGGGCCACCCGGGGCGGCGGTATGCTGTTTACCGCCCACGGCCCGGTGCGGGCGGACGGCAGCATCGAGACCGGCGCGCCGGAGCGACAGATTGCGTTAACCTTCGATAACCTGGCGCAGACGTTGAAGGCGGCGGGCAGCCACAGCGATAAGGTGCTGCAGGTGATCGTGTATCTTACCGACGTCAACGACGTTAAATGTCTCGATGAGATTTACCGGAAATACTTTAATTATCCTTATCCCAACCGCTCCACGGTTATTGTCGAAAAATTGGTGGTGCCGGGAATGAAAATAGAAATTACCGTCAGCGCCATCGCCTGATTTAATTTCTTCTTAAGTTCGTCTTTATATTAATTCAATAACGAGTTAAGGATGCGTCATGTTTAAACAGATTGCACCTTCCGCGGCCGATCCTATTATGTCGCTGATGGAAGCTTATTTGCAGGACCCCAATCCGCAGAAAGTGAATTTAGGTATCGGTCTGTATTACGACCGGCAGGGAAATATTCCGCTGATGCAGGCGGTCGAGGCCGCCGAGCAGCGGTTGCTGGCGCTGCGTCGCCCGCACGGTTATCCGCCGATCGAAGGTTCGCCGCAGTTCGCTCGCCAAGTGCAGGCGCTGCTGTTCGGCGAGCAACAGGCGGCCGAGATCGCCACGGTGCAGACCGTCGGCGGCTCCGGCGCGCTGAAGCTGGCGGCGGATTTTTTGCGCCACTTCCTGGCGCGCGGTGACATTTGGGTGTCCGATCCCACCTGGGCCAATCACTGGGCGATTTTCGAAGGCGCCGGGCTGCGGGTGAATACCTATCCCTACTTTGACGAAACGGCGGGCGGCCTGCGTTTCGCCGCCATGCTCGACGCGCTGGACAGCCTGCCGCCCGGCAGCGTGGTCCTGTTGCATCCTTGTTGCCATAACCCGACCGGCACCGACCTGACGCCGGAGCAGTGGCGCGCCACGCTCGCCGTGCTGCAGCGACGCAACCTGCTGCCGCTGTTCGATATCGCCTATCAGGGCTTCGGCGACGGGCTGGAGGAGGACTGCTTTGCGTTGCGTGAAGCGCTGAAAACCGATCTGCCGTTTTTGGTCTGCAACTCGTTTTCCAAAAACGTCGCGCTGTACGGCCAGCGGCTGGGCGCGCTGTCGGTACGCTGCGCCGATGCGCAAAACGCCGCCAACGTCAAAGGCGCGTTAAAAACGCTGATCCGCCGCAGCTACTCCTGCCCGCCGACGCACGGCAGCCAGATCGTGGAAACCCTGCTCGGCGACGCCGAACTGGGTGAACGTTGGCGCAATGAGCTGGCGGAAATGCGCTCGCGCATCAAGCAAATGCGTGAACAGCTGGCCGCCGGGCTGGCGCAGGGTGGCTCTTCGCTGGATCACCGGCGTATTCGCGATCAGCGCGGCATGTTCAGCTATACCGGCCTGAACGAAGCGCAGCTGCAGACCCTGCGGCAGCGCTATGCCATCTATCTGGTCTCGCCCGGCCGCATGTGCCTGCCGGGGCTCAATCCCGGCAACATTGACTATGTGACCGCCGCCATTCTCGACGTCACCCGTACCGCCTAACTCCGCTCGGGAACCCAGCCATGCCACAGATGAATGATTTTGAGCATATCGCCCGCCGTCAGGGCGGGTTGAACAAGCATCTTACCGCCGGGCAGATGTCGATGCTGGCGATCGGCGGCGCCATCGGCACCGGGCTGTTTCTCGGCAGCGCCTACGCCATTCAGATGGCGGGGCCGTCGGTATTGTTGAGCTACCTGATCGGCGGCGTCATTGCGCTGCTGCTGATGGGCAGCCTGGCGGAGATGACCTCCGAACACCCGACGCCCGGCTCGTTCGGCGACTACGCTGAATTCTATCTCGGCCCGCTGTTCGGTTTTCTGGTGCGTTATTCTTACTGGTCCTGTGTGGTGCTGGCGGTGGGTACCGAAGTCACCGCCATCGGCATGTACATGCAGTTCTGGTTCCCGGCGACGCCGACCTGGCCGTGGGTGCTGCTGTTCTCGGCGGCGGTGATCGTCGTCAACGTGATCGGGGTGAAGTCGTTCGGCCAGGTGGAATACGCGCTGTCCACCGTCAAAGTGACGGCGATCGTGGCGTTTATTCTGATCGGCATCGGCATTCTGGCATTCTCGGGCAACCCGGCCTACGGCCTGCGCAACCTGACCGCCGGCGGCTTCATGCCGTTTGGCGTCAAGGGCATGTGGTTCGCGGTGATCGTGTCCATCTTCAGCTACCTGAGCATTGAAATGATTGCGGTGGCCGCCGGCGAGGCGAAAAATCCGGTGATTGCGGTGAAGGCGGCGTTCAAGGGCACCATCGTGCGGCTGTTCATCTTCTACATGCTGTCGATCGCCCTGATGCTGGCCATCGTGCCCTGGCGCCAGTCCGGCACCGGCGAAAGCCCGTTCCTGATGGCGATGAACGTGATCCATTTGCCCGCCGCCGCCGGTATTTTCAACTTTATCGTGCTGGTGGCAGCGCTGTCGGCAATGAACAGCCAGCTGTACATCACCACCCGCATGATGTTCTCGTTGTCGCGTGCCGGGCAGGCGCCGGCGGCATTGGGGCGCGTCAGCCGGCGCGGCATTCCGGTCAATGCGTTGGCGATGTCGTGCATCGGTATCGTGGTGTCCATCGTGCTGAGCCTGGTGGCGCCGGAAACCTCGTTCGCCGCCATGATGTCTATCTCGGTGTATGGCGCCTGCTTTACCTGGCTGATGATTTTCGTCACCCACCTGTTCTTCCGCCGCCGGCATCGGCAGACCCACCTGAAGTTCCGCATGTGGGGCTTTCCCTATACCACCTTGCTCGGCGCCGGGCTGATGGCGGCGCTGATGATCTCGACGGCGTTTACCGAATTCTTCCGCATGACGCTGTGGTTCGGTATTCCGTTCACCTTGCTGCTGGTGGTGGCTTATCACTTCCAGAGCCGCCACGCGGCTACACCGTCGCCGTTCAAGGCGCCGGAGGTGGAGTAATAAGGGGAGGGGCTGAGGCGTGCCTCAGCCCCGGGGATTAAAGCTGGCTTTTCGGGATCAGGTGGTCGCCGAAGCTCAGGCGTTGGCGGCCCGGTTCGATTTCGGTCAGCGGCGCCACTTCGTGCAGCGAGGATTTGCAGCGCTGTACCAGATCCTGATACTCGCGGGTGCCGGCGATCTTCCAGGCCAGCTCCTGTTCGGTCAGATCGCGCAGCACGCGCGCCGGGCTGCCGACCACCAGCTTGTTGGCTTCGATCACCGCCGCGGCTTTGACGAACGCCATCGCGCCGACGATGGTGTTCTCGCCGATCTCCGCGCCGTCCATCACTACCGCGTTCATGCCCACCATCGCATTGCGGCGAATGCGGCAGCCGTGCAGGATGGCGCCGTGGCCGATATGGCCGTCTTCTTCCACCACCGTGTCCTGCTGCGGGAAGCCGTGCATCACGCAGTTGTCCTGAATGTTGGCGCCGTCGCAGATCACCAGGCGGCCAAAATCGCCGCGCAGGCTGGCATTCGGGCCGATGTACACGTGCTTGCCGACGATCACGTCGCCGATCAGCACCGCCGTCGGGTGCACGTAACTGCTGGGGTCGACGACCGGCGTCAGGCCGTCAATCTGATACACAGGCATAGCGTGAGTTCCTTAAAATGTAGGGTCGCGCGGCAGGCCGCCGAAGCGCCGATAATAGCCGGCGGCCGGCGCGGGCAGGGCGCCGATGGTGGTTTCCGCCAGCGCGCTGACGTACTCCGTCGCGGCGCGATCGACCTGCTGATAAAGATTGATGCACAGGTTGCGGGCGATCTGGCCCTCCCACTGCGCGGGCAGCAGCGCGTCCGGCAGCAGCGGATCTTTCAACACCACGCGACGGAAGAAGTGAATCAATAATAGCTTAATCTGGAAACCGCGCAGCGGCGTCAGCGCCGCCGGGTCGACTTCGCGCAGCAGCGCCATCAGCGGCCGGAAGGAGACGATAAACTCGTGATAGCCGGCCGCCACATCGCTGAGCGACCAGCAGTCGGCCACCAGTTTCTGCAGCGTTTGCTCGGAGCGGTTGTAGGGGTAATCGGCGCGAAAGTAGATCACCTGCTCACTGGCGTTCAATTCGCCGAGCAGCGCCGTCACGTCGGTTTGCGCATGGGTGGGGGCGGCCATCAGATTGTTGGCGATCTGCCCGAACCCGAGCCAGCCCAGCTCTTTTTTCAGCCGTGCGCGCGCGTTTTTTTCGGCGCATTCCAGCAGCAACAGCTCCCACTTGCCGTCCCAGGCGGGCTGCTCGCGCAGATAGATTTTCGATTCGGCGTGGCGGAACTGGCGCATTCCCTGCTCGGTCACGCGGTAGAAGCTGCGGCGGCCGATTTTCTCCACCGCCAGCCAACCCTCTTTCTGCAGGCGGAACACCGAGGTGCGCACGAAGCGATCGCCGAAACCGAAGGCCTCCAGCAGCGCGCTCAGGCTGCCGAGCCACACTTCGCCGCCGCGGTGGCTGAGCGCGTCGCCGTACAGCGAAATGATCAGCGAGGTGCCGCTGATCGACTGCGCGTCGACGGCATGGCGAATGAACTCATCCAGTTTATGTTCCATATTTTTCCATGGGTTAGCTTTCGATGAGCCATAACATTACGCCTAATTTGGGGCGGCGTCATCCGTGACGCCGTGCACCTCAGCGCGGCCGCAGATCGACCACGCGCTGCGCCTTGCCTTCCGAGCGCGGAATATCGCCGCAGTTGGCGATGCTGACGTCGGTGCTGACGCCCACGATCGATTTGATGTGGTGGCGCAGCTGGTGGCAGATATCGCAACGCTGCTGGTGGCTGAGGCTGAGCGCCGATTCTTTCAGCTCGACGCGCACCGCCAGCGTGTCCAGATGCCCGCTGCGGCTGACCTGCAGCTGGTAGTGCGGCGACAGCTGCTCGAACTGCATGATCTGCTCTTCCACCTGCGACGGAAAGACGTTGACACCGCGAATGATCAGCATGTCGTCGGAGCGGCCGGTGATCTTGCCCATGCGGCGCATCTGGCGCGCGTCGCCCGGCAGCAGCCGAGTAAGATCGCGGGTGCGGTAGCGGATCACCGGCAGCGCCTCTTTGGTCAGGGTGGTGAACACCAGTTCGCCGTGTTCGCCGTCCGGCAGGGCAATGCCGGTTTCCGGGCAGATGATCTCCGGCAGGAAGTGGTCTTCCCAAATGGTCGGGCCACCGCCGCTCTCCAGACACTCCATCGCTACGCCCGGCCCCATCACTTCCGACAGGCCGTAAATATCCAGCGCCTTGATGCCCATGCGGGTTTCGATCTCGTGGCGCAGGGCTTCGGTCCAGGGTTCGGCGCCGAACACGCCGAGCCGCAGCGAGCAGCCGCGCGCATCGCCGCCCATTTTGCGCTCCAGTTCGTCGATCAGCGTCAGGCAATAGGACGGCGTCACCATGATGATGTCGGGCTTGAAGTCGAGGATCAGCTGCGCCTGGCGCTCCGTCTGGCCGCCGGACATCGGGATCACCGTCGCGCCGAGCCGCTCTGCGCCGTAGTGCGCGCCGAGGCCGCCGGTGAACAGGCCGTAGCCGTAGGCGACGTGCACCTTGTCTTTGGCGGTGGCGCCGCCGGCGCGCAGGCAGCGGGCGACGATATCGGCCCAATTATCGATGTCGCGCTGGGTGTAACCGACCACCGTCGGGCGGCCGGTGGTGCCCGAGGAGGCGTGGATGCGCACCACCTGTTCCATCGGCACCGCGAAGGTGTCGAACGGGTAGTTGTCGCGCAGATCCTGCTTGGTGGTGTAGGGGAAGCGCGCCAGATCGCTCAGCTGTTTGAGATCGTCGGGGTGTACGCCGGCCTGGTCGAATTTGCGTTTGTACATCGGCACATTGTCGTAGGCGTGGTGCAGCGTCCACTTCAGACGCGCCAACTGCAACGCTTCAATCTCATCGCGCGAGGCGAATTCGATCGTTTCGAGGGGCTGTGGATTTATTGTCATGGTTAGCCTCAGGGGTCAGACACGCTCAATGATCATGGCGATGCCTTGGCCTACGCCGATGCACATGGTGCACAGGGCGTAGCGGCCGGCTCGCCGTTCCAGTTCAAACAGGGCGGCTAGCGCCAGGCGCGTGCCGCTCATGCCCAACGGATGCCCCAGAGCGATCGCGCCGCCGTTGGGGTTAACCTGTGGGGCATCGTCCGGCAGGCCAAGCTGGCGCATCACCGCCAACGCCTGGGCGGCGAACGCTTCGTTCAATTCGATGACGTCCATCTGCGCCAGGCTCAGCCCGGCGATCTCCAGCACCTTGCGGGTGGCCGGCAGCGGGCCGATGCCCATCAGCCGCGGCTCTACGCCGCAGGTGGCGGTGGCGACGATGCGCGCCCGCGGCGTCAGCCCCTGGCGCGCCGCCATCGCTTCAGAGGCGACGATCAGCGCCGCCGCGCCGTCGTTCAGGCCCGAGGCGTTGCCGGCGGTGACGCTGCCGGGCTGACGGAACGGGGTTTTCAGCGCCTGCAACTGCTCGAAGGTGGTGTCGGCGCGCGGGTGTTCATCCTGGCTGAACAGGGTGACCGCGCCTTTTTTACCGGTGAGGCTGACCGGCGCTATCTCCTGCGCCAGGTGACCCAGCGCCTGCGCCCGGGCGGCGCGCTGCTGGCTGCGCAGCGCAAAGGCGTCCTGATCGGCGCGGCTGATGTTGAACTGCGCCGCGACGTTTTCGGCGGTCTCCGGCATCGAATCGATGCCGAAATCGGCCTGCATCCGCGGATTGACGAAGCGCCAGCCGAGGGTGGTGTCGTACAGCTGCGTCTGGCGGCTGAAGGCGCTGTCGGCTTTGCCCATCACCAGCGGCGCACGGGTCATCGATTCCGCGCCGCCCGCTAGCATCAGCCCGGCGTCGCCGGCCTTGATGCTGCGCGCCGCCATCGCCAGCGCATCCAGGCCCGAACCGCACAGGCGGTTCACCGTGGTGCCGGACACGCCGACCGGCACTCCGGCCAGCAGCAGCGCCATGCGTGCCAGGTTGCGGTTGTCTTCCCCGGCCTGGTTGGCGCAGCCGAGGATCACGTCGTCCAGCTGCGCCCAATCCACCTGCGGATGGCGTTCCAACAGCACGCGCAGCGGCAGAGCGGCGAGGTCGTCGGCGCGTACCTGGGCCAGCGCGCCGCCATAGCGGCCGATCGGGGTGCGCACGCCGTCGCAGATAAATGCCTGATTCATGCCTGATCTCCTAAAATGCTGTGGCCGAGGCGGTGCGCGCGGCCGCGGAACCAGGCGACGGTTTTGCCCAGTTGGTTAACGATCTCGACGTCGTACAGCCCGGTGGCTTTGCCTTGATGGCGCACCGCCGCGCTGGCGGTGAGGCGATCGCCGGCCAGCGCCGGGCGGACGAAGTCGATGCTGCAGCCGGAGGCCACCGCTGCCAGCCCCTGGCTGTTGCAGGCGTAGGCGAAGGCGGTATCCGCCAGGCTGAACAGCTGGCCGCCGTGGCAGGTCTGGTGGCCATTGAGCATCTGCGGGCCGACGGTCATGCTGACCTGTGCGTACCCGGCATCGACGGCGTCGATGTGCATCCCCATCGCCTGAGCGCAGGTATCTTGCTGGAACATCTGTTCGGCGCAGCGCTGAGCCAGCGCGCGCGGCGTATTGGCGTTCATCGTTCGGCTCCTGGGAAAGAGGCGGGGGAAGCGTAGCGGCGCAGCAGCGGCATCGGGCGATAGCGCGCTTCGCCGTAATAGCGTTGCAGGTTTTCCAGCGTCGTCAGAATGTGGCGCCAGCCGAGTGCGGCGCCCCAGGCCAGTGGGCCGCGCGGATAGTTGACGCCGCGCAGCATCGCCAGATCGGTATCTTCGGCACCGGCGACGCCTTTGTTCACTACGTCGAGCGCTTCGTTGGCCAGCATGGCCAGGGTGCGCATCGTCAACAGGCCGGGGTAATCCGGCAGTTGAATGACCTGCTTGCCGAGGGACTGCAACAGGCGAATCGCTTTGGCATTGTGTTGCGCATCGTTTTGCGCCGCGCAGCTGATGGCGATGGCGGAGGCGTGCGCATAGTCGGCACAGAGATCGAACAGCACCACGGGCGTTCCACGTTCGTCGGCCAGTTGGCCGGCGGTTTTACCATTGGTTAACATCAGTGTAACGTCGTCGATCGTGGCGTGTGGGCTGGTCTGGCCAGGTTGTTTGATCGCCCCCGCATTTTCGCTTAACAGCTGCGCCAAATCGGCCAGCGGGGCCCAGTCGCCGTGCAACGTGACGCGCTGTGGCAGCGCGGCCTGCGCCGGTGGCGCAAAGGCGATCTCGGTGGTGCAGCGCTGCGCGTCGTAGCGGTAGAAGCCGCGGCCGGATTTACGGCCGAGGCGCCCGGCGGCCACCAACTCCTGCTGCACCAGTGAGGGGGTGAAGCGCGGATCCTGATAGAAGGCCTGATACACCGATTCGGTCACGGCGTAATTGACGTCCTGGCCGATCAGGTCGGTCAATTGCAACGGGCCCATGGCGAAACCGCCGGCGTCGCGCAATACCGCGTCCAGCGTGGCGGCGTCGGCCACCCGTTCCTCCAGCGCGCGCAGGGTTTCGGCATAGAACGGCCGCGCCACGCGGTTGACGATAAATCCCGGCGTCGATCGGCACACGACGCTCTGCTTACCCCAGCGTTGCGCCAGGGCCTGCAGCGCGGCAAGGGCCTCGGCGCCGGTCTCCAGGCCGCTGACGATCTCCACCAGCTTCATCAGCGGCGCTGGGTTGAAGAAGTGCAGCCCGGCCATGCGTTCCGGGTGTTGCAGTGCCCCGGCGATGGCGGTGATCGACAGCGAAGAGGTATTGCTGGCGAACAGCGTCGTGGGCGAGCAGAGCGCCTCCAGATCGCGGAACAGGCCCTGTTTGATGGCTAGATTTTCCGCCACTGCTTCAATCACCAGCGCGCAGTCGGCCAGTTGCTCGAGCGAATCGGCGCGTTCGAGGCGCGCCAGCAGCGCTTCGGTGGTTGCGGCGTCGGCCTTGCCGCCGTCGACCCGCTGCCGCAGGCGGCGAGCGAGATCGTCGATCGCGCGCTGGGCGGCGGCGGGCGCGATGTCGAACAGCCGCACCGGATGGCCGGCGGCAGCGGCCACCTGGGCGATGCCGATGCCCATGGTGCCGGCGCCGATCACCGCCACCTGGCCATTAAGAAGGGGCGCGTTCATGGCTATTTCCCGCTGAAGTTTGGCGTGCGTTTGGCGAAAAACGCGCTGACGCCTTCGCGATAGTCGTCGCTGCGGCCCCCCAATCGCTGCAGATCGCGCTCCAGATCGAGCTGCTGATCGAGGCTGTTGGTGGCCGAGCTGTAGAGGGCTTTCTTGATTAGCCCCAAACCGTAGGTCGGCTGGGTGGCCAGATGGCGCGCCAGCGTTTGCGTGCGGTCGGCCAATTCATCCGCCGGCACCACCTGCCAGATCATGCCCCACTCCAGCGCCTGCTGGGCGCTGATTTTGTCACCCAGCAAGGCCATGCCCATCGCGCGGGCGTGGCCGGCCAGCCGCGGCAGGAACCAACTGCCGCCGGAATCAGGCACCAACCCCAGACGGCAGAACGACTGAATAAAGCTGGCGTTGTCGGCGGCGATGACGATATCGCACGCCAGGGCCAGCGCGGCGCCGGCGCCGGCCGCCACGCCGTTGACCGCGCATACCACCGGTTTGGGCAGGGCGGTCAGGCGACGGATCAGGGGGTTGTAGAAACGTTCGACCGACAGGCCGAGATCCGGCGCCTGTTGATCGGCGTTGACGTTGCGATCGTTGAGATCCTGCCCGGCGCAGAAACCGCGCCCGGCACCGGCGATCAGCAGGCAGCGCACGCTGTCGTCGCGCTCGGCTTGCGTCAGCGCTTCGCTC
The DNA here is from genome assembly GCF_052168755.1 of Serratia sp. CY43202. Taxonomy (NCBI): domain Bacteria; kingdom Pseudomonadati; phylum Pseudomonadota; class Gammaproteobacteria; order Enterobacterales; family Yersiniaceae; genus Serratia; species Serratia sp. CY43202. Next base: position 129,477 of record NZ_JBJNMB010000002.1, read on the forward strand.
AGCTGGCGATGCATCTCGTCGTTAAAGCTGTTGAGCCGATCCGGCCGGTTGAGGGTCAGCGTCAACACGTCGGCGTCGAGATGGCTGAGAATCAATGCGTTATCCATAAATCAGCGCCCCTGATAGTTTGGCGTACGTTTTTCGAAAAAGGCGGCGATGCCTTCGCGGCGATCGTCGGTGGCGGTCAGGGTGACAAATTGCTGACGCTCCATCGCCAGCCCCTGGCTAAGACCGATTTCCTCGGCCTGTTTCAGCGCCTGTTTGGCGGCGCGCAGCGCCAGCGGCGCCTGACGGCTGATGCGATCGGCAATCTGCTGCGTGCGTTCCAGCGTCAGGGCATCGACGCACACTTCGCTGATCAGGCCAGCCTGCAACGCAGTGCGGGCGTCGATGGCTTCGCCGGTCAGCACCATCTGGCTGGCGCGCGCCTTGCCGACGCAGCGGATCAGGCGCTGGGTGCCCCCGGCGCCCGGCATCAGGCCGAGGGTGATCTCCGGCAGGCCGAAGCGGGCGCTTTCGCCGCCGATAACGATGTCGCAGGCCAGCGCCAGCTCGCAGCCGGCGCCCAGGGCATAGCCGTTCACCGCCGCCAGCAGCGGCTTGCTGAACTGCGCCAGCCGCTGCCACAGCTGCGGACGGCGATCCGCCAGCGCGGCCGGCAGATCCTGCTGTTGCAGTTCGCGCAGATCGGCGCCGGCGGCGAAAAAGCGCGCCGCGCCGGCGAGCACCACGGCGCCCACGCCGCTGTCGGCGTCGGCCTGCTCCAGACGGGCAACCAGCTGTTCCAGGCACGGCGTGCTCAGGGCGTTGCGCGCCTCCGGGCGGTGCAGCGTCAGCGTGACCACGCGGTGTTGCTGCTGATGCAGAATAAAGGGGGTATCCATCGCGGCTCCTAGACGTCGAAGTCCAATACCACGCCGTCGCCTTTCGGCCACGACTGGCAGCTCAATACGTAGCCCGCCGCCAGCTGATCCGGCTCCAGGCTGTAGTTGACGCCCATCTCCACCTGGCCGGCCTTCAGACGGCATTTGCAGGTGGCGCACACGCCGCCTTTGCAGGCGTAGGGCAGATCGGCGCCTTGGCGCAGCGCGGCATCGAGAATGCTGTCGTCCTGTTCGCCGATCTCGATATCCAACCGGCGCCCGTCGAGCAGGATCGCCACCCGGGTAGCGTTGCGATCGCCGCTGTGGCGCGGGCGGGTGACCAGGCCGCTGGTGTTGAAGCGTTCGCTGTGGATGTGATTGGCCGGTACGCCGGCCTGCTCCAGCACGGTTTGCGCGTCGTCCATCATCGATTCTGGCCCGCAGATGAAGGCGTGGTCATAGTCGCGGAAATCCAGCAGCGCGCCGCCGATCGCCGCCAGGCGTTCACGGTCGATGCGGCCGCTGAGCAGCGGGCTGTCGAGGCTCTCCTGGCTGAACAGGTACAGCGGCTGAAAACGCTGCGGGTAGCGGTTTTTCAGATCCGACAGCGCCTCTTTGAACATCATTGAACGGCTGTTGCGGTTGCCGTAGATCAGGGTGAAGCTGCTGCCCGGTTCGAGCAGCAGCGTCGCCTTGATGATCGACAGCATTGGCGTGATGCCGGAGCCGGCGGCGATCGCCAGGTAGTTGCCGTGGCGCTCTGCCTGCGGCTGGTAGCCGAAGCGCCCCTGCGGCACCATCACCTCCAGTGCGTCGCCGACTTTCAGCATGCGGTTGACGAAGCCGGAGAAACGGCCCTGATCAATCGCTTTTACGCCGATCTGCAGCAGGCCTTCCTGCGGCGAACTGCAGATGGAGTAGCAACGCCGCAGTTCTTCGCCGTTGACTAGCGCCTTGAGCGTCAGGTGCTGGCCGGGGGTATAGCGGTATTGGTTTTGCAGCTCTTCAGGCACCCGCAGGGTGATGGCTACGGCGTCAGGCGTTTCGCGCTCGATGGCGGCGACGCTCAGGCGATGAAAGACCGTCATGGTGTCAGCGCTCCTATATGCATTTGAAATAGTCGAACGGTTCCCGGCAGTCGCAGCAGCGGTACAGCGCTTTACAGGCGGTGGATCCGAACTCGCTGATCTTCTCGCTGTGGGTGCTGCCGCAGCGCGGGCAGGCGACCGGGCCGTGGGCATGCGGCCGATCGCAGGTGTGGCCCTGCGGGGGCGCTACGCCGTATTGCCGCAGCCGCTCGCGGGCGTCGGCGTTCATCCAGTCGGTGGTCCAGGCCGGGCTGAGGCGAATGTCCACCTGCACCGGGCTGAAACCGGCGGCCGCCAGCCGCTGCTCGATAGCGTTGAGCAAAAATTCGGTGGCCGGGCAGCCGGAATAGGTTGGGGTGAAGGTCACGCGCCAGCCGCTGCCGTCGCGTACCACGTCGCGCACCATGCCCAAATCGGTGATCGACAGCACCGGCAGCTCGGGATCGCTGATCTGCTGCAGGCAGTGCCAAATCTGCGGGATTTCGGCGGGTTGCAAACGAGTGACGTTCATCGCGGCCTCCTACCACTGACTGTTTGGGTAGGCGCGCTGCAGGAACTGCATCTCCGCCAGCAACGGGCCGAGGTGTTCGCTGTGCTGACCTTGCTTGCCGCCGTGACGGAACGCCTGCTCGGCGGGCAGCGCCAGCGTCGCCTGCCGCAGCGTCTCTTCCACCTGCGTTAGCCAGGGGGCCTGCAGCGTGCGCGGATCGACGGCGATGCCTTGTTCCGCCAACGCCAGTTCCAACGCGTCGGCGTGGAACAGCTCGGCGGTAAAGCGCCACAGGTTATCCAGCGACTGTTGGATCTTGCTGTGGCTGATGTCGTTGCCGTCACCCAGGCGGATCATCCAGCCGTGGCTGAAGCGCAGGTGATAATCGGCCTCCTTCAACGATTTGGCGGCGATGGCGGCGATCTGCGCATCGCGGCTGCGGCTCAGCGCCTGGTGCAGCTGCACGTGGTAGGCGTCGAGCAGGAACTGACGCACCAGCGTGTCGTTGAAACCGCCGTTCGGCTGTTCCGCCAGCAACAGGTTATGAAACTGGCGTTCGTCGCGGCCGAAGGCCAGGCTGTCTTCGCTGCAGGGCGGCCCGGCCAGTTCGGCGGCGTAGCCCAGGAAGTGGCGCGCCTGGCCGAGCAGATCGAGACCGATGTTGGCCAACGCCAGATCGATTTCCAGTTCGGGTGCGTGGCCGCACCAGGCGCACAGACGCTGGGCGAGGATCAGAGGCGTGTCGCCCTGGCGGAGCAAATAGCTGATGCGCGGATCGTTAACCGTCATGGTCGCCTCTACATGTTCTTGATGCCGTCGGGGATGGTGTAAAACGTCGGATGACGGTAGATCTTGTCTTCGGACGGATCGAAGAACGCGCCGCGATCTTCCGGCTGCGAGGCGATCAGATGGCGCGATTGCACCACCCAGATCGAACAGCCTTCGTTGCGGCGCGTGTAGGCGTCGCGGGCGTTTTCTAGCGCCATTTGGTCGTCGGCGGCGTGCAGGCTGCCGACGTGGCGATGCGCCAACCCTTGTTTGCTGCGGATAAACACTTCATACAGCGGCCATTCAACGTGGCTCATGATCTCGGTTCCTTATGTTGGCTATGCGGCGGAAGCGGCGTTTTTCGCGGCGTGGGCCATGGCGCCGTCGCGCACCCAGGCGCCGTCTTCCCAGGCGCGGCGTTTGGCCTGCAGACGTTCGTGGTTGCATTGGCCGCGTCCTTTGATCACTTCATGCAGTTCGCTCCAGTCGATCTCGCCGAAGCGATAGTGGCCGGCGGCCTCGTCCCAGGTAAGACTCGGGTCTGGCGCCGTCATGCCCAGCGCCTCAAGCTGCGGCACGGTGTTGTCGACGAATTTCTGCCGCAGCTCATCGTTGCTGTGGCGTTTGATTTTCCACGCCATGCTCTGGGCGCTGTGAGGGGAGTCGGCGTCGCTCGGGCCGAACATCATCAGCACCGGCCACCAGAAGCGATCGATGGCGTCTTGCAACATCGCGCGCTGCGCATCGCTGCCGTGGGCCATCGCCATCACCGCCTCGTAGCCCTGGCGCTGGTGGAAGCTTTCTTCTTTGCAGATTTTCACCATCGCCCGCGCATAGGGGCCGTAGGAGGCGCGGCACAGCGCTACCTGGTTGACGATGGCGGCGCCGTCGACCAGCCAGCCGATCACGCCGATATCCGCCCAGTTGAGCGTGGGGTAATTGAAGATGGAGGAATACTTCATCTTGCCGTCGAGCATCTTTTGGTAGATGTCCTGGCGCGAACAGCCGAGGGTCTCGGCGGCGCTGTAGAGGTACAGACCGTGGCCGGCCTCATCTTGCACTTTGGCCAGCAGCACCGCCTTGCGGCGCAGCGTGGGGGCGCGCGTCAGCCAGTTGGCTTCCGGCAGCATGCCGATGACTTCCGAGTGGGCGTGTTGGCCGATCTGCCGAATCAGGTTCTGACGGTAGGCGTCCGGCATCCAGTCTTTGGCCTCAATGGCGATATCCGCCACGATCTTGTCGTCGAAATGCTGCTGATATTGTGCGTCAGTTGTCATGCTCGCCTCTTGGTGATTCGTGTTTTTCACATTAGATATAAAAATGTGAATCACTTTAACTAACCATAAGGCTACAAACTGATAACAAAAAGATCAAACGAGATTCATGTGGTTTTGCGAGTTCACTCACAAGGTTTTTTGTTATTTTGTTGATTTAATTTGATAAATAAAACCATCAATTCCGTATTAATGACAGGGTAAGCGGCTTGAAAACGGGTTTTGTTCTGTTTTTGTTAAAATTTGATTTGGCGTTGACTGGCATTTATGTGATACGTAATTAAGCTGTAGGGTGAAAATTTATGAATTTTGGAGGGCACATGCAGCAGTTACACAGTTATCTATCTGGCGCCTGGGTGTATGGGCAGGGAGAGGGCCGCGAGATCCGTCACGCCGTGACCGGCGAAGCGCTGTACCAGGTCTGCTCCGACGGCCTGCCGTTAGCGGCGAGCCTGAGCTATGCCCGCAGCCACGGCGGCCCGGCGCTGGCGAACATGACATTCCAGCAGCGCGCCCAGATGCTGAAAGCGGTGGCGAAACACCTGCTGGCGCATAAAGAGGCGCTGTATCAGATTTCCTACCAAACCGGTGCGACGCGCAGCGACGGGTGGGTCGATATCGAAGGCGGCATCGCCACGCTGTTCGCCTATGCCGGCATGGCCGGCCGCGATCTGCCGGATGATACGCTGTGGCCGGAAGACGAGTTGATCCCGCTGTCGAAACAGGCGCAGTTCGCCGCCCGCCACGTGCTCACTTCGCGCCCTGGCGTGGCGCTGCACATCAACGCCTTCAACTTCCCGTGCTGGGGCATGCTGGAAAAACTGGCGCCGACCTGGCTGGCGGGCATGCCGGCCATCATCAAGCCGGCCACCGCTACTGCGCAGCTGACGCAGGCGATGGTCAGGCTGATCGTCGACAGTGGGCTGGTGCCGGAAGGGGCGCTGCAGTTGGTTTGCGGCGGCGTCGGCGACATGTTTGCGCACCTGGATTATCAGGATGCGGTGACTTTCACCGGCTCGGCGCAGACCGGGCAGCGGCTGCGTGCGCATCCGCGCCTGCTGGAAAAATCGATCGCCTTCACCATGGAGGCGGATTCGCTCAACTGCTGCGTGCTGGCGGAGGACGTGACGCCGGAGATGCCGGAGTTTGCGCTGTTCATCAAAGAAGTGTGCCGTGAAATGACCGCCAAGGCGGGGCAGAAATGTACTGCGATCCGCCGCATCATCGTGCCGGCGGCGCAGGTGACGGCGGTGCGTCAGGCCTTGTTGCAGCGCCTGGCGGGGGTGACGGTGGGCGATCCGCAGCTGGAGCCGGTGCGCATGGGGGCGTTGGTCAGCCACGAGCAGCGTGAGGATGTGCAAAGCAAGGTAGAGTTCCTGCTGCGCAACGGCTGCGAACCGCTCTGTGGCGCGGCGCTGGATAAGCTGGAGATCCTGGGCGACGGCGCGCGCGGTGGGGCGTTTTATCCACCGACCCTGCTGTATTGCGCCGATCCGTTCACCCATCAGGCGGTGCACGGCACCGAGGCCTTTGGGCCGGTGGCAACGCTGATGCCGTATGCGGATACCGAGCAGGCGATCGCATTGGCGTTGCTGGGGCAGGGCAGCCTGGCGGGATCGCTGGTGACCGCCGATCCGGCGTTGGCCAAGCGCTTCATTCGCGCGGCGGCCTGCGCCCACGGCCGCATGCTGATTTTGGATGAACAGGCGGCGGCGGAGTCCACCGGCCACGGTTCGCCGTTGCCGATGTTGGTGCACGGCGGCCCGGGGCGCGCCGGCGGTGGCGAAGAGTTGGGCGGACTGCGTGCGGTGAAGCACTATATGCAGCGCACGGCGATCCAGGGCAGCCCGGCGATGCTGGCGGCCATCGGCGGTGAATGGGTGCGCGGCGCGCCGGTCGCCGAGCATCCGGTACATCCGTTCCGTAAATACTTCGAGCAGCTGCAGCTGGGCGACAGCCTGTTGACCGCGCGCCGCACCGTGACCGAAGCGGATATCGTCAACTTCGCCTGCCTGAGCGGCGATCATTTCTACGCGCACATGGACAAGATCGGCGCCGCCGATTCCCTGTTCGGCGAGCGAGTGGCGCACGGTTACTTTGTGGTGTCCGCCGCGGCCGGGCTGTTTGTCGATGCCGCCGTCGGGCCGGTGATCGCCAACTACGGCATGGAGAATCTGCGCTTTATCGAACCGGTGAAGATCGGCGACACCATTCAGGTGCGGCTGACCTGCAAGAAGAAAATCCGCAAGCCGCAAAAAACCGCCGAGGATCGGCCGCACGGCGTGGTGGTGTGGGATGTGCAGGTGTTGAATCAGGAACAGCAGCCGGTGGCGCTGTACAGCATCCTGACGCTGGTGGCGCGCCAGCAGGGGGACTTCGAGGCGTAATACGCGTTTGCCGCCGCCGGCAGGCCCGGCGGCGGCAATCTATTCAGATCAGCGGCTGACCGCGCAGCTGTTCCAGCACTTTCAGCGGCGAGCGCTGCGGATCCTGCATCTTGTTCACCGGCAACAGGAAGGTCTGTTCCAGCATAAACTGGCCGCCCATCGCGGCGTGCGGCGTTTGATCCGAGAAACAAATCCAGCTGCTGCCCGGCGGAAACGCCAGCGCCAGCTGCGGCCCCTGCTGCTGATAATCGCCGTCGGCCTTCATGGCGTCGTGCAACTGCAGCATCAGGTGGTCATAATGGCTGCGGCGGGTCTTGGTGATGCGCACCTGATGCTGCAGCCAGCTGCTGAGGGCGGAGTAGCGTGCGAGGCGCGGCATAAAGCGTGCCGCCAGCTCAGGGAACGGTTCACCGACACGCCATTGGCGGTGCTCGCCGTGCGGGTTGATGTTGGTAAAAATGCGCAGAATGCGTTCGCCGTAGTTCGGGCGCGACGGGAAAGCGTCAACGTGCAGGCGGCTGTCGTCTTTGCGCCAGGAACTGGTCGCCCGCCAGGCGGAAACCGGGTGCAAACGCAGGCTGCCGGTCGGATGGTGCAGCGCCTCCTGATACTCGGGCAACAGCCCGGCGATCAGCTGGCGGCACGACTGGTAATAGCGCTCCAGCAGTTGCTGAACCTGCTGCCGGCGTTCCGCGACGGCGACGCCGGTCAGCTTGCCGGACAGCGGCTGATAGCTGATGTTTTTGCGCTTCGGATCGACCAACGTCGGATCCAGCAGTGGCATTTCCTGTTCAGACAGAGTGAAGGCCAGCTCGGGCAGAAACAGTACCTTGCCCTGTTCCAGTTCGCTGACCGCGCTGGATGCTTCCGCTGCCGCCCATTGTCGCAACGGCAGCGTCAGGACGGCCTGTTCACGCATAATATCGCCAGTAGGCATGAGATCTCCTCGCAAATCTATATCGCTTTATTCCCGTCTTTCAGGTTGCCGCGTGATTGGCTGCACTGGCTTGCGCAGTGGCTGGCTGGAGCGGCGTCAGCAGGCCGCTCAATTGCAACGTGAAATTTGTGGGTTCTATTATGGATGTATCAGCAGGGCGCAGTGCGCCGAAGCGTGCGATGGCTTCCTGATAGAGAGAATATTCCCGATAAGGATATCACCGGCAATACCAATGAAAAGTAAACGAGGGCTAAACGGGGCTGCGCGTAGGCACGAATAATCAAAAATGGCACGAATTGTCTGCGGAATGGTGTATTTTTTATCTTATTGAATTGTAATGGAAATAAATATGCTGCTTATTTATTGGCGTTATTTCATTCAAATAGCAGGGCAAACCGGGGAAATAATGTTGCGGAGTGGAATTATTTCATCTTATCGGGAATAAATCGGGCCGCCAAATTTGGAGACCCGATTATTGATTAAGCACCGTAAATGCAGTTTTTGCCTTTTTTCTTGGCCTGATACAGCGCGCTGTCCGCCTCATTGATAAAGCTGATCGGCGTATCGTTATACATATGTGGCACTTTGGCGCAGATGCCGATGCTGATGGTGACGATGCCGTGCGGGTTGCCCTGATGCGGGATCTTCAGATCGCGTACCGCCTGGATGACGCGTTCGGCGAAAATCAGTGCGCCCTGAATGTCGGTATCCGGCAGGATAATCCCCATCTCTTCGCCGCCGTAGCGCGCTAAAACGTCGTTGCTGCGGCACGCCAACCCTTTGAGCGTTTGGCCGATCTGCTGCAGGCACTGGTCCCCGGCGACGTGGCCATAGCTGTCGTTGTACTGTTTGAAATAGTCGATATCCAGCATCAGCAGCGCCACGCTGCGGTAGTTGCGCGAAGCCCGCGCCAGCTCGTTCTTCAGCGCGATATCAAACTGGCGGCGGTTGGCCAGCCCGGTCAGGCCGTCCAGCAGCGCCAGTTCTTCGAGCATCTGGTTGATGCTGGTCAGCTGATCGCGGGTGCGCATCAGCTCGGCTTCGGTTTGCATGCTGTGCTTGATTTGCCGCAGCAGCACCATGCCCATCGCCAACAGGATCATCAGGAGCGAGAGGCCACCGGCGGCGAACAGCCCGGCGTCGGTGCGCCAGTCCGCCAGCGCGTCGCGTTTCGACAGCCCGGCGGCGATCACCAGCGGAAAGCGGTTGACCCGCGAATAGCCGTAGATGCGCTCCACTTTGTCGTACAGCGAGGTGATGGTGGCGTTGCCGAATTCCGAATGCGGCAAAATTTCGCTGAACAGCACGCCCTTGGCGATGTTTTTACCGATCGACGCCGCCGAGTAGGGGCGGCGGTAAAGGATGGTGCCGTCCGCCAGCAGCAGGTTCAGCGAGGCGTCAGTGTTGAGGGCGAAGCTGTCGTAAAACTGGCGGAAATAATCGACGTACAGCGTCGCCAGCACCACGCCGCCAAAGCTGCCATCCGGGTGGTTGAAGCGCCGCGAAACGGGAATGATCAGATCGCCGGTGGTGCGGCTGCGGATCACCTTGCCGATGTACAGGCCGCCGCCGTCGCGGTTTTGATGGTATTTGAAGTAATCGCGATCGGCGTTGTTGGCGTTCTTGATGAATTTGCCCGAGGAGGTCGCCAGCCAGCGGCCGCGCGCATCGTAGAGAAACAGCCCATGCAGCTGCGGCAGGTTGCCGACCTGCGTCTGCATGACGCGCTGCAGCCGCGTCAGCTGCGATGGACCCAGCCCGTCGTTCTGGAGACGTTCGGTCAGATCGAGCAGATTGCCGTCCACCTGCATGAAAGTATCGTCGGCATGCTGCGCCAGCGAACGGGCGAGGTTGGCGGATTCATGCTCGGCGCTGCGCAGATCGCGCTGGTGCGCGTTCCAGATTTGCCAGCTGTTAAAGAGGATCAGCGTGGCGGCAACGATGATGACAAACACGCCGGCCTGAAATAATAATGGGGAGCTTTTAACGCTGCGCGGCGGCACGGCATCCTGTATGGGTTGCTGCTGAGTCATGTCACCCTTGTTGTTTGATTACTATTTAGTTCGAGTTAAGAGCAATCTTATATTTTATGCATAAACGCGCCAGACCTCTAGCCCTTAACGAGGCGATAAGGCGAAAGGGCGATCGCAACCCGCATTTGCGGCGGCGTGAACGCGAAGGAGTAAAAGGGCCATGTCGGATTACATCATTATCGCTTTACTGACGCTGGCGGTGTATTACCCCCTCACGCTGGGGGGGCTGGCGGTGATGATGTTCTTCGCCTGGCGGCGGCGCCGGTCGCCCTATTGGCGGTTGGGATTGGCGCTGTTGGCGCTGCTGTTCGTGCTGTTCGCCAAGGTGGCGTATGACTGGCACCGCTACAGCTAGCGGCGCCATGACGGGTTATTCGACGTTGATCATCCAGTTGACGCCGAATTTGTCGGTCAGCATACCAAAGCCTTTGGCCCAGAAGGTGGCTTGGTAAGGCATCGTCACCTGGCCGCCCTGCGCCAGATTGTCGAACAGTTTGCGTCCTTGCTCCGCATCGCTGGGGTTCAGCGACAGCGAGAAGCCTTTGTGAGAAGCGCCGCCGCTGTCATCTTGTGGGCAGCCATCGGAGGCCATCAGTACACCGTCGCCGATCAGCAGACGCGCATGCATGATCGCTTCAGGATTGGCGTCCTGCGGCCCGCCTTGGCGGGCTTCTTCGGGCATGTCTTTGAAGCGCATGACCATTTCAATTTTGGCATTCAACTGCTGTACATAGAAGTTAATCGCTTGCTCACAGTTACCGCTGAAAAACAAATAGGGTTGTACCAGCATGACATTGACCTCGGTTGTGGCCCGACAGGCAACGACCGGCCCTCGGGCAGGAAGAAATGGTTGCTGGCGGCAATAATTGCCGTCGGTGACTTATTAGTGTAGTTCCCCTGACGCAGAATGCTCGTGCGAGGTGAGCGCCTTCGCCGCCGGCAGGGCGGGCGAAGGCGCGAAGGCGGTTAATACAGCGAAGGTTCGCCGGGTGGGCGGGTTTTAAAGCGGCGGTGCAACCACATGTATTGATCGGGTGCCAGCAGCACCTGTTCTTCCACCACGCGGTTCATCATGGCCGCCGCGCGCGTTTCATCGTCCAGCGGGAAGTCGGTCAGCGGTGGCTGTACGATCAGCTCATAACCCTGCGCATGCGGCAGGCGGCGCGGCACGAATGGCACGATCGACGGCCGCCCCATGCGCGCCAGGATATAGGTGCCGGTCGTCGTGGCGGCGTTTTCCACGGCGAAGAACGGTACAAACACGCTGCTTTGCGGGCCATAATCGTGGTCCGGCGCATACCACAGGATTTCACCCTGTTTCAGGTTGCGGATCATGCCTTTGATATCTTTACGATCGATCATGAATTTATTCGAGCGCAGCCGGCCGCGGGTCTGCACCCATTCCATCAGTTTGTTATTGTGCGGGCGATGCACGCCGATGCCGGGGTTTTGCATGCCGAAGATGCGCGCACCCAGCTCCAGAGTGAGGAAATGCAGGCCGATCAGCAGCACGCCTTTCCCGTCCTGACGCGCCAACTGCATGTTTTCCATGCCGCTCACCTTAAACCAACGGGCGATGCGCCAGTCAGGCCAGAACCAGGCCATGCCGACTTCGAACAGGCCCATGCCGACGGACTCAAAATTTTTGACAATCAGCGCCTCGCGCTCGGCGGCGAGCATCTCAGGGAAGCAGAGTTCTACATTGCGGCGTGCTATTTTTACCCGGCGTTTCATCAGGCGCATGGCTATTCTGCCAAGGCCGTGTCCGAGTCGATAAATGAGCGGGTAGGGCAGTAACACCAAGAGATAGAGTATTCCCAGCCCTATCCACAGCAACCAATAACGAGGGCGCAAGAATTTGCGCTCAAAGCGTTGGTTAGAAAGCATTTTTTCTATGATTCCTTTTCTTTCCCAATGGGACCTTAACCCAAATTTTTATAAGGCGAATAGTAGAACATTTCGTGCTAAATAGGATTTTCCATTAATGCTTTTTTTTCACTTTATTTAAGCGCAGGCGAAAAATGGAGTGAGATAGGATTTTTACCGAGGGACGGGAAGATATTTTCCGCTATTTCAACCGGCTGGTGCAATTGAAAAATAAAGACACAATTAAGCGCATCGCAAAAGTGACAACTGCTATGTAACCTTAATGAAACAGTAACGCGACGGAACCGTCCCAAACGGCGGCCAGTGCGTACAGTAGCGCGAGAATCAGGACAAAGGGGGCATTGAACATGGATGTTTCCTCCATGAGGATTTGTTTAAAGTTTAGCCTCTCGAGATGACGGTAGGATGAAGTTAGATCGTTTTTTGTACGGTGAAATTCAGACGGACGGAAATGGGTAAACCGCTGATTTTTTACTATAGTCATAGTGTGAAGTTGTGCGTTTGTCGGCGTACGCCTCTGCATTGAGCGGCAGCGGGCAGGTTGCCCAGAGCAAGATCGCGGAGCGGACGGCGCCTGGCGCGAAACATGTGACGAGATTCTCAGAGGATTGGTCTGTAAGGATTTGACATGTCATATGAAAATGACGAACTAAACGGTGTTGAGCAACCGAGCGACTACGTGAAAGCCACCGCCTGCGAAGTGCGCAGCGGTGTAAAAGCGGCGCTCGAGCAATCATGTGCCTGCCTTAAGGATAACCCTTGGGCGGGGATAGGCGCCGGCGCCGTCGTGGGCCTGGTAATAGGATTTCTGTTAGGCAAAAGGTAATAGGGAGAGTAAAGATGGGCATCATTTCCTGGATCATTTTTGGTTTAATCGCCGGTATCCTGGCCAAGTGGATTATGCCGGGCAAAGACGGCGGCGGCTTTATTGTGACCGTTATATTGGGGATCGTGGGCGCCGTCGTCGGCGGCTATATCAGCACCTTCTTCGGTATGGGCCGCGTTGACGGTTTTAACCTGGGCAGCTTTGTGGTGGCGGTAATCGGTGCCCTGGTGGTGCTTTTTGTCTACAGGAAGATCAAAGGCTAAGCAGCCGTTGCTCAACAGGGTCGCCGCGGCGGCCCTTTTTCGTGAAATCAATCCGGCGGTGCGGCGCGGGCCGTACCGGCTGAAAGGGGAATATCATGGGTCTGTTCGATAGCGTATTGGGTAACATTCTGGGTGGCGGCGCCAACGGTAAAGGCATCGACTACATCGCCATTATGCAGTGGGTTGAGCAACAAGGCGGCCTACAGGCCATTTTGGACAAATTCCGTCAGGGGCAGTTCGGCGATATCGTCGGTTCCTGGCTCGGCAATGGCGAAAATCAGCAGATTACCGGCGATCATGTGCAGCAGGCGTTGGGTAGCGATGCGATCAACCAACTGGCTGAAAAGCTGGGCATCGATCCTGCACAAGCCTCCAGCACCATTGCACAGTTCTTGCCAACGGTCGCGGATGCCGCCTCGCCAAATGGTGAAGTGCAGCAAGACAGCAACGAACTGGGCGACATGGTCGGCAAACTGTTCAAATAATGATTAGGCTCCCGGCATCTGGCCGGGAGCATTCACTCCGCTAATTCCCTCGATCGCCGTCAACGCTTGCTGCAGATGCGCCACCCAGGCGCGCACTTTCTCCGGAATAAATCGTAAGGCGGGATAGACCGCGTGCAGCGCCATGGGCGGGTAGCGGTATTCCGGCAAAACGGGCACCAGCGCCCCCGTCGCCAGCTGCTCGGCGATTAAAGGCCGTTGGGCGCCGCCGATACCCACTCCAGCCTCGATGGCGGCCAGCAGCGATAGCGTATTGTTGGCGCGGAACGTGGGCCGCAGAGCAACCATCTCGGGGCCGTGCGGCCCGAACAGAGTGAGCGTATCGCCGTCGTTCAAACCGCTATAACGAATGTGCGCATGTTTCGCCAACTCCGCCGGCGAACGGGGCGTGCCATGCTTGTCCAGATAGGCCGGCGATGCCACCAGCAGGCGTTGCAGCTCGCCCAAACGTTTCGCCACCATGCCGGGCGCATGGAGTTCACCGAAGCGCAGCGCCACGTCGATGCCTTCGCCGATCACGTCGGCGCGACGATCGTCCAGCAGCAGCTCGATGGCGAGGTTCGGATGACGTTGCTGGAAAGCGATGGCCAGCGGTGTGACGTGCAACTGCCCGAACCCGGTCGGGGCGTGGATGCGCAGATTACCCTGCAACTGGTGGTGCTGGCCGTGCAGTGAGTCTTCCGCTTCGTCGACCGCCGCCAGAATCGGTTTGAGGCGCTGATAATAACCGCTGCCGGCATCGGTCAGCGTGACCGCCCGGGTGCTGCGAAACAGCAGCTGGGCCCCCAGTCGCTGCTCCAGGCCGGCGATTTGCTGACTGACCGCCGGCTGCGTCAAACGCAGATCGCGAGCGGCGGCCGACAGGCTGCCCAGTTCCGCCACCCGCATAAAGGTTTTCATTGCGTTCAGCTTATCCATGTCGATCTTGCCTATAGATTTTTCTTATAAGTGTTAGTGGAAATCCTCTTCTACCGCAAGTATCACTAATCAATGACACTCAGGGTATCGATAACCTGAGGAGTGGCAAGATGAATACAAAGCGACAGGCATTGGTGATCGGCGCCAATGGCGTGATTGGACGCCGATTGATTGAGGAGCTGATTGATCAAGGTTGGCAAGTGGTGGGCGTCTCGCGCCGGGGGGGCGAACCGGCGTCTGGAGTGCGTCACCTGCGGGTTGACCTGCTGGATGCGGCGGCGACGCGGGACGCGCTGCGGCCGCTGAGCGCGATTAGCCACGTTTTCTATGCCGCCTATCAGGATGCGCCGGACTGGGCGGGGCTGGTGGCGCCCAATCTGCAGATGTTGCAACACGTCGTCGAGGGGCTGGAGCCGGTCGCGCCGGCGTTGGAGCATATCAGCCTAATGCAAGGTTACAAAGTGTACGGCGCGCATTTGGGGCCGTTTAAAACGCCGGCGCGCGAAAGCGACGCCGGGCATATGCCGCCGGAGTTTAACGTGGCGCAGCAGCAGTATCTGGCGCAGCGGCAGGCCGGCAAGCGCTGGCGTTGGAGCGCCATTCGTCCGAGCGTGGTGGGGGGCTTCTCTCTTGGCAATCCGATGAACCTGGCGTTGAGCATCGCGGTTTATGCCTCAATCAGTAAAGCGCTCGGGCTGCCGCTGCGCTTTCCCGGTAAGCCAGGCGCTTACCACAGTCTGCTGGAAATGACCGACGCCGGGCTGTTGGCGCGCGCCACGCTTTGGGCGGCGACCGAGCCGGCGGCGGCCAATCAGGCGTTTAATATCAACAACGGCGATCTGTTTCGCTGGAGCGAGATGTGGCCGAAAATCGCCGCTTACTTCGGGCTGGAATGCGCGCCGCCGCTGCCGATGCCGCTGGAGAGCATGATGGCGGACAAAGCGCCGCTGTGGCGAGAGCTGGTGCAACGGCACCAACTGGCCGAACCGGACTATCGCGCGGTGGCCGGCTGGCGTTTCGCCGACTTTGTCTTTTCCTGGGACTATGACATGTTCGCGGATGGCAGCAAGGCGCGGCGTTTCGGTTTCCATCAGTTTGTCGAAACCGAAGCCATGTTTTTCTCGCTGTTCGATGAGTTCCGCCGCCGCCGCATCATTCCCTGAGCGTGGCATCGGTTTCCCCGCAGCACAGGCTGCGGGGAATGGCCTCAGAACGTCAGCATGATCTTGCCGATGTGCTCGCTGGACTCCATCAGCGTATGCGCGGCGGCGGCCTGCTCAAGCGGGAAGGTTTTAAAAATTTGCGGTTTCAGCACGCCGCGCTCCAGCAGCGGCCAAACCTTCTCGCGCAGCTCGGCGGCAATCAGTGCTTTGTCCGCCACGCTGCGCGAGCGCAGCGTCGACCCGGTATGGGTCAGGCGTTTCAACAGCAGCGGCATCAGATTGAGCTCTTTTACCACGCCGTTTTGCGTGCCGATTTGCACGATGCGGCCTTCCATCGCCGCAGCCTGATAGTTTTTGGCGACATAATCGCCGGCGATCAGGTCGACGATGACGTCGGCGCCTTTGCCGTTGGTGGCGTCTTTGGTGCGTGCGACAAAGTCTTCGCTGCGGTAATTAATCGCCACGTCGGCGCCCAGCGCCAGGCTGGCCTGACGTTTCTCTTCGGATCCGACGGTGGTGATCACCTGGGCGCAGAAGGCTTTTGCCAGCATGGTGGCGACCGTGCCGATACCGGAGGTGCCACCATGGATCAACACGGTTTCGCCGGCTTTGAGATGACCGCGCTGGAACACGTTGACCCAGACGGTAAAGAAGGTTTCCGGCAGTGCGGCGGCCTCGGTCAGGCTCAGACCCGCCGGTACCGGTAGCGCATTGCTTTCATGCACGGTGCAGTATTCCGCATAGCCCCCCCCGGCGATAAGGGCGCAAACCCGATCGCCGAGCGCGAAGTGGGTCACGCCTTCACCGATGGCCACCACTTCGCCGGCAATTTCCAGGCCGGGGATATCCGAGGCGCCGGGCGGTGGCGCATAGTTCCCCTGGCGCTGCAGCACGTCGGGGCGGTTAACGCCAGCGGCGGCGATTTTCACCAGCAGTTCGCCCGCCTGTGGCTCGGGTACCGGGCGTTCGGTGACAACCAGAACCTCGGGGGCGCCCGGTTGGCTAATCTCAATCGCTTTCATCGTGCCGGGCTGCGCTGCATTTGTTGACATGGTCACTCTCCTCATCGTGGCGGACGTGGTTATCAGGCTGAACGCCCGCAATAAAGTCTGCTGTTAGCTTAGCGAAATCGAAGGAGGTGCGCGTGGTCGAATAGAGCGGTTTTGCGAGGAGGAGAGGACGCCGCCGCGATGGGCGGCTGGATATCAATCGTTAGGGGGGATGCGGAAGCCTTTCAACGAGACGATAAAATGTTCTTTCCCTTTGGAGATCTTGGCGCCTTTATCGCACCACAGGCTGGCAAGCTGGAAGAAGTCATCGCTGCCGATATCGTAGGCCAGTTCGATTTTCTTGGCTGTGCCGGCGCGGATGAGCTTTTCTGCTTCCTGATGGTTTGCAGCTTTAATTATGGTCATGGGCGAAATCCTTGGTGTTAAGCCAGAGCGGATAATCGCGAATCATCATATGGCCATAGTGTGACAATTTTGTGATGAAAACATGACGGTCCACGAAGGTGCGGCGTGCGGCGTGCCGCGCCTTCGCGGTGAAAATGCGTTATCGATTACCGATCGTGCGGGCGAACGAATGTGCTTTTTTTCTGAGATTTGAAATGCTTATAGAGCGAATAGCCCGCAATGCTGGCTAAGACAGCCAAGAGGGCAAGGGATCCTGTGGCCATGAACATCACCTCCGAATAAGAATGGCAAGGAGGCGTATTTGTGACATTCATCACTTTACGGGGCAATGAGAGCAATCTGTAATCGGGAAACTGGCATGAGGGAGGAGCAAAAAAAAAGCGCCTATAGGGAGGCGCATAAAGATTTGCAACACAGCTTGTTGTGTTCAACACCAGGAGGAGTGGTGAACTGGCGCTATTCTATGCAGCGGCGAGGGCGGCTGATATAGGTATTACTCCGAAAGCGGCGCTACCACTCATAGCCCAACTGGATGTTGTAATCGGGATCCTGGTTGGTGGAGTAAGGATCGGATTGGCGGCGGCGATCGGTTTTCTTCACCGGGCCTTCATACGCGGGATAAGGTTTGGTGCGCGGTTTGCTGCAGCCCGGATGATCGCATTCGATATCGACGCGAAAGCCGTTCTTGTCGCGTGCCTCTGCCCAAGTAATCGGCGGTTTCGCCGCCTTAGGGGCTGGCCCTGACGGTGCTGTCGGCTTGGGAGCGGGAGTCACACTGGGTTCTGGAGCTTGATAATTCAGCTCCAGTGCACTCTGCGGAGCGCTGTAAGCGGCAAAGGCCAGCAGGGCGGCGGCACTGGCAGTTGGTAAGGTAAGCCATCTCGGCATGATGAATCTCCCTGAATGATTTCTGTAGGCAACTATAAAACAGCAGAACGAGAATTACTATCATTTACCTTGGCTGTTACGGGGGGCCAGGCGGTGATTCTATCGACCGACAGGGTCAAATCCTGTGCGTTTAGCCGAGATTCACGCCCCATCACGGCGAAAAAGGTTGCTATTGCCGCTCGCTCATGAGTTAATGATGTCGGCCTGTGGTACAGACCTATTTATGCACGACATTTTGAGTAAAGTAGTTCAAATTTAAAGCGTTATCCCGGATAGCCCTTCTCTGACGAATTTCCTTTCCAGTGCCTCCATAAGTAACTGATGACCGGCTATCTCGCCCATGGCGGCTAACATTATTATTGAAGGAAATTAGACATGTCCAACATGATCAAAGGTCAAGTGAAGTGGTTCAACGAAGCTAAAGGTTTTGGTTTCATCACCCCAGCAGACGGCAGCAAAGACGTATTCGTACACTTCTCTGCTATCCAGGATCAAGGCTTCAAGACCCTGGCTGAAGGCCAGAACGTACAGTTCTCTATCGAGAACGGTGCGAAAGGTCCATCTGCGGCTAACGTTACCGCTATCTAATTGGCGTCTACCGCTGATTGAAAAGAACCCGCTGCGGCGGGTTTTTTTATGCCTGCAATTTGGCAGCGCGTAAAAAAAGCCCGCAAGTCTGCGGGCAAAAGTTCCTTGTTACTTCATTTGCGAGCGCTTCTCTGGGGGGGAAACGCCTGAAGACAGGCTACGCGAGACCGGCTTAAGATTCTGCGGCCAAACCGTTAAGAAAGTGAAAATCCAGGCGGCTGCTACGCTGATAGCAGAGGCCGGCAGGGCTGGAGTGGTGTCCATCGCCCTCGCTTTTGTAATACACTGACGGCAATCGCAAATAATGGGGAAGGGTATGCAGGTTAACGATCGAGTGACGGTAAAAACAGACGGAGGCCCGCGGCGTGAAGGCGTGATTTTGGCCGTAGAGGTGTTCAACGAAGGCACCATGTATCTGGTTTCTCTTGACGACTACCCGGCGGGCGTATGGTTTTTTAATGAAATCGACAGCCGTGACGGCACGTTTGTGGAGCCCTGCCGCGAGCACGGGCAGTAACTTAGGTTAATCTCATTAATTTGCTAATGAAATTGTCCATTTTGAGATTATTTCATTGCGGTAAGATTTTTTTTATCGGCGGCAAAAAAATACCCGTTGCGCTAGCGGGGGATAACGCAGCAGGTATTTTTTTGTGGTTCCAGCGGCTGCTATCCAGATGACATTATCACCGGGTATTTAACGGCTGGTAAAACAGAGCGGGGGCGTTCTCTGTGGTTCAGCGGCTATTGACGAATATTCCACTGGTCAATGTATCGGTCAAACGAACAACGTGATAAATGATCTGCTTGTTGTGCGTTTTTATTTTCCGCTTGATGTTTCCCTTGTGGGAAGAGACCGTTTTGGCCTTTATTTGCATCTGGTCTGATATCTGGATGGTACCTTGACCGGACATCCACATGCGTAGCATGTTCGATTCAGTCTGGCTCAGCGTTACCGGCGTTTGATCCAGAGAGGATTTCTCCGTACGGAGGGACGTTCTCTCGAGATAGTGACTAAGTAGCTGATTCATAGTCTCTGGTTTGATGGATTTTGACGATATGATGACGTTCTTGCGAACATATAAATAATCGTCGAAATGTACGTTGGTAATGGCCATGAAGATGAAGAATAACGTATCCGGGTGCAGTGAAATCACCCGTTTTATTCGCTCGGTGGCGTTTGCTTCGTGGATGAAGCAGTCCTCGTTAATAAACACCAGGCTCGGATTTAACTTGCTGCATTTTTCATGCAGGCTGTCAATGTCCTCGATGGCATTAATATGGCGCCTCTTCACGCCATGCGAAGTCAGATAGTCGGTTAACCCCAATCTGGTATAGCTACATGAATCCATGATAATCGTTGGCATATCGCACCCCCACTTAAATCCGTTTTACTGCGGTAATATGAGAAAAAGCCTAAAAAGCCGAAAGGCAAAATGGAACAATAATTCAGTGTAGCGAGTGTTCTATCAATAAACACGACGGCACTCAATGATATTTTCATACTAAACTTATTAATTGCATGAATCTATAAGTTTGGCTTAAGTCAGGGCGATCTGCTGCTCGTCCAGCTTAGGCATGTTGAGCCTGATTTGCGCTTGGCGCCCGTGCCTGTCTGCATTGCTTGCCGCTAATCTGTTCATCATGTCACGAAACAAAATTTTAGTTTGCTAGGAAAAGTCTTAAAAAAAATTCATGTGTCGTTTTTTTGATGTCTTTCAGCGCGTTTTTTGAGTGGTCAAAAAGCGCTCCCCTGGTGTTTTTGACTTTTTACATATAAAAATCATTATCTTATAGATGTTTTTGCTCTCCATGCTAATGATAAGCACTTCTTTTTTTATCATAACAACAAACAAAAGTTAACATTATGACCGGAATGTGTAGCTTAATTGTTGCTATAAATCACCGTTTTACAATGAGTTATATAGATATTTATTTCGCATGAAATAGTTTTCGTGAATGTTTAACGGTGATTGAGTGATTTCTCTAAACTATCATCCTGCAGTCCGATCCACGGGGAGGAATGGCAGGTCGGAGTTGTCTCTGGCCCGCGTTGGTTTTAACTTTCCTCTCAACCTTTCAAAAACAGGATGTCGCGGTGAGACAGAATCAGTATGGGCAGCCGATAGGTGAGGCCCTTCCTCATTGGCAGCCGGCAGGCATACCCGGGCACACGCCGCTGCAAGGGCGGTTTTGCCGCCTCGAACCGCTTAACCTCGCGCGCTGGGGGGATGCGCTTTATCAGGCTTACCAAACCGCTGAGGACGATCGTGACTGGACCTATCTGTTTTGGGAACGGCCGCAGTCGCACGCAGATTTCCAGCGTTATCTTCAGGCGCAGGTGTCCAGCGCAGACAGAAACACGATGGTGGTGATCGATCAGACGAACGGGCACGCCGTGGGAACCTGCGCTTTTTTACGCATCGATCCTGGCAACGGCGTGGCCGAACTGGGCACCATCAACTGGTCGCCGCTGATGAAGCGCAGTGCGCTGGGCAGCGAGGCGATTTTCTTGATGCTGCGGCATCTTTTCGACGATCTTGGCTACCGGCGCTGCGAATGGAAATGCGATAGCCTCAATCTGCCTTCACGCCAGGCCGCCGAGCGCTTGGGTTTCCGCTATGAAGGCACGTTCCGCCAGGCCGTCGTTGTTAAAGGACGCTCGCGCGACACCGACTGGCTGTCGATCGTTGATGGAGAATGGCCGGCACGATACGCGGCGTTTGCCGCCTGGCTGTCGCCGGATAACATCAGCGAAGACGGGCGGCAAGAACGTCGTTTGCAGGCCTTCCAACGCGGGTAATCGCCGCGCGTGTTAGGCCGTTTCCGCCAGGCAATGGCGCAGCGAGTCCAACGTCAAGCGGATGTCCTGTTCCTCTGTCATCCAGTTGACCAGCGCGGCGCGGATCCCCGGCTGGCCGTTGTAACGCGTAGGGGTGCAACGCACCACGCCATGCCGGCTAAGGCGTTCGAGAAAGCGATCGCGCGCCGCTTCGCTCTCACCCTGTGGATGACTGAGGGCGAAGCACACCACGTTCAAATTCACCGGCGCCAGCAGATGGAAACCGTCATCGGCCGCTAACGCCGCCCCCAGCGCCTGCGCCAGTTCGACGTTGCGCTCGACGATATCTCGTATACCGCTGCGGCCATAGGCTTTCAGCGTCAGCCAAAGCGGCAAGGCGCGGAAGCGGCGCGAATTTTCTGGCGTCAGATGCAGATAGTTGTCTGGCCGCAGCGTCGGTGCTTCCAGGTAAGCCGAATGGTTCTGAAATACCTGCATTTGCAGATCCAAATGGCGGGTAAATTGGATCGCGCTGTCATAAGGCACATTCAGCCATTTATGCGCATCGACGGTGATGGAATCGGCATGCTGCCAGCCCTCGAGCTTTGAGGCGTATAGCGGTGAGCAGGCCGCCACGCCGCCGAATGCCGCATCGACATGCAGCCAAAATGGATAACGCTCCCGCAGCGCCAGCAGCTGCGGCAGATCGTCGAAAGCGACAGTGTTGACCGTACCGGCGCTGGCCAGTACCAACGTTGGCTGGCCAGCGCCGGCGGCGAGCTGCCGCGCCAGCGCTTCCATATCCATGGCTTCGGACTCCGGCAGGCTGGCGACGATCGTCAACGCCTCGCGGCCGATGCCGAGCATGCTGAGCGCCTTCACGCTGCTGGAATGCGGATTGGCCGCCAATACCCGGATGGGGCCCAGCGCCGCCAGGCCTTGTTGGGCGATATCCACGCCTTGCTGTTGTCCCAACCACTGCCGGCCAATGGCCAACCCGGTGAAATTGGCCATGGTCGCGCCGCTGACCAGGCTGCCGCTGAACGTTTCCGGCAGGCCCAGCAGGGATTTCAACTGCGTCACGGCCGCCAGCTCGATCGTGGCTGCAATGGTATCATGGCTGAGCAGGCTATTTTGGTCTGTCACGCTAACCAGCCAGTCCGCTGCGACCGCCGCCGGGGTGCCGCCGCCGGTGACGAAGCCGAAATAACGCGGGCCGGCGCTGGCGGAAATGCCGGCCTGATAACGTTGCCAAAAGCGCTCCAGCGCTGCCAGGGCGCCTTCGCCGTTTTCCTCCAACCGATCGTCGCCCGGTTGCAGCTGCTGATGCTCGAGCGGTGGGCAGACCGAGCGTTGCTGCAGCCCGGCCAGGAAATCCTCCGCCAACTGGCGGGTGTGGTCGAGGATCTGCGGAAACTGCGCGAGGTCCTGTTGTAAACGTGGGTGCATGGTGGCTCCGAAAGCGTCAGGGATGATGGGGTAAACATAGAACATTTGCCTGCCGCTCAAAATCGATGAAAAATAACCTTTTTGGATAGCCTGGTTAACCAATGATGAATGAACGCATTCCCTTGCATGTCTTGCCGACCTTTGCGATCGCCGCCAGGTTGGAAAATTTGCGCGCTGCGGCGCAACAGGTGCATTTGACGCACGGCGCGGTCAGCCAGCAAATTCAGTTGCTGGAGCAGGCGGTCGGCTATCCGCTGTTTGAACGGCGCGGGCGCGGTGTACGCCTGAATGCCGCCGGGCGAGAGTTGTTGGCGGCGGTAGAGCCGGCGCTGCAGGCACTGCTGCAGGGCGTCGCCCGCGCCCGGCGTGCGGCGACAAGCCAGACGCTGCGTATCAGCGTGTTGCCGTCTTATGCCCATTATTGGCTGTTGCCGCGTCTGCCTGCTTTTCATGAGGCCTGCGCCGATATTGCGCTGGATATTGATGCGTCGCTGGCGCTGCAGGATCTGTCGCAGCGAGGGTTCGATGCGGCGATCCGTATCGGCAGCGGTCAATGGACGGGGCTGCAGGCGCAGCGCATCGCGTCGGGTGACGTGCTGCCGGTCGCTTCGCCGGATATGGCGCGAGAATGGAGGGCGGCGTTCGAGAGCGGTGGCGATATTCCGTTGCTCGAGCACGACGTCAGTCCTTGGCGCGACTGGTTCAACGCGCAGGGGCGGCCGTTATGCGGGCGACAACAGGCGTTATTCAACGATGCCGGATTGTTGATTCGCGCGGCGGAGCAAGGGTTTGGCATCGCGTTGGCGAAAAAGCTGCTGGTGCAGGATGCGCTTGACGCGGGGAGACTGGTGGCGTTGGCCGCGCCCCGTCGTCTGAGCGATGACGACGTTTACCTGGTGTGGCCGCAGACCGCCGGGTTGACGCCGGCGGTTACCCGCTTGCTGCAGTGGCTTCAGCGACAGTTGGCGGCGATTTAGCGGCGTAGCCATTCCGGTTGCGAGGTGCCGAGCGTAGTCGCCGGCAGCGCCCATTGCAGCGCCGTACCCTGCAGGCTTAACGGGGCGCGCAGGCGTTGCGCGGCCCCCCAGTAAGTCAGTTCTGTTTCCGGGTTCTCGTCGGCGGGGCCGGCCGGTGCCAGCGGTTCCGGTCGATAATCTGCCGAACAGGGGTGCGCCAGCAGCAGTTGCGCCGTGCGCGCCAGCGACAGCCGCGCGTGGTAGCCGGTGCCGCGGCTCAGGCGCTGTGTCATACCGGTCAGCACTGCTGCCGCCATCAAATAGCCGGTGGCGTGATCCAGAGCCTGTACCGGCAGCGGCACCGGCAAACTGGCGCTGCGCCAAACCATACCCGCCTCCGCCAACCCGCAGCTCATCTGTACCAGGCTGTCGAAACCGCGCCGGGTCCGCCACGGCCCGCTCCAGCCGTAGGCATTCAGGCAGACGTCGATCAGGCCCGGCGCCAGCGCGCGTCTTTCCTCCGCGCCATAGCCCAATTTCTCCAACGCACCGGCGCGGTAGCCGTGCACGAGCACGTCGGTGTTTTTCAGCAGATGTTCAAACGTATGGCGATCGCGCGCATTGGTCAGATTGAGGCGTGCGCTGCGCTTGCCCAGCATCACCTCGTGCTCGACGCCGGGTTCATCCCAGCCGTAGGGATCGATGCGCAGCACGTCGGCGCCCAAACCGGCAAGAAAACGGGTGGCGATCGGCCCGGCGAGAATGCGCGTCAGATCCAGCACCCGCACGCCGTGCAGCGGCCGGGCGACGGAAAGCGCCCAGCCCGGCGGTGGCGCTTCCGGCTGCAGCGAGGCGTGGATAAGCGGTTCGAGCGCTACGCTTTTGCCTTGAATATGTTGTCGCCACGCGGCCGCCGAGCGCATTTGGGCCGCGCAGCCGCCGGCCTCGATCACGGCTTCCTCCAGCTCGCTTTTTTTCCAGTCCAGCACACGTTCCGCCAGCGTGCCTTTATCCGATGCCGAACCCAGCACCTGTTCCACCGCTCGCCGATGGTGCGGCGCATTGGTATGCAGACGTATCCAGCCATCCGCCGTCGCGTAGTCGCCGGCCAGTGCGTCCCAGGCCGCAGGCAGCGTCCATCCCAGCGGCCGCAGCGTCCAGCCAAACCAGAGCGAGGCCAGGCGTTGATCTATCCAGACCTGCGGCGCGTCGGCGGCCTCGCAGCGAAGCAACTCGGCGCAGGCCAAACCGGCGGCGCTCCAGGCGGCGGTCGCCAATTCTGTGACGGGAAAAGCCGAAGGCAATGCGCCGACGCTGCTAACGGTTAACCGGTCGGTAGGGGCGGGGCGCTGCCCCAGGCTTTGCCAAATCTCGTCGAGCAGAGTGTGGATCAGAGGCGTCATCGGCCACTCCTTACGGGTTGTCGGAAATATAGCCTAGCGTAGCCCACCGCCGGCGACCTTGCTAAGGCGTAACGACGAATGTGCGGCCGTCGGCCAGTTTGGCGCGCAGGCTGTGGGCCGCGATGACAGTGAAAGGCTGCGCGTAAAGTTGGCGGCCAGCGTCGAACCGTCGCTAAAGGTCGTCTGCTGCACCCAGCCGTCCCGATCGAGCCAGCGGAAGTCCAACAACGCTTTGTCCCACAGAGCCTGATGCAGCGGCCGGAAGGCGGCGTCGGTGCCCAATGTTGGCACCTTCTATTTGTGACATCGAAATATGATCGCGGTATTCCAGTTTATTTTTCGTTTAATAATTTAGCCTTTACTTCATTACCCGACGTCACTATACTCAGCCAAAATTTCGGTGGAGAAACCCAATTGGACAGTTGTAGTTGTAATAAAACAAATAAGGCAAGCTGACCAATTCTCTTCTGATTTGTTGCTTGCCGTAATCGGCGGGCAGCACCCCTCTCAAGTTATTCCTGAGCTGTGCATACCCGAATAAAAAGCGTTTCCTGATGCCTGAGGGTTTCAGGTGAATCGAGTTGGACGTTATTATGGTATTTTGCAGCCACAGCCTTTTCCCTCCAGGCACGACACGCTGATTCGCTGATTTATTTTCAGCGCGCTTTCGCGTGTGCTAAACAGCACATGATTTTATCTCCTGCGGTTAATTAAGGGGACAGTCATGGCTATGACTCCTTTCGTTTTAAATTTATTGCTGGCGATGTGCCTGGGTGCGGTCATTGGCGCCGAGCGCCAGTGGCGCCAACGCATGGCCGGCCTGCGCACCAATGCGCTGGTGGCGACCGGTGCGGCGGTCTTTATTCTCAGCTCCATGTCCACCGATCCGGCCAGCGCCGGCCGGGTGGCTGCGCAGATCGTATCCGGTATCGGTTTCCTCGGCGCCGGCGTTATCATGCGTGAAGGGCTGAACATTCGCGGCCTTAACACCGCCGCTACGCTGTGGTGTTCGGCGGGGATCGGCGTCCTGTGCGGCCTGGGCCAGCATTGGGATGCGGTGGTTGCTACGCTGGTGATCCTGTGCGCCAATATCCTGCTGCGCGAAGCCGCGCAGCGTATCAATCTGCAGCCGCACCAGCAGGCAACCGATCTGGAACTGTGCTATCGCATTCAGGTGACCTGCGGCGAGCAGGACGAAATTCTGGTGCGCACCCTGATTCTGCAGGCGCTGAACGGCGTGGCCTTGCGGCTGCAATCCTT
Source organism: Serratia sp. CY43202 (assembly GCF_052168755.1). NCBI lineage: Bacteria > Pseudomonadati > Pseudomonadota > Gammaproteobacteria > Enterobacterales > Yersiniaceae > Serratia > Serratia sp. CY43202. Next base: position 155,615 of record NZ_JBJNMB010000002.1, read on the forward strand.
GCGCAGCGCCGATATCTCCAGCCCGGGGCAATTGGAAGTGTGCGCGGAAATTACCGCCACGCCGGCCGCGCAAAAAGAAATTGAGGGTATTGTCTGCCGCGTCAGCCTGGAGAAAAGCGTGAGTGCCGTTCGCTGGCGAGTCGCGTCCGAATTACCGGTCTGATTAATTATATAAATATTTATTAACTTGATTATATGCTCAGGTTATTCGGGCTCGCCTGAATAACGCGGAGCATTAAGGAGGCGTTATGGACGATGACCCCGGAAGGAAAATGATTCCAGCGTGGCTGACAGGATAATTCCGCTATTTAGTCACGCTAATAAAAAATTCCAAGCTGCGCAGAGTCACCTGTTTATCGGGCGGGGCTTCGCTGTGCGCAGAACGAAAATAAGAGAATAGCGTTATGACTCAGATTAATGAAAGAACGCGTCGCCGTGATAAAGACGCGGTGACCTATGCCATTGCGCAAGAGGCGACCAACAGCATCGCTCAAACGCTGGCGAACCTGAAGTGCAACCGCAACGGCTTGACCCAGGACGACGCCGATGAGCGGCTGGAACAGTTCGGCGCCAATCAGGTCGCCCATGACAAGGCGCCGCATGCCCTGATCCAGCTGATCAAGGCCTTCAACAACCCGTTTATCTTCGTGCTGATGGTGCTGGCTGCGATCAGTTTCTTTACCGATTATTGGCTGCCGCGCCAGAGCGGTGAAGAAACTGAACTCACCGGCGTCATTATCATCCTGACCATGGTCACGCTGAGCGGGCTGCTGCGTTTCTGGCAGGAATACCGCACCAACAAAGCGGCGGAAGCGTTGAAGTCGATGGTGCGCACTACCGCTACGGTGCTGCGCCGCAGCAGCTACAGCGCGCATCCGCTGACGCTGGAAGTGCCGATCCGCGAACTGGTGCCGGGGGATATCATCCAGCTCTCCGCCGGTGACATGGTGCCGGCCGACGTGCGTCTTATCGTCTCGCGCGATCTGTTCATCAGCCAGGCGATTTTGACCGGCGAAGCGATCCCTATCGAGAAATACGATGCCATGGGCAACGTGGCGCAGAAGTCGAGCGAAGGGGAAGTGTCCAGCGAGAACGCGCTGCTTGAGCTCTCCAACATCTGCCTGATGGGCACCAACGTCGCCAGCGGCACCGCTACGGCGGTGGTGGTGGCGACCGGCGGGCGCACCTACTTCGGCTCGTTGGCCAAGTCAATCGTTGGTTCGCGGGCGCAAACCGCGTTCGATCGCGGGGTGAACAGCGTCAGCTGGCTGTTGATTCGCTTCATGCTGGTGATGGTGCCGGTGGTGTTGCTGATCAACGGTTTCACCAAAGGTGACTGGAGCGAGGCGGCGCTGTTCGCGCTGGCGGTGGCGGTCGGCCTGACGCCGGAAATGCTGCCGATGATCGTCAGCTCCAATCTGGCGAAAGGGGCGATCGCCATGTCGCGTCGCAAGGTGGTGGTGAAGCGTCTGAACGCCATTCAGAACTTCGGTGCTATGGACGTGCTCTGCACCGACAAGACCGGCACCCTGACCCAGGACCGTATCATTCTCGAGCACCACATCGACGTCACGGGCGCCAGGGATAACGAGGTGTTGCACCTGGCCTGGCTGAACAGCTTCCATCAGAGCGGCATGAAGAACCTGATGGACCAGGCGGTGATCCGTTTCGGTCGCGGCAAACCGGGGATCGAAGCCCTGGGCCGTTTCAGCAAGGTGGATGAGCTGCCGTTCGACTTCGTGCGCCGCCGTCTGTCGATCGTGGTGGCGGACGAAAATGGCAAGCAGCAGCTGATCTGTAAGGGCGCGGTAGAGGAGATGCTGGAGATCGCCACTCACGTGCGTGAAGGCGACAAGACGCTGGAACTGGACGACGCGCGCCGTGCGGCGCTGCAGGCGCTGGCCCGCGAGTATAACGAAGACGGCTTCCGCGTGCTGGTGCTGGCGACGCGCGAGCTGGATGCGCAACGCCCGGCCGATCCGCTGAGCGTGGCCGACGAGCGCGACATGGTGGTGCAAGGGCTGCTGACCTTCCTCGATCCGCCGAAGGAGAGCGCGCAGCAGGCGATCGCCGCGTTGCAGGAAAACGGCGTGACGGTGAAGGTGCTGACCGGCGACAACCCGGTGATCACCTGCAAGATTTGCCGTGACGTTGGGCTGGAGCCGGGTGAACCGCTCTCTGGGCTGCAGATTGAACAGATGGATGACGAAGAGCTGGCGCGCGAAGTGGAACAGCGCACGGTCTTCACCAAGCTGACGCCGCTGCAAAAATCGCGGGTGCTGAAAATGCTGCAGAGCAACGGCCATACCGTCGGTTTCCTCGGCGACGGCATCAACGATGCGCCGGCGCTGCGCGACGCTGACGTCGGCATCTCGGTCGACACCGGCACCGACATCGCCAAGGAATCGGCGGACATCATCCTGTTGGAAAAGAACCTGATGGTGCTGGAAGAGGGGGTGATCAAAGGGCGCGAGACCTTCGGCAATATCATCAAGTACCTGAACATGACCGCCAGCTCCAACTTCGGCAACGTGTTCTCGGTGCTGGTGGCCAGCGCCTTCATCCCGTTCCTGCCGATGCTGGCGATCCACCTGCTGATTCAAAACCTGATGTACGACATTTCCCAGCTGTCGCTGCCGTGGGACAAGATGGACAAAGAGTTCCTGCGCAAGCCGCGCAAGTGGGACTCCAAAAACATCGGGCGCTTTATGCTGTGGATTGGGCCGACCTCGTCGATCTTCGATATTACGACGTATGCGCTGATGTGGTACGTGTTCGCCGCCAACAGCGTGGAACACCAGGCGCTGTTCCAGTCCGGCTGGTTCATTGAGGGGCTGCTGTCGCAAACGTTGGTGGTGCATATGCTGCGCACCCAGAAGATCCCGTTCATTCAGAGCACCGCGGCGCTGCCGGTGTTGCTGACCACCGGGTTGGTGATGGCGCTCGGCATCTACATTCCGTTCTCGCCGCTCGGCGCCCTGGTTGGCCTGCAGCCGCTGCCGTGGGAATACTTCCCGTGGTTGGCCGCTACGCTGGTCAGCTACTGCGTGGTCGCGCAGTTGATGAAGCGTTTCTACATCCGCCGCTTCGGCGAGTGGCTGTAAGCCGCCTCGGCGTTCACTTCGGGGGCGAAATTCTTCGCCCCTGCACTACTACAGCAGTTTGTTGACCAGCAGGCCGAGCATGATGGTCAGCGTGAAGGAAAACAGCGTGCCGAGCAGCACATACTCGGTGCGCATCTTATCGTCGCTCTGGCGCAGATCGCCGAAACGGAAGATAGATTTGGCCGCCAGCAAAAAACCGATCGCCGGAATTTGCCCCAGCAGCACGAAGGTCAGGATCAGCGTTCTCTCCAGATAGCCAATCTGTTTGCCCGCGCGCAGCAGCGAATCGTTGTCGGCCTTGGCCGAAGGCGGCATTTGCGGCGTCCAGTGCGCCAGTAGTTGCCCGATCAGCAGGCTCATCGGCAGATAAATCAGGCTGTAGGCCACCAGCACCAGGCCAATTTGCCAACGCCCCAACTGCTGCCCCAGCGCGGCGAGCAGTTCACCGGCATTCGGCGTCAGCCCCAGCCACAGCAAGGTGATCACCGCCAGATGCAACCCCTGATCGAGCAGGAAACTGCGGGCCGGGCTCAGGCGGGTCATGACGGTGACTTTCAGCAAATCGATCAGGTAGTGGCTGACGGCGATGACCAGCAGGCTGACCAGCACCTGAAGTGAAGAAAGCCCGCCGTGCAGCAGGCCGAACCCGGCCACCACCCAGGCGGCCAGCACCCCGTGCAGCAACGCGTGCAATACCAGAAAACGCGAACGCGCGCGATGTTGGATTTTGTCTTCCACCCAACTCAGCGGCTGCAGCGGAAAATCCGCCAGCAGATGGACGAGCAACAGCCAGGCCAGCAAAGGCGCATAGGTCAGATCCATAGTCAGACGATCCTGTTAATGGCGTGAATAAACCGCATGATTTCCTCGTAGGCCGCGCGTTTCAGTGCGGCGGAGACCGTGGAGGCGGCTTTTTGCAGCTGGTCCGCCACGGCGGCGCCGCTGTCGGCGAACATTCTCATCTGGACGATGCGCGCTTCGGTCTGCGACAGGCGGCCAATCACATGATCTAACATCGGCAGCAGATCGCTGACAATGGCGTTTGTCCGATCGTTGTCGGTTTTCAGAGCCAGGCGGCAATTTTTCGCCATGGCGTCCAGCGCGCTGCCGGAGTTGATAAAGGCACTGCCGTAACCCGCGGCGTCGGGCCGTTGGCTGCCCAGCCCGACGGCGACGCGCGCATCCCAGTGCGCGGCGCCCATCGCCCGCAGCGCGAGGCGAATATATACCGCCAGCAGCAGCCCGTCCTCCGGGGCGGCCTGCGCCTGGAAGGCGTCGCCGCGAAAGATTTCCACCTGATGAAGCTGCCCGTCGCGCTGCAGCCGATCGAGCAGGCTGTGCAGCTCGTTGAGGTAGTTGACGGTATCTGATCGGCGAGAATCGACCAGATCGCCGCTGATTACGCTGATTGGTGTCGACATAGCGTGTTCCGTTGCTTACCGAGGGATGACTATAAATTCGCACCTGGATACGAATATGTCAATAATTCGTCTTTGGATACGAATTTGTAGGGAATTCGCCTGTGAGAACGAAATGCGGTGGCGTGAGGAAAGGGGACGAACGGCCGGGAATGCGCGGGCCTGTCAGGCTCGCCACCGGCGGTGTAGAGGGAAAATGGCCGGCAACCGGCCGTTCAGAAACTTTTAACCAGCACTTCACGCGGCATTTCGCTGCCGTGCTTCAGCAGGTGCTCAAACGATCGTTCGCTGCTTTTCAGCTGTTGCAAAAACTCCTGCGGCGACAGATCGTGTTTTTTGCCGCTCATGTAAGCCAGCGCCAGTTCTTTTGCCTGATAGCGGGAGAAGTTGTACATGGTGTCCTCGATACGGTGAATGTCAGTGCTCACGATTGTAGCGAAAGAGCACATAATGAACAGTGGCTTTGGCGTATGGAATCGATAGCCGAAACTTAACTTGCCGGTTGCAACAGCTCATCGCACAGGCGTTTGATCACCTGAGCCTGCGGCAGGCCGTTGTGCAACATCTGACGGATATGCTCCGAATCGCTGATGCCCTGGCGGACATGGCGCTCGACGGCCTGTAACACGGCCCGATCCTCCCGCCGCTCGGCGAAATCGCTCAGCGCCTCGAGGGTGTGCAGGATGTGGGCGGTCAGGCTGCGGCGGCGCAGCGTCGTGGGATCGACGTATTCGGCGGCGAAACCGCTGCGATAGGCGTTGATCTTGTTGTAGTGGGTGAAGGCATCGTATTCCGGCGCGATCGGCGTCCGGCGTTGCAACAGAAAATCGGCCAGCAGACGGCAGTAACCGACCAGCAGCACGGCGTGCGCGAGGCGCAGCGGCGTATCGCAGATGCGGATCTCCACCGTGCCCAGCTCCGGTTTCGGCCGTGCATCCCAGTAAATATCCTTGACGCTTTCAATCACGCCGGCGGCGTTCAACCGTTCGTAGTAAGCGTTGAATTCGCGCCAGCTGTAGATGTGTTCCAGGCACCCGTAGTTGGGGAAAGAATTCTGGGCGCTGAAGCGGGAGCTGGCAAAGCGCGTGTCGACCCCCTGATACAGCGGCGACGAGGCGCTGAGCGCGATCAGCTGCGGAAAATAGGGCGTCAGCGCATGGCACAGGTACATCGCCTCGTCCCCGTCGTTGACGCCGAGGTGAATGTGTTGGCCGAATACGCAGGCCAGCTTGGAGAGATAGCCAAAACGGCTGGCCAGCTGCCTGTAGCGCGCGCTGTCGCTGATGACCTGCTTGCGCCAGTCGTTGCTCAGGTGCCGGCCGCCGCCGCAGACGTCGCAGCCCAGGCGCTGCGCGCTGCGCCGGACGGTATGGGTCAGGGCGTGCAGCTCGGCGTGCAGCTCATCGAGATCGCGGTGCACCGAGCTGTTCAGCTCCACCATCGATTGGGTGAGCTCATGCTTGACGCGCCGGCGGTCGCCGACCGCGCTGACCACCCGGTCGGCCCGATCCGCCAGATCGTAGTGCTCGGCATCGACCAGCTGTAACTCTATTTCGGTGCCGATGGAGAGCCTTTCCGAACGTTTGAATGTGAGCGACATGGTGCCTCCCCCTCAATACGCAACGTTAATTCAGTATACGTCGCGGGGGGAGGCTTTGCCGCCGAAGGGACGTTAGTGCAGTTCGGCGCCGCTGCGGTCGGCCAGCGCTTCCAGCAGCGGGGCGGAAGGCACGAAGAACAGGGTGCCGGTCACCGCGTGGCTGAAATCGAGCAGCCGATCGTAGTTGCCGGCCGGGCGGCCGATGAACATGTTTTCCAGCATCTGCTCGATCGGCTGCGGGGAGCGTGCATAGCCGATAAAGTAGGTGCCGAATTCGCGCAGGCCGGGGCGGCCGAACGGCATGTTGTCACGCAGAATTTTCACCTCGTTGCCTTGCTCGTCGGTGATGGTGGTCAGCGAACTGTGCGACGACGACGGTTTGACCGCTTCATCCAGCTCGATGTTGGACTGCTTATGGCGGCCGATGATCTTCTCCTGCGTTTCCACGCTGAGCGAGTTCCAGCCCTGCATGTCGTGCAGGTATTTTTGCACCAGCACATAGCTGCCGCCGCTGAACGCCGCGTCTTCGTCGCCGATCACCGTGTAGTCGAAGGCTTCGTGCCCCTCCGGGTTCTCCGTGCCGTCGACGAAGCCGATCATGGCGCGCTGATCGAAATAACGGAAGCCGTGCACCTCTTCTATCACCGTCACGGCGTCGCCGAGCTTGGCGGTCAACTGAGAGGCCAGTTCAAAACACAGATCCATTTCATCGGCGCGGATGTGCAGCAGGATGTCGCCGGGCGTGGCGACGGCGACGCGCTCCCCGCTGCCGATCGGGCTGAACGGATGCAGCTGGCGAGGGCGCGGCGCGCCGAACAGCGTATCCCAGGCTTCGGAGCCGAAGCCGCAGACGCAGGTGAGATTGCCTGCCGGCGCGCGTTTGCCGACCGAACGCACCACGGCGGCAATGTCGCCGCACCAGGCGCGCACCGCCGCCAGATGGGCGGGAACGGGCGACAGGGTAGCGACGATGAAGATGGCATGGCGCGTCACCGGTGTGAATACGGCTTGCGGCAGAGGGTTATTTGCATTCATTGCATTCGGCTCCAGTGTGTTCGGGTGAAATAGATCAGATCAAATTAAAGTGCTCGTCGGGTTTCATCGGCGGTGGCAGCGGGCTTTGGTCGTTCATTTCCAGCAGGTTGCGCTCGATGGTGTTGCAGATGGCGTTTAGCGGCAGATGGTTAGCCGACACGCCAAACGGATCCTCCAGCTCTTCGGCCAGTGAGTCCCAGGATAAGAAGGTATAGGAAATGAACACTGAAACAAACGGTGTCATGTAATGCAGGTCGGTCACCAGGGCAAAAGGCAACAGGCTGCAGAACAGGTAAACGGTGCGCTGCAGGATCAGGGTATAGGCGAACGGCACCGGCGTGCTGGCGAGCCGTTCGCAGCCGCCGAGGGCGTGGGACAGTTCGCTCAGCTTGTTGTCGAGCAGCTCGAAAGTGATGTCGCTCAGCAGCCCCTGTCGGCGCAGCTTGCCGATCTCCTGGCCCAGCATCAGCAGGATGCGGTTGGTCGGCATCGGGCTGGCGATCACCTCGGCCAGCTCTTGGCTGCTGAGATTGTGGTACAGATCGGCGGTCGGGTCGGTGCCGCGCAGCTGATGCTTCAGGCTCCAGCTGAAGGCGATCAGCAGCTTGGCAACCTTTTGCTGCACCGCCGATTCGTCCGGCAGCAGGCTTTTGATCTGGCGCAGCAGGGAGCGCTCGGTAATCAGCAGCGAGCCCCACAGGTTGCGCGCTTCGACAAAGCGGCTGTAGCCGGCGTTATTGCGAAAGCCGAGAAAAATGGCGATGGCGATGCCCAGCAGGCTGAACGGTGCGATGGTTAAATGCACGCCGAGCTGTTCGTACCATTGGTAGCTGATCACCGCCACTATCGACATCAGCACGTTCAGCGATAGGCGAAAGGTGATCTTTGATAGCACGGAACCGTGCCAGGCGAACAGGCGAAAAAACCAGTTCTGATTCGGGCGAATTATCATGACGTGGGTGCTTCCTGGTGTCCTGCTATTGAGAATAGTCGATTCTTATCCGGCGGCGTTAGGCCGCCGTTGTCGATTGCCAGAGCCGCTGCGGATGCGTATAGACGGTGGCGCGCCCCGGTTTGCTGAAGCCCACCAGCGTCAGGTTGCTGCGTTCGGCCACTTCCACCGCCAGGCGGGTGGCGGCGGAAACGGCGAACAGGATCTCGACGCCGCACATGGCGGATTTTTGCACCATTTCATAGCTGGCGCGGCTCGACACCAGCGCCGCACCCTGCAGCCACGCCTGTTGGCTGCGGTAGCCCAGCAGCTTGTCGAGCGCCACGTGGCGGCCGACGTCTTCACACCCGCCGCTGAGCGCGCCGTCCGGCTGGATCCAGGCCGCCGCGTGGGTGCAGCCGGTCAGTTTTCCTACCGTTTGCACCTCCTGCAGCTGCGCTAACGCCCGGTCGAGCAGCGCCAAATCGAAACGTTGCGTGAAAGGCAGCGGCGCGATGGGCTGAGCAACCTCCTGCAGCTGTTCCACCCCGCAGACGCCGCAGCCGGTGCGGCCGGCCAGGCTGCGGCGCTTCTCTTTCAGCTGCATAAAGCGGCGGCTCGAGAGTTCCACATGCACTTCAATGCCGTTGCAGGCCGGTTGCTGGCGGATGTCGTAGATGTCGTCGGGGGAGGCGATAATGCCTTCGGACAGCGAAAAACCGATGGCGAAGGCCGCCAGATCTTTCGGCGTCGCCATCATCACCACGTGGGAAATGCCGTTGTACACCAGGGCGACCGGTACTTCTTCCGCCAGCCAATCCTGTTGCGCCTGAGCCAGATCGTTGCGCTGCCAGACCGCGTGGCGCGACAGGCATTCCTGTTTGATATCGTCGGTTTCTGCGAGGAGTAGGTGCTTGTTCATAACGTTCTCGTGACTGTCGGTGACGAGGCGCCGACGGGGATGAATTCTTATTAGCAGGTGTGGGGATTATACAGGATTCTGATCCCGCTCGCGTAGGGAATCACGCCCTGCAGGTTATCCACAGTTTTGGTGGATAACGTGTGTGCAAGGGGCAGTAAAACACTTAGCAGGCGTAAAAAAAAATCGCTCAGAAAATTATTATATTACGCGGCAAAGCGCGATCCGCAGGGGGATAGGGGGGTTGCACGCGTTCGCGTTTTGTTTATGCCTTGCTGTATAAATATACAGCTTGGTTGTGATTATGCTGAGTATTTTAAGGTTGTATGCTTTTTCACCAGGTGAGCCCCTGACGTTACCGCTGTTTGCCGATCGCGTGGCCTGCGGTTTTCCTTCCCCGGCGCAGGACTATGTCGAAGGTCGGCTGGACATCGGCAAGCTGCTGGTACGGCACCCCAACGCCATCTATTTCGTGCGCGCCAGCGGTGAGATGGAGCGAGCAGGATGGATCAGGCACTGAATTTTTCACTCAGCTATGCGCAGCTGACCCGGGAAGCAGAAGATGCGATTAAAAAATGCAATCTGAACCAGGGCGGGATGGGTTACACCCTAGAGTTGGGTAAGGCTTCTGTCATTCTGAGTTTCTGGTACGGTCTGGCGCTGCAGGGCTATCCGGGCACAATAATGGATGAACGTGTTGATGCCGACCGGCTGCGCCTGCATGTCCTCATCTATAAGAGAGAGGAGTGACATCGTGGCAACGGTTAACGTTCGCCGGCCGTCGCCGCTGCAGCGACGGATGCTGATTGTGCTGGCCGCCCCCAAACGGTAACTGATATTTTGCTGGTTGAGCAGATAGACCGCCTGACCCGTCTCAGCAACAGTGACTGGATGACGTTGAAAAAGCAGATTGAGCAGCATGAGTTACGGATTGTCAGCCTGGATGTCCCTACCTCATGGCAGGCGCTGTCAGAGAAAGATCCTTCACAGGCGGGCCCGATCACCCGTGCAGTAATAACCGCCATCAATAACATGCTAATCGACCTGATGGCCGCGATGTCACATAAGGACTGGTTGAGTCGCCGCTAACGGCAAAAGCAGGGAATTGAACGGGCGCATACGTTGGGTAGATACCGGGGAAAGCAGGCAGATCAGGAACGACATCAGAAAGTCCTGTACTACCGACAGATTAAGAAACTGAGCATCCGAGAAACAGCAGACGCGACAGGCTACAGTACTTCCCAAGTTTGTCGCATTCAGGCCTTCTATAAAGAAGTTGAGACTGATTAAAAAGCAGCCTTAATGTACAATAATTTTCGATATCCAAACTGACCCCATGAACAATCAATGAGTTAGAGGTGAAAGATGGTTTCATACAAAAAAATCATACCTGCTCTTGTCATATTCGCTTTATCTAATGCTGTGGCATATGCGAATGATTTCGACAAATCAAATGAAGCGATGGCAATTTCAGCAATAGGTTTTTCTGGCTCAAATGCTCGTGTTGCACATGATGTTTGTGGGGCAACCAATGAGAAAATTGATAAATATAAAAAACAAATAAAAGACTCATTAACTAGAACATTAAAGTATGAACAGTCAGGATTCGATACGCATTGGGATAATGGTTGGAAAAATGCTGATTTTTTGGTTAAGTCATTAAGTAATGATGAAGCCTATAAAAAAGAATATTGCCGAGAGGTTTTAGATGGAATTAATAATCCTGAAATGAATTAAGGATTATTCCTTATTCGGGGTTCTACGCCGGAACCCCAGATTTTTCCGTCCGCTAAAATTATCCCCGGTTGAGCAGCTTTATACCGTCAGCTCGCAGTGGATCATCAGGGGAAATGTGGCGGTACAGCGTTTGTCGGGTTATCCCAAGCTCCTGGCATAACGTACTGACTTTCGTCTCTGGCCGTCCCATTGATGCCATTGCCAGTCGCAATTTTATTGGCGTCATTTTGTAAGGCCGTCCGCCGTTCCTCCCGTGGGCTCTTGCTGAGGCAAGGCCTGCCGCTGTTCTTTGCGGCGCTGTACGCAGCAGAGACCGACGGCCGCGCGCGACTGGCTCGACACCCGCTTAGTCCCGCCCTCTGGTCAAATGCAGGCTGACGTGTACAGCCTGCAGGCAGAGGATTTCGTCTGGCAACCGGTATCGCCCGCCGTCGGCGCCGTTCGCAATGACAATCCCTCACTCATCCTGCCCATCGATACGCCAACGGTCTGAGTGCCGCATTATCCACAGTTTTGGTGGATAACGTGTGTGCAAGGGGCAGTAAAACACTTAGCAGGCGTAAAAAAAAATCGCTCAGAAAATTATTATATTACGCGGCAAAGCGCGATCCGCAGGGGGATAGGGGGTTGCACGCGTTCGCGTTTTGTTTATGCTTAACTGTATAAATATACAGTTTGGTTATGATTATGCTGAGCAATTCAAGGTTGTATGCTTTTTCACCAGGTGAACCCCTAACGTTACCGCTGTTTGCCGATCGCGTGGCCTGCGGTTTTCCTTCCCCGGCGCAAGACTATGTCGAAGGTCGGCTGGACATCGGCAAGCTGCTGGTGCGGCACCCCAACGCCACCTATTTCGTGCGCGCCAGCGGCGAATCGATGATCGACGGCAATATCCGGGAAGGCGATCTGCTGATTGTCGACAGCGCCCTGACGCCGGAGCACGGCAATATCGTGATCGCCGCGGTGGACGGCGAATTCACCGTCAAAAAACTGCAGCGTCACCCCGATGTGCGGCTGTTGCCGATGAACCCCGCCTACGCGCCGATCGTGTTCGACGACGAAGCGCAACTGGAGATCTTCGGCGTGGTGACCTTTATCGTCTACGCGGCCCGGTGACTTCGGCATTTTTTTTCACTTTTTTCTGCCCGATCTTTTCGTTGGCGTGACCTCTCTACTGAGTTTCCAGTTCATTACACTCAGGGGAATCCTTCATGGCCATAAAAAACAAGAACGGCGCAGGGCGTACGTTCACATCAGCCAAACGTACCGCCGGGAAGCGGGTCGCTATCGGGGTAGGGTGCGCATTATCGGGCATGCTCACCTCCGCGATGGCGGCGCCCGGTGCGTCGGTGCCACCGGCGGCGGTCGAGCAGTCCGCTATCCTGCCTTTCGCCATTCCCGCCGGTGACCTGGCGCCCGCCTTGCAGACGGCGGCCGCTAAGGCCGGCGTGATAGTGATTTTCACGCCCGAACAGACGCGTGGAAAAAACACCGCGGGCCTGCAGGGGCATTATCGCCTCACCGACGCGTTCGATACGCTGTTGGCGGGCAGCGGATTGCGCGCTCAGCAAACCGCACAGGGATATCGGTTGGTCGACGCCGGGCCGGTTCAGCCGTTGACGATACCGGAACTGTCGGTGGTCGGCGGTTTGTCCGACAGCGTCGCCGCCGGCCGTTCGGTGTTGGATAAAGAAGACATCGAACGCGTGCAGGCAGACAATATCGCCAGTTTGCTTGATCGCTTGCCTGGCGTAGGGATGGCGGGCTCGCCGCGCCCGGGCGGCCAAAGCCTGAATATCTGGGGCATGGGGGACATGGAAGATGTGAAGGTCGTGCTGGACGGGGCGCCGAAGGGATTTGAGAAATATCGGCAGGGCTCGGTATTCATCGAACCCGAACTGCTGAAAAAGGTTGAGGTCGATAAGGGGCCGCACAATCTGTTGAACGGCAATGGCGGCTTTGGCGGGACCATTACGCTGGAGACCAAAGATGCTGGGGACATGCTGCTGCCGGGCGAAGATTTTGGCGGCTTGCTGAAGTACAGCTACCACACCAACGATCGTCAGGGCATTTACAGCGGTGCCTTGTACGGTCGTACGCCGGAAGGATCCGCCGACGGTTTGCTCTACATGAGCAAGCGTGACGGCGGCAACCTGAAGCGGCCGGACGGCACGCGTTTTGCCTATTCTGCCAACGATCAGGCTTCCTACCTGTTAAAAACCAATATTTATCTGAGCGAGGCGCAAACGTTGACGCTGTCGGCGATGCGATCCGATTCCGATGGCTGGCAGCCTTTCGCCGCCAAGCGGGACGATATCGCCGCGCCCAGCCAGGCGGATATCGATAAATATGGCCGGGAAGAAGCGTGGCGCCGCATTCTGGTGTATCGCGACCAGACAGACACCAATTACTCGGTGAAATGGAATCTGGCGCCGGAAGCGCAGCCGTTGCTGAATCTGACGCTGTCTTACGCCTATTCGAAGACCGAGCAGCATGACAAGCGGCCGGATTCCGCTTCAAAGTTCAGCTATCTCGGTACGCTGGGCAATGAAAGTTGGGTGAACTATACCGATCGGCAGTTTGACGTCAGCAATGAAAGCCGTTTCGCCAGCGGTCCGCTGGAGCACAAGCTGTTGCTCGGTGCGCGTTGGCATAAACATCAGCGCGATACCCTGATGTATTACCCTTCGCAGGTGAAAAATGCCAGTTACAACTACGGCTATTTCCAGCCGTACTACATGCCGGCGGGCGAACAGGAAACCCGCAGCGTTTATCTGCAGGATGCGGTTAGCTTCGGCAGCCTGACCGTGACGCCAGGCGTGCGTTACGATCATGTGACCAATACCGGGCAACCGAACCGGGCGCCGCGCTATAACGACAGCGATCCGCTCGTGGGCCATGATTACAGTAGCGTGACCTATACCGGCTGGTCGCCGCACTTGGGCGTGATGTGGAAAGCGACGTCGAATCTGTCCCTGTTTGCCGACGTCAGCCGCACCTGGCGCGCCCCGGTGATCGACGAACAGTACGAAGTGCAATCCGCCGCTTCCAGCGTGCCCGGTACCAGCCGCGGCCTGCAGGTGGAACGCATGACGGGCGTTCGTCTCGGCGCGGTGCTGGACTTCAACGATGTGTTGATGGCGCGGGACAGCCTGCAGATCCGCACTACGCTGTTCCGCAATCGCGGCAAGGACGAGATTTTCTATCGTCGCGGCGTAGTGTGTGACGCCGCACGGCACGGGGGCCAATGTGGGCAACCGTTGTCGAACTATCGCAACTTGCCGGGCTATACCATTGAGGGCGTGGAGCTCGAATCGTTTTATGACAGCGAAAGCCTGTTCGGCAGCCTGTCGTTCTCCTCGATCCGCGGCAAACGCGACGCTTCACCGCGCGATCCGTGGGGCAACGAAACCTGGATTGCCGAAATTCCACCCGTTACGGCACACGCGATGCTGGGCATGAAAGTGCCGCAGTGGGACATGGCCTTCGGCTGGACCGGCGATTTCGTACGTAAACAGGATCGTTCACCGGCCGACGGCGATCCGATGGCCGTTGTCTGGGCCCTGCCGAAAACCTCGGGTTATGCATTGCACGGCCTGTTCGCCTCGTGGCAGCCCAGCGGCTTGCACGGCTTCGAAGCCCGCGTGGCGGTGGACAACCTGTTCAACCGCGATTATTACCCTTACCTGGGCGAATCGGTGTCCGGCGTAGGGCGCAACATCAAGTTCAGCGTCAGTCAGCGTTTTTGACGATCCTGTCTGCAGGGGGCCATTTAGGCCCCTTTTCACGTTTCCTCCCCCGTATTTCCCTACTTTTTCGCCGTTTATAAATCATCAGCAATCGCTTGACACAGAAGTTACAATTTTAAAATAATAATAATTATCATTTTCAATCTCATTATCAATTGGTGTCACCGAATGGCGAGGAAAGAGGCCGCGGCAGCCAACGGGTTTGCTCAACAGCTTTACCTTGAGCATCACAGTTGGCTATGCCATTGGCTGCGACAGAAGGTTGGGTGTGCGCATCACGCCGAAGACCTGGCGCAGGATACTTTCATCAGTATTTTACTGAGCCCGCAGTTGCTCGCCATTCGGCAACCACGCCCCTTCCTGGCGACCGTAGCGCGCCGGCTGGTGGCGAATTATTACCGGCGTAAAACAATCGAAGAGAGCTATCTGCAGGCCTTGAGCGAGTTGCCTGCGATCGAGGCGCCCTCGCCGGAAGTTCGTCAACAAACCCTCGAAATGCTCGAACAGTTGGATCAGGCGTTGGACGGATTGCCGGCGCACGTCCGCGAGGCTTTCCTGTTGGCGCACCTGCAGGGCATGCGTTATTGCGACATCGCTGAACGTTTACGGGTGTCGACCAGCTCGGTGAAACAATATCTGCAGCGCGCTAATTTGCACTGTTTCTTTGCATTGGCGGCGTAACGGCAGGTGCGGAACCCATGATGGAATCGGATATCGATCGGCAGAGCGCGCGAGAGGCCGCCGCGTGGTTAACGCAGCTGATGTCGGAAGAGGCAAGCGACGCGGATAGGGAAAACTGGCGACGTTGGTATCAGGCGAAACCGGAAAATGAACGCGCCTGGCGGCATATCGCCGCGTTTTCATCCCGTTTTTCTCTGCTTAACGGGGCGGCGGCGCAGCGTAGTCTGTCGCAGTTGCCGAACCCGCAACGTCGCCGGTTATTGAGAAGCCTGGCGGCCATCGGCGTGGTGGGGACGGTTGGTGTCGGTTCGGGCGCGCTGCCATGGCGCCCCTGGCTGGCGGATTACCGTACGGCGGTGGGGGAACAGCAAACCGTCGCGTTGGCGGATGGCGCGCAGTTGATGCTGAACACGCAAACGGCGGTCAACGTCAGCCGTCAGCAGGCCACATTGCTGGAAGGCGAAATGATGGTGAATCTGCCGCCGGAAAGCGGTGCGTTGACGGTGAGATTGCCGCAGGGCGAGCTCATGGTGCAGGCTGCTCGCTTCAGCATTCGCCTGTGGGAAACTTACAGTGATATCGCCGTTTATCTTGGTCGGGTCACGATCCTTTCACCGGCGCATCGGAACGCGGTGCTCAACGCCGGTCAGGGCGGCAGATTAAGCCGGCAAGGCATTGGCGAACCGTATCGCGTGACGCAAGAGCCCGGTTGGCGGCAAGGCATGCTGCTGGCCGACAACATGCGGCTGGACGACTTCCTGATGGAACTGGGGCGTTATCGTCAGGGCGTTATTCGCTGCCGGCCGGAGGTCGCCGGCCTGAGGCTCTCCGGTGCGTTCCCGCTGGCTGACCCCGAGCGCGTCATCGCGGCACTGCCCGGCGCGTTGCCGGTTAGGGTAAATATGCTGTCAAAATACTTCATCACCGTATCCTAAAGTTTTTTACTCTGCCATTAGGGCATTTCCTTTTCTATTGACCTGTTCTTTTTCTTTACCTGCCCGGTGCCGCGTGCCTAAACGACCTTTCTGACATACCCCGACTGCCGTTGACCGCTGCGTACGTTGGTCTGTTTTACGCTTAACCTGAGTACCGTTCCCTATGTTCAATCACAACGTATTATCTGGCGATTTCTCTTTACCCCCTACAGGCGGGCGATGGCGCTGGGCTACCGCCAATGTGTTGGCGTTGGGTCTGCATGGTGCGTTGTGGTTTGGGCTCGGTTATCACCTGATGCCACCGTTGCTGCCTGCGGCACAACCGATGGTGTTGATGATGGTTGCCGAGCCGGCTGAATCGACACCCAACACGGAGCCGATGCCAACCGGCGTGCGCCAGGTGCAGGCGGTGGCGCAACGGCAGGCCAATCGGGAATCGGAGGCGGCGATGCCTCCGCTGATTCATGCACCGCGTGCAACGGAGCGGCAGAGCAAGGCCAAAGGGCAACGGAACGACCCCATCAAACCGAAGACGGAACCGCCGCGCCCAAGGCAAGAAGAACAGGAAAAAATGGCGTCTGCAAACTCAAGAGCATCAAGTACCAGCGCGCCGCCGTCTCTGGATGGAAAGCGTGTTGCCGCGCCGCAAACCAGCGTGGCGTCGCAGCCGAGTCAGGATGCCTCGGTCTGGAGCGGCCTGCTGTTGGCGCATTTGAGCCGTTTCAAACGCTATCCCGCCCTGGCGGTACGCCAGCAGCGCCAGGGTATTGTTCAGGTTGCCGTGACGTTGGATCGACAGGGAAACGTGCTGGGCGTGAAGCTATTGCGATCGAGCGGCGTTGCTTCGCTCGATCGGGAGGCGCTTCAGTTACCGCAGCGCGCTTCTCCACTGCCCGCACCCGGCAACGAGATCGCAGCGGGGCAGGCGGAATTCAGCGTGACCATTCCGATTCGTTTCGATCTGCGTGAAGTTCGCCGTTAATGAAAAACTCGGCTCCAGGTAAACGGAGGGCTGAGTTAAAAGCCAAAGTGCATCAAACGGATAGCAGCGATGAGGTGGTTTCTACTTGATCGTCGCCAGAAAAATACAAATACTGTATGCATGAACAGTTATTTGGTGCCGCTATGAATAATAACCCACTGATGATAACGCCGGTCTGGCCTCTGGCGATGAAGGGGCAGTAGCCATGTTCGCCCTGGTAGACGTCAACAGTTTCTATGCTTCCTGCGAGACCATCTTTCGGCCCGATCTGCGCGGGCGGCCGGTGATCGTGCTGTCCAACAACGACGGTTGCGTGATCGCCCGTAGCGCCGAGGCGAAGGCATTGGGCGTGCCGATGGGGGCGCCTTATTTCAAAATCAAAGAGGAAATGCGCCGCCGCAACGTTGCGGTGTTCTCCTCCAACTACGCGCTGTACGCCGACATGTCCCGCCGGGTGATGGACACGCTGGAAGAGATGGCGCCGGCGGTGGAGATTTATTCGCTGGACGAAGCCTTTCTGCGGCTGGACGGTGTGGCGCACTGCGAGGCGCTGGAGCCATTCGGCCAGCGGGTGCGCGATCGCATCCGGCGCGAGCTGCATTTGACGGTCGGGGTCGGCATTGCGCCGAGCAAAACGCTGGCCAAGCTGGCCAACTTCGCCGCCAAGAAATGGCGCGGCACCGGCGGCGTGGTGGATTTATCCGATCCGGCGCGCCAGCGCAAACTGCTGGCGTTGCTTCCGGTGGAAGAGGTGTGGGGCGTGGGGCGCCGCCTGACTCGCCAACTGCAGGCGATGGGTATTCACACCGCGCTGCAGCTGGCGGACTGCGATACCCGGCTGGCGCGTAAAACCTTCAGCGTGGTGCTGGAGCGCACGATACGCGAGCTGCGCGGCGAATCGTGCCTGCAGTGGGAAGATGAGGCGGCCGCCAAAGAGCAGATCATCTGTTCCCGCTCGTTCGGCCAGCGGCTGACGCACTACCCACACATGCGCGAGGCGATCTGCAGCTACGCCGAACGCGCCGCCGAAAAGCTGCGGCAGGAAAAGCGCTATTGCCGCAACGTGTCGGTATTTATCAAAACCAGCCCGCATTCGGCGGGCGAAGGGTATTACAGCAATATGGGCACCGCCCGGCTGCAAACCCCGAGCAATGACAGCCGCGACATCATCGCCATGGCGGTACGTGCGCTGGAAAGCATCTGGCAGGAGGGGCGACGTTACCTGAAGGGCGGCGTGGTGCTGGGAGATTTCAGCGCCGCCGCCATGGCGCAGATCGATCTGTTCGACGACTGCCCGCCGCGCCGCAACAGCGAGCGGCTGATGGCGACCCTCGATCGCCTGAATCAGGAAGGGCGCGGGCGCGTGTGGTTCGCCGGGCAGGGGATCGTCAAGCCGTGGCAAATGAAGCGCGACATGCTGTCGCCGGCCTACACCACCCGGCTGGCGGACATTCCGGTGGTGCGGCTGGGGGAGCGGGCGCCGTGCTCCGCCGAATCGAAGGAAGAAAAACGCCGCGGGTGACAACCGGCGGCGTGGGTAGGCTGAGTGTTACTTCACCGCCGCCGGATCCGGCTTATCGGGGGCGATGCCATACAGCGCCATGGCGCGGTTGACCTCGCTGCGGGCGATACGGCCTTCGTCAGCCAGCAGTTTCAACGCGGCGAGCGCGATGAAATGGCGGTTGACCTCGAAGAACTCACGCAGCGCCTCGCGGGTGTCCGAGCGACCAAAGCCGTCGGTGCCCAAGGCGATAAAGGTGCGGTCGGGCAAGAACGGTTTGATCTGATCGCCGACGATCTTCATATAGTCCGTCACCACCACCACCGGGCCGGGATGCGCCGCCAGCAGGCTCTGAATATAAGGAACTTTCGGCGGATCTTCCGGATGCAGCAGGTTCCAGCGTTCGGCCGCCATGCCGTTGCGGCGCAGCTCGCTCAGGCTGGTGGCGCTCCAGATATCGCTGGCGACGCCAAAGTCCGCCGCCAACAGCTCCGCCGCCGCCAGCGCCTCGCGCATGATGGCACCGCTGGCGACCAGCTGAGCGCGCGGGCTCTCTTGGTTTGTCGTTTCGCTCTGTTTGAGCAAATAGGCGCCCTGGATAATCCCGTCCTCCACGCCCGCCGGCATCGGCGGCTGCGGGTAGCCCTCGTTGAGCAAGGTGATGTAGTAGTAAATATCCTCTTGTTCAACGAACATCCTGCGCATGCCGCTCTGGACGATCACCGCGAGTTCATAGGCATAGGTCGGATCGTAGGAGACGCAGCTGGGGATCACCGAAGACAGCACGTGGCTGTGGCCGTCGTCATGCTGCAAGCCTTCGCCCATCAGGGTGGTTCTGCCGGAGGTGGCGCCGAGCAGGAAACCCTTGGTGCGTGCGTCGGCCGCCGCCCAGGCGAGATCGCCCACCCGTTGCAGCCCGAACATGGAGTAGAAGATATAGAACGGGATCGTCGCGACATCGTGGTTGCTGTAGGCGGTGCCGGCGGCGATCCAGGTCGATATCGCACCGGATTCGTTGATGCCTTCCTGCAAAATCTGGCCGTCTTTGGCCTCTTTATAGTAGCTGAGCTGCCCGGCGTCTTGCGGGGTATACAGCTGGCCGAGCCAGGAATGGATGCCAATCTGGCGGAACAGGCCTTCCATGCCGAACGTGCGCGACTCGTCCGGCACGATGGGCACGATCAGTTTGCCGATGTTGACGTCTTTGAGCAGCGTGCCGAGGATATTAACGAAAGCCATGGTGGTCGACATGTTGCGTTCGCCGCTGCCCTTCAGGAGGCCGTCGAAGCGCGATAGTTCCGGTATCGCCAGCGGAGCGGATTGGCCGAAGCGGGCAGGGATGTAGCCGCCCAGCGCGGTGCGCGTCGCGGTGATGTACTTCGCCGCCGCGCTGTCGGGTTCGGGCTTCAGGTAAGGGATCTCTGCCAGTTGGGCGTCGGAGATGGTCAGCCCTAAACGGTCGAGGAAGGCTTTCACCGCATCCTGGCTCATTTTTTTCAGCTGGTGGTTGATGTTCTGCCCTTCACCGGCTTCCCCCATGCCAAACCCTTTGACGGTTTTGGCCAGCACCACCGTCGGCCTGCCCGGGGTATGCACCGCCTGATGGTAGGCGGCGTACACCTTTTGCGGATCGTGGCCGCCGCGGTGCAGCGCCCAGATCTCATCGTCGCTCAGGTCGGCGACCAGCTCGAGCAATTCCGGATACTTGCCGAAGAAGTGCTCCCGCACATAGGCGCCGCTTTGCGACTTGAAGGTTTGGTAATCGCCGTCGACGCACTCCATCATGCGCTGCATCAGCAGCCCGGAGCGGTCTTTTTGCAGCAGTTTGTCCCAGCCGCTGCCCCAGATCACCTTGATCACCTGCCAGCCGGCGGCTTTGAAGGTGCCTTCCAGCTCCTGAATAATCTTGCCGTTGCCGCGCACGGGGCCATCCAGCCGTTGCAGGTTGCAGTTCACGACGAAGATCAGGTTATCGAGTTTTTCTCGCCCGCCCAGCGCAATCGCCGCCAGCGATTCCGGCTGATCCATCTCGCCGTCGCCGAGAAACGCCCACACCTTTCTCCCCTGGTGCGGTTTCAACTCGCGGTATTCCAGATAGCGCATGTAGCGCGCCTGGTAGGCGGCGGTCAGCGGCCCCAGCCCCATCGAAACGGTGGGATATTGCCAGAAATCCGGCATCAGCCGCGGGTGCGGGTAGGAGGAGAGGCCGCGGCGCGCGGATTCGCGGCGAAAGTTGTCGAGCAGCTCCTCGTCGATGCGGCCTTCGAGATAGGCGCGGCCATAAATGCCGGGGGCGGAATGGCCCTGGATATACACCATGTCGCCGGCGAAATCATCGGTGCGCCCACGGAAGAAGTGCGTGAACCCCACATCGTAAAGCACCGCGGCCGATTGGTAGGTGGCGATATGCCCGCCGACGTTGGAATGTTTGCCGGCACGCAGCACCATCGCCATGGCATTCCAGCGAATAAACGCATTGATGCGCGCTTCAGCGGCCAGATCGCCGGGATACGTCGGTTGCTTATAGGCCGGGATCGTATTCACGTAGGGCGTGGTGACCATGCTGAAGAAATCACCGTGTTTTCGCTGATCGGCTTCGGCCATTCTTTCCAACAAAAAATGCGCGCGTTCACGGCCGTCGATGTCAGTGACACCTTCAAATGCCTCAAGCCATTCAGCCGTCTCTTGTGGGTCGAGATCTGCTTTTACCGCAGGTTGGTTCATAAAAGCTCCAAATGTACTTACCTGATAAGGCGCTGAGCGATACAGGGATTCAGTGAATTGCAAGTGCAAGAGTTGCAAATGCAACAATGGCGAAAGCCACTCTATCCCTTTACAATTGCAATTGCAACTCACCGGTTTTGACGAGAAAAATGACATGACAGATAAACAACCCGACCTGTGGTTCTCCTTTGTGCGCGCGCATCGGGCGATGATCAGAAAGATAGAGGCGAAGTTGTCGGAAGCGGGGCTGCCGGTTTACGCCTGGTATGACGTGTTATGGGGATTGGAAAGCGGGGAAAACGGCACACGCCGCATGCATGAGCTGGCGGACGTGTTGGTGATTGAGCGTTACAACCTGACCCGCCTGATGGATCGCCTGGAAAAAGAGCGGCTGGTCACGCGTTTTCGATCGGATGACGATCGCCGGGCCTCCTTCGCGACTATCACCGAGGAAGGCAAGGTCCTGCGGAAAAAGATGTGGGAGATCTACCGTTCGGTGGTCAACACCCACTTTCTCAACCAGTTCAGCGAAGAAGAGGTCGCACGCTTCTCCGACGCGTTGAACAATGCGATGCAACTGGCCAGAGAGTGATCAGGCATCGGGCGTGATGTGCAGAACGCGCAGCGCATCGGCGATCAGCGCCGAAGGGATTTTCTGCTCGTCGGCCAGCAGTTTAAGGGCGCAGAGCGCAATCCATTCCGCCTGCGGGTAGTGGATTTCGCCGCGCACCCGTGAATCTGAGCCCACCGCGGCAAAGCGCGCGGGAATGAATCGCCTGAGCTGATTGGCAATCAGGTGCGAGTAGTCGGTAACGGCGACGACGGGGGCATTCCCGGTACCCAGGCACGTTTTCAGATGGCATTCGCCGCCGCTGTCCTGGCGCTGCATGTCGGCGAGTTCGGCGTCCTGCGCCAACCGCGTGTAGCTGGGGCAACTCCAGATTTCAGACGCAATCCCCCAGTTTTTCAACACTTTGGCCGCCTGCTGAACGCGGGCGAGCGCTCGGCCGGCGCCACACAGACGAACCTGCAACGGCGAGTCTGCCGCGGCGGCGACACGATACATTCCCTTGAACGCCTGTTCTGCGACAAACGGTTCCCCTGAAGAGAGGGGGCCATTGTCTGCGTTGGTCGCGAGATACACCATCTTCCTCGTTCCCTCCAGATAGAGCGCGTGGAGGGCGTGATGGAGTATCGCGCCGGTTTCTCGGGCATTGGCCGGATCGAAAGGCAACCAGCCCGGCATGGCCGTGAGCTGAAGCGGGAACCAGGCCTGAACGCCTTTGGGCAAATCGGCACTGCCAGTATCCGCATCGCTGATGAAAATCCCTTTACGATTGGTTTCCGGCTCAAGCCCGCGAAGCATGTCCACCGAGGGCGTGTTGACGAAGTAAAACAGCGGCTTCTCATAACGCTCTGATTGATGGCCAAACCAGAGCGGCCAGGCGGTGGCGTAGTGGGAACTCGGTGGCTCGGTGCGCCTTCTGCCGTCGATAAGCCAGATGTCGCCGCTGGCGTTAAGTTCGTCCAGCGTTTGCGCCGTCCAGGCGCTGGAAGAAGGGCGCGAGGCGCCGGCTTTTTGACTGACGGAGGTCATCTTGCGGATACAGGCTTCGGCCAGGGTTTGGGTTCTGGCCGAAGCGGCGGGCAGTGTTATACGTTGAGGCGACATGCGGAGTACCCTTTTTTAGTTGCAAGTGCGATGATTGTAATTGCAATTTATGGCGTATGCCAATGACTTCTGAACAGGCCGCCGCCGTCCAGGCGTGACCTGCGCCGGTATATTCAGGTTCTGCGGAAGGGAGCCTATTTGTTTCACCGACCAGACAGCCGTCATCCGTTGTCCTTATTTCTGCGGTTTTTTATAAATGGCGGGCAGCTAAAAACGGTTTGCCGATATTACTCAGGCACGCGTTAGTGAACGCTAAACGAGGATATCGGCATCTTAAAAATAAAACGAAATAAGGATGAAAGCATATGCCTGGATTTAATTATGGTGGTAAAGGGGATGGAACTAATTGGAGTTCTGAACGCGGTACGGGCCCAGAGCCGGGGGGCGGCGATAAAGGCCATTCCGGCGATCGCGATCGCGGCGGCGCCGGCGTTGGCAGCAGCCCGGAACAGCAACAGATAGCGGCGATCCAAAACGATCCGGCGCTGCGCATGAAGCTGGCGGCGGTGATTAAGGCGGCGCGCAGAATTAACCCGGATGCGAAATTGCATATTGAAAGCGTCAGCCCATCCGGCACGCTGAGCCTTTCCGCCACCGGTTTGACGGCCGATCAGGCGAAGCACATTGGCCTGGGGGGACTGGTGATGGGGGTCAACGCCAAGGGGGTGACAGTGGCGATCGGGGATATCGAAACCGGCCATGCGCGCAAGCCCTCAACCCCTGGCAAAGGCGGCAACAATGGCCTGAATGCCGGGCAGATCGGCGCCTCTTCGTTAGGCAGTTTCGTGACAGACTCGCATCGCGATCGGCCCGTCAGCGGCTGGCATGGCAACGGCAAAACCGGCGAATTCTCGACGACTCGCACGACCGGGAGTTACTACGGTTTTCATCATTTGAAGGTGGAAAAGCAAGACGGAGTGGCGACCTACAGCCTCTACTATAAGGCCAATAAGAACCGGCCCGCGTTTATCGCCGTGGTGAGAGGGGATAACCTGAATGCCATGGAGGTGAAATATGCCAACGGCAAGCCGGTAAAATCGCCCGGCTCGGTAAAAACGATCGTTAAGGACTTCGTCGAATATCAAAATGCGGAATTAAAAGCCATCAAGGATGGCGTCAGCCTGGCCGCAGGTATCAATAAAGATATCGCGGAAAAGATCGGCGCGAAATACGCCAAACTCGCCAAGGATTTGGAGGCGGGAATTCAAGGAAAATATATCCGCAACGTGCAAGATGTGGAGAAAACCTACGAGCAATTGACGAAGGGCCTGAACAAAAAGCTCAAGGCGCAGGACAAAGCGGCGATTGTCGCCTGGCTGAAAATGATCGATGCGGAACAGTATGCCCGCAATGCGCGGGTATTGGGCAAGGTCTTCACCGGGGTGGACTGGGCGATCAAGGGCGCGGATCTGGTAAACGCCGCGATTGAAGGTTTCTCTACCGGCAACTGGAAAGCGTTCCGCAACCAGCTCGAAGCGCTCGGGTTGTCGATCGGCGCAGGGTATACGCTCTCCGTTATCGCCGCGTTTTTCGCGCCGACGCTGGTGTCGTCGACGGTGGGCATTTTCGCCTTCGCTTACCTGTTTGGCTGGGCCACCAGCTATATCGATGCGGCCCTTGCAGGAGAACTGGAAAAATTCATCCTCGAGATGTAACAAGCTCATGACAGAAGAGGGGGCATGCCCCCTCTTTTATGGGGTATGAACGCGCCCTGAACAATGTATTAGCATGTCTCATATAGTTCTTAAGTTGATGATTTTTATATGTGTAGTTCGTCTTATGTAGCCATCTCCCCGTCATCGGATAATTTCATTATTTTTCTTCCTGTTATGTGATTTTCTTCACGTAAAACACTATTTATCATCCTTTATTCATTAGTGATATTTACATATAACAATTGTTCTCCTAGTTTGTTCATGGTTATTAACATTCGGATTAATGTTCTGTTGGAGTATGGATATGTTGACAGGAAAGTGGGTGCCTCTGCCCTTTATCCTTGTGGTTTCCTTATTGGCTGGGTGTATTGAAGTGGATATGTCCGTTCCCAGCTTTCCGGATATGGCTGCCAGTTTCGGTGTTTCTGAAGGGCATATTCAGCGTACGATCACCTATAACTTCTTGGGATTTGTGTTTGGCGCGTTGATTTATGGCCCACTGTCAGAGTCGATTGGTCGACGCAAAACCATGTTGATCGGTGGGGCTATCATGCTGTTAGGTGCTCTGGGATGTACCTACGCCACTTCAATCGATCTTTTGATGTTGTCCCGCTTTATTCAGGGGTTGGGGGCTTGCACGCCGGTGGTAGTGGCTTACGCGATCATCGCAGACCGTTATCAAGGGGCGGCCATGTACAGCATGATCGGTCTGGTTAATGCCTGTATCTCGATTTTCATGTCGCTAGCGCCGATCGCCGGTGGTTGGATTAATGAGCATTGGGGGTGGAGAGGAAACTATGCGGTTGTCGCGGTGATCACCGCAGCGGCGGTACTGCTGGAATTGTTGTTCCTGCCGGAAACGAAGAAAGAAAAAACGCCATTCGATCTCAAAGCCATTGTGGGAAGCTATGCCCGGCTGACGGCGAGTTTCCAATTCATGCGATTATCGTTGATTCCTTCACTTTTCTTTGCTGCTTATATGGTATTCATCGCCTCCAGCGCTTTTCTTTACCGTGAAACCTTTGCGTTCTCGCTGTCGGCATTTGTCGTTCACTTTTTTATTATCGTGGCGTCATTTTCAATCCCCAGCCTCTTTTCCGCCCGTATTATCGCCGCGTTTGGTGGCGATCGGCGCGCTGAGAAAATCGGTATGGCGTTAGCCATCGTCAGCATTCTCGCTCTACTGACGGCGACAACGCCTTGGGCTATTACCCTGCTGATGAGCCTGTTCTGCTTCGGTTTTTCTATCTGCTATCCGACGCTGTTCGCACGTTCCATGAGTGTCTACCCGGAAATTTATGGTGTGGCGGCCTCCTATATCATGAGCATGCGCTCGCTGCTGGTTGTGGCTATCACGGGGATGGCCAGCTACGTCTTTATCGGGCGGCCGGAGGAAATGAGCTATGTGATGGCGAGTGTGATAGGCGTTGTCGTGTTGTTGTCTATGTTGAGTATCGTGGCATCCCCAAGCAAAGCTGAAGAATAAATAATCGTTTTCGCGTGACCCCCGGCTAAATATTTATATTTGGCCGGGATCGGCATGACTTTTTTAAATACATGTATTCCTTCATCTGGAGAATATCTATGGAAAACGAAACCATGGTTTCGAAGGGCGGTTTGTCTGCCGCCTATACTGATAAATGGGAACAGCGCGCATCAATAAGAACCCGCCCCGGTAAATTTATCGACTTTACTATTCCTGGCGCATTTTTCCCCGAGGAGAATCAGCCGATATTTTTAGCTGACATGATGAGCGGCATGGACAATGAGAGGAAGTCAAAAATACTTACTCAGTCATTGTTTAAATACCTCAATGATATCGTTAATCTTGAGATCAAACTCATTAACTCAGCATGCAATAAAATTATCTACGGCGATCTCGCTGTCAAATTTGACGAACAGATTAAATTGAATGCCTATACCGTCATCATCGATGAGTATTACCATGTTTATATCGCCAGACATATGATCAATCAACTTAGAGAGCATGATGCCGATCTCGGTGCGCTGAGTTACCCGGATTCTGACGCCTATGTGGCCGTTACAGAGGTGATGAAACGGTTACCTGAGCGCTGCCATGACATTTTCGAGATCATTGCGGTGTGCATTTTCGAAACGACCCTGGTGAGAGAGCTGGTGGAGTTCTTTAATAGTGACGGCGTTCATCCATCGATTAAATACTATGTTAATGACCATATGAACGATGAGTCCAGACACTATATTTTCTTTCTCGAATTACTTGGCTATATCTGGACGAGGTTGGATGAAAACGATCAGGCGATGATCGGCGGGCAGATCGCTGATTTCGTAAAAATGTATTTGAATGTTGAATCAGAGAAACAGTTTAACATTGAGCTGTTATCGAAGATAACTCATGATTGCGAAGCCAGCCGGGAGTCAATCAATAAGGTTTATCGCGGTTTTGAAGTGACGCCTGATGTCCCCATTGTTAAAAACGTGCTAATGGCTTTGAAACGAACCGGCATTCTGAATTCGCCGATAGTGCGCCAGGGATTCGAAAATATTGGTTGGATAATTTAATCATGGAGATGGGTATGGATAGTTTCGCCTCGCATAAAACACATTCTAAACTGGCCTATTTGACTGAAACAAAGATGTTGGCCGATGAAATAAAAGCGCGTTTACGGAATAGCAATTCGCTTATTCTTCCATTAGAGAGAAATCTTGAACTGGTCGATCAATTGACGGAGTTTGAGCTTGGTCGTTTCCTCCTGCATAACCGCGGCCTCAATGGCTACTGGACGTCTTACATTTTCCAGCATCCCGCCGGAAAACCCGCCGAACATGTTTTGGAAGACTGGCTTCTGAATCGCTCGTTGCTGTGCCGGGCGCGCGAGCGTTACTACCGTTATCAGACCTTGCTGGCTGAGTTGATTACGCAGGCGGAGACGCTGGCTTCAATCCCGTGCGGTGTGATGGATGATTTATTGGATTTGGATTACAGCGGCCATGGCGCGGTGCAATTGACCGGCATTGATCTTGACCCGGAGTCACTTTATCACGCCAACGAAAAGGCCAAGCGCGTTGGCATGGCGAACCGTTGCCGATTCTCGCAGCAGAATGCCTGGGAGTTAAAAGAAAAAAACGCTTTCGATGTGATTACCAGTAACGGCCTGAATATGTATGAGTCTGACCCGGACAGGCTGGTGGCTTTGTATCGTCGGTTCTTCGAGGCATTAAAACCAGGGGGAACCTTGTTGCTCAGTTTCCTCACGCCACCGCCGGAAAAGAACGCGCCCAGCGGGGAGTGGGATAAATATGAAACGCCAATGGCGGACCTTTTGCAGGAGTTCGCGATCTTTGGCGACATTATTCAGGCTACCTACCTTAATTTCACTTCAGAAGCAGAGATCAGGCAACAGATAACCCAGGCAGGGTTCACGGTTAAAGATATCAACTACAGCTCACGCGGCGTGTTGCCGATCCTCGTGGCGGTAAAACCCTGATAACCCAAAAGAGTAATATCCATGAAGATTCTGAACATTCTTGTCAACCACACCGTAGAACCGTTGCGCAGCCATATTGTCCGTTACTTGCTGGATGCCGGCCACTTTGTCTACTTAATCGGTCTGAGCGACGCTGAGCGAACGCGCTGGACAGGTTCGCAGCACAACCTCTTTTGCTATTCCGACGTTGGCGATCAGCGTATCGACTATGAGCTCTGTCTCGAAGAAAGCGCCTCGGTGAGAGGCCCCATCGTCCGGTTAGCCGTTTTCGCCGATCGACAAAATGTGTTGTTCCAGATTCATGCTGAAGAAGACGGGAATATCAGGGCGTTAGCTGAGCGTGAGCTGCCGTGGCGGGAAGCCCGCCGAGCGTTGTCGCAGACGGTGTTGGGCGAGTTGTTCATCGATGGCGTGGTCATGCTCAGCCGTGAGGCGAAAGATCTGGATATTGCTCTGCCTGAAGGGCCAAACCGAGTTACGGATTGGCTGGTTGCCCAGCAGAGGGTACAGCAAGAGCAGCGAGCGCTGGAAAACGATGAACCGCGTTATGGCTGCTTCAACCTGAGGGATGAAGTGTCTGCCGTTAACGATGCTGCAGTGGTTCAACGGACCATCGATGGCGTTGCGCAGCCGCAACAGGCTTTGCTGTTGGCTTTCCAGTTGCAGTTTCTGCTCAACGCACGGCGGCCTGGGCTTTATGCTCTGCAATTGCAAGATAGGCAACGCAGCAGCAAAGTATTACGGTTACTCAACGGAACGGAAACATACGCCGAGCTCTCTCCTTGGTTAGTGCGGGTACTGCAGGGGGACCCGGCGAACCCATTCTACGAATCCCATCATGACGGCCGTTTTTTATCTGTGGTTGGCGTAGATGTCATCATGGATGAGGGGGATGTCGACGCGGCAGTGGCCCCGATCAGGATCGTATGGAACAGCACGCGCTGTACGCTCAGTTTGCAATTTTACGGCGAAAACCCCTTTTTCGACGTTGTAGCCGCAAATATCGATGAGTTTATGGCGGCGCTCGCCACATTCATGCGTAATGAAGGGGATATAGATGCGTTGACCGGCGTGTCTGAAAATAGCTACCAACGTTATTATGCGAAAATTAATGCCACGCAATGTGAATATCCGAGACAGACTATCGTCGGGATGTTTGAACAACAGGCAAGGGCGCTTAACGATCACCCTGCAGTGATAACGAAAAATGAAACGCTCAGTTATCGAATGCTGCAGCAACAGGCCAGTCGCCTGGCCGACTATCTGCAACGGCAATATGGGGTAGCGGCAGGCGACAAAATTGCCTTGATGATGCCGCGTGAGGCGGAGTTGGCAGTATGCCTGATGGCCGTGCTTAAGCTGGGATGCGCCTATATTCCGATCGACAAAAATGCGCCCGTAGTGAGGACCTATTCTATTTTGGCCGATGCCCAGCCGGCGTTAATCATCGGTGCGCATGCTCAGTCAGCTGGCAGCCTGCCGCAAGGGCTGAGTTATTTGGATTGGCGTGAATATGCCGCTTCTCCTTTCGCTGGGGCCGACGGTTGCAACGAATTCCCCTCCCAGGCTGAGGCTTCAGCATTGGCCTATATTATTTACACCTCGGGAACGACAGGTAAGCCTAAAGGGGTTGCCGTAGAACATCGCAGCTTTGTGAATATCGCCAGCGATATTTCTCGACGCATGTCTGTGACGCATCAGGATCGTTTTCTGGCGATCACGACGTTGGCATTTGATATTTCAACTCTGGAAATATTTATGCCGCTCATGTTTGGCGCCACGGTGGTATTAACCGACCAGAAGACGTTGTTGGCGAATAATGACTTGCCGCACTTTATCGCGAGTCATTCCGTGAGCCTGATGCAGGGGACGCCTTCTTTTTGGCATCAGGTCGCGCAGCAATATGCCGAGACAACGCTACCCGTTCGGGCATTGTGCGGTGGGGAAGCGGTGCCGCATGCGGTGGCGCGTTGGTTGTCAGAAAACACCGAGCGTGCGTGGAATGTGTATGGGCCAACCGAAACGACGGTTTGGTCTACCGCGGATGAACTGTTGCCTGAGGTTGATAGCGTCACCATTGGGCGCCCGCTGGCGAATACCCAGTGCTTTATCTTGGACGAACGGCGGCGTTTACTTCCTCCCGGCGTGATCGGGGAAATGTATATTTCGGGGTTGGGCGTTGCACGCGGTTACTACGGCAATGCGCGTCAGACGCAAGCAAGCTTTTTGTCGAACATATGTTCCAGCACGCCGTCAGCCTGGTTCGGTCGCATCATGTACAAGACGGGCGATCGCGTGCGTTGTTTGCCCGACGGCAGATTTGAATACCTCAGCCGATGGGATAACCAGATAAAATTGCGGGGACATCGGATCGAACTGGGTGAAATAGAGTCGGTTTTGCGAACCTACCCCGGGATGCAGCAGGTTGTTGTAAATTTACAGCCGGCCAAGGAAGAACAACAGGCGTTCCTGGTTGCCTATTATCAGGCCAAATCGCCGGTGGCACGCCAGCAACTGCAGGATTATCTGGTGACGCTGCTTCCGGACTACATGCTCCCCAGCGCTTATATGTACCTGCCTGAGATCCCCTTGAATATGAATGGCAAAGTGGATCGTAAAGCCTTGCCGCAGGTACAAGCGCAAGATAAAGCGCATTACGTAGCGCCGGGAAACGAGTTCCAGCGATGCCTGTGCCAGCTATTCCAGGATGTATTGGGGAGCGAAAGCGGACGAATCGGCATTACCGACGACTTTTTTGCTTTGGGAGGCAACAGCCTGTCGGCCATTCGCTTGGTAAATCGCATAAACGGTACGCTTCAGTGCGATCTGAAAGTTAAAGATATTTTCGAAAGAAAAAATGTGGCCAGGTTAACGCCATTGGTGGCCGCCGGGCGCGGCAGTTTTCTTTACCAAGACTACCAGATTGCACAATGTGATGAGACCCATCTGTACCATCCTTTCCCGCTGAATAATGTTCAGCAATCTTATTATCTGGGACGAATGAAAAGTTTCGATCTCAGCGAGGTCTCTACCCATATTTATAATGAATTTGTTTTCGACCATATTGATCACGAAAAATTGGAGCGTGCCTATAATCAACTTATTGCACGCCATCCTGCGTTGCGCACCGTATTTGAAGAGGGAGAACAGCGATTTTTAAGTGCGGCAGCGCATTACAAAATAGGCTACCACCCCCTGAGAAATGAAGACGAGCTATTGGCTTTGCGCGCCGAGTACTCGCACAAGGTTTACAAACCGGATTGTTATCCGCTGTTCGATATTTTCCTGAGCGAGTATCAAGGGAAATACCTTCTGCATGTCAGCTTTGATGCCATTATCATTGACATGACCAGTTTTGAAATATTATTCGGCGAGTGGATTGCGTTATATCACGACGAAAATCTGGCGCTGCCGCCGCTGGATATCAGCTACCGCGATTATCAGCTGCAGTACGAGCGCCTGCGCGGCAGCGCATTATTTGAGCGGGCGCAGCAATATTGGCTGCAGAAAATCGATGATTATACGCTGGAGGTCGGATTGCCGCTGGCCGCGCATCCCGCCAGGATCGATAAGCCGAGCTTCCGGCGTTTGTCTGCGACGATACCCATGTCGAGTTGGCAAAAGATCGTCGACAAATGCCAGCGCTTCAATATTAGTCCGACCGCTCTGATCCTTGAGCTCTACAGCAGAACGTTATGTTATTGGTCTGGTCAAGAGAGCCTTTGCCTTAATTTAACGCTGTTCAACCGTTTGCCGTTACATTCTCAGGTCGAGCAAATTATTGGCGATTTTACCGTTTTAAGCCTGTTCAATTACCAACGTCAAAATGGCGTTGCGATGAGCGAACAGCTATCGGCTATCCACCGCACCTTGCTTAATGACGTCGATAATAATTTATTTGACGGCATTGACGTACAGCGTTTATTGAAACAGCGGCGGAATCTGCCCGCCAATACGGTTATCGCGCCGGTGGTGCTGACCAGCGTGCTTGGCATGAACAATAAAGCGAGCATGTTTGAATTGCCGCTTAATGAAGGATATCGCGGCGTTCAATACGCAATCTCCCAAACGTCTCAGGTGTGGCTCGACCATAAAGCCTACGAAAACGATGAAGGGTTCGTTGCCGAGTGGGATTATGTCGAACAATTATTTGATGAGAAAACCATCAAGGCCATGCACGAAGGCTATTGTTCTCTGATTCGATGGGTGGCAGAACACGATTGGGAAACCATGTCATTCCCGCAGCCTGAACTGCCGGCGGAACATGCGGAAGCGGTCATGCGCTGGAATGCCACGCAAAGTACGGTGTCGGAGCAAACGCTGCACGGGTTGTTCCTTTCCAGTCTGGAAACGCCGCAAACGGCCGAGCGCATTGCGGTGATCGAAACCGAAGGCGAACGCCACTTTACCTACGCCAGGCTGGAACAGGACAGCAACACGCTGGGGCGTGCGCTATTGCGGCATACCAAGGGCGAAAAGGGACGTATTACCGCTATTCTGCTGGAGAAAGGGTATGCGCAGGCCGTCTCAACCCTTGGGATCATGAGAAGCGGCGGCGCTTATCTGCCGTTGCACATCGAATGGCCATGGGAGCGCATACGCGACATTCTGCAGCAAGCCCGGTGCGATATCTTGCTGCTCTCTGCTCAGCAGCGTCATGACCTGGCACATGAGCTGTCGGCGTTGCCTTCGGATATCACGATTTTGGTGTTCGACGAGATAGTGGCGCCGGCGCAGGAACGTGCGTCGACGGAGGTTGCCTGGCCGATCGTCAGGACTGACGATCTGGCCTACATTATTTTTACCTCTGGCTCTACCGGTAAACCGAAAGGGGTAGCGATCGATCACCAGGGGGCGGTCAATACCATCCTGGCTGTTAACCAACGTTGGTCGGTCGGTCGGGAAGACCGGATACTGGCGCTGTCCGAGTTGAGCTTTGATCTGTCCGTTTACGATCTGTTTGGCTTGTTGGCCGTGGGGGGCGGTGTGGTGATCCCTTCCCAGCGTGAGACCAAAGCGCCGCAAGCTTGGGTGGCCGCGCTGCGCCGACATAACGTGACCCTCTGGAACTCGGTGCCGCAATTAGCGGGCCTGCTGGTTGACGAAGTCGAACCTGCGACGCAGGCGCTAACCCGGTTACGGCTGTTCCTGTTGAGCGGCGATTGGTTGCCGCTCAATTTGCCTCATCGCCTGAAAACCCAATCGCCAGACAGCAAGATGGTGAGCCTGGGGGGCGCGACGGAGGGCAGCATCTGGTCCATTTGGCATGAAATCGATCGGGTAGACGCGAGGTGGAAAAGCATTCCTTATGGCGTCGCCATGCCGAATCAACAGATGTGGGTGCTGGATGAGTGGGGGAGTGCTTGTCCTTTCGGTGTAACCGGAGAAATACATATCGGTGGGCTCGGCGTTGCTCAGGGATATTGGCAGGCTGAAACGCTGACTCGAGAACGCTTCATTTATCATCCAACCTATGGACGCCTGTACAAAACCGGCGATCTGGGCCGCTGGTCGGCGGAAGGCTATATCGAGTTCCTCGGCCGAAGAGATGCCCAGGTCAAGCTTAACGGTTATCGCGTGGAGCTGGAGGATATCGAGAATAACTTGAGCCAATTACCTGGGATCCGGCAGACGATCGTGCGGCTCAGCGAGGGTGACCTCATGGCTTACGTTGTTCCCGAGGCGCAACAGCCGGTGCCGCTCTATTTTGCTAACCGCGACGCATTCGTGCTTTCGCTGCCGGCGTTACGTCAAGATCTGCAACCTTCGCGAGCGATACCCTATCCGTTGGATGAAGCGGTTTACCGTGCCCGCAAGAGCACTCGCCAGTTTACCGCGGAGGCGTTATCCGCCGAAACCATCAGCAGTCTGTACGAAGCGCTGCCGGGGTGGTTGACGCAACAGATGGCGCAAGAGGGAAGCGCGCTGCCGCCTGCGTCTTTGGCCGGGCTGTTGGCCGTATGCGCCGCTTTCCGTTCGCCGCAGCGCGCGTTGCCAAAATATCGCTATCCTTCGGCCAGCAGCCTCTATGCGGTGCAAGTGTATCTCGGGCTCCCGGCGGCGATGGGAGAATATGCCGCGGGTTATTACTACTACCATCCGCTGGAACAGCATTTGTACCAGGCAGAAGCGTCGGGAGAACACACCGGGCCTTATCTGGACTTGGTGGTTCGGTGGGAAACCATCACCGCGTTATATGCCGAGCGCGCATTCGCTTTGGCGCAGATAGAAGTCGGCCACATGTTGGCCTTGCTGACTGAGCATCTCCAGTCTTTGGGCGTCGCTTATTACGTCAAGCCCGCTGACGCCGTTTCACCTGACGAGGGGGCATTAGCGTGTCGGATCCACCTCGGCGTTTGCGCCGTCACTTCACCACCGCAAGTCAGCGTCGATTTCAGCGTGATGGAAAACGAGGGGGGAACCTATGTCGCTCGCGCGTCAGGGCGACACTATTGCCTCGGTGAGACCTCCGTGCTGGCCGAATCATCAGACGTGTACGGGGTGTTGCAGTCGTCTCAGGTGTTGTTGCAGGTCCATGGCGCTAAGAACGCGTGCCATTATCAGGCCAGTGGCTGGATGATGCAGCGATTTGGCGCGCTCGCCGCCCAGCGGCGAATTGGCGGCTGCATTCTTGGCGTCACGCCGGCCGAGGACACGTTGTGCAGCATGGCGATAGGGTATGCGCGGGCCGAGGATGAACCGGTCTTTGACGTTCCTGCGCTCACTGTCTCGATGACCCAGGCGATCAGACGGCATTTGGCGCGTCGTTTGCCGGACTATATGTTGCCGCAGCACGTTACTTTGATCCCGGAAATCCCCTTGTCTAACAACGGTAAGGTCGATACATCACGCTTGCCGAAAGTCGTCAAGCACTGCGAATGTCTGGCTCCGCGCAGCGATGATGAGATACGGATGCGCCGACTTTGGGCGGAGCTTCTGGACAAGCGTGAAGAGCGAATCGGTTGTGACCAAAGCTTCTTCACTCAAGGGGGGAATTCGCTTCTGGCTATGCGACTGGTACGCAAGATCAACCTCGCGACGGGAACCGAGATGCGTCTGGAAGACCTCTACAACAACAATACGATTCAGGAAATGGCGGCGTGGGTCGCCGGGCAACCTTGTGGCAACGGCAGAGAAGAAGGGGCGCTGTAATGATGTTGACGGATTTATTGAACAACCTGAAAAAAAATAACATTTTATTGTGGGCTAAAGCGGACGATCGGTTGGGTTTTTCTGTCGACAAGGATATCGGCTTTGATGCCGATCTGAAGGCTGAAGTGGCGGCACGCAAAGACGAATTGTTGGCGCTGTTACAGGACAATGGCGTGACCAGCGAACAATTCGCGAAGGAAACGTCTTTTCTGAGGCTACCGCCAAGTAGCTGGCCACTTGCGCTGGACTCAATTCAGCAAGGCATGTATCTGCAAAGCGACATCGACGGCTTGCCGTATACCTATACGGTACCTTTGTTCATTGGATTGCCGCAGGTGGATATCGCGCGGTTGCGAAACGCGCTGCAAACCTTTTTACGGCATCAGCCCCTGTTGCGTCAGTCGATTGATAGCGATATGAAGCGCGTTTTTCTGGCGCCTGAGCAGTTTGCACTGGAAGTAGAAAGGATTTCCTGGTCCGAGCTGGAAAGTAAGAAACGGGCGTTGGCACAACAAACCTTCCCTATGCCGGAAGGGCAGTTTGCGCGCTTTGTGCTGCTGGTGCGGGCTGAGACGCAAGAGGCCGTTTTGGCGTGCGTTCACCATCATATGCTGTCTGATGCCCCTTCCGTCCAGCATTTTGCTCATCAACTGTTGAGTGCGTACGCCACACCGTCTGTATCGGCGCAGCCTGAAGCGGGGTACCTGGATTACTCCGCATATCAACAGTGGCGGGTGCGGCAAGATGATGTTCAGGCGTTCAGAACATCGTTGGCCGCCCGTTTGAATCAGGCGGAACCGCCGGCATTGCGACAGCGCCATCTCTCTGGCGTGGAGAATCGTGCCTTTGCCGTGCAGGCAGGATTGACGTCGGAGGTTGTCGAGCGTTTGACGCAGGCATGCGGCGAACGGGGACTGACGCTCTATTCTCTGTTGTTTACGACGTTCGCCCATGTATTACGGACCTTTAGCGGCCAGGACAGCGATTTCCCTATTGGACTGACAGTGATGAATCGCCCCGAGGCGTTCAGCCGAGCCATTGGGCCGTTTATCAGCACCCTGCCGGTCATCGCCGCATTGCGCGCAGACCAAAGCGTGTTGAGCAATGTCAAAAGCATTCAGCACGATATTTTGCAGTTGCAGGAACATCCGTGGGTGAACATTGGGCACTTGGCGCCGGAGATCGACGGTGGCGCGGTGCGCATCAATGAACTGGTTCAGCTGCTATTTACCTTCCATAACTTTGAAAACGGCGATATCGCCGTCCCCGGCGTGGAATATCGTCTGGAGCCTTATCCCGATCTGGCGGAAAAGTTTGGCATGTCCTTATTTGCCGCTCAACGAGACGGTCAAATCGATTTCACGTTAACCGCGGCGGAGAATCGTTACGAAGAGGACTACGTTCGCAATATTCTCGAGGCGTTAGTTTATGCGCTGGGCCAGTTTGATCGGCAATCCTGGGAGACGCCGCTCGAACAAATCGATTTAATCACGCCAGCCCAGCGTCGGCAGGTGCTGTCTGAATGGAATGACACGCGCTGCGATTATTCAGAAGATGAGCATATCGCGTCTTTATTGGAAGCGCAGGTAGCGCTGACGCCGGACAATATCGCCTGTGCGGATCGGCATCGGCAATTGACGTATCGCCAGTTGAATCTACAAGCCAATCAGTTGGCGGCCGCCTTATCGTCACGTGGGGTGGGGCATGGCGCCTGCGTTGCGCTGTGTCTGGATCGCAGCGTCGAGCTGTTGGTCGGTATTTGGGCGATCCTGAAATTGGGGGCCGCCTATTTGCCTGTCGACCCGGCATTCCCCGACGATCGTCTCTATTACATTCTACAGGATAGCCGGGCCGACGTAATTATCTGCCATCAGGCCTACCGACACCGGGTGGCGGCGCCAGGGCGGCGGCTGGTGGTGTTGGATGATGAATCGCTGCGCCACGAGCTTGAGTTGTTGAGCGATGAAAACATGGCGCGTCAGATATCACCGAACGATCTGGCCTATGTCATCTATACCTCCGGGACCACAGGGCAGCCCAAGGGCGTGATGTGCACGCACCGCGGTTTGATCAACCGTATCCAATGGATGAATAAATCCTATCCGCTGACGGCAGCCGATCGGGTGTTACAAAAAACGCCGTACATTTTTGACGTCTCCGTATGGGAACTGATTTGGGCCTCTCTTTACGGCGCCAACATCGTTTTTGCCGATCCGGATGGCCACAAGGACGCGGATTATCTGATTGAGCTGATCGAGCGCGAAACCATCACCGTATTGCATTTTGTGCCATCCATGCTGGCGGCTTTTACCGAGACATTACAGGGCATTCAACGCGATCGAAACGTCAGCTTGCCGAGCTTGCGCTACGTGTTCTGCAGCGGTGAAGAGCTCAAACTGACCCAGGTCAAAGGGATTAAGCAGTGTTTGCCTCATATCGCCCTGCACAATCTTTATGGGCCAACCGAAGCCTCCATCGATGTGCTGTATTTCGACTGTAACGATCCGGATATAGATAACGTCCTGATCGGGCGGCCGATTGATAACATGAAAGTGTTGGTCCTGGACAAAGGGCAGCGGCTTTTGCCGCCCGGTGCGGTGGGTGAACTCTACCTTTCCGGCGTCGGACTGGCGCGCGGCTATCTGAATAAAGCGGCGCTGACGGCGGAGAAATTCATCGTCAATCCGTATTGCACCGAATGGGATGAGCGGGCGGATGACTATGCCTGTTTGTATAAAACCGGTGATTTGGTGTATCAGCGGAATGATGGGCAAATCGTTTATGTTGGCCGCAATGATTTTCAGGTGAAAATACGCGGATATCGCATTGAGTTGGGTGAAATCGCCCAGCGTCTCGAAGCGTTTGACTTGGTGCGCCAGGCGGTGGCGCTGGTTTATCAACAGCCCCATCCCCGCCTCGTGGCCTATTACACGGCGCAGGCACCGTTGCCGGAGGCGACGCTACAACACTTTCTTGCCGCCGCCTTGCCCGAGTACATGGTGCCGGAGACCTTTATCTGGTTGAAAGAATGGCCCGTCACGGTGAATGGCAAACTGGATCGGCGTGCGCTTCCTGAACCGTCTCTGCCGGTCGTACAGGAACGTGTCGCACCGCAGTCGGAGAGGGAAGCGCAGATCGCCGCCATTGTTGCGGAAATGATGGGGATCGATGAAGCGCATTTCAGCTGTGAGGCTAACCTGTATCAGTTGGGGCTGGACAGCATCATGGCGATCAAGCTGGTGAGCAAATTGCGCCAGGCGATGGGCGTATCGATCCGGGTGAAAGACGTGTTCGCCAGCAAAACCGTGCATGCACTCCATTTACGTCTCGCTCAGCATCAGCAGCAGGTGATGATTGAAGGCAAACGGGAGCAGGGCGTATTGGTTGGCGAGCTGCCGCTGCTGCCTGTCCAACGCTGGTTCTTTGACTGCGCATTCCCTTATCCGAATTATTGGAACCAGGCGTTTCTGCTGGATGTGCCGGCGCTGGACGTCGAACGCCTGCGCGAAGCGCTGCACGCATTGATTCAACATCACGATGCGCTACGCCTGACGTTTACGTCTGAGGATTCGTCGCATTGGCGCCAAGGCTATCAACCGATGCCGGACGCCATCGAACTGCGGTGTCATCATGTCGAACGCTCGGCACCGCAATGGCAAGAGGCCCTGTCCGCCGTGCTGACCGAATGGCAAAGCGATATCGATCTGGCCGACGGGCCGCTTTATCGTTTTGGTTATGTCACGGGGTTCGACGAGGGGCGAGCCCGTATTTTCTGCGCTTGCCACCATTTGGTGCTCGATAGCGTCAGCTGGGGCATTCTGGCCCGCGATCTGGCGAACGCCTACCACGGTGAAAGCCTTGGAGATAAGGGAACGAGTTATCGTCAGTGGACTGAGCACTTCGAGCAATATTGTGCCAATCACGCGGAAGAGGCGTCTTACTGGCGGGCCAGGATGGCGGACTACCGCCCCGTTGCGTTGCCGGCTGCGCGCGGCGCTACGATGGCATGCAGCCGCCTCGCGTTATCAATAAAAGTGACGCAGGCGCTGCAAACCGAGGGTTTACGTGCCTTCAATGCGAAAGTCGACGAATGTTTGCTGGCGTGTGCAGACGGCATGCTCGCTCACTGGTTTAACGGAAAGCTGACCCATGTCACCGTTGAAGGGCACGGACGCGAAGAGATTGATGCTACTCTGGACGTTCATCGTTGCGTCGGGTGGTTCACATCACTTTATCCCTGTGCGCTCTCATCCTCTCCCGATCCGGCAATGCGTTTGCAGGCGGCCAAAGCGCAACTGCGCGGCGTGCCTCATCAAGGCGTAGGATTTGGCGCGTTTGCCCGTGAGCTAGGGTTGCCGCTGCCCAATCTTTGTTTCAACTACCTGGGACAGCTGACTTCGCCGGATGAAAAGGATTGGGCGCTGGTCATGTCGCCGGTCGGTGAGACGCGCCATCCTGACAACGGCTTGCCTTTCGGTATTACGCTCTTTAGCTACATAGAGCAAGGTCGGTTGCAGCTCGAAGTCGTCAGCGGTCTGTCCGGTGAGCAAAATCAACAGTTGCTGGAGGCCTGGGAGGCGGCTATAGACACGCTGATAGCGTGCTGTGAACGGCAGGGAAGAACCCAATACGGCCTTGGCGATTTCATCAATGTTGCGGATGAACGCGACTTACAGCATTTACCTCTGCAGGGCGGTGCCGAAAACGGCGACTGCTTTGCCATGACCGAGATTCAGAAAGCCTATCTGGTTGGGCGCTTTGAAAACTATGAGATCGGCAACGTCGCCAACCACATCTACAACGAGTTCGTGTATCCGCGCCTTGATGACGAACGTCTGGAGCTGGCGATTAACCGAT
The DNA here is from genome assembly GCF_052168755.1 of Serratia sp. CY43202. NCBI lineage: Bacteria > Pseudomonadati > Pseudomonadota > Gammaproteobacteria > Enterobacterales > Yersiniaceae > Serratia > Serratia sp. CY43202. The sequence continues at coordinate 195,734 of NZ_JBJNMB010000002.1, forward strand.
TGATCGCCCTCTGTCCGGTGCTGCGCACCGTGTATGACGCGGAAAGCATGACTCAGCGCTTCATTTCGGTGTCGCAGGCCGGCCATTATGCCTTGGCGGTGAATGACCTGCGCCTCGACGATGAGGCTACCGCGCTGGCGCGCGTGCGCAAGCGTCTGTCCCATCAGGTCTATCAGGTCGACCGTTTCCCGTTGTTCACTTTTGAAATCAGCCGGCTGCGCGATCGCGACGTGCTGCATATCAGTCTCGATCTGATTTTGCTGGATGTGCAAAGCCGTCTGGCGCTGTATCAACTGCTTAATGCGCTGTATCGGGGAAATGTCTTGCCGCCGCTGGCAACCGTGAACTTCAAAGACTACCAGGAGCATCTGGCCCATCTGAAGGCTTCCCGTTGGTATCAACGAGATTGCGCTTATTGGCAGGACAAGCTGGCCGATATGCCGCTGCGGCCAAACTTACCGCTCAAGGTGCCGTCGGCCACGGTTGAACACCCGCGCTTTGCAGAGCATACGCTATATATAGACAAACAAATTTGGCAGGATTTCAAACGGCAAGCGCAGCATTATCAGGTCTCATACTCGTCGGTATTGCTGAGCCTCTATGGCTACCTCATCGCGCGATATTCCGGCAACAGCGAGTTTCTCATTACCATGACGCTGTTCAACCGCTACGCGGTTTGCGAGGACGTAAACGACATTTTGGGTGATTTTACCTCGACCAACCTGTTCCACTTTCGCGATGCCGGCGAGGATCTGTTCACCACCATCGAGACGACGCATAAGCGCATGTGGGACGACATTCAGCATGCGTTGTACAGTGGGTTGGATGTGCAGCGCGATCTGGTGAAACTGCACGGCCTGGATCGCCATTCGGCGGTGTCGCCGTTGGTCTTCACTGGCGTCGTAGGGCAACAAACCGGCGATTGGGATAAACAGGCGTATCTGGAAGACAGCGAGGTGCGCGAGCAGCGATATTGGTGTGCGCAAACCTCTCAGGCTTGGATCGACCTGCAGGCTATTGAAGTCGATGGCCGCTTTATGAGCAAGTGGCTTTATGTCGACCAGCTGTTTGATGAAGAAACCATTGCGCATCTGAATCGCGCCTATTGCCGTCTGATCTCGCTATTAGCGCAGCAGCCTTGGGAAACGCCGGTGGGATGCGAAAACTATTTGCCTGAAGCGCAAAGAGAAATGATGCAGCGGGCAAATGCCGTCACTCAGCCTCTCAGTGAAGAAACCCTGTTCAGCGCGTTCGATCTGTTGGCGACGCAAGCACGGCATCGAGAAACGATCGCGGTGTATGACGGGGAAGCGGCGATCGGCATGACCTATGGCCAATTGAAACAAGACAGCGATGCGTTGGCGCAGCAGGGGATGGGCTCATCTGCGCCGCTGATTGCCGTATTGGCGGAAAAAAGCTACGCCCAGGTCTGTGCCTGTCTGGCGATCATGAAGGCCGGCAAGGGCTATCTACCGTTGCATGTCGAGTGGCCGGCGGGGCGCATCGCCGATATTTTACAACAGGCCGGTGTAGAACAGCTCTGGCTGACCCGGGCACAGTCGGCGCGTGCGGATATCCGGACACTGAGCGAAGCGGGTTATCAACTGCTGGTCATCGAGGATATGCTGGATGAGGCGACCGCTTTGCCACCGTGTTTCGGCTTGCCGCACGTCAGCGCCGCCGATGTGGCCTATGTCATTTTCACTTCCGGTTCCACCGGGCGGCCAAAAGGGGTCACCATCGATCACCGTGGCGCAGTGAATACGCTGCAAGCGGTAAATCGACGCCTCTCGCTGACCGCTGAAGATGCCCTGTTCGCGCTGTCTGAATTGAGCTTCGATCTCTCCGTCTATGACATCTTCGGCGCGCTTAGCGTCGGTGCGGAGATCGTCTTACCGGCTCAAGAGAGCGTAAAAGATCCGGAGCGGTGGTTGCCGCTGCTTGCTGAGCGTGAAGTCACCGTCTGGAACAGCGTTCCACAACTTGCCGGGCTGCTGGCCGATGCCGTGGCACGGCAGGGATGCTCACTGCCAAGGCTGCGCGCATTTTTAATGAGCGGTGATTGGATCCCACTGAATCTGCCAGAGACGTTGCGCGCACTTTGGCCGCACGCTGACTGCATCAGCCTGGGCGGGGCGACCGAGGGCAGCATTTGGTCCGTTTGGTACCCGATAGAGGCGATCGATCCGGCCTGGCGCTCCATCCCTTATGGCACCGCGATGCCTCATCAGGCGCTTTATGTTTTGGATCCGCAGGGGCAGATGTGTCCGGTTGGCGTGACCGGTGAGCTCTATCTTGGCGGGATGGGGGTGGCATTAAATTATTGGCGAAATCCACAGCTCACGGCGGAGCGTTTCATTTCGCACCCTCGTCACGGACGTCTCTACAAGACGGGCGATTTAGGGCGCTGGCATGCGGCAGGTTATGTCGAATTCCTGGGGCGCAACGACTTCCAGGTCAAGCTGCGCGGGCATCGCATTGAGCTCGGGGAGATTGAAAGCCGGCTTCTGCAATGCGGCGGGATCCACCAGGCCGTGGCACTGGTGATGGCGCAGCCGGCACCGATGCTGGTGGCTTATTACGTCGGCGAAGCGAACGCTGACGAGAAAATGCTCCGTTCGCGACTGGCTGAACAATTGCCGGAGTATATGGTACCGGCGCATCTTATCGCTTTGGATGCCTTGCCGCTGACGGCGAATGGCAAACTGGATCGCAACGCCTTGCCGCTACCCGCAGCCGAAGAGCAGGCGACTTATTGCCCGCCGCGTGACGACCGTGAACATCAACTGTGTCGGCTGTGGGGCGAGATCCTGCACGTGCCGGCGGATGAACTCAGTACCCAGGCGGATTTGTTCCAGTTGGGCATCGACAGTATCGCCAGTATCCAAATGGCGGGGCGGTTAAGGCGCGAATTGCAGCTGGATGTCACGCTGAAAGAGTTGCTGACGTATCGCACCATCGCATCGTTCTACGACACTCTGCTCGGCCGTCAAACCGTTGGCGGCATCCAGACCGTGCAGCGCGAAACAGGGGCCTTGAGCGGCGCAGTTCCGCTGCTGCCCATCCAGCAATGGTTCCTGGCACATGATCTGCCGCATCCGCAGCAGTGGAACCAGTACGGGCTGTTGGTGGCGCCTGGCATGACAATGGCCCGTCTGCAATGCCTGTTGCCGCGCCTCGTGGCGCAGCACGACGCGTTCAATCTGCGCTTCGAAAAAGATACCCAGGGAGAATGGCGTCAATGCTACCAGCCGCAGGCTGCGCTGCCGCCATGCCACGCTTTGGACATTCGCGCATTGTCGCTGCCGGAAGACCACCCGGATTTTGACGCCGCGCTGTTGCAGCGTTTTGCCGACTGGCAGCAGGCGTTCGATCTGCAGAGCGGGCCTTTGGCCGCGTTCGCCGTTCTTGAAGGGTACGCGGACGGCAAGGCCAGGGTGTTCGTCGCTTGCCATCACCTGATTGTCGATGCGGTCAGTCTGCAGGTGATCGTCGACGATTTACGACGCCTGAGCCAAGAGGAAACGCTGCCGGAGAAGGCCAGCAGCTATCGCCAATGGGTGAACCATCTGCGGCAACGTGCGCAAATTACCTCTCATGAACGTGAAGAGTGGCTGGGGCAATTGCCGGGCAGCGAAGTTCATGCGTTGCAAGCGCTGGGCGGAACCGCGACGACGCGTCATGCCCTTGCGTGGGGGGAAGGGCCATCCTGTCGCTTGATGCAGCACCTCGCCATGTTCGGCATGCAGCCGCAGGACATGGTGGCCTGGGCGGTTGGCCGCGTTTTGCATGATTTGACCGGACAAACCGCCTTTAGCCTATGGTTTGAGGGGCACGGTCGGCAAGCGGATGAGCGAACGCTGGATATCTCCAGGACGATGGGCTGGTTCACCAGTCGTTATCCCGTGCGCTTTAGCTATCAACGCGATGCCAGGGAGCATTTGCTCGCGGTGAAAAATAATCTGAGACGTTGGTCGCAGCGGGCGGAAAACTTCGGTGTCCTGTGTGGTTTGCCCGTGGTGAAAGAGGACGGCATCAGCATCAACTACCTGGGCAAGATGGAGGCGGCGGGAGACTGGGCGCTGGATCACCACTTTGTGGGGCTGCATCGCCATGCCTCCCAGGAAGGGACGCATCTGATCGATATCGTCGTGTTGAACGTTGGCGATCGTCTTGAATTGCGGGTCGAAAGCCGGCTGCGGGAGCATGACGCGGCCTGGTTGACGCAGCGGCTTATTCGAGAGTTGGAAGATGGCCTGGTATCAATGAATTGGCCATCCTGGCGTTGGTTAACCGAATCGGATGTCGATTTCGCCCTCCCGCAACCCCATCTGGATCGGCTGCAACATGCGCAGGCGGTTGATGCGGTCTTCATGGCCAATAGTCTGCAGCAAGGGATGTTGCACCATTCGCTGGCCTTTGGCGACGCCGATCGGGTGTATCGCGTGGCTACGCGCTGGGATTATCACTGTGCGATCGAGCCCGAGACGTTCAAGCGGGCGTGGCAATGGGTGCAACAGCAGTTCTCCTGCCTGCGGTTGCGGTTCGATTGGCGCGGTGAAATCGTGCAGGTCGTGGATCATGAAGGGCGCTTCCCTTGGCACGTCCATGACATCAGCCATCTGTCGCCTGAAGAGCGGGAACACGCCTTGCACAGGCTGCAGGAAAGTGAGCAGCAGGCCAGCTTCGATCTCCAACAAAGCGGACTGTACCGTGTCTGCCTGGTCAAACTGGCGGATGATCACTTCGCTTGCCTGTTCTGTGTACATCACGCCATCCTCGATGGTTGGAGCAGTCCGCTGCTGGTGGGGGCGCTGCATGACGCTTACCTGGCGTTTTCTCACGGACGTGAGCCGGCGGACAGACCGGATCTCTTTGCTTCAGTGCAGCGCTACATTCAACGGCATCGCGATAGGGACACGGATTTCTGGCGCGACTACCTGAGCTCGGTCGACACCTCGCCGGATCTGAGCGGATGGCGCCGTCCGGATGCGGAGTCATCGGCGTTAGCAGCCATTAAGAGCGTCTCTGCTGCAGGGATTTGCCGCTGTGAACTGAGCGCCGAAGAGCGCCGGTGCGCGCTCGAAGCTGCCCAGCGCCAAGGCATGACCCTGAACGCCTTGCTGCAATACGCCTGGCACAAGGTGCTCGCACTCTACTCCGGTGCTGCCGTGACCGTGGTGGGCACCGTGGTGGCGGGAAGGATGCTGCCGTTGAATGGTATCGAAAACACGCTGGGCATGTTCCTCAATACGCTACCGTTGAAGGTGGAGCATCAAAGCGATGTGCCTCTGATTCAGCAGGCACATCGGTTGCAGCAAGATATTAATGAAGCCAATACCCGATGCCTGGTCGATCTGGCTCATCTGCAGCCTGCGGGCCAGCGCCTGTTTGACTCGTTGTTCATTTATGAAAATTACCCGCAGCCTGATGAAGACCGCCACCGCGAACTGCGTCATCAATTCGTCGGTCGCAATGAGCAGAGGGATTATCCATTGGTCGTCAGCGTGGAGGAGGAGCCGGACGTTCTGCTGATTAAGCTGGAATATGCGGCGGAGTACTTTGATGCGGCGATGATGCGGCAAGCGATGGCACTGTTAAAGGACATCGTCGGCCACATGGCGAAAGACGCGAGTACGGAGACGGTGGCGATAGCTCCGGTTTATTGTGAGCCGGAGCAACCCTTGTTGCTTCCTGCGCCGGGGAATGCCGCCACCTTATCGCAGGTGTTGGCGCACTACGCATGCAGCCGGTCAGACGCTCCGGCGCTGAGTGACGGCGAGCGCAGCTGGAGCTACGCCCAGCTTGACGCAGAAGTGACGCAACTCGCCAATCTCATCGCCGGCCGCCTTGAGAAGACGCCGCACGCGCCTATTGCCTTGCGACTGCACAGCAAAGTCTTGACGGTCATGGCCTTGTTGGCGATAGGACGACTGGGCGCAGCTTATGTGCCGCTGGACAAAGACTATCCGCAGGAGCGTATCGATTTCATTCTGCGTGACAGCCAGGCTATCGCCGTATTGACGATGTCTGGGGATGAAGGGGCCGAGTACGGTATTCCGTCTATTCCCTTGTTCGGCACCGCGGGAGAAGCGCTGTGGCGCAAACAGGCCACGATGCCGACGTTCACACCTGCGGCGGAGAAGACCGCCTACATACTTTACACGTCCGGCACGACGGGTAAACCCAAAGGGGTTAGCGTGGGGCATGGGGCGCTGCTCGCCACATTGCGAGGTTTCTGGCAGCAGTACTTCCAGGGCAGGGAAGCGCTGAAAACGTACAGCATGACCAACCCCGTTTTCGACATTTTCGGTCTTGAATACGGTTTGCCGTTATTGAGCGGCGGCTGCGTTACCTTGGGAACTCACCATGTCACTGGGCTGGATTGCCGTAAGTTCGATTTCATCCAGTCAACGCCCAGCATGCTGGAAATTGTCCTACCGGTATTGCAGGGGGACGAGGAATGTTTACTTCTGGTCGGCGGTGAAAAGCTTGAGCCGCATTTGGCGCAGAAGGCCCTGGCTGTTTTCACGGCGCTCGTCAATGTCTACGGTCCGACGGAAACCTGCATTTGGTCAACCGGTAAACATTATCGGCGTGCCGCGACGGATCGCGTTTTAACGATAGGCCGCCCTTTGCCGGGAGAACGTTGTCTGGTGTTGGACCCGGCCGGCAGACCTTTGCCTGTCGGGGCCATCGGCGAGCTCTATATCGGGGGCAGCGGCGTGGCCGAGGGTTATCACAACCAGCCTGAGCTGACCGCCTCACGCTTTGTTTCACTGTCGTTTGCTGAGGGGATATGGTATCGCAGCGGCGATCGCGCACGCATTTTGCCAAATCGTGAAATAGCATTCCTTGGGCGGCAGGATCAGCAAGTCAAGTTGCACGGCCATCGTATTGAGAAGGGCGAGATTGAGCAGGTTATATTGCAGCACGAGTCGATCTTGCAGGTTACCGTGCAAATATGCCAAGTGGCGGGGGATGGGAACGTCGGTCAGGCGTTGGTTGCCTATTATGTGGCGCAGGGCGAAATTAACGCCGGGCAGTTGAATGAACACGTCGGTCGACAACTGCCGGATTATATGGTGCCTGCCTATTGGATTGCGTTGTCTGCCTTGCCGCTGAACGCTAACGGCAAACTGGATGTGCGTGCGTTGCCGTCGGTTGACGCCGGTGAGGCATCTCCAGCGGCGCAGAGCGAAATCGCTACGCCGCTGGTGAAGCAGTTGCAGGTTATCTGGCAAGAATTGCTCGGTTGCGAGGCGGTGGGCGTCAATACCTCGTTCTTTGAACTGGGTGGGAACTCCATCATGTTGACCCGGCTCTATGGCATGTTACCCGACCAGGTTCAGCAAAAAATCGGTCTGATAGATCTCTTCCGTCTGCCGACCATTGCCCGCATTGCCGCGCATATCGAAGGTCGCCAACATGAAGCGGCGCCGGCACCGACGACTGGGCCGATCAATGCCCGGGACGATATCGCCATTGTGGGGATGGCGGGCCGTTTCCCAGGCGCGCAAACGCTGGCGGCATTCTGGCAACGGTTATGCGATGGCGAGGCGTTTATTACGCATTACTCGCGCGAGGCGCTGGCGGCATCGGTTGACTCCGCACTGCTGGATCATCCGCATTATGTTCGCGCCCAGGGGATGCTCGACGATATCGATCGCTTTGACGCCGATTTCTTCGGCTGTACGGCTCAGGAAGCGCGTCTGATGGATCCGCAGCAGCGAATTTTCCTGGAATGCGCCTGGCATGCTTTGGAAGATGCGAACTGCGATCCGCAGCGCTTTGCCGGTGATATCGGCGTCTATGCGGCCATCGGCAACAGCAACTACGAAAGAGACGTTGTTCTACCGAACATGCCGCAGGCTGATTTGATCGATCATTACCAGTTGATGATTCATAACCAATCCCACTTCCTGGCGACAAAAACGGCGTACAAGTTGAATTTGACCGGGCCGGCGATGACGATCCAAACGGCTTGTTCATCCTCGCTGGTCGCTGTTCATCAGGCTTGTCGCGCCTTGCAGGCGGGCGACTGTCAGGTCGCATTGGCAGGCGGTATCTCCATTGGTCAATTAGCGCGCGGTGGTTACCTGTACCAGCCAGGGATGATCTTCTCACCTGATGGTCACTGCCGTCCGTTTGATGCGCAAGCGGCGGGAACCATTGAAGGACAAGGGGTAGGTATTGTCGTGCTGAAACCTTTGGCGCAAGCGCTGGCGGACGGTGATGCTGTGTATGCCGTTGTGAAAGGGTCGGCCGTAAATAATGACGGGCGGGATAAAATGGGATTCACTGCGCCAAGCGAGAGCCGTCAACAGGCGGTGATTGCCAAGGCATTGGCCGATGCCGATGTCACGCCGGCGGACATTTCCTATGTCGAAGCGCACGGCACCGGCACGCCATTGGGCGACCCTATTGAAATTGCCGGGTTGAAAGCGGCCTTCGCCGGACAACAGGCGGAACACGCCTGCGCAATCGGCTCGGTGAAAAGTAACCTGGGGCATTTGGATGTCGCGGCAGGCATCGCCGGCTTGATTAAAACGGCGTTGTGCCTGCAGCATCGCACGTTAGTTCCCACGCTACATATGCAGCGTGAGAATCCGGCATTAAAACTGGCTGAAGGGCCGTTTTATGTGAATGTTGAAACCCGCAACTGGGAAAGCGCCACAGGGCTCCGCACCGCCGGCGTCAGCGCTTTCGGCATTGGCGGCACCAACGCGCACGTTATCCTTCAGCAGGCGCCGAACACGCCGACAACCGCACCTCGGTCCGCTCAGCGCAATATGCTGTGCGTTTCTGCGGCGGATGACGCAGCTCTCGAACGGATGAGTGAAGCTTTGGCCGATCATTTGGCAACGCATCCTGAGCATTCGATGGAGGCGGTTGGCTATGCCCTGATGGCGCAGCGACACCGCTATGCATGCCAACGGTGGGTATCCGGAGATTCACGGGAAGCGGTCGTCGCGCGGTTGCGCGAGAAGGGCGAAACGATGGCCCGACCTGCGTTCGAGGCGCAGGTGGCCTTTATGTTCCCGGGCCAGGGCGCACAATTCGTCGGCATGACACAGGCGTTATATGACGCCGAACCGCAATTCCGAGTGGAGGTCGATCGTTGCCTCGCATTGCTCGAGCCGATGATGGGCGGTGAAATAACGCGGGAAGACGTATTGGCGAACGGGGAGAGCGTACACCACACCGCAATCACTCAAGTGGCGCTGTTTGTGTATGAATATGCGTTGGCGCAGTGGTATCGCTTCCTCGGTGTTGAGCCGACGGTGATGATTGGTCATAGCCTGGGCGAATATGTTGCCGCATGTATCGCCGGCGTATTTTCACTGGAGGATGCGCTCAAGTTGATGCTCAAACGCGGTGCGCTATTGGCGCACACCGCACCGGGGGCGATGCTGGCTATCAAACAGTCGGCGGAGGGCGTAAGCGAACAGGCTGCCGCGTTGGGCGTCGATATCGCCGTCGTTAATGATTCGGGAAGCTGTGTCATTTCCGGCGCGGCGTCGGCAATCGCCTCTTTGCAGGCGAGCTTGATCGCCCAAGGGGTATCTTGCCATCCGGTTAAGGTTTCGCACGCGTTCCATTCGCGTTTATTGGAGCCTGTGTTGGCAGAGTTTAAGGCCGCGCTGCAAGAAATTGCCTTCAACGAGCCGCAGTTACCGTTTATCTCCAATTTGACCGGCCAGTGGGCAACGGCGGAACAGGTTTGTCAGCCCGAATATTGGGTGCAGCACCTGCGGCATACGGTGCAATATGACGCCGGCCTGCGTACCTTGCTTGAACGCCGTGCCGATGACAACTGGGTATTGCTGGAAGTAGGGCCGCGTCAAATTCTGAGTACGTTGGCGTCGCGCCATCCGGCATTGGGGAATGCGGCCGTTGTCGTTTCTTCACCGCGCAACGCTACGGATGAGCGGCAGGCTGCGCAGATGCTGTGGCGTTCCGTTGGCGTGCTGCATATGTCAGGTGTGGAAATCAACCAGGAGCGTTTCTGGCGGTGTACGGGGCAAGCGTCTTTGCGTCTACCGGCATATCCTTTCGCGCCTCAGCGGCATTGGTTCGGTGTGATGAATTCACCCGCTCATTCGCGGCCGGCCCCGGTTCCGGCGGAGGCAGCCGTGCACCAAGGAGATATGCAACAACGGGTGGCAATGTTGTTCAACGAGGTTCTGGGGTGTGAGTCGGTCGATCCACAGCGCGGGTTCTTCGAACTGGGCGGCGACTCGCTGAGCGCATTGCAACTGATTGGCCGCCTGCAAAAAATGACCGGTATACGTCTTGAGCTTATGGCCATGGAACAGCCGAGCGTCGTGCAAATAGCGCAATCGCTAGAGGCTCATGCGACAGCGAAGCCTCAGGGCGAAAGCGGTTTGGTGAAGCTGCGCGACGGTGAGGATGAGGGGATGATGCCACTTGTGTTGATCCACCCCATCGGCGGCGACATCTATTTCTACCGGGAGTTGGCTCAATGCTTGGGAAGCAGCAGAACGATTTATGCCATACGTTCACCTCTGCTGAATGGCTCGGGCGCCTTCGAGAGCATCGAACAATTGGCGGGAGAGTATCTGGCTTTGCTGAAGCCGCATCTTGAGCGAGGCGAATGTTGCCTGGCCGGTTCTTCGTTCGGCGGTATTATCGCGTTTGAAATGGCGCGGCAGTACCAAGAGGGAAAACATGTGTCTCTGCCGGTAGTGATGATTGATTCCCCAGGACAGGGAAATCTGCCTGCGGCCATGACGGATGAACAGATTTTGGACTACCTGCTTTCATTTGGCCTGGTGTCACTGGACATTGATTGGGATGCCTGGAAGGCGATGACCCAAATGGCGGATAAAATCCATTATTTATCTGAGATCACCAAAGGAACTGCGGCCGAAACGCTCTTTTCCTCGGCGTTCTTACCTCGTTACTTGAGCACCTGGCAACGGCATAACGTGATGATGCAGCGTTACCACCCGCATGCGTTGATGAGTGATGTGCTGTTTTTCTCTCACCGTGAGGTGATTGCAGATTTTCCTGAAAATCAAAGCAAGTTCTGGCATCCCTGGGTGTTGGGCCGCTTCGAGGTGCAGGTAATTCCGGGGAACCACCTGACGATGAACGCGGGAGAAGGCGCGGCAATGATGGCGGAAAAAATGACTTCGTGGTTAGGGCATTGGACGCTGGCTTGATGGCGCAGCGTGTTCGCTATACCTGAGGGGAAATCAGCGGGATAAACTATCCCGCTGATCCCGCTACGGTATTGATTTTGATTACGCCGCTCCCGTTCTCCGCGGTGGCGGATAGCGTCATATTCTTGCAAAGCAGAGGAAGCCGTATGTGGTTTGAGCAAATAAAAAGGGGTACCGGTGGGGATGATGAGCATATTTTATTTTGTTTCCCTTATGCCGCCGGAAATGCCGAGGTATTCGTGCCATTCTCTCACTACGTCAATAGCAATACGTCCGTGTACGCCATGCAACTGCCCGGCAATGGGCGCCGCTTTTCAGAGGCGTTGTGCAATGATGTCTACAAAATTTTGGATGAGGTGGAACGAGAAGCCACGAGCCTGATGTCGGGAAAACCGTACTCATTTCTTGGTCACAGCAATGGCGGATTATTCGCCTTTGAATTGGCGAGTCGTTTTATCGCTCAGGATAAACCGCCGGCGCGAATTTTTATCGCCGCAGAAGCACCGCCGCACATTACGGATTTTAAGCATGATCCGATGCATTCAGATGATGATGAAATGGCCGAAGTATTGCGTCGTTATGGCGGAACTCAACCTGATATTTTGGATGACGTTGATTTCAGAAGCTTATTTTTTCCTATTATACGCAACGAGCTGTCGATTAATTTTCATATGAAACGGGCGTTGAAGGAGAAGACAATCAATTATCCTTTGGTGTTGATTCACGGCAGCCGCGACAGCACTGTTTCCAAGACGGACATGGCGGCTTGGGCGCGCTATACAAGCGCGCATATCGGTCTGCACACCGTTTCGTCGGATCATTTCTTCATCAATCATCAGCCGAAAGAAGTGGCGGATATCGTGAATCAGCAGCTGGCGTAAAGCGCAGGTATGGCGGTTGGGGCACAACCGCCATTAACGCAATGGCGTCATCACACCACCGGCGCCACCGTCAGCAGCAGGTTGGCGAAGCGGCGCTGTTCGCCGGAGGCGATCACCAGCAACGTCCGATCCGATTTGACCGCGGCGTAAAACGCCTCGCGCGGCAGGTATTCGATCGGGCAATGTTCAGGCAGCAGCTGCCGGTATTCGGCTTCGATAGCGTTGGTGAAGTCCGGCGGGCAGGCCATCAGCGCCGCGCTTTCCACGTTGATGCAGGCCAGCAGTTTTTCCAGGATTGGCGGAGCGGCGAGCGTGCCGGGCGCCAGGTTCAGATAGACCACGGTGGCGTCTTTCGGCGCGTGGGTCACGCAGGCGTAGTTGCCGTCGGCGATCAGCACCTGGGTTTTATGCCCGCATTGCGCCAGCGCGGCGAGCAGCGGTGGGTGGATGATGGCGGATTTAATCATAAGGCGATACCTGAATAGGGGGCGGCAGCCGTGCCGCCCGCAGCTGAATTACATGCGGTAGATGCCGCCGTTGATATCAAGAGTGGCGCCGGAGATGAAGCCGTCGTATTCCGCCGCCAGAAAGGTGATGGCGCGCGCCACGTCGTCCGGCGTGCCTGCGCGGCCCAGCGGGATGGCGCGAACGGTTTCCTCCGCCGATTCTTGGGTGGTGTGGCGATTATGGAAGCGGGTGCCGAGGATCAGGCCGGGCGCCACCGCGTTTACCCGGATGCCGTGCTCGCCCAGCTCCGCCGCCAGCGAGCGCGTCCAGGTGAGCACCGCGCCCTTGGTGGCGGAATAGACCAGCGAGCCGGAGTGGCCGCCGGCGCGGCCGGCCTGCGAGGCCAGGTTGACGATGCTGGCGCCGTTTGCCGCCGCCTTCAGGAACGGTAGCGCGCTCTGCGTCACGTTCAGCATGGTGGTCATGTTCACGTCGATCACGGTTTGCCAGAAGGCGCGGTCGATCTCGCCCAGCCATTTGCGCCCGACGATGCCGCCGACGTTATTGACCAGAATATCGATGCCGCCGAGAAACTCGGCGCCGGCCGCGACGCAGCGCAGCGTTTCGTCGGTATCGATGAGATCGGCGTAGCCGTAAGCGGCTTTTTGCCCCAGAGAATGGGCCAGCGCCACCAGCGCCTTGGGGCCGCTTTCGTCGCTGTGATAGTGAAAATAGATGTCGCAACCGGCCTTGATCAGCCGCTCCGCAGTGGCGCGGCCAATGCCCTGTTCCGCTCCGGTGATAAAGACCTTTTTGCCCGCAAGATCGCCCATGATTGACTCCTTATTGGTTCGTTAAGAATTGATGACGCCTTCACGCTGTTTGGCGCAGTAGAAAATGCAGATCAGCCCGGTGGCCAGCAGGCACGAGGCCAGGAAAAACAGCCCCGGCGCGCTGCTGCCGGTCAGATCGTTCAGCACGCCCACCGCATAGGGGGCGACAAAACCGCCGATATTGCCGATGCAGCTGACCACCGCCAGCCCGGCGGCCGCAGCCGCGCCGGTGGAGATATTGGCGGGCATGGATAAAAACGGCGGCACGGCGGTGTAGATACCGATGGCGGCGATGCACAGGAACGACAGCGCGACGAGCGGGTCGTATTTAAAAAACGTCACCGCCCCCATCAGGCCGATGGCGGCAACCACCATGCTGAGGCCGGCAAATACGCCGAGCTTTTTGGTTTTGCTGGCCCACAGGCTCCACGGATAGACCAGCAGCGCGGCCAGGCCGTAGGGAATGAGCGCCAGTAGGCTGACGCGGAAGATATCGCCGCCGGAGAGGGCGCTGATGATCGACGGCAGCCAGGTGCCGAAGCCATAAATGCCGCACACCATGCCGAAGTTGAGCAGCGCGTAGAGCAGGTATTTCTTGTTTTTAATCCCCTTCAGGAAGTCAGCCAGCGTGATTTTAGAGCCGGATTTGGAGCGGCCGGCGTTGCTCATCAGCCAGGCTTTTTCCTCCACGTTCAGATAGCCGACGTCTTTGGGGGAGTTCTTGATCAGGAACGGGATCAGCAGGCCGATGACGATCGGCGGTAGCCCTTCGAGGATAAACAGCAGCTGCCAGGGGGCGAACCCGAACCAGTCATGCTGAATATTGAGAATAAAGCCGGAAATCGGCGAGCCGACCGCGTTGGACAGCGGCTGGACGATGATAAACATGCCGAGAATTTTGGTGCGGTATTTCTCCGGAAAGAAAACCGTGAAGTAATACACCACCGAGGGAAAGAAACCGGCTTCGCACACACCCAGCATAAAACGGCAAATATACAGCTCCAGCGGCGTGCGCACAAAACCGAGCAGGGTCGCGAAGATGCCCCAGGAAATTAATATTCTGGCGAACCAGATGCGCGGGCCAAATTTAATAGTGCCGGCGTTGCTGGGTATTTCAAACAGGAAATAACCGATAAAGAAAATCCCGGAGGCGAAGCCGAAAGCCGAGGCGGTCAATCCCAGATTATCTTCCAGCGCTTTGGCGGCGTAGGCCATATTGTTGCGGTCGAGAAAGGCCAGGAAATACAATAAGATCATGAGGGGGACAATATGCAGCGTCAATTTCCTGATGGCGCTGCGTTCAATATCCGTTGGCATTGTTTTTTTCATCATGGTTTTTCCCATGTGGTTAATCGGAATAATAGCGGCCCAGCCCAAAGTCATGAGCGGCGTGCTGAATAACGACGTTGCGTGCATAAAAGCGTCGCGCCGTTTATTTATTGCGACGATTCTATTTTTTCTGCTTTTAGCTGCGACGATCCGGACGATGCCGGCTGCGCATCGTCTGGGAAAGTCGTTTTTTACCGTATTAACCGGCGGCTTTGACCGAGCGCCGGCTGATGACCGACGGCGGGAAGAGAAACTCGCCGGGCGGTTGCAAATCATTGTTGATACGGCCGATCAGGCGTTCGACCATCAGCTGCGCCATCTCCGCCAGCGGTGGGCCAATCGACGTCAACCCCGGTTCGGCCAGGCCGGCCAGCGCGATATTATCGATGCCGATCACCGAGATGTCTGCGGGCACCTGGATGCCGGCGGCACGCAGGCCCACCATCAGCCCGATGCCCAGCGCATCGTTAATCGCCACGATGCCGTCCGGGCGCGGCGCCAACGCGAGAACGCGCGGCGCCAGCGTCAGCCCCAATTCGAACATTTCCGTGTCGCCGTAGGCGCTGTTGGCTTTGCCTTCGATCACCCGTTGGCGTTCGCTCAGGCTGTGCCCCAGCACGCTCAGAAAACCGTCGATCTTGTGGCTGCGCCCGACGGTCAGCGTCGCTTCGGTGGCGAACACGATGTGTCGGCAGCCGCGCTCGAGCAGGTGCTGCGCGGCCAGGCGCCCGGCGGCGATATTGTCCATCGACACGCTGTCGAACAGTCGGGTATCGGTGGCCATCGGCTCGGCGAACGGGCTGTCGTAGCTGACAATCTTCATGCCTCGCTCGGCGGCCCGAACAAAATGAGTCTGGCGAATGTCGCTCGCCGCTACGATGATGCCGCGCACGCCGTGCAGGAACATATCGTCGATAAACGCGGCTTCTTCCTGTTCCTGGCGGTAGGCGTTGCCGAGCAAAACGCGGTAACGGTGAACCCGCGCCGCGCCGTCGACCGCATGCGCCAGCGCCGAAAAGCTCGGGTTGACGATCGACGGCAGCAGCAGGCCGATGATCTTCGCCTGCGGCGCGGGCACCGCCGCTCGGGCCGGCCGGTATCCCAGGGTTTCCATCGCCCGTTCGATGCGCTCACGGGTCTGCGCGCTCATCTGGTGGCTGCGATTGTTCAGCAGGTTCGACACGCTGCTGATGGACACGCCGGCCAACCGCGCCACATCACGAATATTTGCCATTTGCCGATACCTTGCTGCCTGCCGTTAGCCTGCAATCTATAAGGGAAGCCGGCCGCAGGCAAGCTGGAACCGGGGCGCTGCGCGCATGGGATTGCGCATTTGTGAGAATCGTCAGGCGGCAGCCGTGTTGTTTACTAAACAACACAGGGGGAGAGGGGCAATGTGTTAACGCAGATGAGTGAGATCTGCGAAGCACCTCTCGTTTATCGCCCTTCGGGGCGGCGGGTTCTGTACTATTGTTTTCTCTTTGCGGCACGTTCCAGGCCGATGGGGCGCTGGGCGCAACGGAGAGAACAGATGAACAAACGGGAATTAGAAAGCGCGATTGTCACCGATTTTTCCAAACGCATGAGCTATGGCGACTACCTGTGCCTGGACTCGCTGCTGGACTGCCAGCACCCACTCTCCAACCCGCCGCATCATGACGAAATGCTGTTCGTGATACAGCACCAAACCTCCGAACTGTGGATGAAGCTGATGCTGCACGAGCTGCAGGCGGCGGTGCGGCTGGTGCAGCAGGACAAACTCAGCCACTGTTTCAAAATCCTCGCGCGCGTCAAACAGATCCAGCGGCTGCTGTTCGAACAGTGGGCGGTGCTGGAAACGCTAACGCCGTCGGAGTACGTCGAGTTTCGCGACGTGCTGGGCAGCTCATCGGGCTTCCAGTCGCACCAATACCGGTCGATCGAGTTCCTGCTCGGCAACAAGAATGCGGCGATGCTGGCGGTGTTTAGCAGCGATGCGGAAAAGCACGCCGCGCTGAAGGCGATCCTCGAAGCGCCGAGCCTGTACGACGAATACTTGCTGTACCTGGCACGCCACGGCCTGCCGATCCCGCAGGAGTGCCTCGAGCGTGACTGGACGCAGCCCTACCAGCGCAACCCGGATCTGCTGCCGGCGTTCAAAGTGATCTACGACAACCCGCAGACCTACTGGGAAGCCTATGAAATGGCGGAGAAGCTGGTGGATATCGAGGAGAGTTTCCATCTGTGGCGTTTCCGCCATATGAAAACGGTGGAGCGGATCATTGGCTTTAAGTCAGGTACCGGCGGTTCCAGCGGCGTCAGCTTCCTGAAAAAGGCGTTGGATCTGACCTTTTTCCCCGAGCTGCTGGACGTGCGCACCGAAATCGGCGCCTGAAATAACGTGGGAGGATAAGGGCGATGAGCGTGAGGATTATCGATAAAGCGGCGGAGACGGTGGTGGGAGTGAGAGTCGTGGGGCCGTATCCGCAGACCATCCCGCAGGGCTCGCAGCAACTGCTGGCATGGCGGAAACACCACGGCGTGCCGTTTGGCAAATGGCTGGTGCTGTATTGGGACGATCCGGCGGAAGTGGCGCCGGAAAAGCTGCGTGCCGACGTAGTGATAAGCGTGGCGGACGATTTCGCGCTGCCGGCGGGCAGCGAGGGCGTGACCGTGCAGACGCTGCCCGCCGGGCAGTATGCGGTCTACCACGTGCGCATCAGCGATGGCGATTTCGAGCGGGTGTGGGGCGAGTTCTATCAGAAGCTGCTGCCGGCCAGCGGCTACCAGCCGGTTGAGGGGGTGAGCTATGAACACTATCTCAACGACTGCGAGGCCGACGGCTATTTCGACCTCGAGATTTACCAGACGGTGAAGAAGTGGTGAGGGGGCTAACGGCGCGGTAGCATATCAAAAGGCTCTTTGGGAGCCTTTTGATGGGATATTTAAAGATTCATTTAAAAGAGGAACAGTCATAAGATAATTATTCCATGTCTATATCATAGAATGTATATTTAAGGTTTTTTATAAAATCTATTGTTTGCAGTAAGCGAACGTCTATCTTTTGATATGCCAAACAATCCTTCTCTAACTGGTTTATTATGGATAAACATCTTTCATCTTGCTCGTCCATGGCATCATAAAAATATTGGTTGCACAAATCTAGCATTCTTAAGAATAACGAATCGGAAATTGTCTCATCTGATGGTGGTGTTTCCCCTGGGATATGATGGGTCGCACTGAGCAATAAAAACCCATGATGCGAAAAATCACAGCCCGACAAGAAATAAAGACCCTCTTTGATTGGTGTCTTATAAACGATGGCCGATGTATCCGATGCGACAATTAAAATGTTCTCTTTGGATTGGAAAACTGCTTCGTCTTGAATAGTGACGTGAGATACGAAGCTATCGATACATTCTGATAATTTTATTTCTCGTAATGAGTCAACATCAAGGGCATGACGCTCGCTTGATGCTTTAAAAAAAGAAGGAACGCTCAACAACAAAAAAGAAAACTCGTTTGTTTTCTTGTTGATTAAAAACCAGTCAAGGGAGTCCATTTCACTAAAATTACTGCTTCCAAAGAAATTACTGATATCATTTTCTAACTCATAGATATCACTGTACTGGCTTTTCATTGATATATTAAAGTTGGCGATATCCCAGGAAATATTCATCATCTGTTACCTCAGAGTGTTATAAAGATTTCAGTGGGGTCGCCTCTAAGAGAGCGCTAGTGAAAAATGAAACCCAGCAACTTTATCTTATATCTTGCTGGTTGTGATTCACCCGTCGCCGTGATTATTGTTATTCTGTTTTTGTGCATTTCCGACTCTACATTCTGAATGTAGATATCCAGATTTTCATTTTTATATGAAGATATTGGGTCATATGGGTACTCTATGACTTTTATCCCGCTTATTTTTTCTGCGATCGCCTTCCTGATGTTTTCATCTATATCCCATATGGGTATCGCAGAGCTGTTATCATAAAGTACTTTTTCGTTAGAGTTAGGGATGGATACTTCTTTTTTAAATAAACGAAACTGCTCTTCGTTACCATCAAATAGTTGCCTGTTTGATGGGGTAATGACAATTTTCTCTTTGTTCATAATATTTAAATAGATCTAGTGAATAAATGATTCATGCCTTTATTGATTGTTAGTGTGCGAAGTGAAGATGTAGTTATTTGCGATATTCGAGGGGGGGGGTGAAAAATCACACACACTCTGCATTATGGAATGAGTGTGTGAATTTTTATATAATAATGTGGATGAGTTTCCTCTTTTTTAATAAATTATGTTATTCCTTTTGCAATATTTTCGCCATTCATCCTCAGTATGAAATGCACTGCGATAGTTGCACACTATTGTTCCCGTTAAATTATGTGGGTCATAAGCAGCGTCAATATGCCCCCATGAACCACTAACTGGAAGTTGTATATGAGTTTTTTCATAAAACCATGTTCGAAGATTTTTGGTAATAGCACCTTCTACTTTTTTTTGTATTCCCATCATGAGTTTTTCAGGCGCAAAACGCCAACTGCAAAGCACTGCATCTGTAATGAAGGCCCCGGAGAAGTCGGCAATTATATATATATCGCCGGCTTTTTCTTTTTTTGTACTGATTATTGTTCTGTATGATGTAGTCCTACCATCTGACTTTTCTGGCCAACCCTCCCACAATCTGGAGCCTTTTATTAGCATTTCTCGGGTTGTCGCTGTACCTAGCGTTATTCCCGCGAGTTCTAGTGTTCCGTCATAAGTATCTAGTTGCATTTTACAATCCAATTTCAAAAGGCTTATCAATTGGCTCAAGAACAGTTTTATAGTTAGAAAGGAAAAATTGAGTTCCTCCGCCTTCGCCGAATCTCGTTGGGTCTTGAGATATCGCTTTACCTGTTCCTGCAATCGTTTCTCTTTTTACTCTATATGCTTGTATTTTAGATCTATAACCAAATTTTTCATGTGGAAGCACCTGCAAACTTTCCCATAGCTTGGCTCTACTGCCACCTGCAGCATCTAGCGTCGCCTTGTTGAAGTAAAAACCAGATTGCCCTGGAGCGCCGCCATAAACAATGTCACCTTCTTTCAACATGATATTTGACCAAGAGTCTCGTCCTTTGTAGATACCTCGACCTTGCCATTGTCGACCAAAAGCTGCCTGATTATGATCGTTGGCTTTGGTTG
The DNA here is from genome assembly GCF_052168755.1 of Serratia sp. CY43202. Taxonomy (NCBI): domain Bacteria; kingdom Pseudomonadati; phylum Pseudomonadota; class Gammaproteobacteria; order Enterobacterales; family Yersiniaceae; genus Serratia; species Serratia sp. CY43202. Next base: position 215,582 of record NZ_JBJNMB010000002.1, read on the forward strand.
CTGCGCATCGTGGCTTCCATCCCCAAGGATCCACCCAACCCAGCGGATTCGGCGCGTATTGGTACAGGTTGATCCCGCCGGCCAAACCTATCGGATCGTGCTGGGTAAATCTGCCGATATCCGGATCGTAATAGCGGAACAAATTGTAGTGCAATCCCGTTTCCCGATCCAGGTATTGCCCCTGTAGGCGCAGGTTTTGGGAGTAATCCAGATCTTGCTGATTTTCCTCATACTTTATGCGGCCCCAGGCGCTGCTGTGGCTCTGCCAGCGCAGCGTTCCGTCGCTGTCGGTCAGGCTTTCCGGTTCGCCGTTCGACGCCGTGTGGAAGTAAAATACTTGGGCCGGCGCGTGGCCGTCGATGCGCGCCAAAGGTTCATAGCTGCCCTGATCGGCATAGACATAGGTGAGGGGCATGCCGTCGCGAGTTTCCTGCAGCAGCCGGAAACCTTCCCACAAAAACGTGGTGGTTTGGCATTTGCCGGCCGGTTGGCGCAGATCCTGACTTTGCTGCCACACCCGCTTTTGCGTGCGCCGCCCGAGCGGATCATAGTGGAACTGCACATGCTGCTGGGCTTCGCTGCGATGCTGGCTGTAGCGCACCACCTCGCAGAGGCGATGATCGGCGTCGTAGAGATATTGCCAACGGTAGTGGCCTTTGCGTTTTTCCACCGTGCGGCCAAAGACATCGTACCGGTAATCAATTCCCTGATAATGCAGTACGCGGTTGTGCCGCTGGCGGAATTGCCCCTCATCCAGCAGGTTGGATGCCGGATCGTACCGGTAGCGCTCGGTATCCGGCAGCGTGCCGTCCCGGTTCAGTAATCGACCGGTGGCATCGTACTGATAACGCTGGTAGGAGAACGGGTTGGCGTTGTGTTCTTCGCGCGTCAGGTTGTTTTGATAGTCGTAGGACCACTGGCGCGAGCTGCTGGCCGGCGCCGGGCGCTGGCGGTTGTCATTGAAGATCTCCCGCCGGTCTTTGCGCCCCAGCCGATCATAATGCACTCGGCTGGTCAGGCGACCCTGCGTACGGCTCAGCTCGCGGTGCAGATTGTCACGCTCGAACTCGCTGAGGGTGATATCGTCCAGCGCCAGCTGCAGCAGGTGGCCGCTGCCATAGTACAGCGCGCGCAGCGCGCGTCCGTCGGGCAAGGTGGTTTGCGTGCGGTTACCCATCGGATCGTAATCATAGCGCAGCGTACCGTTGGCACCTTGTTCACGGGTTACCCGCCCCAGCAAGTCATAGTCAAAACTGACCTCGCTCTGAGCCGTTGTCGGCTCGTCATGCCATGCGTTGCCGCGGTCACTGGCGGCATGCAGCAGTTGGCCGATCGGGCTGTAGCGGTAGCGGGTTTCTCCATCGGGCGTTTGTTTGCTCACCAGTTGGCCGGCGGCGTCATGGCTGAAATAGTGCGAGAAGGCGGCGGAGGTATTGGCGGCGAAGCGGCGCTCGACGACCCGGCGGCATTCGTCGTAACGATAGCGGGTGCTGACGCCGTCCAACCCGATTTCTTCCTGCAACAGATTGCAGGCCGTCCAATGGAACAGGTAACTTTCGGCATTCTCGTTGCGCAGCGCCGTTAATCTGCCGCGGGCGTCGTAGTGGCGCACCACCTCGCCATCGAGCGGATTGCGCGTGGCCAGCAGGCGGCCGGCTGCGTCATAGCGATAATGCGTCAGGCGCCCATCGGCCCCCTGATAGCGATCCAGCTGGCCCTGCGCGTTCCAGCTCAGCGTCTCTTGCCAGCCCTCGGCGCGCTGCAGCTGTGTCAGGCGGCCGGCGGCATCGTAGCGGTAATGGACGCGTTCGCCGGCGGCGTCGGTCACCTCGCTGAGCCAGCCTTGAGCCGTATATTTGTAGAGGGTTTGTTTGCCGGAGCAATCGCGGGAGCGCAATAATTGCCCGTGCTCATCATAAGCGAAATGGCTGATGCCGCCGTTGGCGTCGACGGCTTGCACCACCTGGCCATAGCCATCGCGCAGGTAGCGCTGGGTATGGCCGAGCGCATCGATCTCGGCAATCAAGGCATGGCGCTCGTCGTAGTAGAAATGCTGTGTGGCGCCGTTGGGCTCCTTGACGCTGATCGGCAGTGCGCGCTGCGGTAGCCAACCGGTGAGGCGGATATGGCCGAGCGGATCCTCTTCCTCGACCAGATTACCGGCTTCATCGTAGCGGAAATGCCAGCCGTGGCCGAGCGGATCGCGCGTGGCGATCAGCATGTCTTCGTCATTCCATTGGTAATGCCAGACCTCACCACGCTCGTCGGTATATTCGACGATCAGCCGTTGGGCGTTCCAGCGGTGCTGGTGCCGCAAGCCGTCATTCTCGGTGACCGTCGTTAACCCGGCGGCCAAATCGTAGTCGATTGTACAGCCGCCGCCGGCGCTGTCGCGGTGTTCCACCACGCGCCAGTCGTCGAACATCGCCCAGTGATACTCGAAGCTGGGCCCACCGGCCTGTTGGTGGCGGGTCAGCAGGTGTTGGGCGTTATAGTGAAATTCGCGTGTGACCAGGCCGCCGGCGTCGATCACCTGATGCAGATCGCCGCCGTCGTCATAACGGTAGCGCACGCGTGGTTCGTCGTTATGCCGCAAGGCGGTGACGCGATCGTCGAAGCGCGGATCGCCGTATTCCAGCCGCAATGTCATGGTGCCGGCGCTGTCGACGATGTGGCTCAGGCGCTGTCGTTCGTCGTAGTTCAGCAGCAGCGCATTATCGTACTCATCGCTCAACGACACCAGCCTCAGGCGGGAAGGGGTCTGCGGCAGCGGCACGAACAGCCGCCAGACGCTGCCGTCGGTGTCGGCGATCAGCAGCTGTCCCTCTTCACCGCGGCGGAACATCAGCCCTTCACCGGCGCTGAAGCTCGGCTGGTTCACCTCAGGCAGCGGGAAGCGTAGCTCACGACCGGTTTCATCATGCAGGCAACACTCAATGACGCCGTCCCGGTCGTTAAGATCGACCCAAATTTCAAAAGGCGTGCGCCAGCCGTGGCCAAACAGTCCCTGATAGCCATTGCGGCTGTTGTAATTGCGCTGCCAGATCAGCGGAAAGCGCGCCGGCAGCAACAGGTCCAGATCTTCTTCGTCGTTCAATACCTTGGCGCCGGTGGCGGCATGCACCGGGTTAAAGGCGGCGTGGATCGCTTCGCCGAGGGCGTTAACGCCCGCCGCCGCCAGACCGCCGCCGATCATGCAAGGCAGGTTCTTAACCAGCTTGGCCGGATTACCGAGCAGCAGCGGCAGCACGGTCAGCGCCAAACCGATACCCGGCAGCTTGCCGCTCTTGATGTCGCGTACCACCACCGTGCCGCCGCCGATCTGCACATTTTTGGAGACGTCGGTCGAGACTTTCGCCTCGCAGGTTGAACGGTCATTGCTGCGTACGGCCGGTTGGCCGTTGATAAATACTTTACTGGAGCCTTCCGCCAGGTATTGCGGAAGCGGGTGTTTGTCGCAGCTGATTTTATCTTCTTCCAGCGGTTGGCTGGGCTGGCTGGGGCCGGCGACGCCGGGCTGCCATAGCTGCGAGAGGATATTACCGCCGGCGGCCAGCAGCTCGGCGCCATAATCCCAGAAGCTTTGCGGCGGCTGTGGCGCCGGTAACGCTTTGATCTCTGCGGGCGTGAGTAAACGACCTGCGGCGCGTGCCGCCGGTTTGGCGTTGGTGAAGACGTTGGGGGAGCCCGTGAGAATGACGCCGGAGACGGAAGGCGGGAAGAGCCAGTTGGCCACGGCGTCGCAGCCGTTGCTGATATGTTCTCCGACGCCGGTCAGGCTGGTGGCAAAACCGACGATCAGCCCGGCGCCGACGCAGCCGGAGGCCGCCGTCGCCGCTGCGCCGAGCACCGCCACCCCTGCCAATGCCGGCGCTGCGGCGGCGGCTGCTGCGGACACGGCGGCGGTCGCCACCGCATACACCGCGACTTCGGCGACGGCGCTGGCGATGTCCGCCAACGCGCTGGTGTGGATCAGTTCATCATCCTTTCTTGCTGCCCAGATCTCAGCCATGGCTATTGTTCACTGTGTTCGGTCAAGACCAGCGACGCTTTCACCTGCTGCCAGTGAGCGTCATCCTCGGGGGTGAAGGGGCGCATGGCGGCATAGGTGACGATCAGTAACGTCTGGCTCTCGTCCGGCTGCACCGCCAACTGATGCTGATGATGGTGGTGTCCGGCGCGGATAAAGCGACTGGTGACTTCAATCGCCTTGAGATGACCCTGCGGCCCGGCGCTGATGCGCCGGCGCGGCGACTGTTGCAAATCGCTGATCTGTGGCAGCAGTGCTTGCCACTGCTTCTCGAATTCGTCCTCCAGCGTGGCACCTTGCGGAATGATGCCGCGGGTGATGACCAGCGAGGCGCCGGTTTGCGGGTTTTTGAGAATATTGACCGTGCAGTCCTGCCAGGCGATGGCGGGGAGGGTGAAATGGCCTTCCTGGAAAAGGTAATCCATGGATGTCCTTGCAAGTAATCAGGGGAAAGGACGCGGCGCAGGGCCGCGTCGGCATCAGGATTTCGGGAACAGCTGATCGACGGCGCTCTGGATTGCCGCCTGATGGCCACCGCCCGGTGCGGCGGTGCGCGCGGCGCCGCCAGGCTGGTTGAGATCCAGCTGGCCGCCGGTATTGATCTCTCCGTCCTCTTTCACCGTGATATTGAAGCTGGTGCCGGTGATGTTGATTTGGCCGTTCGCCAGCAGCTCGATCACGCTTTCGCCGCACTCGAGCCGCAGCGATTCGCCGGAGCCGAGGGTAAAGGCGTTAACCACGGCGTCGCTGCGCGTTTTGCCGGTCAGCGCGGAGGATTCGCCTTTGACGCCGGTTGCCTGATTGAGCACCACCCGTTTGATCTGGTTGCCGCCCACCAGATGCGTGTGGTCGTTAGCGATGGTGTGGCTTTCATCGTTTTTCACCTGGGTGTCCATGTTGCGCTCCGCCTGGATCCACACCTGTTCGGCGCCGGCCTTGTCTTCGAAACGCAGGGCGTTGGCGTTGTCGGCGGTGCCGTCCTTGGTGCGGCTCATAAAGCCCATCTGGGTGGCGGCGGCCGGCAGCGCCCAAGGCGGCATGCTGGCTTCGTTATAGACGCGCCCGGTGACGATCGGCCGATCCGGATCGCCGTTGATAAAGTCCACCACCACTTCGTCGTTCACGCGCGGGATCTGCACGCCGCCGTAGCCTTGGCCGGCCCAGGCGCTGGAGACGCGCACCCAGCAGGAGCTGCCGTCGTCTTTCGGCCCGAAGCGATCCCAGTGGAACTTCACCTTGATACGGCCGTATTTGTCGGTCCAAATCGATTCGCCGGCCGGGCCGACCACCCGGGCGGTCTGCGGCCCGTGGGTTTTCGGCCAGGTGGCCTGCTGCGGCGGGTGCCAGGGCACGTCCGCCGGTAGCACGATGAAGTCGATACGGTGTTCGCTGCTCTGATCGTCGCCGCTGGCATAGCGGTTCTCTTTCAGATGGTAGTTGGCCTGCAGCGTCAGGTACTCGCGGTTGTCGTCGGCGTGCGGGGCGTTATACAGCGTAAAGGTGCTGCCGGGAGCAATGCCCAGCGCGGTGGCGGTACCGCGGATCTGCTGATGTTCGGCCTGCCAGGCCTCCTGGCGCACGCGGGCGTAGAACTCCCCCTGCTGATGCTCGGTGTAGCGGCCCGGCCAGTCGTAAACGTCGATCTGCCCCGGCGTCGGCGAGACCGGGTTTTGCCGTGCCTGGAACAGCCAGGCGTTCGGCTTGCGGAAATCGTAGTCGTCCAGGCTGTAGATACCCGGCGTGACGCGATCGGACAACGTCCACTGGCTGATGCCTTCCTCGCTGGTGCTGCCGCCGGACGGCGTCAGGTGGTAGGGGATCATCTCATAGCCGGGATAGGGCTGGTGGTGGTGGGGGGCGTCCCCGAGCACCAGCGTGTGTTTGCCCATCTCGTGTTTGAAATAGTAATAGATGCCCTCCAGCTCCATCAGGCGGCTGATGAAGTTGAAACTGCTTTCGTTGTACTGCACGCAGTAGCCCCACAGGCGATAGTCACCGGTCAGCTGATCTTCCAGCTGCACGTTGTGCTCCGCCAGCAGAGTCTTGACGATCTGCGGCACCGTCTGTTCCTGGAAGATGCGGAAGTTGCGGTCCTTGGTCATCGGCCAGAGATCCGGCTGCACGTGCAGGTTATACACCGCGTAGCGCGTGCCGCCGATCTCTTCGCTGCTGACGGCGATGGCGGTGATCTTGCCGTTCAGGTAGCGCGGGGCGCTGAGGAAGCCCTGGGTTGGGATCTCCAGCGTCAGCGGTTGGCCGAGCAGCGCTTTGCGATCGAGCCGCGCGTCGGTGCTCAGCAATTCAATAGAGAAGTCAAAAGGGGTGGAAAGCGCTTCGATACCGTCCAGTGAGCGGAACAACAGTTGCTCCTGGCCCAACGGCGTGTGCGCAATAATGCGGTCCAACATGAGAACGTCCTCTGTGATTGACGTCATGCCCTGCATACTCCGGCGTTGCAGCGGCCTTGCCGCGCGGCCAATGAGGATGGGCAGTGGTGCGTCAGTCTCATGAAATAGGGAAACCCCGCCGAGGCGGAGTTTCAGAACGGGATTAACCGGCGGTGGCCGGATTGACCAGCCAGGTGCCGGCGGTGTCGATGCTGAGTTGCTGCCGGCGGAGTCGATCGTCGTGGCGGATTTCCAGCTGATAGCGGCCCGGCGCCAGGTTCAGGCTGGCGAAGCCGTTTGCGCCCGGCGTCACCTGCTGCGGCTTGCCGTCGAGGCTGACCTGTTCGCCCGGTTGCAGTTTGAAGTACACCAACGCCACCGGCTGCGGTGGCGGTGCCACCTTTTCAGGTTCCGCGGCTGTAGGCTGCGCGGTTTGTGGCGCGCTCGGCTGCTCCGTCAGGGTTTTCTGCGCCGGCGACGCCTCAGTGTTTTGGGCCACGGCCTGGGTATCGTCCTCGCCGCCGCTCAGCCAGGCGACGGCACCGATCACCAGCAGCGCCGCGACGCCGGCGCCGGCCATCATCGGCCGCGAGAATTGGGTGCTGCGCGCGGTAACGGCGCCGGCGGCGGCCGCAGCGGCAGCCGGGTTGGCGGCGACCAGCAGGTTCTCCGGCGCAGCCGCAGGGGTGCTGATGATTTCGTTCTCATCGGCGATTGGCAGATGCAGCAGCTCGGCCATTTCATCGATGGTCTGCGGGCGGTCTTCCGGCTTCAGCGCCAGCGCGCGATCGACGGTGCGCAGCAGCTCCGGCGAGTAACCGGCGGGGCGGCGCTCGGCCAGCGGCTGGTAGCTGTCTTCGATGCTGCGCACCACGCTGACCGGCGGCGGCGAACCGACGATCAGCGTGTGCAGCACGGCGCCCAGCGCGTAGATATCGGTCCAGGGCCCCTGTTCGCCGTCGCTGTTCTCGGTGTACTGCTCGATAGGCGCGAAGCCCGGTTTGAGCATGATCTCCGTTTCGTCTGACAGGTTGCCGATCTCTTTACGCGCCGATCCGAAGTCCAGCAGCACCGGCAGCTGGCTTTCCTGGATCTGGATGTTATCCAGCGAAATGTCGCGGTGCAGATAGCCTTCCTGGTGGATGGTGTTGATGGCGCTGAACAGCGGCGGCAGCAGCCGCCGGATCCACGCCTCGTCGATTTTCTCCGGTTGCTGCGCCTGCAGGTTCTTCAGCGTGGTGCCGCTGTAAAACTGGGTGCCCATGTACGCGGTGCCGTTCTCTTCCCAGAAGCGCAGTACGTGCAACAGGCCGGGGTGTGAGAAACGCGCCAGCAGGCGCGCCTCCTGAATAAAGCTGTTCAACCCGGCCTGGAAGGTTTTGCCGAAGCGCTCGCCGCGCAGCCCGATGCTGAGATCGTCGTTGCGTTTCGCCAGCGAGGTTGGCATGTACTCCTTGATGGCGATGGTGCGTTCCAGTTGGTGATCGTAGGCGCGGTAGACGATGCCGAAGCCGCCTTCGCCGATCGCTTCCTGGATCTCGAATTCATTGAATCGATAGCCGCTCGGCAGGCTGTTCGAATTCGGTTTGGTTATCCCGGTTCCCGACATAGTGATGACTCTCTGTGTTCAAAGGGCCGCCGTCTCGGCGGCCGCGGCGTTATGCCTGAAATTGACAAATGAATTCGTGGTTCTGCAGCGCGATATGCAGCTGGCGATAGCGCTGGTCGTTGGCGCTGCCGGTCAGCAGGGTGTGGCTGATCTGCGGCAGCAGGGTGTTGGTCAGGATGGCGTCGACCATGCGGCCACCGGACTCCACCTCGGTGCAGCGGCTGACGATCTGCTCGATGACCGCGTCGTCGAAGGTGCAGACGATGTCGTGATTCTCCGCCAGGCGACGCTGGATGCGCCCCAGCTGCAGGCGCACGATGTTGCCCAGCGTGGCGTCGGTCAGCGGGTAATACGGCACCACCAGCAGGCGGCCGAGCAAGGCGGCCGGGAACACCGACAGCAGCGGCTGGCGCAGCGCGCCGCTCAGCGCCTCCGGTTCCGGCAGCAGCTCCGGATCGCTGCACAGCCCGGCGATCAGATCGGTGCCGACGTTGGAGGTCAGGATGATGATGGTGTTGCGGAAATCGATATGGCGGCCTTCGCCGTCCTCCATCCAGCCCTTGTCGAACACCTGGAAGAAGATTTCATGCACGTCCGGGTGCGCCTTCTCGATTTCGTCCAGCAGCACCACGCTGTAAGGACGGCGGCGCACAGCCTCGGTCAGCACGCCGCCTTCGCCGTAGCCGACATAGCCGGGGGGCGCGCCTTTGAGCGTCGAAACGGTGTGCGACTCCTGGAACTCGCTCATGTTGATGGTGATGACGTTCTGCTCGCCGCCGTACAGGGTTTCCGCCAGCGCCAGCGCGGTTTCGGTCTTGCCGACGCCGGACGGCCCGGCCAGCAGGAACACCCCGACCGGCTTGTTCGGATCGTCCAGCCGCGCCCGCGAAGTGCGCACCCGGCGAGCGATCAGATCCAGCGCATGGCGTTGGCCGATCACGCGCTGGTTCAGGGTGTCGGAGAGTTGCAGCACCGCCTCAATCTCGTTTTTCACCATGCGGCCCAGCGGGATGCCGGTCCAGTCGGCCACTACCGCCGCCACGATGTTGGCGTCGACGGCGGCGAAGATCAGCGGCGCTTCGCCCTGCAGCGCGCCCAGCTGCTGCTGCAGTTCGCCCAGCTGGGCGCGCAGCGCGTCTGCGTCAGGGGTCGCCTGCGTTTCTTCGCCGGTAGGCTCCGCTTCCTGCTGGTGCAACTGGGCGCGTAGTGTGATGATCTCTTGGATCAGCGCCAGCTCCTGCTGCCAGCGGTCGGTCAGCTGTTCCAGCTCCTGGCGCAGCGCGGCCAGCTGAGTTTCAATCTCCTGCGGGCGCTGGGGATCGCCGATGCCGACCTTGGCCTCGCGGCGGGCGATATCCAACTCTATCTGCAGCGCATCGATGCGGTGGCGGCAGTCTTCGACCTGGGCAGGCTCGGCATGTTGGCTGACCGCCACGCGCGCGCAGGCGGTATCCAACAGCGCCACCGCTTTGTCCGGCAGCTGGCGGGCAGGAATATAGCGATGCGACAGCCGCACTGCAGCGTCCACCGCTTCATCCAGCAGCAGCACGCGGTGGTGTTGTTCCAGCGGGCTGACGGTGCTGCGCAGCATCAGCAGCGCTTTGTCTTCGCTCGGCTCCTGTACCTGGACCACCTGGAAACGTCGGGTGAGCGCCGGGTCTTTCTCGATGTATTTCTTGTATTCCGACCAGGTGGTGGCGCCGATAGTGCGCAGCTGGCCGCGCGCCAGCGCCGGTTTCAGCAGGTTGGCGGCGTCGCCGGTGCCCTGGGCGCCGCCGGCGCCGATCAGGGTGTGAATTTCGTCGATAAACAGAATGATCGGCGTCGGGCTGGACTGCACTTCGTCGATCACCGCCTGCAGCCGTTTTTCAAACTCGCCTTTGACGCCGGCGCCGGCCTGCAGCATGCCGATGTCCAGCAGGCACAGTTTCACGTCGCGCAGCTGCGGCGGCACGTCACCGGCCACGATGCGCAATGCCAGGCCTTCCACCACCGCGGTTTTCCCGACGCCGGCCTCGCCGGTCAGCAGCGGGTTGTTCTGGCGGCGGCGCATCAGGATATCGATGATTTGCCGGATCTCCTCATCGCGGCCGGCTACCGGGTCTATCTCGCCGTTGCGCGCTCTGGCGGTCAGATCCTGAGCATACTGCGCCAGCACGCTTTCACCGCTGCGCGGTGCGCCGGATACGTTATCGGCGCCGCTTTCCGCCGGCGCATCCAGGGTATTTTCCGCCGAGTGGGCAGTGATGGCGGCGAACTGCTCCATCAACAGATCGGCGTTGATGCGCTCGAACTGCGGGGAAATGGCCTTCAGCAGATGGCGCAGGCTGTAGGTTTTCAGGATACCGAGCAGCAGGTGGCCGCCGCGGATGCGCGCCGCGCCGAATTTCAATGAGCCATAGACCCAGGCGCGTTCTACCGCGCTGTCGATGTGCTCGGACAGATCGGAGATGGCGCTGGCGCCGCGCGGCAAGCGATCGAGCGCCTCGACGATGTCGCGCGTCAACTGCGCCTCGTCCAGCGCGAAGTGGCGGACGATCTGCTGCAGATCGCCGTCCGGCGATTGCATCAGCTGATGCAGCCAGTGCGCCAGTTCGACGTAGGGGTTACCGCGCAGCTTGCAAAACGCCGTCGCACTTTCCAGAGAGGTGAATAACAGGCTATCCAGTTTGCCAAATAATACCGAGCGGCTGATTTCAGACATGGTTTTCCTCAGGTCTCAGAGTGGCCTGGCGCCGCAGGGCGCCGGCCGAAATAGGGTCAGAACGGATTTTCCAGCGGTTCAGGGCTGAAGATCAGATCGTCGAGATCGCGTTGCCGCCGATCGTCGGCCAGCCAGCTGCTCAGGCCCAATCGCTGCGCGCCGCCGAGCTGGAGGCCGTGCGCCTGTTCCTTCTCCAGGATCAGGCGCACTTCCCAGACGAACTCGATGCCCAGGTATTGGCGCACCCAGTCGCGCAGCTGCCGGCACAGGTCGGCGCCGGGCAGGAAGCGGTCATAGTCCCGCTGCGGCATCGGCCCCAGCTCGATGCGGAATTTGTGCTGGATATCGCGCACCGCGATGCCGAGAAAGGCCGACTCGCCGAGCCGCGGTGCACCGCGCCCGGCCTTGAGCCGCGCCTGCTCGCGCGGCTCCACCCGCAGCCAGTGCGGCACGTTTTCGACGATGCGCACCGGCACCTTGAAATACTGCTGCAAAATCTTGCTCAGGCCTTCCGGATCGCGGCTGTGGCGAATCAGATGACCGGCCATAAAATGTTTGGCGTGGGCGTTGATGCTGTCGCGTTCCTGTTGCGCCGGCTGGCCGATGCCGATCAGGCTCGACAGGTATTCGTCGAAGCGCCGGTTGTCCGGGCGATCCAGCGATACCGTCGGCTGCGCGTCGGCCCAGGCGCGGTAAAACAGCAGCGTCAGCCGGTGATGGAACAGATTGGTGAACGCCAGCAGGGTGGTGTCCTGGTGGTGGTACACCCGTTCGCGCACGTATTCGGTCAGGTGCAGCGGCAGCGGCCCGTTGGGGCCGAACAGGCCGAAGCTGAAGATCGAGACGTCGTGCAGCGGGCTGTTGGCGCGCGGCGCCACCTGCGCCAGCGTGGAGGGCGCGAACGACAGCGACGGCTCCTGGCCCAGGCGCAGCATCTCGTGGCGCGGCAGCGGCGCGCGCCCCAGCAGGTAAGGCTGGCCGCCCTGGGCGTCGATACGGCGCAGCAGCTGAAACAGGTCGTGCTTGTAAGGTGCGCTGCGCAGCCGCGGCCAGAAGTCGTCCGGCAGGCGATACAGCGCGTTGATCTGCGGCGGCGCCAGTTCGGTGGCGATCATCTCCGCGTTCATATCAGCGTCCTTTTGCCCATGCGCGCCTGCCAGTGGGCGATTTCGCCGCGCTGCTGGCTGGAGAGCGTCATCTCGGTGAAGGTGTTCATCGCCACCAGGCGCGAGAACAGGCGCTCCAGCACGCTGCCGAGCAGATAAGGGCTGTTGCCGGAGAACGCCTGCTCATCGACCGTCAGATCGATGGCGATGCCGCGCGCGAACACGATGGGGCCCGGCTCCGGCACTCGCCGGTAGACCGGACGCAGGTTGCAGTGGCGCACGCCCTGAATTTGTTTGGCGATCGCCGGCTCGCTCAGGTTGCCGTACAGCCCCATCAGCTGGCGCAGGCTGGCGGCACCCTGTTCCGGATCGCCGTCCATCATGCTGAGGTAGTTCAGCTGCAGCTGGCTGATCAGCCGCCAGGTGATCATCCCTTCGGCCAGCGCCGGGCGCGGCGGGGTGGGGCCTTTGCGCAGCGAGACCTGCTTGATCGGGATTGAATCGGGCATCACGAAGTTGCCCTGATCTTGCTGCAGCAACATCAACGGCAGGTCGCGGCTGGTGCACAATACGTCGGCGGTGAGGTATTTCAGATCGCTGTGCCACGGCGATTGCCGTTCGTCCACCAGCGATACGAACACTTCCGATCCGGCATAGCCGGTGCGGGTGCCATAGCGGCGGGCGTGCTCCGAGAGCGTGCGCTGTTCGCGCCGCAGCGAGAAGTAGGCGCCATAGTTGCCGTCGTCCGCGCTCAGGGTGCTGTAAAACGGCCGAAACTCTTGCTCGTAGCGTTTTTCGCTGGCGCTGCCGCCGAGCCGCTGCACCGAGAACACTTCGTAATCCAGCGGCCGGATATTGTCGACCACCAGATGGTATTCGTGGTTTTTTTCGTTGATCGCGATGCGTTCGGCGATCTTCGGAAACAGGTTGATCACCGGCGTGCAGTGCAGCGCCAAATGGGCAACGTCGACCACCCGTTCCAGCGCGGCGTCGTGCCTATCGAGCAGCACCACGATCTCGAACTGGCGCAGCGCTTTTTTCCCTTCGCGCACGCTCTGCAGCAGCGGACGCAGGCCGTTGACGCTGAAAAACTGGAAGCGCGCCGGGAAGGCGAAATACTCCTGCAGCAGCCGGTAGCCTTCAAAGTTGCGCAGGTCGTTGGGCAGCAGCGCCTGCTCGGCGGCGAAGCCCTCCTGCCGCAGCCCGTCCAGCGCCAGCGCCCGCCGCTGCGGTTGCGCCTCCACCGTTTGGCAGACAAGCCCGACGCTGTGCTGCATCAGCAACTCCAGCAGCTGCTGCGCCTGCATGTCCGGCCCGGCCAGGTAAAACATCAATTGGTCCAGCTGCAGGTTGTTGAGCGTTACGCTTTCGTAGCACTCGAGACGAATGCGCAGCGCGCTGACGCAGCCGCTGTGCTGCAGCCCCAGCGAGGCCAGCGGGATATCGGCCGGAATGCCGCCCAGCTCGACGCCGGCGATGCGCACCGGCTGCAGCGTGACGTCATGGGCGGTGGTGTAGCTGCAGGTGATGCCGCTTTTCTTCAGCGTCTGGCTGTCCATCATGGTGCCGCGCGGCACCACGAAACCGTTGCTGATGTCGCCTTTGCTGCTGTCCGGCTGCAGCTCGGCGATCGCCATCGACGGCGTCGGTGACAGGTAATTGGGGTAGATGATCTCCAGCAAGCGCTGAGAAAAGCGCGGGAACTCGGCGTCCATTTTCAGCTGCACGCGCGAGGTGAGGAAGGCGAAGCCTTCCATCAGGCGCTCGATATAAGGGTCCGCCACGTCGATGCCGCGCATGCCGAGACGGCCCGCGACCTTCGGGTACTGTTCGGCGAACTCGGCGCCCATCTCACGCAGATAGGCCAGCTCGCGGTTGTAATAATCTAACAGTTTACTGTCCATCGCCTTACCCTATGTCTTTCAGATCGAAGTGGCCGTTTTCCAGATCCACGTCGGTACGGAACAGAAACTCCAGCGGATAGGGCACGCACCACAGGCGGCCCTTGATTTCGATCGACAGCACGTTGTGCAGCTCCAGCGAGCCGGTGTCCGAAATGCAGCGCACCTGCAGTCCTTCGGGCAGAATGCGCGGTTCGAAATGGAGGATGGAATCGGTCAGCGCGCGCTGAATGTCGAGCCATTCGATGTCCGACATGCGCTTGCCCGCCAGCGAGGCGATGCCGTAATTCAGCGTGGAGCGCCGCACCTGCGGAAAATCGCCGAGATCCAGATTGGATTCGCTGTTGACGCAGTTGAACAGCCACTGCAAATCGCGCAGCACCCGACGGCGCAGCTCGCTGTGCGACACCAGGTTGCGCACCTGCGCCTCCTTTTTTTTCTGCGGTTCGTCGTCGGTCAGCATGTCGAGCAGCACCGGCTGCATTTTGTCGCGCGACGTCAGGCGCTCGCTGTCCTGACGATTGCGATAGCCCTGGCGGCGCAGATCGCCGCCGTCGTAGTGGGGTGGGCGTTTATCGTTCATGTTCAGGCGCTCGCGTCGAAGCTCAGCTGCCGCAGGCTGTGCAGCGGGAATTCGTCGCTTTCGCTGAGCCAGGTCTTCAGGCCCAGCCCCGCATAGTGGGTGCCGTCGCCCAGCGGTTGCCATTCGGTGCGTTTGCCAAGCAGCAGCGCGTCGTCGCTGCCTTCGGCCAGCGGGTAACGGGCGGGCAGTTGGCATACCTGTTCGCGGCCGTCGGTCAGACGCACCAGTGCATGGCTCCACACCAGATCGATGGCGCTCTGCGGCGCCTGGAACTGGATCGCGGCGATATCGGCGAACGGCAGCCAGTAGTAAACGCCGTTCAGCGCCAGCTCGCATACCGGCCCGAGGCGGCCGTCACCGTCGGTCAGCCAGTCGAAACTCAGCTGCCGCTCTTGGTTCCCTTCAGCCAGCGTTAACTGCCCGGCGCCGGCCGGTGCGGCCTCCAGCGCTTCGTCGCGCAGCGTCTGGGCCTGTTCGGCCGCCCCTTGCGCATCCTGATGCAGCGCCTGCACCAGCAGTTGCAGCCAGGGCTGATCCTGCCGCAGCAGCGCCGGCGCGGCCGCGCCGGCAAACACCGCCTGGCGTTGCAGCTCGGCGTTGACCGACTGCATCAGCAGCAGCGTGGTCGGTTGAGCGATCGGTTTCAGCGCCTGCCAGGATTTCAGCTGCGCGTTGGCGCGCGTCCAGTTGCCGCTCAGGCACAGCAGTTGCACCAGCGCAGCGCGCAGGTCGGCATCCGCCGGTTTCGCCTTGATATCGTTTTCGACGGCGGTGATGGCCGCGGCGATCGACTGGCCTTGCAGCATGCTTGCTAATGATTTCACAGGCTTTCCTTATAATCAGTGAGTGGCGCCGTTAACCGACAGGTAGCTGCCGCTGGCGGGATCGACGCGGTCTGCGGCCAGCTTTTCCACCAGCTTGAAGGTCAGCGGGGCGGGGGCGCTTAGCAGCGGCTGCCAGGCGGTTTGCGCCTGCTGTACGCGCTGTTTGACCTTGTTCTCGTCGGCGGCATCGACGCGCGGCATTTCAACGATCGCTTCACCGTTGAACGCCCAGGCGTGCAGCTTCGGTTCGAAGCTCAGCAGCAGGAAGCTGCCCGGCGCCTGCGGGTTGCCGCCCAAAACCAGCCGTTGGGCGTTGGCGCTGACGACGGTCAGCGCGCGATCGCCGCCGTTCACCTTCGCCAGCGGGTAACCTTGCAGGAACCACAGCGTCGGCGAGAGGGTTTGGCCGCCCTGTTGCAGCGTGACCGCGCCGCTGCCCTGCAGCCAGCCGTCCTCGCCGCAGCGCAGCGCCTCACCAGCGGGAATGAATAGCGCGCCGCCGTTGGCTTCGTCACCCCAGAAGGTGCGGAAGTGGCAGCCCTGCGGCAGGCTGAAACGCTGAGGCGGCGCGGTGTCCGCCTGCGGAGATGTGACGGCCACCGCCGCAGGAATGGTCGGCGGCGGCGGGGTTTGCGCCTGCTCGACGGCCTCCTGTTTGACCACCGGTTTCCAGCCGCGCACTTTGGCGGCTTCGCCGCTGGCCAGCTTCTCACCGCGCTTGTCGGTCAGCGTCCAGGGCAGGTGGCCGGCTTTCGGGCACTGCTTTTCCAACAGATTGCCGACGCGCGGCAGGAAGTCGTTCAGCACCGCCGGATCCTGGCTTTGCGCCGAGACGATGCGCAGCGGGATGCTCTTGCCGCACCAGCTTGCCGGATTGCTGTTTTTGACGTCATCGATAAACACTTCCAGCTTCTGGCTGGGGGAGTAAACCAGGCGATAGTTCATCGCCTGCGCGGTCGGCACCGCCATCAGGGCGACGAGCCCCGGCATCCAATATTTCATAGTGAACCTTGCTGTGAATGTGCGCTGCTCAGTCGCGGCTCAGAAACCGCTCCGCATCCGCCAGCGAATGCAGCAGGGTGGTTTCCTGCGGTGAGCCAATCCAGACGGCGATAGCGCTGTAGTTATCGCTGTTATTGTTTTTCTTCCATGCCTGCTGCATCAGGGCGATCCACTCGCTGGGGGAGTTGACCATATGCAGCGACTGTTCCAGTTCGGCCTGGCTGAAGCTGTGCCAGAAGCCGTCGGTGCACAGCAGGAAAACGTCGCCGTCTTCCAGCTGCAGCACGTCGCTGTAGGTGGCGTCGCGCTCTTCGTTGAGCCCCAGCGCGAAATACAGCAGGTTGCTGTTGATGCCGTTGGTCTGGTAGCCGGCGTCCTGCATCTGTTGGATCAGGCTGTGGTCGGTGGTGACGGTATGCAGGTAGCCGCGGCGGAACAGGTACAGGCGGCTGTCGCCGGCGTGCGCCCAGTAGGCCAGCTGGTAATCGCGATCGATAAACAGACTGACCAGCGTGGTGCCCATCTTGCTGTATTCGTCCGACTGCCGCTGCTGCTGGTGGATGGCGGCGTTGGCGCTGGTGATGTGCTGGCGAATGCTCTGGGCGTTCAGGTGCTTTTCGCCGTCGAAGTTTTGCAAAATGGTGTCGCGTGCCAGTTTGGCGGCGATATCGCCGCCCGGAAAACCGGCGATGCCGTCGCACACCACGAAGCAGGCGGCGCGGTTGCCGAGCACCTCGCCGGTCTGATCCTGGTTGGAGGCGCGGCCGCCCTGGTTGGAGGTAGAGGCTATGGTGATATTCATTACGCGTCCGGTTTGGTCTGTGAGTCTTTGTATTGATTCACTTCAACGTCATAGGCGTGCAGGAAGGCTTCGCCGAACAGGGTGTGGAAATCGTCCTCGATTTCGCCGGAGGTTTGCTGATAGTTCTTCACGAAGTAGTCCCACAGCGCGGCCTTGCGGTTGGCGGGCAGCGACAGACGCGGCGCCACGCCTTCCTTGCGCGCTTCTTCTTCGAGACGCTCCGGGTTGAACGACTGCAGCATGGCGGCGATGATGGCGCGAATACCGGCGATCATCCCCAGCTGGTGCGCCTGCAGGTCGATCAGCGCGTCACGCACCGCCTGTTCCGGCGGCATAAAGCCCGGCATCTGGCTACCGAACATCTGCATCAGCACCGTTTTTCCCGAAGGCAGCAGCTTGAACGGGTTGTTGGCTTCGTCGAGGATCATGGTCATCTCGGCCTTCACGCCGCGCTTGAGGATCGAGCGGGATGAGAGCAGGGCGACGGTGCCTTGCGAGAACAGGCTCAGCAGGCGACCGGCCTGGCGGATCTGTTGTTCGTCAAAGTGCGGCTGCGGTTGCAGATCGTCGAGACCGATGCCTTGCAGCAGCGCCGCCAGCAACGGCCCTTCCAATGCGTCGCCACTTGGCGCGGCGGCGTGCTGCCGCTGAGCGGATTGGTAGGCGACCGGATCGATGCCCAGGCGGTTGCCCTGGCGCGGGCGCGGCGGCTGTGCAGGCGGTTCCTGCTGGCTGAACTGCGGCGCAGGTTGGGGCTGTGGCTCAGGCGTCTGCACGGGCGGCGGCGTCGGCTGTGGGCGCTGCGCTACCGGCTGTGCGGCGACCGGAGCCGGTGCTGGCGGCGGGGACGGCGGCTGTACCGCTTCCTCCGGCTGAGCCAGCGGCACGGCGCCGCCCATCAGCAGCCCCAGCGGATCGTTGCTGTTTAACGTCTCTGGCGAAGCGGGCGCGGATGAACCGCCGAACAGCGCCAGCGGATCCAGCTCTTGCTCCGGTTGCTGCGCATTCTGGACGGGGGGAGCCGGGCGCGTCGGCGCAGCCTGCTCCGCCAGCAGCGCGCTGGGGGTGGTGTCGGCCAGAATGTGTTCGCGCTCAAAGGTGGTGTCGGTGTTGAACAGCGCCGCCGGATCGGTTTGTTGCTGCTGCAGCTGGCGCAGATCGACCTCGCCCGCCAGCTGCGCCAGCGGATCGGCCGGGTTCAGCTCGCGAGCGGGAGTCTCCAGCAGCGGATGATTGTCCGGATTGGTGATCGGCGGCGGTATGACGGCGGCCGGCGCGTTCGGCGTAAATTCTTCCACCAGGCTGTCCCAGATTTCGTTGGGGATCGGCGCGGCGGATTTTTCTTTGGCGGCGGCTGCAGGGGCCGCAGCCGCGGCAACGGCCTTGGCCACCGGTTGAGCCTGCGGCGCGGCGTGCTGTTGCAGCGCGCTGACTTCAATCTGGTAATCGTCGATGCCGAGCACGTCGCCGTCCTGCAGTTCAACCTGGCGGCCACGTTCCAGCGGAATGTCGTTCAGCAGCACGCGGGTAACGTTGCCGCGATTGGTGATGCGGCATTCGCCGTCAGCGGAAATGTGCACGATCGCCTGCAGGCGGGAAATGGCGCGCTCTTCGTCCGGCAGCACCAGGTTGTTGTCCACGCTGCGGCCGATGGTGCCGCCCGGCGGCAGAAAATCGCAACTGCTCTGCGGCGGAACCTGGCCGCTTTTATTTTTTACAATGGAAAATCGCATAAGGCATTCCTGCTGATAAGATCTTATGGCTAGACAGTGGAACTCAATAACGGGATGAGTTCGACTTTATTTCTTTCCTAAGAGAGAACTTTGAACGTGAGTGACTAAATTTTTTTTGGTTAACGCATTATATGGTCGAAAACTTCAATGTAATAACGTGAGGCTGTATGTGTCAGGTGATGCCTTTGCTATTGCTAGCATTATTCTTACCCTTTTTCTTGTAATAGAGATTAGTCGGTAGTTGAGATAAGTAAATTAGGGCGAATATAATACTGGCGTACCATACCTCGTCATAATCTTGGAATTTTATATTGAGCATTGAATCCAGTATCTCAGAACCATAGTTAAATATTAAACCTTGGGTGATGCTTGTAAATAGATTTACTATGGTAACTATCACAAAAAGAGAATAAGATTTTTTATTGTTAACTTTCTTTTTTAGGTGATACAGCCCGACAAAAACTACAACTGACAGGAAAAAGTATAAAAACACAAATGAGTAAGAGTAGGTGGAAAGCGTGACGTCATCGCTCACTGTTTTGTTTCCTCATCGATTAATTTGTAAATTCCATAGCCGGTTATGGCATTGGAAAAAACCTCTGTGCCTAATGGAACCGTGCCAAGCTTTTTCCATCCAATAATATAATCGCTATTTATGTGTTTAAACAACCGCCAAGAGTCTGGTCTTAATGACTTGCTAAATATACCGTACCCAGATAGTGAGATGTCAACGGAACTATAAACGATGTCAGCTTCATTTTTATTATAGCCTAGATAGTTAGCCGCGTAGTGGTATGCCTCTCTTATACTGCTAACCTTATCTTTTCTGAAAAGTAAATAATAGCCACTTTCGTAAAAATTATTTGCTCCTTGAGCCATTAACGGTACGCCAACGCCCCCGCAGGCCATGCCTGCAGAAAGTGCACAGGTTCCGATTCCTGCAAATATCTGAGAGCCGCCACTGACAAAACCAACTTGTTTCATCACCAGATTTGAAAATCTTTCTCTTTTTTCTTTTTTTATTGCGATAAAGAGCTTGGCTTTACCTGTATTAATGTTGAATTCTTGTTGTTTGAGGTTGTTGATTTCCTCTTCAATTATACTGATTGCCCCAGAGTAGGATGTGCAGTATATACTGATATCCCTTTTTGCAAACTGAATAAGTTGGTCTATTTCCAGTGAGAAATTAGCTCTTGATTCGTTGGTGTATAGATACTGTCGTGAAAACGTTCTTGATAGTTTTTTGAGTTCATCGATAGATCTATCCAGATCTACTTTTGTTTTGTATTGCATAAGGATTCCTTTCCTATTCTTTATACCAATATTTACTCTGTGAAGGGATGCGGATTTACTCTCAGTTGTCGTCTTTCCCTTGGTATTTCTTGATGATGGCTTGCAGCGCTTGGCTGTGTACAAGATCGATGCACTTGGCCATCGTCATCGGCTCCCCTGACATACTGTCATAGGGCTTTGCCAGAAATTCTTTTGCCAGCGCCCTGACGGCGGTATGCGCTTCCAGAGAATAATCGCCGAATTCCGTGTAACCCCGAGCGGCGGCGGCGGCATCGTTTTTGACTTCTTTTGCTGAGTACCCCTCGGCGATGCAAACGCTAAGCGCGTAGTTTTTGAGGTACTCGGCAGAGGAGTACTTTCCGTTGGCGGAAGCTTCAGTATTCAATACCGCCAACGTGAGTAGGAATACAGTTTTAATCGTATGATGTGAGTTCATCGATTCGTTTTTGCATCGTATCGGCCAGGCAGTCTTTGTCATCTCGGCATTTATCCCTTTGCAGTAACCAAGATTTTTGCGTGCTGTTTAAAGAGGCTGCCAGCTTTTTATCTCCTGCATCGGTCGCCTGCTTTTTTGCCAACAGCCAAGCTTGGGAAACGCTTTTGTCATAGGCGGATAAATTGAAATCTGAGCAGATAGTTTTTTCAACAATACTTTTAGATTTAGCGCAGTCGAAAGACGCTGCAGGTTTAGGAGCTTTCGGTAACCGTTCTAATTGCAGTAGCGAGCCATCGTACCAATTAACCAGCATTTTTTGTGGATTGAGAGCAGCAAAACTGGAGCCTACACCATTATCGGATGGGCCGAATGATCCGGAGTGACACGCGATCTTGAAAAGAGAGACTTCTGCTTGGCCGTTTTCTTTCAATGAATAGTTTTTAGCCGAGATGCTTTTATCTCCGCCCATCGACTTGCCGATGAATTGATTTAGCGTGCTTCTCTCAATACTTAAGGTTGGCGCTGTGCAGACGTCTTTTTCCGGCAAATTGTTTTCTATTGATTGAGTGGAAATAGTGATTACCCTTCCTAGTAATCGAGGATCGTTAAATTGATAACTAAGCGTGCGGGTAGTCTCATTGTCTATGTTGACCTGAGTTACTTGCCATAAGCCATCAATAGTTGATGATGTCGGGGCATTAACGTTTTTTTCTGCTGCACATACTGTGAGTGGTAACAATACGCTACTGATTAAAAATGCAGATAATTTCATCATGGCGAAACCCTTAGCGATAGTTTCCATTTAAATAGAGCTTGGCTTGATAATTTCTTCTTTATTAGCTGCCATTTTTTTTGCCTGAAGCATTGGTGAGCTTTAGTGATATTTAAATTTTATCAGTACGCAATATTATGTCGACTATATGTAGCGTTTCTCTTACTTTTTATCGCCCAAAGGGGCATCATTGACTCTGTCAGGATTGTCTTTCACCCAATTATCATTAGGGCGCTGTACATAGTCTTTCGCGAGTTTGTCAAGATTTTCACTATGGTACATATCCATGCACTTCATTAAGTCTAAGCGGCTTTTTCCGTCCTTAGCATTGTAATTCTTTTGCAAGTACTGCTTTGTCAGTGCAATGATAGGGGACTCTTCATCACGAATTGCATAGTATGACCAAGCATCGATTCCATTCGATGAGGCAATTGCATCTTTGCTGGCTTCTGGTGATGTCTTATAAGCGACGGAAATGCAGTAGGTTAGAGCAATATCCTTGTAGTTTTGCAAATAGCTTCTGTATGCCGCTTGCGGCGGCCAATTTTCAATCGACTCTTTTTGATTTTTCTGCGCTATAGCACAAGTGGCATATAGACAAAAAAAGGAGATAAGGATTTTTTTCATCTCAACACTCCAAAATCCGTATGGTTTGTGCAGAGTAATACATAACCAGCGCATGAGTATCACAATGCTTGATGGCTAATACCCAGTGAAAATAATTAATAGAACTCTAATTTGCTTGAGCTGATGGTTTTTATAAAATTGCAATCTACAATGTTAATTATTGCTTTGAGTAACGTTCGAAGATGGCTTTAGCCTCACTGGAACTCTGCAGCGAAAGGCAATCTAAAGTATGATAACTTCCTTTAACTGAGCCTTGACTATTTTTATTTGCGTACTGTTCAGCCAGTTTTTCGCCTTGTTCGAATGCATCCATGGGGAGTTTACTGAATTCTAAATAGGCGGAAGCGGAACGGAAGGCATCTTGCTTGGTTTTTTCTGAGTCAGTAGACTTCCCAATACAGCGGCTAATCAGCCAATTTTCATAAATTTCGCTTTGAGGTAAGTTTTCTATTTTTATATCTTCCGCCAGCAACATAGGAGAAACGAGAAGAAGAGCAAGGGCGATGTGGGTAGTCTTCATTTTAATATCCAAAGTGATGCGACTTCAGGAACAAAAGATCCATTCTCAGGATCCCCCATGAAATGACAAGAGTCAGAGCAAATGTCACCGTTCCATAATGTGACATGCCCTCTGGCATTTCGCCAGCCATTTCCTTGTATAACCATTATCCCTTTTTTACCTGAAAATTTAGCTGGGGTAGGGGATTTCACCGTGATATCAGGCTTGCCGAAGTTCTTTTCTAAAAAGAGAATCATATCGTTAACACGATAAAGATACCATTTTTTATCTTTACCAGACACAGTCGCATAACCGGAGTTAGAGGGAATTGGTATGCCTGTATAGTTGAGTACATAACTCATTCGTATAGGACAAGCATTTTCAAAAATACCGTTTTCAATATTGCTTTCTACTTTTCCACCAATCAATGCACCCACTTTTTTTACATTGATATTGACTTCAGAAAAACGAATCCATGCGGGCCCAAATAGAGGTTTTTTCATCCTGACTCTCCATTGTATCCATGTTATGAACCCCCGGCCGTAGCCGGGGGCAGACAAATTAAGCTTCGCGGTTTTCCTTGATGTTCCAACCTGCGCTGCTTTCGGCGCCTTTGCCGCCTTTGTCGCTCTGCTCCCAGTATTGCTGTTTCACTTTCGCCGCCTGGAAGGAGTAGGTGACGCCCACGGTATCTTCGCCGCCTGCACCGGTGTACTGCACGGCGGTGACCAGCACGTCTTCCAGGGTGATTTTTGCGTATTCAACCTGGCTACCACCCGCCTTACAAACCGACAGCTCAATCTTGGTCAGGTGTTTGCCGCTTGAGCAGTGTTTCAGCAAGGCCGGGGTTGACTTGTCGATCAGCGCGTTGACGTGCAGATCGTTGAAGCACACTTTGCCGGCGCCACCGCCGCCGCCAACGCCCATATTGCCCGGTTGAGAAGCGCCCCAGGAGAAAGAAGTAATGTCGGTCCAGCCTTTGTGATTCGAATCTTTGGATTCGCCGCTGGCACCTTCAACTTTCAGGAACATATCAATAGCCATAGTTTCTTCACTCTTTATTAAGGGTTAACAGTAGTATTAACGTTACGTTGAAAAACTCAGGTAATAGCAGCAGGAATTGCAAGTGTGGTAATGCATTACCAATTTATATCCTTGTGCCATGCACCTTCTTAAATACCGAAAACTATCGGTACGGGTTACCGAGCCACTATTAAGTGCTAATGGCTCAATGCTTAATTATTTCGCGTTGTCTTGGTCCATGTGCGTTCTGGGTTGCTGACGATATAAAGGTTTCATGCTTTGCCTCCTTTGCAGGGGAAGCGAGTCGCCAGAGCCTCTTCAATCAGGGGGGCAGCCCTTTCGTGCAGGCGCGCAGCGGGAAGTTTATTAAAGAATTCGAACACAAACTCCTGCAGAGTGACGGTTTGTAGCTGGCTGTATTGGCACCAGCTTTTTCCTTCCGTCGCGTCCAGCACGCCCAGCAAATAAATCCGCGCTTTCTCTTTTTCCTGTTTATCTGCACTGCGATAGAAACGGAAAAAGTCGCTGCCTGGCAGATTGACATCATCGGACGTCAAATGCGCTATCGATGTCTGCTCTGCGAAAGCTGGCGGCGCGGCGGAGAGCGAGCAGACGACTGCCAACAGCGATGCCAGATAAAACCGTTTTGTCTTCATCTTTCTTTCCCTGTGATGAGGTTAATGTATCAGCCAGGCCGCACTACCGCGGCCTGACTTCAGTCCATCAGGACGCGTCGTTTTGCTTCAGCGAAGGCAGCTTCGACACCAGGCGCAGGGAGACGGTCAGGCCTTCCAGCTGGTAGTGCGGGCGCAGGAAGAACTTGGCGCTGTAATAGCCCGGGTTGTCTTCGATCTCTTCCACCTGCACTTCCGCCGCGGCCAGCGGTTTGCGCGACTTGGTTTCCTGCGAGGAGTTGGCCGGATCGCCGTCCACGTAGTTCATGATCCAGTCGTTCAGCCAGCGTTCCATGTCGTCGCGCTCGCGGAAGGAGCCAATTTTGTCGCGCACGATGCACTTCAGATAGTGCGCGAAGCGGCAGCAGGCGAACAGGTACGGCAGGCGCGCGGAAAGCTGGGCGTTGGCGGAGGCGTCGGCGTCGTAGTATTCCGCCGGCTTCTGCAGCGACTGCGCGCCGATAAAGGCGGCGAAGTCGGAGTTTTTGCGGTGCACCAGCGGCATAAAGCCGTTTTTGGCCAGCTCGGCTTCACGGCGGTCGCTGATGGCGATCTCGGTCGGGCACTTCATGTCCACGCCGCCGTCGTCGCTCGGGAAGGTGTGGCACGGCAGGTTTTCCACCGCACCGCCGGATTCCACCCCGCGAATGGCGGTGCACCAGCCGAACTCTTTGAACGAACGGTTGATGTTGGCGGCCATGGCGTAGGCGGCGTTGGTCCAGGTGTAATTGCCGTGGGTCGCGCCGTCGGTGTCTTCTTCGAAGTCAAACTCGTCTACCGGGTTGGTGCGGATGCCATACGGCAGGCGCGCCAGGAAGCGCGGCATCACCAGCCCCAGGTAGCGCGCGTCTTCCGATTCGCGCAGGCTGCGCCAGGCGGCGTACTCGGTGTTCTGGAAAATCTTGGTCAGATCGCGCGGGTTGGAGAGCTCCTGCCAGGACTCCATCTGCATCACGCTCGGCGCGGTGCCGGCGATGAACGGGCAGTGCGAGGCGGCGCCGATCTTGGCCATTTCGCCCAGCAGCTCCACGTCCTGCGGGCTGTGATCGAAGTAGTAGTCGCCCACCAGGCAGCCGAACGGTTCGCCGCCGAACTGGCCATACTCTTCTTCGTAGACTTTCTTGAAGATCGGGCTCTGGTCCCAACCCACGCCTTTATAGCGCTTCAGCGTGCGGCCCAGCTCCTGCTTGGAAATGCTCATGAAGCGGATCTTCAGCATCTCGTCGGTTTCGGAGTTGTTGACCAGATAATGCAGGCCGTGCCAGGCGCCTTCCAGCTTCTGGAAGTCGTCGTGGTGAATGATCTGGTTGATCTGCTGCGACAGCTTTTCGTCGATTTCCGCGATCAGCGCCTGGATGGTGCGATAGGCGTCGGAAGAAACGGTGACGGTGTTTTCCAGCGCCTGCTGCGCCAGGGTTTTCACCGCGTTCTCGACCGCTTCTTTGGCCTGATCGGTCTTCGGCCGGAACTCTTTGTTCAGCAGCGCGCTGAACTCATCGCTGGAAAAAGTCTCGGTGGTTTGCAACGCATTCTGTTGCTGAGGCGAGTTGCTCATCGATTAATCCTCACGCTCGTTGTTGTCGTCGTTAACCGCCGGCTTCGGCGCGTCGGTCAGGGATTGCAGCAGCGCCGGGTTTTGCAGGATCTTGGAGATCAGCTCTTCGGCGCCGTTCTTGCCGTCCATGTAGGACAGCAGGTTGGAAAGCTGGGTGCGGGCGTCCAGCAGATTGTCCAGCGCGTCGACCTTGCGGGCGATAGCGGCGGGGGAGAAGTCTTCCATGCTTTCGAAGGTCAGATCGATGTTCAGCTTGCCTTCGCCGGTCAGGGTGTTGTCGACCTGGTAAGCGACGCGCGGCTTCAGCGATTTCATACGCTCGTCGAAGTTGTCGACGTCGATTTCCATGAATTTGCGCTCTTCCACGCTGGCTTGCGGGTCGACCGCTTTCCCCACCAGATCCGCCATCACGCCCATCACGAACGGCAGCTGGATTTTGCGCTCTGCGCCATAAATTTCGACATCGTATTCAATCTGTACGCGCGGCGCGCGGTTGCGGGCGATGAATTTCTGCCCGCTGCGGGATTTCGAGTTTGACATGATTTACTCCATCTAATGGCGATTGGGAACGCGCCTCGTCCGGCTGGGAGAGTCAGGTTCTGATTCGGGTCTGCGCAGGGCAGACGGTATCGGATGCGTCAAGAGAACAAAGGTCGGCGGCTAGCTGTTCTCCTCGTTGTCGGGGCGACCGAGAATGGTCTCCAGTTGGTTAAGCCCATCGGGCGCCAAATCGCGGACGATTTGCATAAAGTCCAGCGTAATCAGTCGCTGGACCCGATCGATCATCAGTGGCGCCGGGTGGCTCGGTTCATGAAGACGAAAATAGTTTTTCACCTTGTCCAGCATTAACTGGGCGTCGTCGCGCGACTGGATCTGCGCGCTGCGCCAGTTGAGTGGAGCGGTGGCGCTCTGTACGGCGGCCGGTTGCTGCATGGCAGCCGCTTCAGGCGTCGCGTCTGGTTCGTCGGCGGCCGGGGCATCGCTCTGGCCGGCGAGCGCCACCAGAGAAAACACCTTGGTCAGCGCGCTCATTTCCGGCAGCGCGCTTTCCCCCAGATGGCGGGTCACTTCGCTGCGAATGGCGCTCAGGGTGTTGGCGATGCGCGTCACCAGGGCGCCTTCGGGGCGATCCTGCTGCGCCAGTTCATCCTGCAGCCGCGCACGGCCGCCGGGAAAGTTGGGGCACTCCTGTTTGCTGCCGTCGAGCAGGGCACCGGCATCGCGCAGCGAGATTTCTCCGGCGGCGCTTTTCAGCAGCGGCGCGGCGCGTACGCTGGCGGCCAGCGCCGCTTTGTCGCCAAGGTCGGCCAGCGCGTTGATGCGAAACAGCGGATCGGCTTCTCCATCGAACTCCAGCGGCGGCTGCAGGGTGTTCCAGTAACGGGTCATCGACTGGTGGACCAGCGTCAGCCCGTCGGCGTAGCCCGGCAACCCGCGCAGCTGGGTCCAGGCGCGGGTGAGATACAGCATGACGCGCAGGTCTTTGGTGCGCGTTAGCAGCGAGGTCGCGAGGCGCTCGACCTGCACCCAATCCGGCGCTTCTTCCGGAATGATGGTGCTGCCGAACTGTTGTTCGGCCTTGCCGGTGGCGGCTTGTTCCATCGCCAGAAAGTCGGCGTCGTATTCCAGGTTGTCGCCGCAGGGATTGTCCGCGTCAACCGGGGCCAGCAGGGTATCGGTATCGATAGCCATAGAATTTCCTTCAACGAACGATGTTAATCAAACATTTGCGGGTACTGGCCGCCGCGGCCGGGGCGCGCCCAGCCGTTGGGTTCGAACAGCAGTGAAAACAGCTGCACGGTGAGGTTGCCGCTGTGCACGTGGGTGTAGAGCGGATGTCCGTCGGCCTGATTGGTCCACCAGAAGCTGGTGTACTGCGCCGGATCGAAGCAGTCGGCGGCCTGTTGCCAGCCGAGGCCCGGTACGTCCGGATGCTGGAAACCGATAATCGACAATATCTCGGAATCCGCTTCCGCCGGTGGGCTGGGCAGCGCCGGGATCGCCTGCAACGTGCGGTCGATCTGCTCGGCGGAGAAACCGTTGCGCACGCCGTTCAGCAGGGTATGGCCGAGCTGTTGATACCAGCTCGCCGCCATGTTCAGCTGTTGCGGGCGCCATTCTTGCAGGCTGAACAGGCGCAGTGCGCAGATGGGGTAGCGCCGCCCGACGCGATCGCGCGCCGGCAACAGGCAACCCATCTGCACGTACGGGCTGCCGAGCGTGGCGGGGATCACGAAGTTCCACACCGGTGCGTTGCTGAACGGGTGGCCGTTCGGCCCCTGTGCATCGCGCTGTAAATTCACCAGCCCGTTATGGAACCAGTGGGCCCAGTTGTTGACCACCGGGTCAGGCAAACGGCGTTGCAGGAAGTCACCGGCGGAAGGAAGTTTGCCGTACCAGCCGATGCTCGTCGGGGCGCTTGAATCAGTGCTCATGGTCATGTCCTTTCGGGGCTACGGGCACGAGAAGGCCGGCAGTTGGAACGGATTGCGGATGCTGTTGGGCGTGAACTCCAGCGTGACGCGGTGGCCGTCGAGATTGAACGTCGCCTGGCGGCCGAGGCCGCCGGTGCCCGACGATTGCGCCATGTCGACCAGGCGATTCAGCGCCCATGGTCCGCTGGTCACCAGGCTGGCGGTGGTGCCGTTGGCCAGCGCCAGCTGCAGATGCACCTGGTTGGTATTGCGGGTGCCCGGCCAACTGACCACCAGCGGTACCTGTGGGCCGTGGCTGTATTTGAACAGCTGCCCGTCGATATCCAGCGTCAGGTTGAGGATGTCGTTATCCATCCGCACCGGCCGCACGGTCACGCGGTAGGAGGGCGTCGCCGTGCCGTTGGCGAAAAAGGCGTCGCGGATGCGCTGCGCCTGCTGGAACGACCGCAGGATGCCTTCGCCGCCGGGCAGCGTCTTGCCGTCCACGCCGGGCGTGAAACGCCAGTTGGCGCGGGTGGTATCGACCTTGCCCTGCAGATTGTCGCGGAAGAAGCTGTCCATCAGCCCGCTGTTCGGCGCGAACATGCGCGCCAGATCGTCCGGCGTCACTTCCTGCCGCGCCCGGGCCACCAGCGGATAACGGCCGGCGATCGCCTGGCGGCAGAAGCTACCGACCTCGAAGCTGATGCGCTTTTTCACGTTCTCCATCTCTTTGCGCTGGGTATCGCTGCTGGCGCCGATCGCCAGCGACAGCAGCATCTGTTTGAACGGCACCGGCAAGCGGCCGGATTCGGCCTGCAGACGCGGGATAATGTCGCTCGGCGGCGCCGACATGCCGCTGTTGGCCGCGCCCTGCACCGCCGTCAGGTAACTGTACAGTTCATCGACCTGTTTCAGCACGCTGTCGAAAGGGATCGCCTTATTGCCTTCGCCCTGGCTTTGCGCCAGCTCCAGCAGCGGCGCGAAGTGCGCCATCACCAGCTGTTCCGGCTGGGCCGACACGTCACCGTCGGCGTTGGCCGGTCGGTTGGTGAACAGCGCTTCCAGCGTGCGGTTGGCATTTTGGTTCAGCTTATCTTCGGTTTTTGCCAGCAGCGAGCGCGAATCGGCGTCGTTTTTTTCGTCGCGCAGGGTGACGTTTTTGCTGACGTTGACCAGCAGATTGCGCATTGGCGACGGGTTGCCGGACAGCAGGCGCGCGCTGCTGATGCGCTGGGTCAGGTTGCCGATGTTGGCCAGTTGGATATCCCCCAGCAGCTCATCCCAGGCGCTGATGAAATCTTGCATGTACAGCTGGCGGATGGTCTTGGTCAGATCGGCGCTTTTCTGCTCCGGCGTCTGGCTGTTCAACACCCAGACGTCTTCCTTGCGCAAGGTGTCGGTCACCGGGTCGATGTTGTCGTTGAACGCTTTCCAGTACCCTTGTGAGGTGAACAGGCCCGGTACGCCGTCGGTGACCGGTTTGCCGCTTTTGCGGCTGAACGCCAGTTCGGTCTGCGGGCCGGCCAAATCGACCAGGCTGACCGGCTTGATGTCGGTCTGTTTCAGCAGCAGGCGCTTGAGGCGGCCATAGACGCGCTGCGACAGCGGCGCCCGATTGAGTGCGGCCTGCGCCTGCGCCACCAGCTGTTCGTCTTTGGCGTAAGGCGAGGCCTGGATCTGCGCATCCAGCAGTTGGCTGAGGTGCCATTCGATCTGCTGCAGCTGTTTCTGCGTGCTGCCCTGCGGCAGGTTGCGTTGCAGGTTGAGCATCACCCAGGCGCGCAGGAATTTACCGTCGTACTGCTTTGGCAGATACAGCATCTGATAGGCCTTCAGCGCTTCGTAGCTGAAGTCCGCGTCGCCGTGGTTGTCGTTGCGCAGCGTGGTGGCGATCTGTTGCGCCACCTGCGGCAGCAGCAGCTCTTTCAGCGCTTTTTGGTACAACGCATTGCCGGCGTCGCCCACCTGATCGCCGCGGAACAGCCCCATGCGGTAGGTGAACGGCGGATCGTCCAGCGAAAAGTTCTGGCTGTCCGGCAGATGCAGCAGGCTGTTGAGGAACGGCAGCAGCGAGAACATGTCGCCGTTGCCCAACTGGGTCAGGCTTTGCCCCTGTCGCTCGACGCCGGGCACCTTGGCGGCCACTTCCGCCAGATAGGCCTTGTTGTTGCCGTAGCTGGTGAACCACAACATCGCCAGCACCGCCAGGATCACCGCCAGCGCGATGTACCCTGCCCAGTGCAGAGCGCGGTTGCGGTATTCCCACCAGCGGTTGCTGCCCGCCAGCCCGGACTCCTGGAAGACCACCGATTCCAGCGTCTCTTTCAGGAAGAAGCTCTGGCCTTTGGCTGCCGGGATCGGCGTTTCCTGCCCCACGCTGTCCCAGGCCGCGTTGGCCTGCACCCCTGAGTTGGCCGTCGGCAGCTGCAGGTAGCGGTTCAGTTCGCCCATCACCCGGTCAAACGGCAGACCTTCCTGCGTGCCGCTGGTGAAATAGATGCCGCGCGGGGTAAAGCGGGTTTCAAAACTGGAGGTGGCGAACACCTGTTCCAGATATTGGCCGAGCAGCGGGCGCAGCGCGGCGAACTCCTGCGGGAACAGGTAGCTTTCGGCGCGTTGGCGCGCGTCGTGCTCCATCAGCAGCGTATCCGGCAGCGCCGCATCCAGCCGTTGTTGCAGCAGGGCGTATTGTTGTTCGAAGGCGGCGTTCAGGTTGAAGTCCGGCTGCCGTGAGCGCTCGTAAGGGAAGGTGAATCCCCAGATCTGGTCGCGCTGCGCTTTATCGAAGCTGCCGAAGTAGGCCATAAAGCCGTTGAGCAGGTCGGTTTTGGTCACCAGCACATAGACCGGGAAGTGAATGCCCAACTGTTCGTGCAGTTCAATCAGGCGTTTGCGCAGTGCGCTGGCCTGGGCGGCGCGTGCTTCGGCGCTGTCGCTCAGCAGATCGGCGACGCTGATGGTCACCATCACGCCGTTGATCGGCTGGCGGGTGCGGTATTTTTTCAGCAGCGCGACGAAGCTTTGCCATTCACCGGCGTCTTCTTCGCGCTGGCTTTCCTGGGTGGTGTAGCGGCCGGCGGTGTCGAGCAGCACGGCGTCGTTGGTAAACCACCAGTCGCAGTTGCGGGTGCCGCCCACGCCGCGCAGCGCGGCTTTGCCGAAGCGATCCGCCAGTGGGAAGTGCAGGCCGGAGTTGACCAGCGCGGTGGTTTTGCCGGCGCCGGGTGCGCCGATGATCACATACCACGGCAACTGGTACAGATATTGACGGCTGAAGCGGGTCATCCAGCGATGTTTACCGTCGCCCTGGCCCGGTGCGAAGCGCGCCTTTTTCAGCAGCTGCGCCGCTTCGTCGAAACGCTGCGCCAACTGATCGTCTTGTTTGACCTCGGGCTTGCCGTCTTCCGCCGGCACCGCTTCGGCGGCGCGCAGATTGCTCAGCAGGCGGCTGTTGAACCAGGCACTGTAGAGGCGCGGGATCAGGCGGCACAGGAACCAGATCAGGTAAATCACGCCGATGGCGATCTGGCGGTTGAGTTCCGGCTCCAGCGGGCGATAGTCGCCGATGGCCACCAGCGGGCCGATCGTCCAGATGATGAACGCCAGCGCGGTGATGCCGACAAAGCCCCACAGCAGGCGGCTGGTGATGATGGAGAATAACGTACTGAGCATTACTTTCCGGTTCCTTGCGGCAAGCCGTTGATTTCCGCCTGGGTATTTTCAGGGGCGACCAACAGCGTAATTTCTACCCGGCGGTTCAACGCGCGGTTCACTTTGTTATCGTTCGGCGCGACGGGGTTGCTCTCGCCGCGGCCCTCGGCCTTGACCCGCTGCGGGTTGGCGAGGTGTTTTTGCAAGCGGGCGCTGACCGCTTCGGCGCGCGCCAACGACAGCTCCCAGTTGGAGGCGAAACGGGCGCTGCGGATCGGCACGTTGTCGCTGTAACCGGTGACCAGGATCTTGCCGCTGACGCCGTTCATGGCGGCGGCGATGCGGTCGATGACCGGAATATAGTTGGCGCGTACCGTGGTGGCGGCAGAGTCGAACAGCCCGTCGCCTTTGAGGATCACCACGCTTTGCTGCGCTTCGTCGCGCACCACCACCAACCCCTCGGCGATCTCTTTGCGCAGGAAACTTTTCAGGCTCAGCGTCGGCGGCGCAGCCGGCGCCGGGTTACCGATCGCCACCTGCGGCAGATTGGTTTGGTAAATCGCCGCCAGCACCGGGCTGGTGTTGTCGCCCAGTCGCCAGTTGAGGGCGATGAACAGCAGCGAAGCCAGGAAGCCGGTCAGCGCCACGCAGGCCCACAGCGGCACCAGCGGCCGCCACAGCTTCTGCTGTACCGGCAGATCCAGCGCATGAGGCGACAGCGGCGGGGCATAGCCGCCACGCACCGATCGGATCAGTTGCAGCAGGCGCTGCTTCATGGTTTCCAGCTGTGAGCGGCCGTTTTCCATCACCCGGTAGCGGCCTTCAAAGCCCAACAGCAGGCAATAATTGATCAGCTCCAGCAGGTTGATGTGCTCGCGCGGGCTTTGCGACAGCTTGGCCAGCAGCTGGAAAAACTTCTCGCCACCCCAGGTTTCGTTATGGAAAGTCACCAGCAGCCCGCTGCCGGACCACACGCTGTTGCTGCCCCACGGGGTCAGCGCCGCCGCTTCATCCAGTGCGGTGCACAGACAATAACGCGCGCCGATGATCACCTCGTAAGGCAGGTTGGCGCGTTGGCCGCGGATCTCGAAGCGGCGCATTTCGTCAATCAGCTGTTGGCGCAGCTGCGCCGGGTTGGCGTGCGTGGCCGATTGGCGGATCTGCGAAATGGCGTTCAGCAGCGGGTTGGCGGCGTCTACCAGCGGGTTGGCCGCCGGCGCCATGCTATTTTCCTGAGTCATAGGTTACCGGTCCGTATGGCTGCGAATCGCCCAAAATTCCATGTCCAGCCCCGGGAATTCGCCGGCTAGGTGCAGGGCGAAGGCGCTGGATTTTTCCATCTGTTTCCACAGGTCGCCGCCTTTTTCCAGCTCGAAGTAGGTGTAGCCGGCGTGATAGGGGATCTGGCGCGGCGCAGCGGGCATGGTGCGCAGACCGATGCCCGGCAGCTGCAGCTGCACCAGATCGCGGATGCGCGTGACCGGGGCGATCTTCATCTGCGCCGGGAAATGGGTCAGCAACACCTCGGCGGCCACGTCGGCGCGCACTGCCAGCACGAAGCCAAAATCGCGCATCATTTTGGCGTCCTGCACGGTGGCGACGTTCAGCCCGTGGGAGCGTTCGACCAGCGTCAGCTGAATGGCGTTGTCTTCCAGCACCACCGACAGCCCCTGACGCAGCAGCAGCTTCAGCTTGCCGAAGCACAGCGCCAGGTTGTCGTGGTCATACACCGGCAGGCGGCCTTCCGGGGTGCGCTGCGCCGAGAAGCTGGCGAGCTCGGTGGCGAACTGCAGCCAATCGGCGAACAGGCGCTCCGGGTGCAGATGATCGAGGTGGTAGGCGTGGCTCACCTGGCCGAGATGGCGGTTGATCAGCTGCAGCAGCATGAAATCGACCATTTCGGAACTGCCGCCGCGGCCCGGCTGCAGCAGGCGCTGGCTCATCTGCTGGCTGCGCTGTTGCAGCAGGCCCTGCAGATCGTTGATGAAGGTTTTCAGTACCGGGTTGCCCTGGCAGTTCAGCATCGGCGGGATCTGCGTGGTATCGAGACGCAGGCTGTTGTCGCCGCGCTTTTCCAGCACGCGGGTCACGCCGAGCGCCGTCCATTCGGCGTTGAGCTCACTCTCCAGCATCAGCCGCAGGCGCAGGCGACCGAACTGCAAGGCCGCGCTGCCCACCGAGACGGCGTTGAGATCGTCGACTTCGTTCTCATAAGCCAGATAGCGCGCCAGCGCCTCCGGGCTTTCCTGAAAGATCACGTCTTCACGCCCCGCGCGGTAGGTCGGCAGAGCCAGCAC
This sequence comes from Serratia sp. CY43202, assembly GCF_052168755.1. Taxonomy (NCBI): domain Bacteria; kingdom Pseudomonadati; phylum Pseudomonadota; class Gammaproteobacteria; order Enterobacterales; family Yersiniaceae; genus Serratia; species Serratia sp. CY43202. Next base: position 249,507 of record NZ_JBJNMB010000002.1, read on the forward strand.
CACGTTTTCACCGGTCTTGTTTTCAGCGATGGTCAGCGGCGCGGGTGCCTGCTGGGCGCCGGAGAAGCGAAACGGCGTGCCGTCCGGCATGATGCCGCTGGCGGCGTTGAGCGCAATCTTGCCCTGGCGCAGCAGCGTTTGGTCCAGATCCAGGGTGAGGAACCCCCAGAAACAGCCGCTGTGGGCCTGGCCCCAGTTGCGCATATAGCCTTCGAGATAGTTTTCCGCCTGCTGGAAATGGTGAGGGCGCAAAAACATCCCCTCAGTCCAGACAACCTTATGAGCATCTTTCATCATCACACCTATAGTTACTTCGCTTCAGCGCAGCGGTAGGTCAGTCGACCTTTTTTACGGGGCGCAGGCCACTCACGCCCGCGACGATATGCGCTTCCAGCTCATCCGGCGAGAATTGCCATACCTTGTAGAAATTGGTTTCGGTAGGTTCCGGCAGCGGCAGTGACATGCGCCAGGTCTTGCCGTCCAGATTTTGATATTCGGCGATCACGCCGATGTAACGTGCGTCCAATGCGCTTTGCCCACCGAGCTTCTTGCCGGTCTGGCCCGGCGTCAGGAAGAACTGATCGCTGTCCAGCAGGCTGTTGCCGAGCACGCTTTTGGCGTCGTTTTGCAGACTGAAGAAGTCGGCATCCATGAATTCCGCATCCGAACGCAGCAGCAGCACGCGAATTTTGATCGGCGCCGGTTGCGCGCCGGCGGCGGCGTTGACCTGGCGGTCAGCGTCAAACACCAGACTGTAACGCGACGGCACGCTTTTGGCGGAAGACATGCAGCCGCCGAGCGCCAGCGCGCCCAGCAGCAGAAACAGCATCCCGCACCAGCGGGAAGCGATAGGGGTCGTCATCATAGGAATCTCGTCGCCCGCAGGCGTGCTGACTACTGGAGGATCCAGGTGGCTGAGCCGGCGTTTTTACACGCCTTGCTGTCGCCGCCGACTTTGACGCAGTCCTGTTTGGCGGCGCGCGCGCGACGCGGCAGATCTTTGCGCAGCGTTGATTTGTAGCGCGCTTCCGGCACGCCGGCGTTGGCCTGGATATACCCCATCAGATCGCCCCCGCGGATGGCGGAGATCGCCAGCCAGTTGTTTTCCACTTCGCCCAGCGCGTAGAACGCGGCGGCGTTGTCCAGGCTGCCGACGGCGGTGCCGGTATAATTCGGGCTACTCATGATGCTGGCGGCATACAGGCTGCGGTACTCCTCACCGATCGGCTTGAACTGTTTCGGCGCGCTTACCGCGGCGCGGTGCTGCAGGGTGACGCCGTTGACTTCACTGCTGATGAGGGCGTCGTTATTGAGCGCCGGCGGCGGTGGCGGCGGGGTGGAACAACCGGCAAGCGTCAGGGCGGTCAGCAGCGTCAGGGTAATCCGTGTTTTCACAATGTCCTCTTTTTCTTGATTGAATGGCTGTGTAATAAGGCGCCGTCATCAGGGCGCAAGCAGCAACACTTTTAATTGGCTCGGCACGATGCGCATGCCGAGCGCGTTGGTGGAATTCTGCAGGCTGAGGCTGGTCAGCCGGGTGGCCGGAGTGCCTTTGAGCAACACGGTAAAGGCGCCGGTCAGGTGGCGGGATGGCCCCATCACCGTCCCGGAAGCGACACCGGTGGCTACGCCGGGGTTGTCGCCGTTGGTCAGGGGCGTTACCGTCGCCATGTTGTGCGCCGGGGTACCGACGAACAGAATGTTGAACGCGTTCGGGATGGCGGTCGGCGCGAGGGCGATATCCGGGTAGGGCACGGGCACCGGCGCCGGGCTTGGCGTCAGACAGACGTCGGGAAACGCCAGGTCCACGCCGATCATTTGGCTGTTGGCAAACATAAAAGGCCTCCGCAGGTTATCCGACGTGGATTTGTTCCGAATCCAGCTTGGTGATGTCTTTTGAGGTAATGAGCGTGTTGCGGGCATGAATGCGGGCGTAATCTTCCGCCTGATAATCCAGCTGCCCGGCGCGCACGTGCTCGGTTTGGCGCACTTTGCGGAACAGCGAATGGCTGATCTGGCTGACCGAATGCCACAGCGACTCGCAGCGTTTACCGACCAAACGGCTGATGCTGACGAAGGCCGACAGCTCTTCGCCGCTGTATTTCATCTTGTCGACGTGGCAGTCGCCGCTGTTCGCCTGCAGCGTCATGGCGTCGCCGCTCAGTTTCAGCGCCTGCGCGCTGTGCAACGACAGCGAGCCGTTCGGCGTTTCAATCTGCAGATCGCCTGCGACGCAGAGCCGCGCCGTGCTTTGCGGCTCTGCCCGCTCGAGGACGGCGATCGCCCACAGCTGGTGGCCGCAGCCGGCGACCAGCACGTTATCGCCGAGGGCCGGCGTCAGCAGGCAGCTCGCCGCCCGGCGACAATGCCAGCCACGACCTTCACATTCCACCACCAGACTGCCGTCCGGCAACAGGTTGACGACCTGGCCAGCGGCCTGTTGGGGCGGTGCGATGTTGACGGCGCGAGTTGTGTTGGCAACGCTCATGGTGATCCCCTCGTGAAGTGGTCAATGCATTCAGATTCGGCTCTGGCGCTGTGCGCTCCAGGTTTCGGCGGCGTACAGCTCTTCGTCGCTCTCGAGGATCCCGCTGCGATCGCTCCAGCGCGTTTGCTGCTGGTGGGCGCGATGCATACGGGTGCGCATAAAGCGCGCGCGCCGGAAATCGGCGGCGCCAATGTCGGCATAACAGAAGTCGGCGTAGGTCAGGTCGCTGTCGCTGAAATCACAACGCGCCGATCGGCTGTGCTGAAATACGCATTGATACAGGCGCGCCTGGCTGAAGTTGGCGGCATCCAACGTCGCTTCGCTGAAGATCGCCTGATCGAACTGCCCGCCGCGACACTGCGCCTGAGTCAGATTGGCCTCCAGCCACAGCGACTGCTGCGCCTGTACGCTGGTCAGGTTGGCGCGCCGCAGCGAAGCGCCCTTGAAATTGCTCTGGCGCAGCGTCGCCTGGCTGAAGTCGACGTCGTCCAATTGGTTATCGGTAAACTGGCAGGCGATCAGGCTCTGCCCGGCGTAACTTTTGCCGCGGTGGTCACATTCGAAAAACGTGACGCGGTCGAAGTTCACGCCTTCAAACTGCGTTTTACAGAGATTTAATCGAAAGAACGTGACAAGGCATAAGCGCGCCTGATTCAACATGGCGCCGTCGAGCGGGCTTTCGTAAAAGGTAGTGCGATCGTGCTGAGTGGCGGAAAAATTCGCGCCGGCCAATTGGCACGACATCCAGTGACTTTGGTTGAGCGACAGCCGGCTGAAGTCGCTCTGTTCAAGCCGACAATCGTTGAACATCGTCAGTTCGATATGGCTCTCGCTGAAGCGGCTGGCCGACATGGCGCACTGATTGAAGGCCGTTTGCTTCAGATCCGCCCGCGTAAATTGTGCGTGTTCGAGCTGGCAATCGCTGAAAACGCTGTCGCGCAGATCGCAGTCAGAGAAGTTCACGCCGTTCAGGTTCAGTTCGTTGAACATGCCGCCGGCCAAATCCAGACCGGCGAATGACAGACCGTGCAAGTCCTCTCCGGCGATCGGCTCGCCGCGTTTTACGCGCTGGCGTATCTGCTCTGGTTTTGAGGTCATACTTCCTTCCCGTTGTGGCGAGGCAATGTTTTCACCCTGGCGGTATAGGCTCTCTCTAGCCGGGTTGCCTGATCCACTTGCGACTGCGACAGGTCAGCCCGGAACAGATTGGCGCCCTGCAGGTCGGCGCCTGACAGCACACATTTTTGCAGGATAGCCGCAATGAAATTGGCATCGCGCAGGCTGGCGCGAGACAAATCGCTGCGGATGAACAGGCTGCCACTGCCGTTGGCCTGGCGGAAATCGGCCTCGTTCAATCGGGTTTCCGACAGATCGCAATTATTGAGGCGCGCACGGCTAAAATTGGCCCGCTGCAACGGCATCTGGCGTAAATTGCACTGGTTTAGCGTCGCGTCGCTGAAATCCGCCTGCGGCAACAGTGTCTTCGCTGCAAAGGCGCAGGCCGTGAGACGTGCGGCGTGGAAGCTGAGACTTTGCGTCTCGGTGTCAACCCAGGCGCAACTTTCCAGCCGCGCCTGACTGAAGTTCACCGCCAGCAACCGGCATTTGACGAAGCTGACTTTGTCGAGCCGGGCGTGGCTGAATGTCAGCTGCTCCAGCTGCAGTTCCATCAGGGTAATGTTGGCCAGCGTGGCGCGGCTGAAATCACATTGTCCGAGCAAGGTTTCGTATCCCAGCAAATCGCGTAATGACGCCATCGTGAAATCGCAGCGTTGAAACAACGTTTGCTGAATACTGGTCTCATGCAGCTGCGCGCCGCCGAAATCTGTCGCTTCGCATTTCGCCAGGGCCAAAGAGGCGTGGCTCAGATCGGCCTGCTGCAAGACGGCGCCGCTGAGATCGGCGCGCGCCAACATCGCCTCGCGAAGATCGCAACCCACCAGTCGGGTTTGGCGTAGATTGGCGTTTTCCAATAAAGCGCCGCGTAAGTTAGCCTGGCAGAGATCCATGCCGGACAGATCGGCGCCGGTGAGATCAAGGCCGCTGAGATCTTTATCGCGCAGCATGGCGGCGGCGACGCGTTGGCGAATGATTTGCGCCAGATCGCCACTTAAGCGCAGTGCAGGGCTTTGCGCCTGCGCTGACATTAAATACATTTGGTGCAGCGCGCGCTCGCTTTCCCCCAGCTGCTTCTCGCTGAACGCGTCGGGATGCTGGCGCGCCTCCTGGAACAGCAGATCGCGCTGCTGCTGGTAGCTTTCCGCACCGGAGGGCGACACGTGATCCCCTCCGGGGTTAAGCGGATCGATACCCTCGGCGTGCGCCAGCTTGAGCATGTCCTGATACTGCACCTCGGCCTGGCTTTCCAGACGCTCGACGAATTCGGCGAGTTGGTCCAGCTTCGGCGGCGCTTCTTGCGACGGTAGCGGGAACAGTTCATCGATGTCCTGGCCTTCACGCAGCAGGCGCTGGCGATGCTCTTCGCGCTGCTGGTGCTCGTAGGCGGCGATATTTTCCGCCATTGGGCTTTGCTGCGTCGGCGTTTCCGTATCCAGCCAGGCACCGATGCACGCCTCCGGCAGCAATTCTTGTTCGCGAAAAGCGTGCAAAGCACCCTGTTCTTTATCCAGCCGCTGGGCCAACACCTGCCGATAATGCGCGGTGGAACGGGGCTCCCCTTCGGTTTCCAGGGCCGGCATCAGTTGCATCACGTCGGCGGCATCGTCCTCATTGATGCGCGCGCTACCCTGATAGATCAACAGCATCTGTTCCCGATGCGGGAAGAACCAGACGGTGGTATGGCGCATCGCGATCTCTTCGAAATGCGTTTCACCGCCGCGCAGTCGGTTGATGAAGCAGCGCGCGCGCCACGGCGGTAAATGCCCTTGCTGCACCGGTTCTGAAGGGTGCATATTCCAAATCCGATAGGCAGCCCGCGGCGGCAAGCTATCACGTTGAGGAAACTGCTGATCGCTTTCTGCCATGTTGAACAGGCGCCAGTCGATATCGTTGGCGAAGCCGGGAAAGCCGTGCTTCAACCAGTCGGCGTCGTAGTTTTTACCGATGCGGGAGAAGCGACGCGGCCAGGTGATATCCAGCGCGTCAAAGCTTGCCGGCTGGGCGCTTTGCCGAGGAGACGCAAGGCGTCCCTGCAGCGGTTCAACATTGGGTAGGCGATGGATGCGGCCCTGCGGAAATGTTTCGGGAGTGGCGCCGATGCCGTGCGGATTATCGGCGAACTGAGTACCGCCGTAAGCCCGGCGCCAGTCCAGACGCATTTCTGCAAAGGGTAGAGGCGTGGAGGGACGATCGTTGATCCAATGGCGATCGCCGAAAACCACCAGCGTTTTCTCCAGCGAATCAAACTGGATCTTCACGGCGCAGGCGGTTTTGTCTTGTTGATGGTGGGTGTAGGCGTTGCCAGTGGCGAGAAACTCCGCACAGGCTTTTGGGATAGCCAGATCGAGCACGCCGCCACTTAACGTAAGTTCGTCGGCGGCCAACTGCCACAGTTCCGGTTCGGGGCGCAGACGCGGGGAGGCCCCCATGTCGGCCAAGGCCAAAACGGAAACGCCCAGATGATTTTGCCCTTGCCAAGAGAAGGGGCGATGAAGCGCGCTGAGGCGCAGAGGTTTTACGACTTTCATTGTGTGTGTAAAGCTTCCTGTGGATATCAGCTGGCAGCCAGGCTGCTTGCTCAAAAACAATCCGTTTTTCGGTTTAATAGATATCAGGCTATGTCACAACAGATGAAGAAAACGATGCGGCGTTCAGCGCCGATCGCTAATGCGGGGAGAGTCCCACTTCGAAATGGATGATCAAGAGGACAGTGCGTTGTCCTTCCCGTTTATTCCGCGAGCCAGCAGCACGGCGGCGACGGACAATGACGCGGCGATCGCCTTGGCGGTAAATTGGCCGGTGCTCTCCAGGTGATAGGGCGCAAAAAATCCGACGCCGGCGGTGCTCAGAACCAGCAGCGCGACGAGCGCCGCAAAACAGGGCAGCTCTATCGCCAGCGTCAGTCTGCCGGGTGTCGCCGCACCGAGGTAACGCATCAAAAAACCGGGCAAAATCAGGAACCCGATCAGCTCTGCGGGAGCATTCACCGCAGACATCACCTGCTGATTGTATTTCAGGAGCGCCAGCATCAGCGCGACAAAGATCAGCAACCGCATGGGCAACGCGGCCGTTCGGCTTGCCGACAAAAAGGTTTTGCCGATCGCGGCGAGCAATACGCAGCCGACCAGGATGCCAAAGACGGTAAACAGGATCTGTCCCCAGAGGCTGTCCTGTGTCGAAAAGGCAATGAACGCGCCCATCGTGACACTTCCTTATGCAAGGTGATTTAGCGAACTGATGAACGATAAGCCGTTTGCAGAACGTTGAAATCGGATCGCGTGATTGAGGGATCCTTTTCGCTTAAAGCCGGGAAAGCTCTTCGATCACCGCTTTTTTGGGGTTCTTCGGGTCGTACTTTATCGCGGTGAAATGGCCCGGTTGATAACGCGGCAGATCCACGACGCTGATCGGGCCTTTCGCCACGGCCGTATGGTTTTTTCCGTCTTGGGCGATGTACTTGACTTCGACTTCGCAGACCGGCCGATTTCCGTCCCACAGGTTGGTCTGGCGAATGCTGACGATTTGCCCGGAAGCGGAAATACCGTTCTCCATCACGCTGAGGGAAGAACCGATATGTTTGAAATAACCCCAGATATCGACCGTGATGAATTTGAAAAAACCCACCAGACTGAGGATGGGAGCCAATAAAATCAACCCGATAACGGTGAAAACATTTTTGGCCTTCGACATGGGAGTCCCTTTACAAGAAGATCGCCAGCGCCTTGGTGCTCAATCGTAAGGCACCGTTGGTGACCAGCGCGCCAAGCTGAGTGAACGTCATGGGATCATTACTGAGCTTGAAATTGGTTTTGCTGATCGACAGCGGGTTATGCGAGATATCCAGCATCGTGTGTTTAAGGCTGGTCGCCGTCAACGAAAGATTGGAGCCGTAGAAGGCAAAATTGGCCCCGGTCGCCACCCATTTCCAGCCGTGGCAGTTATCTTTCCAGTTCGGCGTTTGTACCGAGACGCCATCCGCACTGGTGATATCAATGGTTTTCGCCTTGATGGTCAGCGTGCCGGTGATCGTCGTGTTCTGGTTATTATTATAGGTTTCGGTGACATCCCCGCTCACGGTAGCGGTCTGGCCGCCCGCTTCAATCGTCAGGACTTGCCCGCCGGCAGTAATGGTGGTGTGCTGACCGCCGGCGGTGATGTTGACGGTCTGCCCCTGCTTGATGGTGCTGGTCTGTTGCCCTTCGGTAATGTCGAGGGTCTGGTTGCCTTTCACCGTGACATGCTGGGTTTGCGTAATGTTTTGCGTCTGCGCGCCGTCAAGCTTGAAAGACTGATTGCCGGTGATGTCGATTTTATCGCCGCCGTCGATAATCGTCAGGTCGCGGCCGCCTTTGATGTTCACCGTCTGGTGAGCGTTCAGGTTGGCGGTGTCCAGCCCATTGACGGTCGTCGTGCGTTTCGCTTTGTACAGGAACGTGGCGTCGCCGGTGACGGTGTCGTCCTGCTGGCGCCCGATGGTGGTGGTGCGACTGCCGTCAATATTGACGTTCTTGTCGTTTTCCACCGTCATGTTCATGTTGCGTTCGGCATGCATGTCGAACGATTCGTTGCCGGGCGAGTCTTCCAGGAACAGGAAGCTGGCGTTGTCGGCGCCGCCGCCTTTACTGCGGCTCATAAAGCCCATTTTAGTGGCGTCGCCGGGCAGATCCCACGGCGGCATGCTGTCTTCGTTGTAAACGCGGCCGGTGATGATAGGGCGATCCGGATCGCCGTTGATAAAGTCGACCACCACTTCCTCACCCACGCGCGGGATCTGGATCCCACCGTATTTCCAGCCGGCCCAGGCGCTCGAGACGCGCACCCAACAGGAACTGGTTTCATTGCCGCTGCCGTGGCGATCCCAACGGAATTTGAGTTTCACCCGGCCATATTTATCGGTCCAGATGCTTTCGCCTTCCGGGCCCACTACTTCGGCAGTTTGCGGGCCGTGGGTTTTCGGCCAAGGCGTGGTGCGCGCCGGGCGCCAATTGATGTCCGCCGGAACGACCTGAAATTCGGTTCGCTGCTCGCCAACATCATTATCGTTGCTGGCGTAGCTGTTTTCCTGCATGAAGTACTGCGCGCTGACCACCAGGTAGGCGCGGTTGTCTTCCATACGCGGCGCCTGGGTCAGTTGAAAACGGTAGCCGGGCGCAATGCCCTGCGAATTGCCTTCGCCGCTCATCTGCTCGTGCTGCGCTTCGAACTCCTGTTGGCGAACCTTGACGTAAAACTGGCCGTGGGCGTGATCGGTATAGCGACCGGGCCAGTCGAACACCTCGGCTTTGTCCTGCGCGAACGAGGCGGGATTCTGCCGGGCCTCCAGCAACCGCGCGCGTGGCTTACGAAAATCGTAGTCATCCAGGCTATAGAGGCTGGGCGTGATGGCGTCAGAAACGCTCCAGCTATTGATGCTGTCCTTGTTTTCCACCAGGCCACCTTCCGCGAGCTGGTAGGGAATGCTGGCGTAGCCGGCGAGTTCCTGATGGGCCGCCGGCGCGTCAGCCAGCACCAGCGTATGGCCGTCTTGCTGGTGCGTGAAATAATAATAGATGCCTTCGTGTTCCATCAGACGGCTGATGAAATCGAAATCGCTCTCCTGATACTGCACGCAGTATCCCCAGATGCGGTAGTCGTAACTCAGGCGGTTATCGATTTTCACCTGATACTGCCCCAGCACCTGAGTCAGGATGTCGGGAACGGTTTTTTCCTGGTGGATGCGAAAATCGCGGTTTTGCGTCAGATACCACAGCGTGGGGCGCAGCACGGCGCGGTAGATATAGTAACGGTTGCCGCCAGCTTCTCGGCCGGAGAGGGTCATGCGCGTGATATTGCCGTTGAGATAACGCGGTGCCAACGGATTGCCCCGCAGCTCCAGCGTGATTTTTTGTCCCAGCAGCGCTTTCAGATCGAGCCGATTGTCGGGGCTGAGCAACTCGACGTCGAACTCGAACAATCCGGCCAGTTTTTCCTCGCCGGAAAGGCTTCTGAACAACAGCTGATGGGAGGGCAAGGGCGTGTGCGCAATGATAAGACGATCCATACTATTCCCCGCTTTAGGCATAGCTACCGCACGAGAATTGACGCGCGATCCCGATGGCGTATCTGTCACGAATAGAGACAGGAACTGACGAAAGATTTAACAAAGTTTACACAAAGGCACGATTTGTGCAGTCTACAATAGAGCTCTGCATTTGCAAAATAGCCTTGTGGATCAATGCTTAATTCGTTAACTTGCTCACGATCTTGTTTTTTATTATCTAAAACATATAGATGCGAGCAGATCATTTTTTATCTAAAATTATTGGGAAATTGGTAATACCAAAGAATAAATGTGTAACACATAAGCCAACGTGCTTATAAAACAACTCTTTTTTTACGTAAAAAAAGTCGCTGACTGTTTTTTATCCTTACCATTTGCCAGTTAAAGATGATCAAATATATAAATTTGGCGAATGTTAATTCGGATGATTCCTATTTGGTGGGCGTCCCAGGGCCCACCGACGGGCCTGGGAACATGCGTTTGAACGGTTGAAAATGCAGCGAATACCGTCGTTAACGTGGAGAGGAGTCGAAGGAGAGTTGACCTACCAGCTCGCAGAGCCAGATTAACGCCGGGTCGCGTTGCGCCTGCCGGCCGGCGATCAGCTCAATGGGGAAAGGCGCGATGGCCAACTCGTCAGGCAGCGGGAGAATGCGTACGCGTTGCGGATCGGAAAAATGCCGGGCCGCGCTGGCGGCCAGCGTGGCGATCAGATCGCTGTCGGCGACCACGGCCGGCAGAGCGGCAATATGTGAAAAGGTCACGGCGACGCGCCGCTGACCGCCGATTTCCGCCAGACGCCGGTCGACCAGCCCTCTGGCAGAGCCATCGTCTGCCGGTGCGTACAGCCCATGCGGCAGGCTGAGGTAGCGTGCCAGATCCCAGCGGCCATCCGCCAGCTGTGGGTGTGAACGGCTGGCGATACACACCAGATGCTCTTCAAACAACGTGCGCACATAGTGGCTCTCCGCACCGGAAAGGTGCCCTCCCAGCGCGATATCCACCTCGCCGCGATCCAGTTGCCGATAAATATTGTGGCGATCCAGACGCGAAACGCGAATATCGATGCCGGGGGCGGTCTGACGCAACCGGCTGATGAGGGTGGGCAGCAGCAAGATATCGGCATAGTCGCCGGCCGCCAGCGTAAAACGCCGCTGCCCGGCGGTAGCCGGATCGAAACGGGCAGGGGGGGCCAACGCCAGATGGATCTGTTCAAGCACCTGCTGTATTTGCGGCATCAATTGGTGGGCGCGCGGCGTGGGTGACATGCCGCCGCCGCTGCGCACAAACAGGGGATCGTTGAGAAGAATGCGCAGCCGCGCCAATGCATTGCTGACGGAGGGCTGAGCGCGGTTAAGACGCCGGCCTGCGGCGGTGACGTTGCGCGTCTGATACAACGCCTCAAACACCACCAGCAAGTTGAGATCGACGCTGGCTAAATTCATTTTATGAATACTCTATATACAGATAATCCATTTCCAGAATCATACTGTGTTCTTTAGGCTGAAAGCACACAAATTTAGCCTTCAATCAGGGGAAATGATGAACAAAGTCTTGGTCACCGGCATTGAGCCGTTCGATGGTGATGCGGTGAATCCTTCCTGGCAAATTGCGCAGGCGCTGGCCGGTGAACATATTGCCGGCGCGGAGATCGCGGTGCTCGAGCTGCCCTGCGTATTGGGCGTGGCCAATCAGCAATTGATCGCGGCGATTGAGGCGCTGCAGCCGCTGGCGGTGATTTGTCTGGGCCTGGCCGGCGGCCGGGCCGAGATTTCGCTGGAACGGGTGGCCATCAATCTGATCGATGCCCGCATTCCCGACAATGCCGGTAAACAGCCGATCGACGTACCGGTGGTGGCGGGCGGGCCGGTAGGGTATTTTAGCACGTTGCCGGTGAAGGCCGCAGTGCAGCAGCTGCGCCGACAGGGGATCCCGGCGGCGGTTTCTTATACGGCAGGTACCTATAACTGCAACCATATTTTTTACGGTCTGCGGCACTATCTGGAGACGCAGCACGTGAGTGTCAGGGGTGGATTCGTACATATTCCGTACAGTCATGAACTGGCGGCGTCCCATCCGGGCAAGCCGAGCATGGCGCTGGCGACGATGGTGGAAGCGGTGCGCACGGTCGTACAGGTGACGCTGACGGTAGAGGAAGATGTGCGATTCGGCGACGGCGCCGTACATTAAAAGCAGGGCGTGGTGTACCACGCCCTGCTACGGGTTATTCGTCGGCGACGCGGATCACCAGTTTGCCGAAGTTTTTGCCCTGCAGCAGGCCGATAAACGCCTGCGGCGCCTGCTCCAGCCCATCAACGATGTCCTCGCGGAACTTGATTTTCCCCTGTTCGACCCAACTGCTCATTTGTTGCAAGAATTCGTCAAAGCGTGAGCCGTAGTCGTCGAAGATGATAAAGCCCTGCATGCGGATGCGTTTGCGCAGGATCAGCCCTTCCAGCAGGGGCAAGCGGTCCGGCCCCGCAGGTAATCCGGTGGCATTGTAATGGGCGATGATGCCGCACACCGGAATGCGTGCTTTGGTGTTCAACAGCGGCAGCACGGCGTCGAACACCGCCCCACCGACGTTTTCGTAATAGATGTCGATGCCTTTTGGGCAGGCGGCCGCCAGCTGTTCGGCAAAGTCAGGGGCGCGGTGATCGAGACAGGCGTCGAAACCCAACTCTTCCACCACATAGCGGCATTTTTCCGCACCGCCGGCGACGCCGACGACGCGGCAGCCTTTCAGCTTCCCGATTTGGCCGACCACCGAACCGACCGCACCGCTGGCGGCGGCGACCACCAGCGTTTCACCTGCCTGCGGTTGGCCGATGTCGAGCAACCCCATGTAAGCGGTAAATCCCGGCATGCCCAGCACGCCCAGCAGGCGGGAAGGATGCGGCAGGTGCGGGCCTAGGTTGCGCAGGCCGCTGCCGTCAGACAGGGCGTAATCCTGCCAGCCGTCATAACCCAACACCCAATCGCCGACGTTGAAATCGGGATGCTGTGAAGCCGCCACGCGCGATACCGTACCGCCCACCATGACCTGACCGATCTCCACCGGCGGCGCGTAGGAGGGGGCATCGCTCATGCGCCCGCGCATATAAGGATCCAGCGACAGATAAACAGTGCGCAGCACCAGCTGCCCGGCGGCGGGCTGCGGTGCGGGGACGGTATCGAGACGGAAGTTGGCCGCCGTCGGTTCGCCGTGCGGACGCGAAGCCAGCAGGAAGCGGCGGTTCTGTTGAGAAGGGGACATCGAAAGCTCCTTTGCGTTGCGACAAACAAGATTCGTTAAGCCTAGTCCAGGGGCGGCAAGGCAACGTTACCGAATGTGCTTAGCCTTAGAGCGGAACGATCAGCACGTCGATATGGCTGATATTGATAAAGCGGGCGGCGGAACAGGAGACCTTATTCATCATGCCGTCGCGATGGTTGCCGCAGAGCAGCAGGTCGAACGGCTGACGGCGGCTGGCGTATTCCAGGCTATCACCCAGCTCGCCGTGCACGATCAACGTATCGGCGATCGGGTAACCGGCGCGTTGACGCAGTTCCTCCATAAACAGCCGGGTTTCCTCCTCCATCAACGTGCGTAAATCGCCCAGCATTGGCCCGGCGAAATTATTGTACATTTCCGGGTTGGCGAGCGTGCTCAGCAAGGTGATGCTGCCGCTGTAAGGGCGGACGATGGAGACGGCCTTTTCCACCAGACGGTGGCTGTCAGGGGCAACGGCAACGGTGACCAGAACGTTTTGATACCCCATATCCTACTCCTTGTTGTATCCATCGTGTTTCAGGCTGCCGCATCGGTGGCCTTGGTGGAAGTCTTGCGTCGGATAAAGGGTAGAACCTGGCGGGTGGAATAAATGTGTTTCGCATCACGCGCGGCAATAAAAGCTGAATTTGCACCGGTTATATAGCAATAAAAGATAAAACCGTTGCCGCACGTAATTTCACTGAATTAAAGCACCTGCGTCCACAGCGTTTTCGGCACTTTGCCCAGATCGAACAGTTTACCGGCAACCAGCTCAGCGCGACGGTGGTCGGCAGCGCGGTACATATTGCTCATTTCTGTATCATTTTCAATGGAGTAGTTCAGTTTGTCGTACACCTTCTCCAGGCTGTCCAAAGAGGAGCATTTACGGAATGTCAGCAGATATTCGAGCGTATCGGTCATGATTAAAATATAGCCTGTTAATAGTTAAAGCCGGGTGAATAACACATCGGCGGCTCACGGCGACGCCGTCGAGGTAGCGATGTACGACCTGACAAAAATCATTTCAAGTAGATAAATTGCACTGGGTAATGATGTCACGCCGCCCGTAGCGGCGCTTTGATAAATCATAATATGCCCGTGCGCCGTCAGCAATCTCATCCTGCTGATAAATGGAGAAATAGGGAAAGTCTCAGGGCGGCTGACGGCAGACGCGTCGTCGTCGCTGCTGTGCACAAGCACGCGCTGCCGTGCCAGGCCTCATTCTGCAGTGATTTTTTCACCCGGCCGCGGCATTGGGTGGTGTTTTTCGCCGCCGCTGACGTTAAAACGCCGTTTTTCTCGATGGAGAAATATGAAGAGTAAAACAAAACTGCGTTTTATTTTATGACCATAAGGGGATGAAATCGTAAGCCATGTAAATAATCATCTGGGGATGAGGGGAAATTATCACGACGACAAAAAAGAAATAAAAAGCATTAAAGTTTTATGGCGTGCTGCCGATATATCGTTTTGGCGGAATTTAACGCAAAAAAAGTATTCTTGCATCGTGCTAATACGGAAACATATCGTTACGTCTGTGAGCTTGTTCACTACGCCCGCGAATCATTGATAAGCCATAATCACCTGATGTTGAAAATTAAAACAGCCTCAGGCTGGGGGCTTAAGTCAAATCCGATAGCTAATAACCTTATAGTTTACACTGGTTATTTTTCAGCTTGGATATTTTTTAGTAACTCAAATGGTTATTTATACTGAGTTTGTTGCCTATATACAGATTTTTGTTCTGTTATTTTGGTTTGGTGATGCTTTTGTTCGAATTGATCTAAAAAAGATAATTTTTTGGCGGATAAACATTGTTTTTAAGACGTTTTTTTACCTATGGTTGTTTTGTGTACAAAATGGCGGTCAATAAGTGAGCGTATTTGGGGGTATTTGGCTTAATTATTTTTTATTTTTGTGATCTATGTCACATTGTATTTAAAATTGCCTCTCACTTACATTGTGTGTGCTAATGGTTCGGGGGTAGAGTTGCGCTGCTTTAGGAATAATCTTATTAAATTTGTAAAAATAGTTTCATGGTGACTAAACACTATCGAAGCAGAATGCTGTACATCCATACACGTAGGTTTACGCTCGTAGCAAATACTGAACAGTGGTCGAATTTAGCGATTGTAGAAAATTATAGCAGTCGTTTTTGAGAGATTAATTTGCCAACTTTGGGAAACAACCCAAGTCACGGGCGATAAAATTTATCACCCAGCGTATGTTTTTAAACATAGTCTGTCGGGATGGGGAATATGGGTACGTCTGAATTACTTAAGCATATTTATGACATCAATTTGTCATATTTACTTTTAGCACAGCGTTTGATCAACGATGAAAAAGCGTCCGCGATGTTCCGCCTGGGTATTGATGAAACCATGGCCGATGCGCTGGCGCAGCTGACTTTGCCGCAAATGGTCAAACTGGCCGAGACCAACCAGCTGGTTTGCCACTTCCGCTTTAACGAAAGCCAGACCATCGAACGCCTGACCAAAGAGTCGCGCGTCGACGATCTGCAACAAATCCATACCGGCATTTTGCTATCAAGCCATTTACTGCAAGAGCTATCGAGTAAAGACGCTAGCCCGACGAAGAAAAGAGCCTGATGATGGTTGAGAAAAGTATCGTTCAAGAAGCCAAGGACATTCAGCTCGCTATGGAGCTGATTTCGCTGGGAGCCCGACTGCAGATGCTGGAGAGTGAAACTCAGCTCAGCCGTGGGCGCTTGATTAAACTTTACAAGGAGTTACGCGGCAGCCCGCCGCCAAAAGGAATGTTACCGTTCTCAACCGACTGGTTTATGACCTGGGAACAAAATATTCACTCGTCGATGTTTTACAACGCCTACCTGTTTCTGATGAAAAGCGGGCAGTGCAGCGGAGTGGAGGCGGTGATCAAAGCCTATCGCCTCTACCTGGAACAGTGCCCGCAGCAGGCCGGCGAGGCGCCGCTGCTGGCGCTGACCCGTGCCTGGACGCTGGTGCGTTTCGTCGATAGCGGCATGTTGCAGCTCTCCGCCTGCAGCTGCTGCGGCGGCGCATTTATCACTCATGCGCATCAGCCGCTGAATGGTTTCATCTGCAGTTTATGCCAACCCCCATCCCGCGCCGTAAAAAGACGTAAACTTTCGCCGCAACTGGCCGATATTATTCCTCAACTGCTGGACGAGCAGGTCAAACGCGCCATTTGAGCCGCCACGTTGCCGGCTCTCGGCAATGAATACCGACGTGTGATACGCAGGGGCGGCATGCCGCCCCCAGACACGCAGCCTGGTCTGTCGCGCCAGGGCGCGTTTGCCCCACCTTCCATCCACATTGTTAATTTAAGGAATGCGTGTGCTAGTTATTTTGGGTTATCTCGTGGTATTGGGTGCGGTGTTTGGCGGCTACCTGATCGTGGGCGGTCATCTCGGTGCGTTATACCAACCGGCGGAGTTTCTGATTATCGGCGGGGCGGGTGTCGGCGCTTTCATCGTCGGCAACAACGGCAAGGCGATCAAGGCCACGCTGCGCGCGCTGCCGCGGCTGATGCGCCGTTCCAAATACAACAAAGATCTGTACATGGATCTGATGGCGCTGTTGTTCCGCCTGCTGGCCAAATCGCGTCAGCAAGGCATGCTGTCGCTCGAGTTCGACATCGATAATCCGCAAGAAAGTGAAATTTTCTCTAATTATCCGCGCATCCTTGCCGATAACACCCTGGTGGAGTTCATTACCGACTATTTACGGCTGATGGTGAGCGGCAATATGAATGCGTTCGAGATCGAAGCGCTGATGGACGAAGAGATCGAAACCTACGAGCAGGAAAGCGAAGTGCCCGCCGGCAGTTTGGCGATGGTGGGTGACTCCTTGCCTGCGTTCGGTATCGTCGCGGCGGTGATGGGGGTGGTACACGCCCTGGCTTCGGCCGATCGGCCGGCTGCGGAACTGGGGGCGCTCATCGCTAACGCCATGGTTGGTACTTTCCTCGGTATTCTGCTGGCCTACGGCTTCATCTCGCCGCTGGCCACGTTGCTGCGCCAGAAGAGCGCCGAAAACGTCAAGATGATGCAGTGCATCAAGGTCACGCTGCTGTCGAGCCTGAACGGATACGCACCGCAGATCGCGGTCGAGTTTGGCCGCAAAACGCTGTATACCACCGAACGTCCTTCTTTCGTTGAGCTGGAAGAACACGTGCGCCGCGTGAAAGCGCCGGCGCAGCAGGCGACGGAAGAAGAAGAAGCATGAAACAGAATCATCCGGTCGTTCTGGTCAGAAAGCGCAAGTCGCATCATGCCGCCCATCACGGCGGCTCCTGGAAGATCGCTTATGCCGACTTTATGACGGCGATGATGGCGTTCTTCCTGGTGATGTGGCTGCTGGCGATCGCCAGCCCGCAGGAGCTGACGCAAATCGCCGAATATTTCCGCACGCCGCTCAAGGTTGCCCTGACCAGCGGCGACAAGAGCAGTTCCGAAAGCAGCCCAATCCCGGGCGGCGGCGACGATCCTACGCAACAGCATGGCCTGGTGAGAAAGCAGGTCGACTCGCCGGACTCGCGCGCCGAAGAGCTGCGCCTGAACAAGCTGCGCGAAAAGCTGGATGAGTTGATTGAGTCCGATCCGCGCCTGAAGGCGCTGCGTCCGCATCTGTTGATCAACATGATGGATGAGGGGCTGCGCATTCAGATTATCGATAGCCAGAACCGGCCGATGTTCAAAACCGGCAGCGCGCAGGTCGAGAGTTATATGCGCGATATTCTGCGGGCGATAGCGCCGATCCTCAACGACCTGCCGAACAAGATCAGCCTGTCCGGCCACACCGATGATATCCCTTACGCCACCGGCGAGCGCGGCTACAGCAACTGGGAACTGTCGGCCGATCGCGCCAACGCCTCCCGACGCGAGCTGATTGCCGGCGGCCTGGCGGAAGGCAAGGTGCTGCGGGTGGTGGGCATGGCGGCCACCATGAGCCTGAAACAGCACGGCGCCGATGATGCGATCAACCGTCGTATCACCGTGCTGGTGCTGAACAAGCAAACGCAAGAGGGCATCGAACACGAAAATGCCGAAAGCAACGCGATGGATATCGCCCAGCCGGATAGCCTGAAGCAGCTGGCGCCGTCGGCGACTGCGCCGGCCAGCCAAACGCCGGAACCCCAGGCGGTAACGCCGACCGATCAAGCGACGCCGCCGGCGATGGACCCTGCCGCCCAATCGCAGACATCCCCGGCGATAGCCCCGGCCGGCCAAACGCCGGAACAATCGGCGGCTGCGCCCGCACCGACTAACCGCGACTCACAGCCAGAGGTGACCCCGTGAGCATGGACATTAGCGATTTTTATCAGACCTTCTTTGATGAGGCGGACGAGTTGCTGGCCGACATGGAGCAACACCTGCTGGAGCTGGATCCGCTGGCCCCCGATATCGAGCCGTTGAACGCCATCTTCCGCGCGGCACACTCGATCAAGGGCGGTGCGGCGACCTTTGGCTTTTCGGTGCTGCAGGAAACTACCCACCTGCTGGAGAACCTGCTGGACGGTGCAAGACGCCAGGAAATGAGCCTGAGCACCGAGATTATCAACCTGTTTCTGGAAACCAAAGACATTATGCAGGAGCAACTGGACGCCTATAAAACCTCGCAACAGCCTGACGCCGAAAGCTTTGAATACATTTGCCAGGCGCTGCGCCAGCTGGCGTTGGAAGCGCAACAGCAGCAGGAGGCGCCCGCGGTTCAACCGGCCGTTCAGCAGCCCGTTGTTCAGCACGCAGCCGCGCCGGCGGCGATCGAAGGCGGCATGCGCATCAGCCTGAACGGGCTAAAAGCCAGTGAAATCCCCTTGATGTTGGAAGAGCTGGGCAACCTCGGCGAGGTTAAAGATCCGCATCAGACGGAACACAGTCTGGACGTGACGTTGCTCACCTCCGCCAGCGAAGACGACATCAGCGCCGTGCTGTGCTTCGTGTTGGAACCGGAACAAATCAGCTTCTCGACGCCGACGCAAAGCGAACCGGCCGCCGTGGAAGCGAGCTTACCGGAAGCGGTCGCCGTGCCGGAACCTGCGCCAGCGCCGGTCGCCAGCGCCGTGCCGCCCGCCACTAAACCGGCCGCCGCAGCGGCGGAAGCGCCAAAAGCGCGCGCCAAGGCGAGCGAATCCACCAGCATTCGCGTGGCGGTGGAAAAAGTGGATCAGCTGATCAACCTGGTGGGCGAACTGGTGATCACCCAGTCGATGCTGGCGCAACGCTCCGGCACGCTGGATCCGGTGAACCACGGCGATCTGCTGAACAGCATGAGCCAGCTGGAGCGTAACGCGCGCGATCTTCAAGAGTCGGTCATGTCGATCCGCATGATGCCGATGGAATATGTCTTCAGCCGCTACCCGCGCCTGGTGCGCGATTTGGCCGGCAAGCTGAACAAACAGGTGGAACTGACGCTGCAGGGCAGCTCCACCGAACTGGACAAGAGCCTGATCGAACGGATTATCGATCCGTTGACGCACCTGGTGCGCAACAGCCTCGATCACGGTATCGAAGAACCGGCCACCCGCATCGCCGCCGGTAAATCGGCGGTGGGCAATCTGGTGCTGTCGGCCGAACATCAGGGTGGCAACATCTGTATTGAGGTCATCGACGATGGCGCCGGCCTGAACCGCGAAAAAATTCTCGCCAAGGCCGCGTCGCAAGGGCTGGCGGTGAGCGACAGCATGAGCGACGAAGAGGTCGGCATGCTGATCTTTGCTCCGGGCTTCTCTACCGCCGAGCAGGTGACCGACGTTTCCGGCCGTGGCGTCGGCATGGACGTGGTGAAACGGAATATTCAGGAGATGGGCGGCCACGTCGAGATCCGTTCACAGGCCGGTAAGGGCACCACCATCCGCATCCTGCTGCCGTTGACGCTGGCGATCCTTGACGGCATGTCGGTCAAAGTGAACGACGAAGTCTTTATCCTGCCGCTGAACGCGGTGATGGAATCGCTGCAGCCTCAGGCGGAAGACTTGCACCCGCTGGCCGGCGGCGAACGCGTGCTGCAGGTGCGCGGCGAATACCTGCCGCTGGTGGAGCTGTATCGGGTATTTGAAGTGGAAGGCGCCAAAACCGACGCTACGCAGGGCATCGTCGTCATCCTGCAAAGTGCCGGCCGCCGCTATGCGTTGCTGGTGGATCAGCTGATCGGCCAGCATCAGGTGGTGGTGAAGAATCTGGAAAGCAACTACCGCAAAGTGCCGGGCATCTCCGCCGCGACCATTTTGGGCGACGGCAGCGTGGCCTTGATCGTCGATGTCTCGGCGTTGCAAACCTTGAACCGTGAAAAGCGTCTGACGGACGCCGCCGCATAATAATGAGTTTATTGATTTAAAAGGTGAATGATATGGCAGGATTGGCAGCCGTCAGCAAATTGGCTGGCGAAACGGTAGGGCAAGAGTTTCTGATTTTCACCCTGGGCAACGAGGAGTACGGCATCGATATCCTCAAGGTGCAGGAAATTCGCGGCTACGATCAGGTGACCCGCATCGCCAACACCCCGGCGTTCATCAAGGGGGTCACTAACCTGCGCGGCGTGATCGTCCCGATCATCGATCTGCGGGTGAAATTCTCCCAGCAAAGCGTGTCTTACGATGAGAACACCGTGGTGATCGTGCTGAACTTTGGCCAGCGCGTGGTGGGCATCGTGGTCGACGGCGTTTCCGACGTGCTGTCATTGACCGCCGAGCAGATCCGCCCGGCGCCGGAGTTTGCGGTGACCCTCGCGACCGAGTACCTCACCGGGCTCGGTTCGCTGGGCGAGCGCATGCTGATCCTGGTGGATATCGAAAAGCTGCTGAGCAGCGAAGAGATGTCGCTGGTCGACAGCGTGGCGAAAAGCGTCTGATTCAAGACTCCAGGGGGGCAGGGCGCTGCCCCCTTGACCCATCACTCTTCCTGACCTGTCGCGATGCCGTCAGCCGCGCCCGGAACCCTTACTAAAAATAGTTACTTTCCCGCATAAAGTTTTGCCGCGCGGCGCCGATAACTCTCTCATTCAACGTCATCAGAGCCTGTCTGCGCGGGCTTCAACAAGGGAAATCATGTTAAATCGTATGAAGGTGGTCACCAGCCTGTTGCTGGTGTTGGTGCTGTTTGGCGCCTTGCAGTTGATTTCGGGCGGACTCTTTTTCTCCTCGCTGAAAAGCGATAAGGAAAACTTTACCGTCCTGCAAACTATCCGCCAGCAGCAGCTGCAGCTGAGTGAAAGCCGCGTTGACCTGCTGCAGGCGCGCAACTCCCTGAACCGTGCCGGTATTCGCTACATGATGGATACCAACAAGATCGGCAGCGGCGCCACCATTGATGAACTGCTGGCCAAGGCGAAAGAAGAGCTGGGCGAAGCGGAAAGACACTATGCCGCTTACGAAAAAATCCCGCAGGATCCGCGTCAGGACCCCCAGTCGGCGGAACGCGTTAAACAGCAATACGACATTCTGTACGGCGCGCTCTCCGAGCTGATCCAACTGTTGGGCGAAGGCAAAATCAACGCGTTCTTCGATCAGCCTACGCAGAGCTACCAGGACAACTTTGAGCAGAGCTACAACGTTTACCTGGAGCAAAATGGCAAGCTGTACCAGATCGCAGTCGACGGCAGCAACAGCTCCTATAACTCGGCCATCTGGACGCTGATCGTGATCCTGGTGGTGGTGCTGGCGGTGATCGTGCTGGTCTGGACCGGTATCCATCACATCCTGGTGCGCCCGCTGAACCGCATGATCGATCACATCAAACAGATCGCCGCCGGCGACCTGACTCAGCAGATCGTCGTCAACAGCCGCAACGAAATGGGCGTGCTGGCGGCCAGCCTGAAACACATGCAAGGCGAACTGATTGAAACCGTCAGCGGCGTACGTCAGGGCGCGGATGCCATCTACAGCGGCGCGTCAGAAATCGCTGCGGGCAACAACGATCTCTCCTCCCGCACCGAGCAGCAGGCCGCGTCGCTGGAAGAGACCGCCGCCAGCATGGAACAGCTGACCGCGACGGTGAAACAGAACGCCGAAAACGCCCGTCAGGCTTCACAGCTGGCGTTGAGCGCCTCCGAAACCGCACAGAAAGGCGGCAAGGTTGTGGCCAACGTGGTGCAGACCATGCATGACATCGCCGGCAGCTCGCAGAAAATTGCCGATATCACCGGCGTGATCGACGGTATCGCCTTCCAGACCAACATCCTGGCGTTGAACGCCGCGGTGGAAGCGGCGCGTGCCGGCGAGCAGGGCCGCGGCTTCGCGGTGGTGGCCGGCGAAGTGCGTAACCTGGCGCAGCGCAGCGCGCAGGCGGCGAAAGAGATCAAAGGCCTGATCGAAGATTCGGTCAGCCGCGTCGATATGGGCTCTGTGCTGGTCGAAAGCGCCGGTGAAACCATGGGCGACATCGTCAATGCCGTCACCCGCGTGACCGACATCATGGGCGAAATCGCCTCGGCGTCGGACGAGCAGAGCCGCGGTATCGATCAGGTTGGACAGGCGGTAGCGGAAATGGACCGCGTCACCCAGCAGAACGCCTCGTTGGTGGAAGAATCCGCCTCGGCGGCGGCGGCGCTGGAAGAACAGGCCAGCATGCTGACCCAGTCGGTGGCGGTATTCCGCCTGAGGTCGGAAGGCCAGGAAGAGTTTAAAGCGCCTGTCACCAGCAAGGCGACGGTAACACCGGTAATCAATCATAAGAAAATGAACGCCAGCGATCTGCAGGATAACTGGGAAACGTTCTGACCGGTATCGGGCCTCTCTCGCAGGGGCCCTTTTCCCTACGTAGGCCGGTCGCCGGCCGGCTGCAAGGAGGTTCACAGTGTTTAACCGAATCCGTATCTCTACCAGCTTATTCCTGTTGTTGATGACCTTCTGCGTTCTGCAGTTGGCCAGCAGCGGCCTGTCGTATTCCGCGTTTCGCTCCGATAACCACAACCTCGACATCATCACCCTCGGCAGCCAGCAGCGCGATTCGCTCAGCCTGAGTTGGGTGTCGCTGTTGCAGGCGCGCAATACGCTGAACCGCGCCGGCACCCGCGCGGCGCTGAAGCTGCCGCAGGAGCAGGTGAACGAACTGATGAGCAGCGCCCGCAGTTCGCTGCAGAAGGCCGATCTCTATTTCAATCAGTTCATGGCGGTTGAACGCAGCAGTGAACAGCAAAGCCAGCAGACGGCCACCACCAAGGCCAGCTACGAGCGGCTGCGCGGCGCGCTGCGTGAACTGATCGGTTTCCTGGAAAAGGGCGAGCTGCAGGCGTTTATGGATCAGCCGACGCAGAAAACCCAGGACCTGTTCGAGGCCGACTTCGTGCAGTACCTGCAGTTGGTCAACGGCGACATCAGCGAAGCCAGGGACGCCAACCAGTTCTCCTTCACGCTGGCGGGCCTGATGCTGGCGGGGGCGGTCTTGATGCTGATCGTGGTGACCGGCAGCGCCATGTGGTGGTTGCGCACCATGTTGGTACAGCCGTTGAACCAAATCCGCAGCCACTTTGAACGCATCGCCGCCGGCGATTTGGCGACGCCGATTCAGGTGTACGGCCGCAATGAAATCAGCATGCTGTTCGCCAGCCTGCAACGCACGCAGCAGTCGCTGATCGGCACCGTCGGCGCGGTGCGCGACGGGGCGGAGTCGATTCTGATCGGCCTGCAGGAAATCTCCGAAGGCAATAACGATCTGTCTTCCCGCACCGAGCAGCAGGCCGCTTCGCTGGAAGAGACCGCCGCCAGCATGGAACAGCTGACCGCGACGGTGAAGCAGAACGCCGACAATGCGCGGCAGGCCTCTCAGCTGGCGCGTGACGCCTCGGCCACCGCGGCCAAGGGCGGCGAGCTGGCCGGCGATGTGGTCACCACCATGCACGATATCGCCAACAGTTCGCAGAAAATCGGCGCCATCACCAGCGTGATTGACGGCATCGCCTTCCAGACCAACATTCTGGCGCTCAATGCGGCGGTGGAAGCGGCGCGCGCCGGTGAACAAGGGCGCGGTTTCGCCGTGGTCGCCGGCGAAGTGCGCAACCTGGCGAGCCGCAGCGCGCAGGCGGCGAAAGAGATCAAGGGGCTGATCGACGAATCGGTCAGCCGCGTCAAACACGGCTCGGTGCTGGTGGAAAACTCCGGCGCCACCATGCAGGACATTGTGCGTTCGGTGACCCGCGTGACCGACATCATGGGCGAGATCGCGTCGGCGTCGGATGAACAGAGCCGCGGCATCGAGCAGGTGACGCAGGCGGTGACCCAGATGGATCAGGTCACCCAGCAGAACGCCGCGTTGGTGGAAGAGTCCGCTTCTGCCGCCACCGCGCTGGAAGAGCAGGCCATTACCCTGGCCGACGCGGTCGCGGTATTCCGTCTGGCGGACGATAACTTCGTCGCGCCAGGTAACAGCAGCAACGCAGTTTCACCCGTGGTAAAGGAAGCCCAAGATTGTTAAACCGCATAAGCAGCACGTTTTTCTCCGGTGAGGCGGCATGAAACAGGCGCCGTCAACTTCTAACCGGGATACAGCGTCGATGTTGACGCAAATGGTGCAGCGTCTGCCGCTGTCGGACGTGCATTTTCGCCGCATCAGCCAGTTGATTTATCAACGCGCCGGCATCGTGCTGGCGGAGCATAAGCGCGAGATGGTTTACAACCGTCTGGTGCGCCGGCTGCGGCTGTTGGGATTGCACGATTTCGGCGACTATCTGGCGCTGCTGGAAAGCGATCCGAACAGCGCGGAGTGGCAGGCGTTCATCAACGCGTTGACCACCAACCTGACGGCCTTTTTCCGCGAGGCGCATCACTTCCCGATCCTGGCGGAGCATGCGCGCTCGCGGCCGAACGGCTACAGCGTCTGGAGCACCGCGGCCTCGACCGGTGAAGAGCCGTATTCGATCGCCATCACGCTGAGCGATGCATTGGGCCAGCGGGCCGGCAGTTGCCAGGTCTGGGCCAGCGACATCGACACGCAGGTGCTGGAAAAAGCGGAAGCGGGCGTTTACCGCCAGGAAGATCTGCGCACCCTGACGCCGACCCAAATGCAGCGCTATTTCCTGCGTGGCACCGGGCCGCATCAGGGGCTGGTGCGCGTGCGGCCGGAGCTGGCGGCGCGGGTGAACTTCCAGCCGCTGAACCTGCTGGCGCCGGAGTGGGCGCTGCCGGGGCAATTCGACGCCATTTTTTGCCGCAACGTCATGATCTATTTCGATAAGGCGACGCAGGAGCGCATCCTGCGCCGCTTCGTTCCCTTGCTTAAGCCGGGGGGGCTGATGTTCGCTGGCCACTCCGAGAACTTCAGCCAGATCAGCCGGGATTTCTACTTGCGTGGGCAGACCGTGTATGGGCTGACCAAGGAGAGGTAATGAGTAAAATCAGAGTGTTATGCGTAGACGATTCGGCACTGATGCGTCAGCTGATGACGGAAATCGTGAACGGCCATCCCGACATGGAAATGGTGGCGACCGCGCCGGATCCGCTGGTGGCGCGCGATCTGATCAAAAAATTTAATCCCCAGGTGCTGACGCTGGACGTCGAGATGCCGCGCATGGACGGGCTGGATTTCCTCGAGAAGCTGATGCGCCTGCGGCCGATGCCGGTGGTGATGGTCTCTTCGCTGACCGGTAAAGGGTCTGAGATCACGCTGCGCGCGCTGGAGCTGGGCGCGGTGGATTTCGTCACCAAACCGCAGCTCGGTATCCGTGAGGGCATGTTGGCCTACAGCGAACTGATTGCCGAGAAGATCCGCACCGCCGCCAGAGCGCGCCTGCCGCAGCGTTCCAACAGCCCGGCGCCGGCGATCCTCAGCCACGCGCCGCTGCTGAGCAGTGAAAAATTGATCGCCATCGGCGCTTCCACCGGCGGTACCGAAGCGATCCGCCAGGTACTGCAGCCGCTGCCGGCCACCAGCCCGGCGCTGCTGATCACCCAGCACATGCCGCCCGGTTTCACCCGTTCGTTCGCCGAACGGCTGAACAAACTGTGCCAGATCACGGTGAAAGAAGCGGAGGACGGCGAGCGCGTGCTGCCGGGCCATGCCTACATCGCACCGGGGGACCGCCACCTGGAGCTGGCGCGCAGCGGCGCCAACTATCAGGTGAAGCTGCATGACGGCCCGGCGGTCAACCGCCATCGTCCGTCTGTCGACGTGCTGTTCCGTTCGGTGGCGCAATATGCCGGCCGCAATGCGGTGGGGGTGATCCTCACCGGCATGGGGAACGACGGTGCGGCGGGGATGCTGGAGATGCACCGCGCCGGGGCCTATACCCTGGCGCAGAACGAGGCGAGCTGCGTGGTGTTCGGCATGCCGCGCGAGGCGATCGCCAGCGGCGGCGTCAGCGAAGTGGTCGAGTTGGACAGGATGAGCCAGCGCATGTTGGCGCAGATTTCCGGCGGCCAGGCATTGCGCATTTGATTTTAGTCCGCAGGGTTTACCCGGCGGCGATATGACCCTGGTTCGCCGCGCGGCGGCCTGCGGTTTTGCATCATTAAACGGTTAACTATTTCAGGAGTAACAATGGCAGACAAGAACCTCAGATTTCTGGTTGTGGACGACTTTTCCACCATGCGCCGCATCGTCAGAAATTTGCTCAAAGAGCTGGGCTTCAACAACGTCGAAGAAGCTGAAGATGGCGCGGATGCGCTGAACAAGCTGCGCGCCGGCGGTTTCGACTTCGTGGTGTCCGATTGGAACATGCCGAACATGGACGGACTCGAACTGTTACAGACCATTCGCGCCGATAGCGCGCTGGCCGCGATGCCGGTACTGATGGTGACGGCGGAAGCCAAGAAAGAAAATATCATCGCGGCGGCGCAGGCCGGCGCCAGCGGTTATGTAGTGAAACCATTTACGGCGGCGACGCTGGAAGAAAAGCTCAACAAGATTTTTGAAAAATTGGGCATGTAAGGAGAGGGCGATGAGAGACATTCCAATGCCTGCCAGCGATGCAGCGACCGCGGGAGAGATCATCTCCCGCATCGGCCAACTGACCCGAATGCTGCGCGACAGCATGCGCGAACTGGGGCTCGATCAGGCGATCGCCCAGGCGGCAGAGGCGATCCCGGATGCGCGCGACCGTCTTGACTATGTCGTAACCATGACGGCGCAGGCGGCGGAACGGGCGTTGAACTGCGTGGAGGCGGCGCAACCGCGCCAGGCGGAGCTGGA
The DNA here is from genome assembly GCF_052168755.1 of Serratia sp. CY43202. NCBI lineage: Bacteria > Pseudomonadati > Pseudomonadota > Gammaproteobacteria > Enterobacterales > Yersiniaceae > Serratia > Serratia sp. CY43202. Next base: position 276,532 of record NZ_JBJNMB010000002.1, read on the forward strand.
ATCCGGCGCCAACGCGTTGAAAGGGCGCTGGGACGAGTGGTTCGCCAATCCCATCGAACTGGACGATGCGCGTTCTCTGGTCAACGACACGCGCCAGTATCTGGATCAGGTGCCGGGCCATACGGCCTTCACCAATGCCCAGCTACTGGAAATCATGATGGCGCAGGACTTCCAGGATCTGACCGGTCAGGTGATCAAGCGCATGATGGATGTGGTGCAGGAGATCGAAAAGCAGCTGCTGATGGTGCTGATGGAAAACATGCCGGAGCAGCCGGTGAAGGAAAAACGGCCGAACGACAGCCTGCTGAACGGCCCGCAGCTCGACCAGAACGGCGTCGGCGTCATCGCCAACCAGGCGCAGGTCGACGATCTGCTCGACAGCCTCGGTTTCTGAGGCTTTTCGGGGCGCGCGACGGCGCGCCCCGAAAGTTGCGCGGTGTCCCGCAAAGATTAATGTATATAGCATTACTATATACATCATGGCGGTTATAATTTGTACTCCAATTTAAGGAGGTCGCCATGACGTTAGGTTCTGTCTTTACCAATAATCGGACACAGGCTGTACGCTTGCCCGCAGAGGTGCGTTTCCCTGATACCGTTTCTAAAGTGACCGTTCGCGTAGTGGGCAAAGAGCGCATTCTTGCCCCCCTGGAGAATACTTGGGACAGTTTCTTCTGTGCGGCAAATGAGGTGAGCGATGATTTCCTCAATGAACGTGCAGGACAGCACCAGGGTGAGCGGGAAGATTTTTGATGTTCAGTCATATGCTGGACACCAACATTGTTATCTATGTCATCAAGCGCCGGCCGCTGGAAGTGCTGGAGGCATTCAATCGCTATGCAGGTAAAATGGTCATTTCGTCGATCACCTATGGCGAATTGGTTCACGGGTGGAGAAAAGCGCTCGTCCAGCGGTGAACGCCAGAGTCGTTGAAGATTTTGTCTCCCGATTGGACATTCTCGATTACAGCGCCAAAGCGACATCGCACTATGGCAATATCCGGGCTGCGCTGGAACGCCAGGGAACGCCTATTGGCGTAAACGATCTACATATCGCCAGGCATGCGCGCAGCGAAGGATTGATCCTGGTGACCAATAATCGACGCGAACTTGAGCGCGTTGAGGGTTTGCGGCTGGAAAATTGGTTGTAACGTCTCCCTGATGGTCTCATCCCCTAAATAACCCGCCTTTTTCCCCGTTGTTCCGCCAATGACATCGCCAATTTTTTGGCATGCTGACCGCCATTCTTTACCCTCCCGACACAGGAACGGCGTTTCGTGGCTGAAGACAGCGATCTGGAAAAAAGCGAGGCCCCCACGCCCCACCGGCTGGAGAAGGCGCGTGAAGACGGCCAGATCCCGCGCTCCCGCGAGCTGACCTCGGTACTGATGCTGCTCTCGGGCCTCGCGATCATCCTGATGTCCGGCAGCAACATGGCGCAACAGCTGGCGGCGATGCTCACGCAGGGGTTGAACTTCGACCATGGCATGGTCAGCAACGATAAACAGATGGTACGCCAACTCGGCATGTTGCTGCGTCAGGCGGTGCTGGCGCTGTTGCCGATCATGGCGGGGCTGGTACTGGTGGCGCTCGCCGCGCCGATGCTGCTGGGGGGCATTCTGTTCAGCGGCAAGTCGATTAAATTCGACTTGAAGCGGTTGAACCCGCTGTCCGGGTTGAAGCGCATCTTTTCCACCCAGGTGCTGGCCGAGCTGCTGAAAGGGATCCTGAAAGCGACGCTGGTCGGTTGGGTGACCGGTCTTTATCTGTGGCACAACTGGGCGGCGATGCTGCATCTGATGACTCAGCAGCCGCTCGACGCGTTGGGCAATGCGCTGCAGATGATCCTGTTCTGCGGTTTTCTGGTGGTGCTGGGATTGACGCCGATGGTGGCGTTTGACGTGTTCTACCAGCTGTGGAGCCACTTCAAAAAGCTGAAGATGACCAAGCAGGATATTCGCGACGAATTCAAAGACCAGGAGGGGGATCCGCACGTCAAGGGACGCATTCGCCAGCAGCAGCGGGCGATCGCCCGGCGCCGCATGATGGCCGACGTGCCTAAGGCGGACGTGATCGTCACCAACCCGACGCACTACGCCGTCGCGTTGCAGTACAACGACAAAAAAATGAGTGCGCCGAAAGTGCTGGCCAAAGGGGCCGGCGAAATCGCCTTGCGCATTCGTGAGCTCGGTGCGGAGCACCGCATTCCGATGCTGGAGGCGCCGCCGCTGGCGCGTGCGCTGTATCGGCACAGCGAGATTGGACAACATATTCCGGCCACCCTGTATGCCGCCGTCGCCGAAGTGCTGGCCTGGGTGTACCAGCTGCGCCGCTGGCGGCGCGAGGGCGGCCTGATCCCGAAAAAACCTGAACGTTTACCGGTGCCGGAAGCACTGGATTTTGCAAGAGAGAGTGACTCTGATGGCTAATTTGGCCTCCCTGCTTCGTTTGCCGGGCAATTTTAAAGATACGCAGTGGCAGGTGTTGGCCGGCCCGGTGCTGATTCTGTTGATCCTGTCGATGATGGTGCTGCCGCTGCCGGCGTTTATCCTCGATCTGCTGTTTACCTTCAACATCGCGCTGTCAATCATGGTGCTGCTGGTGGCGATGTTCACCCAGCGCACGCTCGAATTCGCCGCCTTCCCGACCATTCTGCTGTTCTCCACATTGCTGCGTTTGTCGCTCAACGTCGCGTCGACGCGCATCATCTTGCTGGAGGGCCACACCGGTTCCGCCGCCGCCGGGCGCGTGGTGGAAGCCTTTGGCCACTTCCTGGTGGGGGGCAACTTCGCCATCGGCATCGTGGTGTTCATCATCCTGGTGCTGATCAACTTTATGGTAATTACCAAGGGGGCCGGGCGTATCGCCGAAGTGGGCGCGCGCTTCGTGCTGGACGGCATGCCGGGTAAACAGATGGCGATCGACGCCGACCTGAACGCCGGGCTGATCGGTGAAGACGAAGCGAAGAAACGCCGCGCTGAAGTGACCCAGGAGGCCGATTTCTACGGCTCGATGGACGGTGCCAGTAAATTCGTACGTGGCGATGCCATTGCCGGCCTGATGATCATGGTGCTGAACGTCGTCGGCGGCCTGTTGGTCGGTGTCGTGCAGCATGGCATGGAGCTGGGGGCGGCGGCGGAAAGCTATACGCTGCTGACCATCGGTGACGGCCTGGTGGCGCAGATCCCAGCGCTGGTGATCTCCACCGCCGCCGGCGTCATCGTCACCCGCGTCGCGACCGATCAGGACGTCGGCGAGCAGATGGTGGGCCAGCTGTTCAACAATCCGCGCGTGATGTTGCTGAGCGCCGGGGTACTGGGGCTGTTGGGCCTGGTGCCGGGCATGCCGAACCTGGTGTTCCTGCTGTTTACCGCCGCTTTGCTGGGCCTGGCCTGGTGGCTGCGTGGCCGTGAACAACAGGCACCGAAAACGGTGGAAGAACCGGCGATGCCGGAGAATCCGCAGGCCGCCGAGGCCAGCTGGGCCGACGTTCAGTTGGAAGATCCGCTGGGGATGGAAGTGGGCTACCGGCTGATTCCGATGGTCGATTTTCAACAGAACGGCGAGCTGCTGGGGCGTATCCGCGGGATCCGCAAGAAATTCGCGCAGGACATGGGCTATCTGCCGCCGGTGGTGCACATCCGCGACAATCTGGAACTGCCGCCAGCCAGCTACCGCATCCTGATGAAAGGCGTTGAGATCGGCAGCGGTGAAGCGCAGCCGGGCCGTTGGCTGGCGATCAACCCCGGCAATGCCGTGGGCGAGCTGGCGGGAGACAAAACCGTCGATCCCGCCTTTGGGCTCGAGGCGGTATGGATCGACAGCGCCTTGCGAGAGCAGGCGCAGATCCAGGGTTTTACCGTGGTGGAAGCCAGTACCGTAGTGGCGACGCACCTTAATCACCTGATCGGCCAGTTCGCCAGCGAGCTGTTTGGCCGCCAGGAAACTCAGCAGCTGCTGGACCGTGTTTCACAAGAGATGCCGAAGCTGACCGAAGACTTCGTGCCGGGCGTGGTGTCGCTGACGACGCTGCACAAAGTGCTGCAAAACCTGTTGGCCGAACGCGTTTCTATCCGCGATATGCGCACCATCGTCGAAACGCTGGCGGAACATGCCCCGGCGCAAAGCGATCCTTATGAGCTGACGACCGTGGTGCGGGTGGCGCTGGGCCGGGCGATCACGCAGCAGTGGTTCCCGGGCAACGGCGAGATTCAGGTTATCGGCTTGGATACCCAGCTGGAGCGCCTGTTGCTGCAGGCGTTGCAGGGCGGCGGCGGTCTGGAGCCGGGGCTGGCCGACCGCCTGCTGGAACAGGCGCGTCAAGCGCTGCAACGGCAAGAGATGCTCAGCGCGCCGCCGGTGCTGTTGGTTAACCATGCGCTGCGTCCTTTACTGGCGCGCTTCCTGCGCCGCAGCCTGCCGCAGCTCGTGGTGCTGTCCAACCTGGAGATTAACGACGATCGCCAGATTCGCATGACCTCGACCATTGGAGCCGCCTGATGAAACGTTGTCTGTTCGTGCTGTGTTTGCTGGCGCCGTTAACCGCCGGTGCGGTGTCCGGCTCCTGGGTGGCCGAAGGGGCGGGCGTGACGTTGGAACAGGGCGGCATGCGCGATGAGTCCGCCGGTTTGCGGCCGCCGAACGCGCTGCCGGATGCCAATGCGCGCATCACCCGCGTCAGCTGGCGCTACCGTTTACTGGGGCCTGAACCATTGGGGCTGCAGGCCCAGCTGTGTACGGTGAACCGTTGCATTCCGCTCGGCGGCGGCAGCGGCAGCAGCAACGGCCTGCAGGGCGAACCGGCCAATGCGGAATTGCGCTTTGTCTATTACGTGCAGTCGCAAGGCGGGCTGAACCCGCCGCTGCGGGTGATTGGCAATCAGGTGATCGTCAATTATCAGTAGGATCAGGCCAGAATTTGCAGGCCGTTGCGTTCGACCAGTGACAGCAGCTTCATTGCGGCGGAGTTCGGTTGTGCTTCGCCGCGCTCCCATTTCTGCACCGCCTTTTTACTGACGTTGAGATACAGCGCAAACACCGGCTGACTGACGTTTTCCCGTTCGCGCAGCGCGCGGATCTCGGCCGGCCCGAACTGCTTCACCGGCCGCAGGCACAGCATGTCGAAAGTGCGCATGGTCACGTCGTCGACGAAACCGGCGCGGTGCAGGCCCTGAACTTCCTGGTGGATCTCGGCAAGAATTTTACTCATCGCTTAGCCTCCGTAACTCCCTGTTGTTGACCAGCTGGTAGAGTCTGAATGGCGAATAATCCAGATACAGCGCAGCCAGATGTTTCAATCCCTGTAACTCATCCGCACTGATGTTTTCTCTCTCGCTTTTGGCAAAGCCGCGCATAAAAAACAGGCGGTCTTCATCGCGAAAAACGATCAGCACCCGATAGCCGCCACGTTTGCCCGCACCAGCCCGAGCGATGCGCTTTTTGTATACGCAACCGCCAAGATTGGCGTCGTACCGCTGATGCTGCATTTCTCGCGCCGCTTTCACTATCGTGGCGTCGCTAATGCGCTCGCGTGCGGCAAAACCCTGAAAGGTTTTGGTGAGATAGATATCAGCCATTCGCTCTCCCTGCGAATCTATACCCGTTAAGGGTATATTTCAAGTGATTTAAAAATCACCACAGGGTGACAAGTGGCCAAAGGGAAAGAAACAGCCAAATTCACGTTCTGCGCAGCCTGACGCATAACGTTAAGGGAACTCAGGAGGTGATGAGGTGAAAATGCGAGGGGATGCGCAAAAGTCGGCTAACGCGTGCCCGGTGATAGGCTCACCGGGCGAAATGAGTCAGGTCAGACGCCGATTTTTCTGCCGAGCAGGCTGCCGGCGTGCGACTGGCCGTCCGGGCCATACAGCGATTTGTTGTTCTTACTGAGGATAGCCAGTGCCTGAGCGTTGTGGTCGATCTGCTGATTGAGCAGCAGGCCGTTGTGCTGGTTCTTCTCACGCAGCGTTTGGCTCAGCAACTGAACGCGTTGCCAGCGATCGGCCAGAGGCGCATGGCTGGCATAGGGCGCGCGTTGCCCGCAGGTTTTTTCCTGCCCCAGGCGCTGTTGCTCGAGGTAAGCGACCGTCGCCAGCAGTTGGCTTTTGGCATCGGTGACGCGCTGCAAGGCCACGCCGGGCAACTGGCCGGAACACAGCAAGTCGTGCTCTTCCTCCAGCACGCCATTGAGCGCCTGCAGTGTTTCCAACAGTTTGTCCAGCAGTTGTACCAGCTTTTCCATAGTGATGACTTATCCTTTATCGCTACCCGCCGCCGCGTTGTCAGTCGCGTCCGGCGATCCATTGAACATCGCTCTGCGCGTCTTGCAGCAGTGCGTCGGCGATTTTGCCGGCGTCCATCTTCAGTTCACCGTTGCGGATCGCCTGTTTGATGGCCTCGACCCGGCCCATATCGATATCCTGGGTGCCCGGTTGCATCAGGCGCGCCTGCGCCTCGCTCAGTTTGACCTGCGTGCCGCTGACGGCGGTTTCGGCCACGGCGGCCTTGCGCGGTTGGAGCGGGTTGTCGGCCGGGGTTTCACGCGGTTGCACAGTGGAAACCGGCTGTAACCGCTGGGTGCGATCGATACTCATGGTCCATCTCCGTTTACGCCGTGGCCGCTCGGGGGCGACGACGCTGCAATGAAAGTTTTGCGGCCCTGGTGGCCAATAAAATGCTGCTTGATTTGTCTTATCGGCAAGGTTTGCGGAACCTTTACTTTTTTATAACGTAATGCGGATCGCGCCGTCGTCCCCGACCACGCCGCTGACGATCTGCCCGGACGCCATGCGCACCCGCACGCTGTCTTCGGCGGCGGCGTTGTTCATCGCCTTACCCGCACCGCTGATGCTGAATCCTTCGCCCTGTGCATTGACCTGTACCGATTGCCCGGCCTTGATAATCCAGGCGCGGCGCAGCATGGCGAGGGTCAGCGGCTGACCGGGGCTAATGTTGCGCAGGCTGACGGCGCCTAACGCTTTGCTCGCTTCGGTCAGCGCACGCGGCGGCAGGGTATCGAGCCGGCCTGCTTTCAACGTCAGGTCCGCCGCGGTCAACCGGCTGCCGGCGCTGATGCCGCGCGCCGAAACGAGATAGCGGCCAAACACCTGCACCTGCGTCTGGATAAAACGCCGCTCCTGGCCACAGCGCGCCGAAATGCTGACGTTGCCGCCGATCCGCGCGTTGGGCGGCAGCGACAGCTGCGGCAGTTCGCAAGCGGGCCATTGGTTCGGCGGCGTGCGCACCCGCACTTTCACCTGTACCGGTTCGCCGCTGAACTTGCCTTGGATGAAGCTTTCGATTTGCGTCGCCAGATCGTCGGCGCGCGCGTTCAGACTGCACAGCAGGCCGATAAGCAGCAGCATTTTACCTTTCATCGTCATCTTCTCAAGCTTCATCGGGATACGCGTAAGTGTACCCGCAGCGCGCGCAGGCTAAGCAGATAAATAGCGCCCCATTTTGCGTTTATTCCCGCGATAGGGTAGCGCGGGGGGCGTTTATGCTGTCGACTCCAAATTCTAACCTCGCGGAGGGAGCATGCTCGACAAACTGGACGCGGCTCTGCGCTTTGGCCAAGAGGCGCTGAACTTGCGCGCCCAGCGGCAGGAAATTCTGGCCGCCAACATCGCCAACGCAGACACACCGGGTTATCAGGCGCGGGATATCGATTTCGCCAGCCAATTGAACAAAGTGATGGAGCAGGGGCGCGTCAGCGGCAACGGCATGTCGCTGAACCTGACGGCGGCGCGCCACATCCCGGCGCAGACCCTGCAGCCGCCGCAGCTCGATCTGCTGTTCCGGGTGCCGGATCAGCCGTCGATGGACGGCAACACGGTGGACATGGATCGCGAACGCACCAACTTTGCCGATAACAGCCTGAAATATCAGACCGACCTGACGCTGCTCAACGGTCAGATCAAAGGGATGATGTCCGTGCTGCAACAAGGATAAGGCGCATGTCTTTACTGAATATTTTTGATATCTCCGGCTCGGCGTTATCGGCGCAATCCCAGCGCATGAACGTCAGCGCCAGCAACATGGCCAACGCCGACAGCGTGACCGGTCCGGACGGCGAGCCTTACCGCGCCAAGCAGGTGGTGTTCCAGGTCGCGGCGGCCCCCGGGCAGCCGACCGGCGGCGTACGCGTCGCTCAGGTGGTGGACGATCCGGCGCCCGAGCGTTTGGTCTATCAACCGGGCAACCCGCTGGCGGACGCCAAGGGCTACGTGCGCATGCCGAACGTCGACGTGGTGGGTGAAATGGTCAACACCATCTCCGCTTCCCGCAGCTACCAGGCCAATGTCGAGGTGCTCAACACCACCAAGTCGATGATGATGAAAACCCTGACGTTGGGTCAGTAACCGGAGGTTCCCATGGCTATCGCCGCAACCACGAACGAGTCGTTGGACAACACCGTCATCGGTAACAACAGCAAAAATACCAACAGCCAGGATCTGCACAACAGTTTCCTGACGCTGCTGGTGGCGCAGTTGAAAAACCAGGATCCGACCAATCCGATGCAGAACAACGAACTGACCTCGCAGCTAGCGCAGATCAACACCGTGCAGGGCATCGAAAAACTCAACACCACGCTGGGGTCGATCTCCGGCCAGATCAACAGCAACCAGTCGCTGCAAGCCACTGCGCTGATCGGCCACGGCGTGATGGTGCCGGGCAATAACATTCTGGTCGGCAGCAAGGACGGCAAGGTCAGCACGACGCCGTTCGGCGTGGAACTGGAGCGCGCTGCCGATCAGGTGACCGCTACCATCACCAACGCCAGTGGGCAGGTGGTGCGCACCATCGAAATCGGCGGCCTGACCGCCGGTGTGCATGCCTTCACCTGGGACGGTTCGTTGGATGACGGCTCTACCGCACCCGACGGCGCCTACAAAGTGGCGATTAACGCCAAAGGCAATGGCGAGCAACTGGTGGCGCGCAGCCTGCACTTCGGCCTGGTGAACGGCGTGATCCGCGACGGCAACGGCGCCAAGCTGGATCTCGGTCTGGCGGGCAACGCCACCCTGGAAGACGTGCGACAGATCTTATAACCCTAAGCATCAGGCTCAATCGGACGATAGCCTGACCACTATTCGGAGAATAACATGGCTTTTTCTCAGGCAGTCAGCGGCTTGAACGCGGCAGCAACCAACCTGGACGTGATCGGTAACAACATCGCCAACTCCGCGACTGCGGGCTTCAAATCCGGCAGCGTCTCCTTTGCCGACATGTTCGCTGGCTCGCAAGTCGGTCTGGGCGTCAAAGTGTCCGGCATCACCCAGAACTTCAAGGGTGGCACCACCACCGGTACCAGCCGTGCGCTGGATGTGGCCATCAACGGCAACGGTTTTTTCCGCATGCAGGATAAAGACGGCGGCATCTTCTATACCCGCAACGGTCAGTTCAAGCTGGACGAGAACCGCAACCTGACCAACATGCAGGGGCTGCAGCTGACCGGCTACCCGGCGGCCGGTTCTCCGCCGACCATCCAACAGGGTGCCAACCCGGTGCCGTTGAGCATTCCTGAAGGTATGATGAACGCCAAGGCATCCACCTCCGGCGAGATGGTGGCCAACCTGAAGTCCACCCATAAAGTGCCGGAGAACAAGACCTTCGATCCGACCAAACAGGACAGCTACAACTACGTCAACACCATCACCGCTTACGACTCGCTGGGTAACGCGCACAACATCAACGCCTACTTCGTGAAGACAACAGACAATAAATGGCAGGTCTACACCCAGGACGGCAGCGCCGCGCCAGTGAACGCCGGCACCATGGAGTTCAGCACCAGCGGCAACCTGGTGAAAACCACCAGCACCAACGGCGCGCCGGGCGAGTTCAGCATGGTGATCCCGATGACCGCCAAAGACGGCGCACCGGCGCAAAACTTCACCCTGAGCTTCGCCGGCAGCATGCAGCAGAACGTGGGCAGCGACTCGGTGAGCAAGGTATCGCAAGACGGCTATGCCGCCGGTGAATACACCAACTTCCAGATCAACAACGACGGCACAGTGGTGGGCATCTACTCCAACCAGCAGACTCAGGTGCTGGGCCAGATCGTCATGGCCAACTTCTCCAACCCGGAAGGGCTGGCGTCGCAGGGCGATAACGTGTGGCAGGAAACCGGTGCGTCCGGTCAGCCGCGCGTTGGTCTGTCGGGCGGCGGCGGCTTCGGTAAGCTGACCAGCGGCGCGCTGGAGTCTTCCAACGTCGATCTGAGCCAGGAGCTGGTGAACATGATCGTCGCACAGCGTAACTACCAGTCCAACGCCCAGACCATCAAGACGCAGGACTCCATCCTGCAGACGTTGGTTAGCCTGCGCTAATAAGGCCGAGTTATGGATCACGCGATTTATACCGCGATGGGCGCGGCGCGCCAAACGCTGGAACAGCAGTCCATTACCGCCAACAACCTGGCCAATGCGTCGACGCCGGGCTTTCGCGCCCAGCTCGCCGCATTGCGCGCGGTGCCGGTCGACGGGCCGAGCCTGGCGACGCGCACCTTGGTGACCGCGTCGACGCCGGGCGCCGATATGAGCCAGGGGGCGCTGAACTACACAGCGCGTCCGCTGGACGTGGCGCTGCAGCAGGACGGTTTCCTGGCGGTGAGCCTGCCGGGTGGGGGGGAAGCCTATACCCGCAACGGCAACATTCAGATCTCCTCCACCGGGCAGTTGACGGTGCAGGGATTGCCGGTGATGGGTGACGGCGGCCCGATCGAGGTGCCGCCGTCGGCGGAGATCACCATCGCGGCCGACGGTACCATTTCGGCGCTGAACGCCGGCGATCCGCCGAACACCATCGCGCAGATCGGCCGTCTGAAGCTGGTGAAAGCCGATGCGCGCGAAGTGATGCGCGGTGACGACGGGCTGTTCCGCCTGACGCCGGAAACTCAACAGCAGCGCGGCAATCAGTTGCAAAACGATCCGCAGGTGCGGGTGATGCCGGGCGTGCTGGAGGGCAGCAACGTCAAGCCGATGGAGACCATGGTCGACATGATCGCCAACGCCCGCCGTTTTGAAATGCAAATGAAAGTCATCCACAGCGTGGATGAAAACGAACAGCGTGCCAACTCACTGCTCTCAATGAGTTAAGCAGCAAGGAAATAACCGATGATTCCATCCTTATGGATTGCCAAAACCGGTCTGGACGCGCAGCAGACCAACATGGACGTGATCGCCAACAACCTGGCGAACGTCAGCACCAACGGCTTCAAACGCCAGCGTGCGGTATTTGAAGATCTGCTGTACCAGACCATGCGTCAGCCGGGGGCACAGTCTTCCGAGCAGACCACGCTGCCTTCCGGTCTGCAGATCGGCACCGGCGTGCGTCCGGTGGCGACCGAGCGTCTGCACAGCCAGGGCAACCTGTCGCAGACGAACAACAGTAAAGACGTCGCCATCAAGGGGCAGGGTTTCTTCCAGGTGATGCTGCCGGACGGCACCCAGGCCTACACGCGCGACGGCTCGTTCCAGATCGATCAGAACGGCCAGCTGGTCACATCCAGCGGTTTCCAGGTGCAGCCGGCGATCACCATTCCGGCGAACGCGCTGTCCATCACCGTCGGCCGCGACGGCATCGTCAGCGTCACCCAGCAGGGGCAAACCGCCGCCCAGCAGGTGGGTCAACTGACGCTGACGACCTTTGTCAACGACAGCGGTCTGGAGAGCGTGGGCGAGAACCTGTATCAGGAAACCGAAAGCTCGGGCGCGCCGAACGAGAGCACGCCGGGGCTGAACGGCGCCGGTCTGCTGTATCAGGGCTACGTGGAGACCTCCAACGTTAACGTGGCGGAAGAGCTGGTCAACATGATCCAGACTCAGCGCGCTTACGAGATCAACAGCAAAGCGGTTTCGACTTCCGATCAGATGCTGCAAAAGCTGACGCAACTGTAATCTGTCATTGACGGGCCCGGCTTGCCGCGCCCGTCATTCTCTTTCGTGAAACAAAGGCGATACCCGTGGTAACCACATATTCGATGGCAATCCTGCCGCGGCAGGGACAACGCTGGCTGGCGGGAATGGTGATGCTGACGCTGAGCGGCTGCGCTTATATTCCGCATAAACCGCTGGTGGACGGTGCGACCACGGCGCAGCCCGCGCCGGCCAGCGCGCCGATGCCGAACGGCTCGATCTTCCAGACGGTGCAGCCGATGAACTACGGCTATCAGCCGCTGTTCGAAGACCGCCGTCCGCGCAACGTCGGTGACACCCTGACCATCGTGCTGCAGGAAAACGTCAGCGCCAGCAAGAGCTCTTCCGCCAACGCCAGCCGCAACGGCGCCAGCAAGTTCGGCGTCGCCACCTCGCCGCGTTACCTTGACGGCCTGTTGGGCAATGCGCGCGCCGATATGGACATTTCCGGCGACAGCACCTTCGGCGGCAAGGGCGGCGCCAACGCCAACAACACCTTCAACGGCACCATTACGGTGACGGTCAACCAGGTGCTGGCCAACGGCAACCTGCACGTGGTGGGGGAAAAGCAGATCGCCATCAACCAGGGCACCGAATTCATTCGTTTCTCCGGCGTCGTCAACCCGCGCACCATCAGCGGCAACAACTCGGTCACCTCGACGCAGGTGGCGGACGCGCGGATCGAATACGTCGGCAATGGCTATATCAACGAAGCGCAGACCATGGGCTGGCTGCAGCGCTTCTTCTTAAATGTTTCACCGTTCTAAGGATTGACTGATGCTGAAAAAATGGTTTATCGCGCTGTGCGTCGGGCTGGTGTGCTTGCCGGCGGCGGCGGAGCGCATCCGCGATCTGGTGACGGTGCAGGGCGTGCGAGACAACGCCCTGATCGGCTACGGCCTGGTGGTGGGGCTGGACGGTTCCGGCGACCAGACCATGCAGACGCCGTTCACCACCCAAAGCCTGAGCAACATGCTGTCGCAGCTGGGCATCACCGTGCCGCCGGGCACTAACATGCAGCTGAAAAACGTGGCGGCGGTGATGGTGACCGCCAAACTGCCGCCGTTCTCGCGCGCCGGGCAGAACATCGACGTGGTGGTTTCATCGATGGGCAACGCCAAGAGCCTGCGCGGCGGCACCTTGCTGATGACGCCGCTCAAAGGCGTGGATAACCAGGTCTATGCGCTGGCGCAGGGCAACGTGCTGGTCGGCGGCGCGGGCGCGGCGGCCGGCGGCAGCAGCGTGCAGGTCAACCAGCTGGCGGGCGGGCGCATCAGCAACGGCGCCACCATTGAGCGCGAGCTGCCGACCACCTTCGGCAGCGGCGGCGTACTCAACCTGCAGCTGAACGACGAAGACTTCACGCTGGCGCAGCAGATCAGCGACGCCATCAACCGCCAACGCGGCGGCGGCACCGCGACGCCGCTCGACGCCCGCACGATCCAGGTGCTGGTGCCGCAGGGCAACAGCTCTCAGGTGCGCTTCCTGGCGGAGATTCAAAACATCACCGTCAACGTCGGCGCGATGGACGCCAAAGTGATCATCAACTCGCGCACCGGGTCGGTGGTGATGAACCGCGATGTGATCCTCGATTCTTGCGCCGTCGCCCAGGGCAACCTGTCGGTGGTGGTCGATCGGCAGAACACCGTCAGCCAACCGACGACGCCGTTCGGCGGCGGCCAGACGGTGGTGACGCCAAACACCCAGATCTCGGTGCAACAGCAGGGCGGATCGCTGCAGAAGGTGAACGCCAGCGCCAACCTGAACAACGTCATTCGCGCGCTGAACGCGCTGGGCGCCACGCCGATCGATCTGATGTCGATCCTGCAGGCGATGCAGAGCGCCGGCTGCCTGCGCGCCAAGCTGGAAATCATCTGATGGCCGGCGATCTGATGGCAATGTCGGGTGCGGCCTATGACGCCCAGGCGCTGAACGGTCTGAAGCGCGATGCGGCGGCCGACCCGCAGGGCAACCTCAAGCAGGTGGCCCAGCAGGTAGAAGGCATGTTCGTGCAGATGATGCTGAAAAGCATGCGATCCGCCTTGCCGCAGGACGGGGTATTGAGCAGCGATCAAACGCGGCTCTATACCTCGATGTACGACCAGCAAATCGCCCAGCAGATGTCGCAAAAAGGGCTGGGGCTGGCCGACATGATGGTCAAGCAGATGAGCAACGCCAACGCGGTGCCGAGTGAAACGGCGGGCCTGTCGCCGATGGCGCTGGACAACGAGGTGCTGCAAACGCTGCCGAACCAGGCGCTGGAGCAGATGGTGCGCCGCGCGATGCCGAAAGCCCCGCCGGCCGCCGCGCCACTGTCGCTCAACAACGGCAACTTCGTCGCTCGCCTGTCGATCCCGGCGAAGGTCGCCAGCCAGCAGAGCGGCATTCCGCATCAGCTGATCGTCGCGCAGGCGGCGCTGGAATCCGGCTGGGGGCAGCGCGAGATCCCGACCTCAGACGGCACGCCGAGCTACAACCTGTTCGGCATCAAGGCCGGCGGCAGCTGGAGCGGGCCGGTGACGGAGATCACCACCACCGAGTTCGAACAGGGCGCGGCGAAGAAGGTGAAGGCGAAGTTCCGCGTCTACGGTTCGTATGTCGAAGCGATTGCCGACTACGTCAAACTGCTGACCAACAACCCGCGCTATGCCGACGTGGCCGCCGCGCGCAGCCCGGAGCAGGCGGCGCATGCGCTGCAGCGCGCCGGGTACGCCACCGATCCCCAGTACGCCAGCAAACTGGTCAGCGTGATTCAGCAGATGAAGAACGCGGGGGAACAGGCGGTGAAAGCTTACACCCACGATCTGAAAGATTTGTTCTAAATCCCCGTCATTCTTGACGCCGCAGCGGCGTTGACTGCACAAGCTCGCCCCGGTCACTTGGCTTAACCAAGCGCCCGGGGACGCCCTTGCTTGTCGCCTTGCTGCGACGCCAATTATTTAGGGGATAGGCGGTAACGAAGGCTAGCTGGATGCTGACCGCGTTGCCGCTTTTTTTCCTCAAGTTCTTCTCATTTTGGCCGATAACCGAAACAGGCTGAGCGAACAGGCTCAGCAGCTCAATTAAGAACCCTGTGGGCCACCGGCGCCGCAGCATAAGGAATTCCGATGTCCAATAGCTTAATCAATACCGCGATGAGCGGGCTGAATGCGGCTCAGGTGGCGCTCAGTACCGTCAGCAACAACATCTCCAACTACAACGTGGCGGGCTACAACCGCCAGACCGCGATCCTGGCGCAGAACGGCGGCATGGCCACCATGAGCGGCTTTATCGGCAACGGCGTGACCGTCACCAGCGTTAACCGCGAGTACAACCAGTTCATCACCAACCAGCTGCGCGGCGCACAAAGCGCGTTCGGGGCGCAGAACGCCTATTACGAGAAGATTTCGCAGATCGACAATCTGTTGGCGAGCAAGACCAACCCGCTGTCGACCAACATGCAGGATTTCTTTACCAACCTGCAGAACCTGGTGAGCAACGCCGGTGACGACGCCGCGCGCCAGACGGTGCTGGGCAAGGCCAACGGTCTGGTGAACCAGTTCAACAACACCGATAAATTCCTGCGCGACATGGACAACGGCGTTAATCAGCAGATCAGCGATACGGCGCAGCAGATCAACAGCTACGGCCAGCAGATCGCGAAGCTGAACGATGAGATCACCCGTTTGCGCGGCAGCGCCGGCGGCGAGCCAAATGCGTTGCTGGATCAGCGCGATCAACTGGTCACCGAATTGAACCAGCTGGTGGGCGTACAGGTCACGCAACAGGACGGCGACGCCTATACCGTCTCCTTCGCCAACGGCTTGACGCTGGTGCAGGGCAGCAATACGTATCAGGTGGAAGCCGTGCCTTCCAGCAGCGATCCTTCCCGTCTGACTATCGGCTATAACCGCGGCAACGGCGCCAGCGAAGTGCCGGAAGGCCAGATCACCAGCGGCACGCTGAGCGGCGTGCTGAAATTCCGCAGCGAAACGCTGGACGGCGTGCGCAATCAGCTGGGCCAGTTGGCGCTGGCGATGGCGGACAGCTTTAACCAACAGCATCGCGCCGGCTTCGATCTGAACGGTGACGCAGGCGGCGACTTCTTCAGCTTCAGCGGTGGCCGGGTGGTGGATAACACCCGCAACACCGGCGACGCGTCGCTGTCGGTCTCTTACACCGATACCGGCAAGGTGAAAGCCAACGATTATCGCGTCGAGTTCGACGGCAGCAACTGGCAGGTCAGCCGCCTGCCGGACAACGTGAAAGTCAACGCCACGCCGGGTACCAGCGCCGACGGCAAACCGACGCTGAACTTCGACGGGCTGGAAGTGAGCATCGACGGCAATGCGCAGGCTAAAGACAGCTTCACCGTGAAGCCGGTCAGCGACGTGGCGGGCAACCTGAAAGTGGCCATCACCGATTCGTCCAAGATCGCCGCCGCCGGTAAAGACGACAGCGGCCGCGGTGATAACGAAAATGCCAAGAAACTGCTGGATCTGCAGACCAAAAACCTGGTGGACGGTAAGGCGACCCTGAGCGGCGCTTACGCCGGCATTGTCAGCGGCGTCGGCAACCAGACCGCTGCCGCCAAGGCCATCGCCACGTCGCAGGCCAAGATCGTGACGCAGCTGGGTGCGCAACAGCAGTCGATGTCCGGCGTCAACCTTGACGAAGAGTATGGCGAGCTGCTGCGTTTCCAGCAGTACTACATGGCCAACGCGCAGGTGATTCAGACCGCCAGCTCGCTGTTCGATGCGTTGCTGAATATTCGTTGATTTCATTGTTAATCGGCGCCGATAACGGCGCCGGTCGCTCAGAGTAAGGAACCCACAGCATGCGCATGAGCACCAGCATGATGTACCAACAGAACATGAACGGCATCACGGGCAACCAGTCGCTGTTCATGAAGGCGGCCGAGCAGCTTTCCTCGGGCAAGCGGGTGATCAACCCGTCCGACGATCCGCTGGCGGCGTCGCGCGCGGTGATGTTGTCGCAGTCGCAGGCGGAAAACAGCCAGTACACGCTGGCGCGCACCTTCGCCCGTCAGAACGTGTCGATGGAAGAAACGGTATTGGCCGGCGCGACCTCCACCATCGCGGATATGAAGGCGTTGATCGTCAACGCCGGCGGCACCGAAAGCGATAACGATCGCCAGTCGCTGGCCACCCAACTGCAGGGGCTGAAAGATCAGCTGCTGAACCAGGCCAACAGCACCGACGGCAACGGCCGCTATATGTTCGGCGGATACGTGAACGACAAGGCGCCGTTCGTCGATAACGGCGGCACCGTCAGTTATCAGGGCGGGGACAAGACGGTTCAGCAGAAAGTGGACGCCAACCGCACCATGACCATCGGCCATACCGGCAACGCGGTGTTCATGTCGTTGACCAGCAATCCGAAGCCCGAGCCGGACGGCAGCGCGCCGGTCAGCAACGTATTCGAGAGCATCGATATTGCGCTGAACGCGTTGAAAACCCCGCTGCAGGGCGCCGATGAGGCCACCAAGCAGCAGGTGAACGATGCGTTGGCGAAAGCCAACCGCGGTCTGGACAACTCCTACAACAACGTGTTGAGCGTGCGCGCCGAGCTGGGCAGTCAGCTGCAGGAAATGGATCAGCTGGACAGCATCGGTAAAGAGCGTGACATGACCAACCAGATCCAGATGAGCGCGTTGACGGATGCCGATCTGGCCGAGTCTATCTCGTCTTATTTCATGCAGCAGGCAGCGCTGCAGGCGTCGTATAAAACCTTCAGCGATATGCAGGGCATGTCGCTGTTCCAGATGAATCGTTAAGAGCAATACCCCGTTGCCTGACCGCGACGGGTTTCCCTTTAGTGCGCTTAGAAAATGCCTTCTCCGTCTCGCGGGGAGGGAGGCTTCTTGAAACCGGGTGCACTCGTTTGGCGCGTCGCTCGTTCTCCCACTACTGACTGAGTGACGCGCCTTTTTTTCATCAGGAAAGAAATAATACGATTGTCACCCCTGTTTAATGCGCAATGGCATTATTGAAATCAGTGGCGGAATAATCGCGATGGATATTATTTTCCTGACGATAAATAGCGCTGCTATTTCTTTTTCTTCTCCACTTTCCATTTTCCGCCGTCGGCCGTCTCGGTAAACGAAACTCTAAATTTGTTGCTTTTCCAGTGGGTCAAACCGAATAACCGGCGTGCTTTGCGGTTGCTTTTCGCTTTAATCATGAACTCGCTCCTGTGGTTAGCAAAGGTCGATGCTGCGCCCTGCAGCCGGTAGGCGCCGGACGCATTTATTCAGGGTGTAAGTTATCTGTCGCGCATTTTACCCTGCGTGACTGCGTTATTTTTTATTTCCAATTGGGAGTCAGCGTTTTTATCGCCGCTGATGGCTAGCGTGGTACAAGCGATATTTCTGTTGCCGGGTCTATTCTAGGTCGGGGTTTTATTTATTCAAGCCGCCGGAGACATTTGAACCTTAATCCGGATAAAAGGCGTTTCTCAGGCTTTTGTCCCAAGAAAGCGTTTTTATTGCCATTTTGTCTCAGGCAGATAAGGGGGAAAGGGAGGGGCGTTGCAGGGGCTTAGAAGGTCATGCCGCCGATTACCGCCGCCAGTCGATCGAAGATTTCACCGAACAGATGTTCACAGAACGGCGCCAGCATCGGCATCATCATACCCAGCGTCATGATGCCGAAGGTCATGGTGACCGGGAAACCGATCACGAAGACCGACAGCTGCGGTGTCATGCGATTGAGCAGGCCGAGCGCCATGTTCAGCGTCAACAGCAGGCAGATCAGCGGCAGCGCCAGCATCATGCCGTTGATGAAAATCAGCGAGCCAACCTGGGTCAACACCAGGAAGCCGTTGCCGTTCAGCGGCTGCGTTTGGATAGGCAGGGTATGGAAGCTGTCCGCCAGCAGTGAAATCAGCCACAGATGGCCGTCGAAGCTGAGGAACAGCAGCATCGCCAGCAGGTTAAGCAGGCGCGCCAGCACCGGCATGTTCGGGCCGCCGCTGGGATCGAAGAAGGTGGCGAACGACAGGCCCATCTGCATGCCGATCACTTCGCCCGCCAGGCGCACCGCCGCGAAGGCGAACTGCATGGTCAATCCCAGCGCCACGCCGATCAGAATCTGTTGAACCGCCAGCCACAGGCCGGCGGCGGAGAAGATCGGGATATTGCTGGCGGGCAGCGTCGGCGCGATCAGGATGACGATCAGCCCGCCAAGGCCGATTTTGACCTTTTTGCTGATTTGTTTTTCGCTGAATATCGGCGCGGTGCTGATCAGCGCCAGAATGCGCAGCAGCGGCCAAAAATAGTGGCTGAGCCAGACGGTGAGCTGGGCGCTGTCGAAGGTGAGCACGGTCAGCCGATCAGGGTGGGCAGGTTGCTGAACAGAGTGCGCATGTAGTCCAGCAACAGATTCAACATCCAGGGACCGGCGATGATGATGGTGGCCACCACCGCCAGAATTTTAGGGATGAACGACAGCGTCATTTCGTTGATCTGGGTGGCGGCCTGCAGCAGGCTGACGACCAGGCCGCTGATCAGCGCCGCCAGCAGCAGCGGGGCGGCCAGCGCCAGCGCGACTTTCATCGCTTCGGTGCCGAGCGCCATAACCGATTCAGGTGTCATCTCGCGTTCTCCGGTCAGGGGTTACGAATAGAAGCTCTGCGCCAGCGAGCCGAGCAGCAGCTGCCAGCCATCGACCAGCACGAACAGCATCAGCTTGAACGGCAGCGAGATGGTGGCGGGCGGCACCATCATCATCCCCAGCGCCATCAGCACGCTGGCGACCACCAGGTCGATAATCAGGAACGGAATGAACACCGTAAAGCCGATCTGGAAGGCGGTTTTCAGTTCGCTGGTGACGTAGGCGGGCAGCAGGATGCGCATCGGCACCGCCTCAGGGCCGGCCAGCGGCGGCTGATTGGCCAGTCTGGCGTACAGCGCGAGATCGGTTTCGCGCGTTTGGCGCAGCATGAATTCGCGCAGCGGCTGCGCGCCTTTATCCAGCGCGACTTCCAGCCCGATTTTGTCCTGGCTGAACGGCAGGTAGGCGTCCTGATAAACCTTGTCGAACACCGGCGACATGATGAAGAAGGTCAGGAACAACGCCAGCCCCAGCATCACCTGGTTCGGCGGCGCCGAAGGCGTGCCCAGCGCGTTGCGCAGCAGGCCGAGCACGATGATGATGCGGGTGAAGCTGGTCATCATCAGCAGCATGGCCGGCAGGAAGGTCAGCGAGGTCAACAGAACCAGCGTCTGCACCGGCAGCGACCAGCTTTGGCCGCCATTGGCCAGCGGCTGACTGATCAGCCCCGGCAGTTGTGCCAAAGCCGCCGGGCTGATGAACAGCAGGGCGGCAGGGAGCCAAACCGCCGGACGGCGGACGAGGGTATGAAGAGTCGAGGTCATGCCGATTTTTCCGGGCGTTTCAGAACTTTTTGCATCAGTTGGCGGAAGTCCGCCGGCGTCGCCACGTCGGCCGCGCCCTCGTCTTTCGGCGGGGCGGGCAGGGTGTGCAGCGGGGTGATCTGCTGGGCGGTGACGCCCAGTACCAGCAAGGTGTCATCGACTTCCACCACCACCACGCGCTCGCGCTGCCCGACCTGGCAACTGGCGCGCAGGTTGAGCAGTTTGTTGTTGCGCGCCTGCGGGGCGAAACCCAGCCGACGGAACAGCCAACCGGCCAGCAGGATCAGCAGCAGAATGCCGCCGAGCGCGCTGCTGACCTGCATCAACACCGAACCGGCCGGCAGGGCCGGCGCGGCGGGGGATTGGCTGCTTTGAACGGTTACGGGCGCCGCAACGGTCATCAGCGGCTCAGTCGACGCATGCGTTCGGACGGGGTGATAATGTCGGTGATGCGCACACCGAACTTGTCGGCCACCACCACCACTTCACCTTGTGCGATCAGGTAACCGTTGATCAGGATGTCCAGCGGCTCGCCGGCCAGGCCGTCCAGCGCCACCACCGAGCCTTGCGACAGGCGCAGCAGCTCTTTGATGGTCATCTTGGTGCGCCCCAGTTCCACGGTCAGCTTGACCGGAATATCCAGGATCAGGTCGATATCCTGCAGGCTGCCGAGCGCATCCTGAGCTTCCAGCGACTTGAACACCCCTTCGGTGCTCGCGCCGGATTTCTCTGTCGACTGCTGCTCGTTAAACGCATCAGCCCACAGATCGTCTACGGATTCCTTTCCTTCGCCAGACGGTTGCTTAGGATCACTCATTGGGCTGTTCCTCACTCAGAGCATTCAAAATAGGGTTAATCAAATGTTCAACACGCAGGGCATATTGCCCGTTTAACGTGCCGTATTGGCTGGTCAGAACCGGTACGCCGTCCACATGGGCGATCAGGCGTTCCGGCTTGTCTATCGGTAATACATCGCCCGGTTGCAGCTTCAGGACTTTCGACAGCCGCATCGGGATATCGACGAAGTTGGCGATCAGCTCCAGTTCGGAGTGCTGCACCTGCTTCACCAGCGTTTCGCGCCAGTGGCTGTCTTCCTGCCGCGAATTTTCCAGCGGCGGGTTGGTCAACAGCTCGCGCAGCGGTTCGATCATCGCGAACGGAATGCAGATGTTGAACTCGCCGGTCAGCGCGCCGATCTCTACCTGGAACGGCGTGGTGACCACGATGTCGTTCGGCGAGGTGGTGATGTTGGTGAACTTCACCTGCATTTCGGCACGCACGTACTCCACGTCGATCTTGTAGATGGCGCTCCAGGCGTCGCCATAGGCGTCCAGCGCCAGGCGCAGCATGCGTTTGATCACCCGCTGTTCGGTCGGGGTGAATTCGCGGCCTTCGACTTTGGTCGGGAAGCGGCCGTCGCCGCCGAACAGGTTGTCGACGGCGATGAACACCAGACTCGGCGCGAACACGAACAGGGCAGTGCCGCGCAGCGGATTCAGATGCACCAGGTTCAGGTTGGTCGGCACCGGCAGGTTGCGGGCGAACTCGTGATACGGCTGGATTTTGATCGGGCCGACGGTAATGTCCGGGCTGCGGCGCAGCAGGTTGAACAACCCCATGCGGAACTGCCGGGCAAAACGTTCGTTGATGATTTCCAGCGCGTGCAGACGCTCGCGCACCACGCGGCGCTGGGTGTTCGGATCGTAAGGCTTAACCTCGCTCTCTTTGCCGACTATCGCTTCGGGTTCATCACCCGCGCTGTCGCCGTTGAGCAAGGCGTCGATCTCTGCCTGTGAAAGAATGCTATCGCCCATAGTGATTACCGCAGTATGAAGGCGGTGAACAGCACGTCGCTGACCACCTGCTTCGGTTGTCCCTTAACCAGCGGCGGGCTGAGCACGTCCTTAATCTGCGCCACCAGCTGTTGCTTCCCTTGTTCATTGGCCAGCTGGCCCGCTTCCTGACGGGAGAGCAGCATCAGCAAGCGGCTGCGCACTTCCGGCAGAAAATCGTTCAGCTGACGGCGGGTACTTTCGTCCGGCAGACGCAGCGTGAGGCCGATATACAGCACGCGATCCGGGTTGTTGTCCGGCGTCACCAGGTTGACGGTAAAGGTGTCGAGCGGCATGAACACCGGCGCGGCCGGCGGTTGCTGTTTGACGGCGGCCGGTTCGGCGCCGTTTTTATGCTGTTGCAGCAGCCACCAGCTGTAGCCCGCGGCGCCACAGGCGACGACGCTGATCAATACCAGCATGATGACCAGAAGGGAGCGTTTCGGTGCTGCCGGAAGGGTGTTCTGAGACATAGCCAAATCTAATTCCTGTTGTTCCACCCGCAGCCTGCGAGGCGGCGGGCATGGCGCGCGGCAAAGCCGCACGCATGACATGTAAAGGTATTATCGCGTCTATCACGGCGTGCAATAGCCTGAATAGACGCGCAAATGGGTGCCAGCTTGGGCGTTTGCGGCGGCTCAGGCGAAAATATCGACGCCGTTGACCGCACTGGCCATGCGCTGCAGCGCCACCGGCGCGCTGACGCCGTCGGCGGCCGCAGCCTCACCGCCAGCATGTTCAGCATAGCTGGAACGCCCCTGGCCGTTGGACGCCTGCTGCTGCCCCTGTTGCCATTGCGGGGTGGACTCGCCGCCCACGCTGCTTTGCCCCAGGTTGATGCCGCTCTCCGCCAGCGCGTGACGCAGCTGCGGCATCGCTGCTTCCACCGCCGCGCGCACCTGACCGTGGGCGGAGGCAATGTGCAATTGCGCCTGCTGATCGTCCAGTTTCAGCGTGATCTGCAAGGCGCCCAGCTCCTGCGGGTGCAGGCGCAGCTCGGCACTTTGCTGGCCGTTGCGGTGGAACATCAGCACCTGTTGGTTCAACGCCTGCTGCCATTCCGGGCTGCCCAGCTGCGCGTTGAGCTGCGGCGTAGGCGGTGCGGTCACCAGTGCGCTGGCCGGTGCGGCCGTTTGCGTTGGGCTGGCGGCGGCCAGGGCGACGGCATGGTTGAGCGTCGGTTGCTGCTGCGCATCGCTCGCCGGCAGCGGCTGTGCGGTACTTGCGCGCTCACCGCTGGTCGGTTGCGGGAGCGCCGCCTTGGCATTATCGTCGCCGGTGGCCGGCGTTTTCGCCCCTGTCAGCGACGAAGCAGGGGATGCCGATGAACGCGCGGCGGTTTTATCACCGGCCGCCGCAATGTTCAGCAGGCCATTGCCGGGCAGCAGTGCAGTCGCCTCGTCAGCGTTTTCCACCGGCAGCGAACGTTGGCCTTCGGTCGGTTGCGCCTGGGCGACGAGCGCGGCCGGCAGCATGGCGTACAGCGCCTGCAGCGTTGCGGCATCCAGCTCTTTGGCGGCGGCGATCGGTGGTTGCGCCGGTTTGTCGCCGGCGGTGGGTGCCTCGGCTTCGGCGCCTTCAGGTGAAAGCGCATCGGCTGGGGTGGCCGGGTTCTGCAGCAGGCCGCCGCGCTCGCCGAAGGTGGCTAGCAGTTGATTGAGCTGGTTGCGGCTCAGGGCCGGGGCGCGTTCCTCGTCCGCGCTCAGCGTGACCGGCGGCTGTTTGCCATCGGCGGCGGGCGCGAAACGTGCGCCGAGCAGCTGGGCGAAGGCCGACGACAACTGGCTCTCATCCAGCGCCGACGTCAGTTCGGCCAGGCCGCCGGCGTCGCCGGGTAAGGCCAGGCCGGGCAGGGCGTTCAGATTCATGGGTTGATATTCCTTTGTGCACTGCGTTGAGCGAACTCATCCATCAGTTTTTGATCCCGTTTGTTCTCCTGCTGCTGCTCCGCATTTAAGGCGCGGGTATGCAGGGTCTCGAAAGCGTTCAGCCGCTGTTGTTTGTCTTGCCATTGCTTCACCGCATGATCCACTTTCTGCCCCCACTGCAGCAGCTGCTGGCGGTGCTGGTCGATGGCCTGTTCCAGCGTGCCGATAAACTGCTGGTAGTTTTGCCAGCTAGAGCTGTCCATGCCGTCGCAAAGTGTATGATTCAGCTTCTGGCGGTATTCGTCCTGATAGTTGAGCAGCATCGACAGCTGTTGCTCTGCCGCCTGCTGCGCCTGCCGTACCTGGCCCAGCTGTTGCGCGGCCTGTTCCACCGCATCCTGCGCCAGATCTCGCAGGGTAATCAGGGGAGATTGTGATTTCATCGCTGTGCGCCTCTGGTGACGTTAAACAATCAACTGCTGCAGCTGTTGACAGGCTTCATCGTAGCCGCTGCGTTCAAAGATGCCCTGTTGCAGGTACGCTTCCATCTGCGGGTACAGCGTCATCGCTTTGTCCAGCAACGGATCGCTGCCGGCCGCGTAGGCGCCGACGCTGATCAGATCGCGGTTGCGCTGATAGCTGGCCAGCATCTGCTTGAAGGTGCGTACCCGGCGATAATGCTCTTCGTCGATCAGCGACGTCATGGCGCGGCTGATTGACGCTTCGATGTCGATAGCCGGGTAATGGCCGGCTTCCGCCAGGCGCCGGGACAGCACCACGTGGCCGTCGAGGATGGCGCGCGCCGAGTCGGCGATCGGGTCTTGCTGATCGTCCCCTTCGGTCAATACGGTGTAGAAGGCGGTAATGGAACCGCCGCCGCTGATGCCGTTACCCGCGCGTTCCACCAGCGCAGGCAGTTTGGCGAAGACCGAAGGCGGATAGCCTTTGGTCGCCGGCGGTTCGCCGATGGCCAGGGCGATCTCACGCTGCGCCATGGCGTAGCGGGTAAGGGAGTCCATGATCAGCAACACGTGCTGCCCGCGATCGCGGAAATCTTCGGCGATGCGGGTGGCGTAGGCCGCCCCCTGCATGCGCAGCAACGGCGATACGTCCGCCGGCGCAGCGATCACCACCGAGCGCGCCCGGCCTTCGGCACCGAGAATGTTCTCGATAAAGTCTTTGACCTCGCGGCCGCGCTCGCCGATCAGGCCAACGACGATCACATCCGCCTGGGTATAACGGGCCATCATGCCGAGCAACACGCTCTTGCCGACGCCGGAGCCGGCGAACAGGCCCATGCGCTGGCCGCGACCGACGGTCAGCAGACCGTTGATGGTGCGCACCCCCACGTCCAGCACCTGCTCGATCGGCGTGCGCTGCAAGGGGTTGAACGGCGCGGTGATCAGCGGCGCGCGGTAACCGGTTTCCGGTGAAGGCAGGCCGTCGAGCGGTTTGGCGCTGCCGTCCAGCACCCGTCCCAACAGGGCTGGGCCGAGCGGCAGCTGTTTGCCGGCGCTTTGGCCTTCCGGCGCGATGCGGGCGTAAACCCGCGCGCCCGGCACGATACCTTCCACTTCTTCCAGCGGCATCAGGAACAGCCGCTGGCCGTTGAAGCCGACCACTTCGCTTTCCACTTCCTGCACTTCACCGGCGTCGTGCCGTTCGATGAGGCAGGTCGCGCCGAGCGGCAGCTGCAGGCCGGTAGCCTCCAGCACCAGCCCGGTCGCGCGGGTCAGGCGGCCGTAGCGGCGCACCGTCGGCGCGCGGGCGATGCGTTTTTCCAGCGTATCCAGAGAACTCAGCCAGCGGCCGAGACGCGCGGTCATCAGACTTCTCCCGGTGCCGCCAGGCGGCACAGTTCATGCCAGCGCGTCGCCAGGCTGGCGTCGAGATCGCCTTCCTCTGCGCTGACCTTGCAGCCGCCCGGATGCAGTTCGCCGTCCGCCAACAGGCGCCAGCCGTGCAGGCTGAGGGTAACCCCCAACTGTTGCTCGACGCGGGGGTAGTCGTCCGGGTGGACCCGCAGCTGCGGCTTGCCGTTGAACATCGGCTCCTGCTGGATCAGCTGTTGGATCTGCGCGAGCAGGGCGGTGCCGTCGCACACCGGCGGCTGGCCCAGCACCTGTTTGGCGGCGGTCAACGCCAGCTGCATCAACCGTGAAGCGATCACGCTGTCGAGCGCGTCCAGCGTGTGCTGGAATTCGGTAACCAACTGCTGCCAGTGGGCGGTCAGCGGCTGTTGCTGCTGCTGCGCTTCCAGCAGCCCTTGCTGACGGCCTTCTTCCAGACCGGACTGAAAACCGGCTTCATAGCCTTTTTGCTGGCCGTCGGCATAGCCCAACTGCTGGCCCTGTTGCTCAGCCTGTAGCCGCAGCGTCGCCAGCTGCTGTTGCAATTCGGCCTGCGCGTCCGGCGCCGGATCGCTTTGTTCGAGATCCGGCAGCGGCGGCAGGTCGAACGCCGGTTTCTGTTCGCCCAAATCGTTGAGCGACCAGGGTTGCCAGGGCAGGGTGTTAATGTGATCAGACATAGGTGTCCTCGCCGCCGCCAATGATCATTTCGCCGGTTTCCGCCAGGCGTCTTACCACCAACAGGATGGCTTTCTGCTCGTTCTCCACCTGCGACATGCGCACCGGCCCACGGTTGGCCAGATCGTCGCGCAGGATGTCGGCGGCGCGTTGCGACATGTTCTTGAGGAACTTCTCGCGCAGCGGCTGTTCGGCGCCTTTCAATGCGATCAGCAGCGACTCGCCTTCCACTTCCTGCAGCAGACGCTGGATGCTGCGATCGTCGACTTCCACCAGGTTTTCGAACAGGAACATCTCGTCGATGATCTTCTGCGCCAGCTCGCCGTCGTATTCGCGCATCGCGTCGATGACCGCTTCTTCTTGCTGGGTTTTCATCAGGTTGATGATCTCGGCGGCGGTGCGCACCCCGCCCATTTTGCTGCGCTTGAGGTTCTGGCCGTCGAGCAGGTTGTTCAGCACTTCGGTCAGCTCCGCCAACGCCGCCGGCTGCACGCCGCCGAAGGTGGCGATACGCAGCATCACGTCGTTGCGCAGACGTTCGTCGAACAGGGCCAGGATATCCGCCGCCTGGCCGCGTTTGAGGTGCACCAGAATAGTGGCGATGATCTGCGGGTGTTCGTCGCGGATCAGATCGGCAGCGCTCTGCGGCTCCATAAAGTTGAGCGTTTCCATGCCGGTGGTGGTCTCGCGCGATTCGAGAATGTCTTCCAGCAGGCTGGCGGCGCGCTCTTCGCCCAGGGCCTTGACCAGCACCGAGCGCAGATAGTCGCTGGCGTTGACGCTCAGCGCCGCGTATTGCTCGGCGTCGTCTTCAAACTCGGTCAGTACTTCGCCGAGCTGTTTGTGCGAAACCTGGCTCATGCCGGCCATGGTGCCGCTCAGCAGCTGTACTTCGCGCGAGGAGAGGTGCTTGAACACCTCCGCCGCGCGATCTTCACCCAGCGTCATCAGCAAGATGGCGCTTTTGTCGGTTCCGGTCAGGCTCATATCTCGTTACTCATCCATTGGCGGATTACCAGAGCGACCACGCGTGGGTCTTTATCAGCCAGATCGCGGATCCGCTGGCTCTGGACTTCTGCGCTGACGCGCTGCTGCGATTTACGACGCTGCGCCAGCTCCTCGTTGCTCGGTTTGCCGCTGTCGGCCGGTTTGGCGGCAGGGGCATTGGCGGCGGCGATGGCGGCCTGTTGCGCCGCCTGGCGCTGTTGCAGCTGTGGCCGCACCAGTTTGCGCCACAGCAGCCAGGCCACCAGCAGCACCAGCAGATAGCGGCCCGCGTCGATCAGGCGATCGATAAACGACTGGCTTTGCCAGAACGGCAGTTCGCCACCGGTCACCTGACTGTCGGTAAACGGCGTGTTGACCACGTTCAGGGTATCGCCACGGCTGCTGGAGTAGCCCATCGCTTCACGCACCAGCGCTTCGATCTGCGCCAACTGCTCTTTGCTCATCGGCTGCGGTTTGCCGTCTTTATCTACGCCGAGGTAGTTGACTACCACGGCGACCGACAGACGCTGCACGGTGCCGGCTTTTTGCTGGGTGTGGCGAATGGTGCGGTCGAGTTCGTAGTTGGTGGTCGCGTCGCGACGGGTATTTTGCGGTACGCCGTTGGCCGCCGCGCTGCGGGTGGTTGCGGCGTTTTGCGCGGTGGCATTGTTGCCTGCGGCGTTGGCCGGCTTGGCGGTCTCAATCGGCGCGGTGGCCGGTGCGCTTGGCTGATTGGACAGCGCGCCTGGCACGCCGCCCACCTGTGGCCCGCCGATCTGCTCGCTCAGGCTGGTTTGCTGAGAGCGAATAGCGGCTTTGTCAGGCTGTTGGTTAGGTTGGTACTGTTCATCGGTTTGTTCGCGCGTGGCGAAGTCGATCTGCGCCGTGACCTGCGCGCGCACGTTGGCGCTGCCGACCACCGGGGCGAGGATCGCCTCGATGCGGCGCTGGAAGCCGTTTTCCACTTCGTTGGCGTATTTCAGCTGCGAGGCGTTGAGATCGCGCCCGGTGCCGTCGGACTGCGTCAGCAGGCGGCCAGCCTGGTCGACTACGGTCACGTTGCCCGGCGGCAGGCCGGCGACGCTGCTCGACACCATATAAACGATGGCGTTGATCTGGCCGTCGTCCAGCGCACGGCCGGGTTGCAGGGTCAGCGTCACCGACGCGGAAGGGGATTTCTGTTCGCGTACGAACAGCGAAGGTTTCGGCAACGCCAGGTGAACGCGGGCGTTTTGCACCGGCCCCAGCGACTCGATGGTGCGCGACAGCTCGCCTTCAAGGGCGCGCTGATAGTTGATCTGCTCGCTGAACTGGCTGATGCCGAATTTTTCCTGATCCAGCAGTTCGAAACCGACGGCGCCGCCTTTCGGCAGCCCTTGCTGCGCGAGGCGCAGACGGGTTTCATGCACTTTTTCCGCCGGGATCAGCAGCGCTGCGCCATTTTCGGCAAAGCGATAAGGGATATTCATCTGCGTCAGCTGGGTGACGATGGCGCCGCCGTCGCGGTCGTTCAGATTGCTGTACAGCACGCGGTAGTCGGGGCTTTTCACCCACAACAGCAGCGCGACGACGATCGCGATCGCGGCGGAAGCGGCGACCAGCAACGGAATTTTCGGGTTGGCGCGCAGACGATTCCAGATGGCTTGCAGGCCG
The DNA here is from genome assembly GCF_052168755.1 of Serratia sp. CY43202. Classification (NCBI taxonomy): domain Bacteria; kingdom Pseudomonadati; phylum Pseudomonadota; class Gammaproteobacteria; order Enterobacterales; family Yersiniaceae; genus Serratia; species Serratia sp. CY43202. The sequence continues at coordinate 305,691 of NZ_JBJNMB010000002.1, forward strand.
TTGTCGCGGCTTTCGCCGGCGGTTATCGAAGCACTCATTTTAGGTCTCGTCCTTCAATGGCGCTCACGATCCCGTATGGGCGGCTGAGCAGCTCCCTGCCAGGCTGATGAACGGTATGGTTAGCGTTGTGTGACAAAACAGACTCCCTGATACACATATCTTCTAAATAGCGGCGCTCCCATTTCTGGGCAGGCCATTATTCGCCTTATCAGACGATTCCGATTGCCCGATAAGCCGGGTTTTTTGCAGTTAATTAACCGCTTTAGGTCTGAAAACGCTGTGCTAGGGTGTGCATCATTGGAGAAGTGCAGGGTGAAAACGTCACCCGGCGAGACGAGATGATTGAGGATCAGATGGCGATTCAGGGCATTGAAGGGGTACTGCAGCAGATGCAGACCATGGCGGTTCAGGCCGGCAAGATGGGGCAGAATGCGGCGCCGCAGGGCGTCAGCTTCGCCAGCGAACTGACCGCGGCGCTCGGCAAGATCAGCGAGACCCAGCAAACGGCGCGCAAACAGGCGCAGGATTTCGAACTGGGCGTGCCGGGCATCAGCCTGAACGATGTGATGGTCGATCTGCAGAAATCGTCGGTGTCTTTACAGCTGGGCGTACAGGTGCGCAACAAGCTGGTGGCGGCCTACCAGGATATTATGAATATGCCGGTGTGATGAACGTGCCGATCATTTTTCAGTGAAATTTGGGTCGGCGCTGTTACCCTATAGCGACGGTCATTTATCGGGATAGGATGATGTACAAATCGCTGTATCTTGCTCTGGGTATCATGGCGTTGTCTGGATGCGCCGGGCAAAACGATGACTATTCATCGGCACAAAAAAATGCGGCTCATCAGGACGCCGGCAAAGAATGGAAAGCGTTTGTCGCGCCACTGTCGGTGAAAACGCAGTCGCCCGGCGAGCGAGAAATGAAACGCGCTGCCCGGCAATACTGAAGTCACGACTTCAGCCAATAGGCAAAAAAAACCAGCTATCGAAATAGCTGGCTGAAGGTGCGATAAAACATTTATGTATGTGATGTAGGAGCGTCGACGCCCGCTCGAAGTGGTGCCGACGCGGTTATCATATTTGTTATGTTATAACAAATCAATGCTGCTGTGCGTTTGCTTCAGCCTGCCAATTCTGCGATCCGCTCGCGGGCGTTCGCCAACCCCTGAGCGAGGCCGTGCGGTTTCATATCCAGCCCTTCGGCATAGATAAACTGCACGTCGCCGATCCCCATCAGCCCCATCACCGAGCGCAGGTACGGCGTCACGGCGTCGGTCGGCTGGCCGGCGTGTATGCCGCCGCGTGAACTGAATACCAGCGCATTGACGCCTTCTACCAGCCCCACTGGGTAAGTGGCTGTATAGTTGAACGTCACCCGGGCGCGGGCCACCAGATCGAACCAGTTTTTCAGCTGGGTTGGAACGTTGAGGTTATACATCGGCGCGCCGATCAGCAGCAGATCGCTCCCTTTCAGTTCGGCAATCAGCCGGTCGGAGAGCGCTACCGTCGCTTTGGCGCGTGGACTGATGTTTTCTGCGCCTCGCAGCGCATCGAACAGCTCGCCGTCCAATACCGGCAGATCCAAGGCCGTCAAATCGTGTTCGACGATCTGATCTTCATATCCTTTGGCCCGACGCGCCGCCAGATAGTGGTCAATCAGATTATTGGTCTGCGAGTCGTTTCCCATAATGCTGGATTTGAGTACCAGTATTTTTTTCATGCTGTTGTCCTCTGACGGTAATCTGTGGTTTTCACCGGGACTCCGGAATAACTGCAGGTTACCATTGCCTGATTCTCACCAGTGGTGATAGGTTTTCACTTGATTGATTCCAATTTGGAAGCATTAAGATGAAAAGCGATCTCAGCGCACTGCCGGCGTTTGTTGCCGTAGCGGAAGGCGGCAGTTTTGCCGCCGCCGCAGAAAAACTGCATCTGACACGTTCTGCGGTCAGCAAAATCGTGTCGCGTCTGGAGGCGCGGCTGGGCGTGATGTTGTTTATGCGCACGACGCGCAGTCTGAGCCTGACGGATGAAGGGGCGTTGTACTACGAGCACTGCCGGCAGGCGTTGGCGAACGTTCAGGCGGCGGAAAACCAGTTGGACAGTGGCAAGATGCAGGTCCGAGGCCGGCTCAGGATCTCGATGCCGGTGTTGTTCGGCCATCTGTGCATTGCACCCTTGATGACGGCACTGGCGAATGAGCATCCCTTACTGACGCTGGAAATTTCGTTCAACGACCGCAGGATCGATCTGATCGATGAGGGGTTCGATCTGGCGGTTCGCATCGGCGAACTGGCGGACAGCGGCAGTTTGGTTGCCCGGCGCTTGGGCGAACACGGCATGCTGCTGTGCGCCTCGCCCGACTACCTGCGGCGCAGTGGTGAACCGAGCACGCTGGACGCGTTAAGCCAACACCAGGCGGTGGGGTATCTGCACGCCGGCGCCGTGTTGCCCTGGCAACTTCGCGGCGAAAACGGTGAGCTGCAGTCGTTCAGGCCACCGGCCAAGATGATGATGGATGACATGCAGGGGATCGTCGATGCCGTTTCCGCCGGAGCCGGTATTGCCTGGCTGCCGGAGTGGCTGGTACGCGAGCGGCTGATGGCAGGGACGCTGGTGGAAATCATGCGCGGTGGATCCAGCCTCAGTTTTCCGGTGAATGCCGTGTGGCCCTATATGCCTTACCAGCCGCTCAAGGTGCGGCTGGCGGTGGAAAAACTGGTGGCGGAGCTACCGGGGAAATTGGCGCTTGTGGCACCACCGGTATTGCCGTGCTAATGGCCGGTGTCGCAACCGACAAGGAATGGGCGCTAATCTACCGAATAGAGGGGCGAAAACGGTGCTGTCAGGCTTATTGAATACGCAGGTGACCGTTTATTATAGCCTGATTAGTAGGGTTATTATTCGAGGCAGGTCAATGAGCACGAAAAGCGAATCCAGATGGCGTCTGATCAGTATTTTAATGCTGACGGTACTTGCCGTATTAATTGGCGTTCTGGTTAAACTGGACTGAAGTCTGACCAGGCGATAAAAAGCCTGGCCGTTTTATTGTGCGGCAAGTAAACGCATCATGTCTTCTTCATACAACAATACCAACAGCCACAGCCCCAACAACGTGATTGCTAGAGAAAATAATCGCTTTTCATTACGCATCATTTATTTCGCTCTTCGGCGGATGAACGTTGCGTAGCGTATCTCGGCGGTGTGACAATCGTTAGGGATCTGTGTCAAATAAAGCCATTTTGTTACGCGTCTATTTAGGTTTCTCCGGCGACCAGCGACTCAATGCCTTGAGAGCCGGGTTCCATAATCCTTTGATGACCGCGAATAGCGGTAGGGGCGAAACCGAAACGTTTGCGAAAACGTTCGGCGAAACGTGATGCGCTTTCATAGCCGACATGTTGCGCAATGGCGGAGATCGGCCAGTCGGTCGACTGCAGCAGGGCCAGCGCGCTACTCATGCGCACGTCGATCATCAGATTACGCAATGCGGTATTTTCCATCGACAGTTTGCGGCGCAGCATCACTTCACTCATCGACAGGCTTTCCGCCACTTTGGCCGCCGTCCAAATACTGTGCGGATCGGTTGCCAGGCAGCGACGCACGCGTTGGGTGAGGTCTTTGGCTTCGTTGTGGATGAAGCGAATGCCGAACTGGGCCAGCCACAGTAGAATTTCCAGCATTTTGTGCCGCACGATGATGGTGGGAAACCGCTGCCGGAGCGCCAGCGCCAGGCTGGTCGTCTCAAAACTGTGCTTCAGGGCGCAGGGCAGGTTGCGCAGCGCCAGGACGGCATCGAACGGCATTGGCGTCGGCGCTTCCTCAGCCGGAGGCTGAATCGTGAGCAGCCGTGGATCGCAGGTCAGCAACTGGCAGCTGAAAACACCTTCTGCGGATGGGCCATTAATAATATCCACCGTTTGCCCCCCGTCGATAATCAACAGCTCGCCGGCATGAGCCACCACCTCGTGTTGTTGCCAGCGTACGCGCTTATGGCCTTGTTGTATCAGATACAGATGTGGTTGCTCAAAATAGACTGAAGGGAATAATAATTCAGTATGCTGAATGATGTGCGCTGAGGCGCCAATTCCTGGACAGAGATTAATTGTACGTTCCATCGATATTCATTTCGCAGCCATTATCTGAGAATATCTTTACGCTTTGATCCGCGTTGGAGCAACATTTTTCCATGGGCCGTGAAACACAGCGGCGTGTTTTATCTATCAAAAATCAATTTCCTGCTGAACAGAAAACGTCCGTGTCGGGATAATGTTTATCCATTAAAGTGAGAGCCAGGCTCGAAGCGCGCATTTTACCAATTACCCATAAACTGAATAATTCAAATGCCATAGATTAATATCCTAACGTAACCCGAGAGTAATAGCGCATAGTGCTATTTAATCCATTTTCGTCAGTATTGTCGATCTTATCGGACCTGTGGTTCCCCCAGCAACAGCGCACGATCATGAAACTGGCCGTAGGTATTGTTGACCACGTTCTGGCGCGTGGACTGTTCGATCAGCATCTTCAGCTCATCCATCCGCTGCTGTAACAGACGTTTGAGCTCGGTTTCGTTGTCGAGGATCTGTTGCAGCTTATTGCGCAGCATTTCCTGCAGCGCCATTGACGGGCCGGCTTGCCCGGTGAAGGCGGCGGTTTTTTCCACCGCCGTCACGTAAGCGAATTCGAGCTCGACGAGCTCCTCCCAGCGCCCGGTTTGCGCCAGCGCGATCATCTGGCTGCTCAGGCTATAAATTTGTTGATAAGCGGCTAACAGCTGCTGTTGACGTTCCATTACATGGCGTCCTGCGAAGGTTGGTAGTTAGGGCCAATCTGGCGCCAGGCGTCGGCGATGTTTTCCAGCAGTTTGACCACTTCGGCGATCGCCGCTTCGTCGTTGTGCAGGTTGGCCTGCATCAGCCGACGCTTCATATAGTCGTACAACGCCGCCAGGTTTTCGGCGATCTCGCCGCCCTGCTGAGGATCGAGGCCGCTTTTCAGGCCGTTGTCGATGATGTTGATGGCTTTGGACAGCGCCATACCTTTGCCGGCGATATCGCCCTGGTTCATCAGGATGCGTGCGCGAAGCAGGGCGCTGAGCGCCCCGTCGAACAACATCACGATTAACTGGTGCGGGCTGGCGCTCATGGCGCCGCTTTCCAGACTGACCTGCGCATAGGCCTGAGTGCCGCTACGGTTATACATGCTGTTTTCTTTACCTTGTTAAAGGGTTACTTGAACTGTTGAGCCAAATAGTTACTGGTGCCGTTCATTTTCGACATCATGGTATCCAGCTGAACGAACTGTTGTTTATAACGATCGATGGTGTTCTGAATGCTGGCGGTGACCGTGGTGATCTGGCTGTTCAGGCGATCGAGGTTGGTGTTGATGCTTTTGGTCGAGTTCTCGATGATGCCGCCGGATTTGATGTAGCTTTGGATCTGGTTGTGGATCTCGGTGGCCATGCCGGTGTCTTTGCCGTTGCCGACGAAGAAGTTGCTGACCTGATCCGGCTTCTCATCCATCGCTTTCTTCAGCTTGGCGCTGTCGATTTCCAACTTGCCGGTTTTGGTGTTGGTGGAAATGCCGAGGTTGCCCAGGCCTTTCAACTCCGGGTTGTCCTGGGCTGCACTCAGGGCGCTTTTGATCGACGACTGAACGCCGCGCAGGGTGTTGTCGCCCAGCAGCGGACCGTTGCTGGGGTTTGGCGCTTCGCCGGTTTTCACCGGGGTGAACTTGGACAACGCGTTGAAGGTATCCAGCAATGAGTTATAGCTGTCGACCCACTCTTTGATTTTGTCGGTGGTGCCGGCGGTGTTGGTGCTGATCACCAGGTGCTGCGGTTCATCGGTTTTGGTTTTGGTTTTCAAATCGATGGTGACGCCCTGCAGGGCATCGCTGATCGAGTTGGTGCTGCGTTTGATGGCCGTGCCGTTCACCATCAGCTCCGCATCCTGCGGCGCGACCGTCTGCTTCATGGCGGTGGAGGTGCCACGCGTGGCGTTGTAGTTCAGGATATCGCCCAGCTTATCGTCGTTATCGACCTGGAGGGAAATCTTGTTGTTTTCGCCGGTGGTGGAGGAACTGACCGCCAATTGATAATCGTTGTCGCCGACGCGCATGATGCTGGCGGTGACGCCGGCTTTGGCGCCGTTGATGGCGTCGCGCAGCTCAACCAGCGAAGTTTGATCGTCGCTGAGCGGGATTTTGGTTTCTTTCGGCGGGTTGCCGGCGGTGATGGTCAGCGAGCGGTCGGTGGCGCCTTCGGTACCTAATTTAGCGCCTTGGTCGCTGACTTTCGCCTGAGTGGTCAAAGTTTGCGCCTGCGCCAGGTTCTTGACTTCTACCACGTAGTTGCCCGGCACCGCCTTGGCGTTGGTGGTGATTTTAAAGGCGTCGTGTTCGGTGGCGGTAGTCGCCTTGAAGAAATCCTCCTTCGCCATCTCTTTGCTGAGGTTGTCGAATTTTTCCAGCGCGCCTTTCAACGTGCCGTAACCGGTCAACTGGGCGTTATAGCTGGATTGCTTGGTGGTGTAAGGGGTCAGACGCTGTTGTTCCGCTTTGGTCAGCTTATCCAGCAAGCCGTTGAGGTCGAGTCCTGAGCCGAGACCTAATGAACTGATCGTTGCCATGAGTAATTCTCCTTGATGATGACTTTATTCGCTTTACGCGTTATCGGCCCAGTGATGAAAAAGTTTACCGATAAAAGCAAAAAACCGATGGCGCAATAGAGGAGGGAAAAACCGCGTTATTTCTGCCATTGCCGCAGACGCAAAAAATTTTAAAAAATTGCTAAAGGTTGTTAGGGGAGGGCCGATACCTGAGGGGACGGTGGTTGACGCCGTGGGCAAATAAGCCCGAACCTTTTAACCGTGTTGCGAAGAACGCAACTGACTCGTAAGGAAAGCAAACAATGGCACAAGTAATCAACACTAACAGCCTGTCGCTGATGGCGCAGAACAACCTGAACAAATCTCAGTCTTCTCTGGGCACTGCGATTGAGCGTCTGTCTTCCGGTCTGCGTATCAACAGCGCGAAAGACGATGCTGCGGGTCAGGCGATCTCCAACCGTTTCACCGCGAACATCAAAGGCCTGACTCAGGCTTCTCGCAACGCCAACGACGGTATCTCTCTGGCGCAGACCACTGAAGGCGCACTGAACGAAGTTAACGACAACCTGCAGAACATCCGTCGTCTGACCGTACAGGCGCAGAACGGTTCCAACTCCACCAGCGACCTGAACTCTATCCAGGACGAAATCACTCAGCGCCTGAAAGAGATCAACCGTATCTCCGAACAAACTGACTTCAACGGCGTGAAAGTGCTGAGCAGCGATCAGAAACTGACCATTCAGGTTGGCGCTAACGACGGTGAAACCATCGATATCGACCTGAAAAAAATCGACGCTAAGCAACTGGGCCTGGAAAAATTTGATGTAACTGCAAAACCAGTAGCTATCGCTGACGGCGCTACAATCAATAACGGTACTAAAGACATCACTTACGATTCTAAAACATCGGGTCTGAAAGATGGCGAAGCTTTAGTAACTGCCAAAGATAAAGACGGCAAGGAAGCTTTCTATGTCCAAACCACCGCTTCAGATGGTGCTAAAACTTATAAAGCCGCAACCATCGCTGATGATGGTAAAGTGACTGCTGGTGCAGATGCCGATCTGAAACAAACGCCACTGGACACTCTGGACAAAGCGCTGGCACAGGTTGACGGCCTGCGTTCTTCTCTGGGTGCGGTACAGAACCGTTTCGATTCTGTTATCAACAACCTGAACAGCACCGTGAACAACCTGTCCGCTTCTCAGTCCCGTATCCAGGATGCTGACTACGCGACCGAAGTGTCCAACATGAGCCGTGCCAACATCCTGCAACAGGCTGGCACCTCTGTTCTGGCACAGGCTAACCAGTCTACTCAGAACGTTCTGTCCCTGCTGCGTTAATCGTCTCTCCCGATTAACTGTCGCAAAGAAACCCCGCTTAGGCGGGGTTTTTTTATGCTCGCGCACCGCGCGGTTATTACATGGCGCAAATAAAGCCTGTTTTGTGCGACTGTTCAGCCGATTGGCATTTCGCCCCCTACGCATAATAGCGCTGACTCTCTTATCCGCAGGTTTAAGACATAGTGAGCGATCTGTATACCGCCGAAGGCGTGATGGACAAAAATTCTCTCTGGCTGCGCTACGTGCCGTTAGTGCGCCACGAGGCGTTGCGCCTGCAGGTCAGGCTGCCCGCCAGCGTGGAGCTTGACGACCTGCTGCAGGCCGGGGGAATCGGGCTATTGAACGCCGTTGAGCGTTATGACGCCCTACAGGGAACCGCCTTTACCACCTATGCGGTGCAGCGCATTCGCGGCGCGATGCTCGATGAGCTGCGCAGCCGCGACTGGGTGCCGCGCAGCGTGCGGCGCCATGCGCGCGAGGTCGCGCAGGTGATGCGGCAACTGGAACAGCGTTACGGCCGCCCGGCGAGCGAGACGGAAGTGGCGCAGACGCTGAATATCTCGCTGGATGAGTACCGTCAAATTCTGTTGGACACCAATAACAGCCAGCTTTTCTCCTACGACGAATGGCGCGAGGAGCATGGCGAGAACGCGGAACCGATGCTGGAAGGGCATGAAGAGGCCAACCCGCTGCATCACCTGTTGGAAGGCAGCCTGCGCCAGCGGGTGATTGACGCCATCGAGGCGTTGCCGGAGCGCGAAAAAATGGTGCTGACGCTGTATTACCAGGAAGAGTTGAATCTCAAAGAGATCGGCGCCGTGCTGGACGTCGGGGAGTCCCGCGTCAGCCAACTGCACAGTCAGGCGATCAAACGGCTGCGTGCGCGGCTGGCGAACGATACCTGACGGCGACCCGCCGCCCCTCAACTCGATGACTCATGCGACAATCGGACTGCCCTTTATGCCAGGAATACTGTTGAAGAAACGGCCGCTTAGCCGTTACCTGAAAGACTACAAGCACAGCCAGACCCATTGCTCCCAGTGCGGCAAACTGTTGGACCGCATGGCGCTGGTGTTTCGCGGCAAGATTATCAATAAAGAAGCCATCGCGCGCATGGATCAGCCGATCGACGATGCGGTCTGGCAAAACGTGCAGCACGAGCTGACCGCGCTGTGCCGCTTTTGCAGCGAGATCTCCTGCAACAGCCACCCGAGCTATTTCGACATCATGGCGTTCAAGCAGTATCTGTTCGAACAGACCGAGATGAGCCACAGCACTATCCGTGAGTATGTAGTGCGGCTGCGCCGGCTGGACGAAATGCTGGTGGCGCGCAACTATCCGGCGGATAAATTCGCCAGCAGCGCCAGCCATCAGCGCATCATCGACGATCTGCCTACCGCGGCGCACAATAACTACCGCATTGCGCTGCGCAAATACGATCAGTATCTCGCCTGGCAGCGCAGCTACTGAGACTTTTCCCCGGCCGTTGGGCCGGGGCCTGCTGTTTCCCCCGTGATAAAGGATGATTATTCAGTTCACATCTGCTAAATCTATCGGTTATCAGATGTTGATATTCGATTCCCTGGGGGGAAGTAGTGAACCTGCAACAACAACTGGCGCAATTTCCGCGTCTGGATCTGGTTGGCACCGCCACACCGCTCGAAAAGCTGTCCCGTCTCTCCGATTACCTCGGCCGCGAAATCTACCTTAAACGTGACGATGTCACTCCTATGGCCATGGGCGGCAACAAGCTGAGAAAGCTCGAGTTTCTGGCCGCCGATGCGCTGAGGCAAGGCGCCGATACGCTGGTCACCGCCGGCGCCATTCAATCCAACCACGTGCGCCAGACGGCGGCGGTGGCGGCGAAGCTGGGCCTGCACTGCGTCGCGCTGCTGGAAAACCCTATCGACACCCGCGCGGAAAACTACCTGACCAACGGCAACCGCCTGTTGCTCGGCCTGTTCAACGCCGAGGTGGTGATGTGCGAAGCGCTGCACGATCCGCAGCAACAGCTGGCGGAACTGGCGACGCGCCTTGAGGCGCAGGGGTTCCGGCCTTACGTGGTGCCGGTGGGTGGTTCCAATGCCCTGGGCGCGCTGGGATACGTGCAGTGCGCATTGGAAATTGCCGAACAGAGCCAACGCAGCAACGTGGCGTTCAGTTCTGTGGTGGTGGCGTCCGGCAGCGCCGGCACTCACGCCGGGCTGGCGGTAGGATTGCAGCAGCTGTTGCCGGAAACCGAGTTGATCGGCGTGACGGTCTCGCGCACCGTGATCGATCAACTGCCGAAGGTGGAGCAGATCCAGAAAGCCCTGGCTTGTTCGCTGAATATCGACGAGCTGGCGCCGATCGCGCTGTGGGACGATTATTTCGCGCCGCAGTACGGCATGCCGAACGAAGAGGGCATGGCGGCCGTGCAGCTGCTGGCGCAGCAAGAGGGCGTGTTGCTGGATCCGGTATACACCGGCAAAGCGATGGCCGGTTTGATCGACGGCATCGCCCAGCGGCGCTTCCGCGATGAGGGCCCTATTCTGTTCGTTCACACCGGTGGTGCGCCGGCGCTGTTCGCCTACCATCCGCAGGTGTAAAAACCGCTTGTTATTCCATTTTGAACTATATTTATAAAGTTATATTCCTTTATGCGGGCGGTCGCACTGTTAAAGTGCTGATATCAAAAAAGATAAATAACACACAGGGGTGTTTATGATGTTTGCGAAAGTTCGTCGTCAATGGTTGTTGGGCGTGGTGGGTATTGCGTTGGCCGCCGGTGTGACGACTCAAACCTACGCCGCTGATAACCTGCTGCAGCAGGTGAAACAGCGCGGCACGCTGATCGTCGGGCTGGAAGGCACCTATCCGCCGTTCAGCTTCCAGGGTGAAGACGGCAAGTTGACCGGTTTTGAAGTGGATTTCGCCAACGCGCTGGCGGAACATCTGGGCGTGAAAGCCAAGCTGAACCCGACCAAGTGGGACGGCATGCTGGCGTCGTTGGACTCGAAACGTATCGACGTGGTTATCAACCAGGTGACGCTCTCCGATGAGCGCAAGAAGAAATATGACTTCTCCACTCCGTATACCGTTTCCGGTATTCAGGCGCTGGTGAAAAAGGGCAACGAAGGCACCATCACCAAGCCGGAGGACCTGAAGGGCAAGAAGGTCGGCGTTGGCCTGGGCACCAACTATGAGCAATGGCTGCGCGAGAACGTGCAGGGCGTAGACGTGCGCACCTACGACGACGATCCGACCAAGTATCAGGATCTGCGCGTTGGCCGCATCAACGCCATTCTGGTGGATCGCCTGGCGGCGCTGGATCTGGTGAAGAAAACCGGCGATACGCTGGCGGTAGCCGGCCCGGCGTTCTCTCGCCAGGAATCCGGCGTGGCGCTGCGCAAGAACAACCCAGAGCTGCTGGCCGCGATTGACCAGGCGATCGCCGAGATGCAAAAAGACGGCACGCTGGCGAAGATCTCCGAGAAATGGTTTGGCGCGGACGTAACTAAATAATGCACGAAAGTATTCAACTGGCGCTGGATTCAGCGCCATTTTTATTGAAGGGCGCAATACTGACGCTTCAGCTCAGCCTGGGCGGTATGGCGTTGGGGTTGCTGCTCGGTTTTCTGCTGGCGCTGATGCGTCTTTCACCGCTTTGGCCGCTGTCGTGGCTGTCGCGTATCTACGTGTCGCTGTTCCGCGGTACGCCGTTGATCGCCCAACTGTTTATGATCTATTACGGTCTGCCGCAGTTCGGCATCGAGTTCGATCCTTTCCCGGCGGCGCTGATTGGCCTGTCGCTCAATACCGCCGCCTACACCTCGGAAACGCTGCGTGCGGCGATTTCGTCGATCGACAAAGGGCAGTGGGAAGCCGCCGCCAGCATCGGTATGACCCGTTGGCAAACCCTGCGTCGGGTGATCTTGCCGCAGGCGGCGCGCACCGCCTTGCCGCCGCTGGGCAACAGCTTTATCGGCCTGGTGAAAGACACCTCGCTGGCCGCCACCATACAGGTGCCGGAACTGTTCCGCCAGGCGCAGCTGATCACCTCGCGCACGCTGGAAGTGTTCACCATGTACCTGGCGGCATCGCTGATTTATTGGGTGATGGCAACCCTGCTTTCCGCGCTGCAAAACCGTCTGGAAGCCCACGTTAATCGCCAGGATCAGGAGTAGCGCATGAGTGCCATTGAAGTTAAGCAATTGACCAAGCAGTTCAAGGGTCAGACGGTGCTGCATGGGATCGATCTGGCGGTGGACGCCGGCGAAGTGGTGGCGATCATCGGGCCGAGCGGTTCGGGGAAAACCACCTTGTTGCGCTGCATCAACCTGCTGGAGGAGCCGGATTCCGGCACCATTCGCGTCGGCGATATCCTGATCGACGGCAGCAAGCCGCTGAGCAAACAGAAAAATCAGGTGCGGGCGCTGCGTCAGCAGGTCGGTTTCGTGTTCCAGAACTTCAACCTGTTCCCGCACCGTTCGGTGCTGGAAAACATCATCGAAGGGCCGGTTATCGTTAAAGGCGAGGCGAAAGCCAGCGCGGAACAGCGCGCCCGCGCGTTGCTGGCCAAGGTGGGCCTGAGCGGCAAAGAGCAGGCTTATCCGCGGCGTCTGTCCGGCGGGCAGCAGCAGCGGGTGGCTATCGCGCGCGCGCTGGCGATGCAGCCGGAGGTGATTTTGTTCGATGAGCCGACGTCGGCGCTCGATCCCGAGCTGGTGGGGGAAGTGCTCAATACCATGCGCTCACTGGCGGAAGAGAAACGCACTATGGTGATCGTCACGCATGAGATGAGCTTCGCCCGCGACGTGGCCGACCGGGTTATCTTTATGGATCACGGCCGCATCGTCGAACAGGGCCCGGCCAAAGCGCTGTTCGCCAACCCGCAGCATCAGCGCACCCAGCAATTCCTCGACAAGTTCCGGAATCAATAAGGCGTCGGGGGCGTTTCCCCCGACCGCATTCACTCCGCTTTCAACCATTCGTTTCGCGCGGCGGCGAGAAATCCGCTGCGGCTGCCGTATCCCGGATATTGCCGAACCCGAGAGTCAATGCGTCTCGTAGCGCTCTGACGCGGCTTTCAAACAGAATAATCCGTCTATGTTGTTATCGTCCAAGAGCGACGCCCCACCCTGTAAGGATAATAAGGCGCTAACGGCTGATCGGCCTGCGGACAATAAAAAACCCTGCACGAGTGCAGGGTTTGCGTAGCGGTGAGCCAATCAGGCGGCCATGCATGGCCGCCTTGGCGATGCGTTAACCGATGGTCATCAGGCTGGCGTTACCGCCGGCGGCGGCGGTGTTGACGCTCAGCGAACGTTCGATCAGCAGGCGTTCCAACAGGATGTTGGTTTCACCGTGGGCGAAGCCCTGCACCGAAACGATGGCGCCGCCGCGCTGCGCGATCTGCTCGCACAGGGTGCGCAGCTGGTCGGCATCGCCGTGGTAGATGGCGGCGTCGAACTCGACCTTATCCTGCTGCCAGTCTTTGCTGAAGGCGATGCGCGCCTGCACATCGTTCGGCAAGCGGCGGAACAGATTGCGCTGCAGTTCCGCTTCCGGCCACAGCACGCAGCTGCCAACCGCCAGCACGGCGGCCAGCTGGGTCAGCGCGTCGGTTTCGTTATCCGCCAGGCACAGCACGCGTTCACGCGGCAACAGGGCATAGGTATTGCGCTCGCCGGTTGGGCCCGGCAGCGGGCGTACGGTGCCGCCCTGGCCCAGTTCCGCATAGCGCTGCGCCAATGCCGCCAGTTCGCCGTGTTGGCTGGTGACCGCCCATTTCTCCAGCGATTGCAGCGCACCCAGCAGCTGCGGCCGTGCGGTGGCTTCCATCGGGCGCTCTTCGTCCTGACGGTGCAGCGTACGTTGCAGCGCGTCGTCCGGGCGGTTGGCCAGCAGACGGTACAGGTACAGCGGACCGCCGGCTTTCGGGCCGGTGCCTGACAGGCCTTCGCCGCCGAACGGCTGCACGCCGACCACTGCGCCGACCATGTTGCGGTTGACGTACAGGTTGCCGACCTTGGCACGTTCGGTCACCCGGGCGATGGTTTCATCGATACGGGTGTGAATGCCCAGCGTCAGGCCATAACCGGCGGCGTTGATCTGATCGACCAGCGCGTCCAGATTGTTGCGCTGGAAGCGCACCACGTGCAACACCGGGCCGAAGATCTCTTTCTGCAGCTCGTCGAAGCTGTCGAGCTCGATCAGCGTCGGCTTGATGAAGGTGCCGCGCGCCCACTCTTTCTCATCCTGCGCGCTGCCTTTGGCGGCCTGGTACACCTTGCGGCCTTTGGCACGCATCGCTTGGATGTGGCGTTCGATGCCGGTTTTGGCTTCGGCGTCGATCACCGGGCCCACGTCGGTCGACAGGCGCTCCGGATTGCCCATGCGGCATTCGGCCATCGCGCCGCGCAGCATTTGCAGCGTGTGCTCGGCCACGTCTTCCTGAATGCACAGGATTCGCAGCGCGGAGCAGCGTTGGCCGGCGCTGTCGAAGGCGGAGGCCACTACGTCAGTCACCACCTGTTCGGTCAGGGCGGAGGAGTCGACGATCATGGCGTTCAGGCCGCCGGTTTCGGCGATCAGCGGCGTCGGACGGCCTTGAGGATCCAGACGGCCGGCGATGCTGCGCTGCAGAATGCCGGCGACGTCGGTGGAGCCGGTAAACATCACGCCGCGGACGCGGGCGTCGTTAACCAGCGTCGAGCCGACGGTTTCACCCTGGCCCGGCAGCAGCTGCAGCACGCCTTGCGGAATGCCGGCTTCCAGCAGGATACGCACCGCCTGCGCGGCCACCAGCGGCGTTTGCTCGGCCGGTTTGGCCAGCACGCTGTTGCCCGCCGCCAGCGCGGCGGCGATTTGGCCGGTGAAGATCGCCAGCGGGAAGTTCCACGGGCTGATGCAGACCACCGGGCCCAGCGGGCGGTGGCTGTCGTTGGCGAAGTCGTCGCGCACCTGGCCGGCGTAGTAGTGCAGGAAGTCGACCGCTTCACGTACTTCGGCGATGGCGTTGTTGAAGGTTTTACCCGCTTCGCGCACCAGAATGCCCAGCAGGCTTTGCAGCTGGCTCTCCATCAGCTCGGCGGCGCGTTCGAGGATCGCGGCGCGCTCCGTCGGCGGCGTAGCGAACCAGATTGGGCCGGCGGCCGCGGCGGCGTCGAGCGCACGGCTGACTTCGCCTTCGGTGGCTTCACGCACGTAGCCGACCACATCGCCTGGCTCTGCCGGGTTGATCACCGGCTGCTCGACGCCCTGATCCAACTCGGCATCGATGATAGGTTCCGCGCGCCATGGATGGCTAGCGCTGGTGAGCAGGGCGCTGGACAGCGAAGCCAAACGCTGTTCGTTGGACAGATCCAGGCCGCTGGAGTTAGTGCGTTTCTCGCCATACAGCTCGCGCGGCAGCGGAATGCGCGGATGCGGCAGACCAATCTGGCCTTCGCTGGCCGCCAGCGCTTCCACGGCGCTGACCGGATCGGCCACCAGCTCGTCGAGCGGCAGGGTGGCGTCGGCGATGCGGTTGACGAACGAGGTGTTGGCGCCGTTTTCCAGCAGGCGGCGCACCAGGTAAGCCAGCAGCGTTTCATGGGTGCCGACCGGTGCATAGATGCGGCAAGGGCGGTTCAGTTTGCCGTCGGCCACTTTGCCCACTACCTGTTCGTACAACGGTTCACCCATGCCGTGCAGGCATTGGAACTCATACTGGCCAGGGTAGTAGTTATTGCCGGCCAGGTGATAAATGGCGCTCAGCGTATGGGCGTTGTGGGTCGCGAACTGCGGATAAATCAGGTTCGGCACCGACAGCAGCTTGCGGGCGCAGGCCAGGTAGGATACGTCGGTGTACACCTTGCGGGTGTAAACCGGATAACCTTCCAGGCCGTCCATTTGGGCGCGTTTGATTTCGCTGTCCCAGTAAGCGCCTTTCACCAGACGGATCATCAGGCGACGGCGGCTGCGTTGCGCCATGTCGATCACCGCGTCGATGGCGAACGGGCAACGTTTTTGGTAGGCCTGGATCACGAAACCGATGCCGTTCCAGCCGGCCAACTGCGGCTCGAAGCACAGCTTCTCCAGCAGATCGAGCGAGATTTCCAGTCGGTCGGCCTCTTCGGCGTCGATGTTGATGCCGATATCATACTGGCGTGCCTGCAGGGTCAGCGACAGCAGGCGCGGGTAAAGCTCTTCCATCACGCGTTCGTACTGCGCGCGGCTGTAGCGCGGGTGCAGGGCGGACAATTTGATGGAGATGCCGGGGCCTTCATAGATGCCGCGGCCGTTGGAGGCTTTGCCGATGGCGTGGATCGCCTGCTGGTAGGAAACCAGGTAGGCCTGGGCGTCAGCTTCGGTCAGGGCGGCTTCGCCCAGCATGTCGTAGGAGTAGCGGAAACCTTTTTCTTCCAGCTTGCGCGCGTTGGCCAGCGCCTCGGCGATGGTTTCGCCGGTCACGAACTGTTCGCCCATCAGGCGCATCGCCATGTCCACGCCTTTGCGGATCAGCGGCTCGCCGCTCTTGCCGATAATGCGGTTCAGCGAGCGGGACAGATTGGCTTCGTTATGGGTCGACACCAGCTTGCCGGTGAACAGCAGGCCCCAGGTGGCGGCGTTGACGAACAGCGACGGGCTGCGCCCGAGGTGCGAATGCCAGTTGCCGTTGCTGATCTTGTCGCGGATCAGGGCATCGCGGGTCGGTTTGTCCGGAATGCGCAGCAGCGCTTCCGCCAGGCACATCAGCGCTACGCCTTCCTGCGAGGAGAGGGAGAACTCTTGCAGCAGGCCTTGCACCATGCCGGCGCGGCCGTTTGCACTTTTTTGGTTACGCAACTTCTCGGCGATGCCGTAGGCCATTTTGTGAGTAGCCTGAGCAAGATCGGCAGGTAATCGCGCCTGTTCGAGCAACATCGGCACCGCTTCGGTCTCCGGGCGACGATAGGCGGCGGTGATGGCGGCGCGGGTCACCGATTGCGGCAGAATTTGTTCGGCGAAATCGAGGAATGGCTGGTGTGACTCTTCCTGCGCTTGCGGCATAATGTCGTCCGCTTCAGGCTGGCCCACAGCGGCCAGCGCTGGAATTTCAGGAATATCGGTACCGCTCTCGAGACGCTCGAGGTAATTAAAGATGGCCTGCTTGATGAGCCAGTGCGGCGTGCGATCGATGCGCTGCGCGGCGCTCTTGATCCGGTCGCGTGTTGCCTCGTCGAGTTTCACGCCCATTGTGGTAGTGCCCATGCCTATCCAACTCCTGTGTTTAGAACCTATCCCATCAGGCTAGACAAACAGCAGGCTGGAAAGCCTGTTGGGATAGGTTCGTGTGATGTGTGGTGTCAAGAATGCAGACAATATCCTGCATGTTGCAACTTTGTGCAACCTTGTTAAATCAGGCGGATGAACGAAGTGTGAGTTTCATCGATTTTTTAACACAGGCAGTTGGCACGAATGTTGCGTTATTGAGCGAACGCGGCGGGGTTTATTACGCCGCAGGCGCTTTACCTTGCGGTATATGAGGGTAATAGCAGGGTGCAACTCATTTTGTTTGTCGTGAGTGCAACCTTTGAGCCCGGTAAATGTGACGCAGGGTAAACTTTGTGTAACTTTGTTGTTAAATATCTTGTTGGTTGATGAAAGGCTCATCTAGGATAACCGACGGTCAACAATTACGGGCAGAAACTATTTTACCTGCACTTGCTCGCAGGCTGCGCCACGTTCCGGCGCGGCGGCCAGTGAAATGCATTGCGCGTGGGTTTACCGGCGCCGGCTTGGCCGGAGCGAAACGCGAATAATAATGAAAGTGGAGAATTAAATGACAATGAGCACACCTATGCTGGTGACCTTCCTGGTGTACATTTTCGGGATGGTGCTGATCGGCCTGCTTGCCTACCGGGCAACCAACAACTTTGATGACTATATTCTCGGCGGTCGCAGTTTGGGCAGCGTGGTGACCGCGCTGTCCGCCGGCGCTTCCGACATGAGCGGCTGGTTGCTGATGGGCCTGCCGGGCGCCATCTTCCTCTCCGGCATCTCCGAAAGCTGGATCGCCATCGGCCTGACCATTGGCGCTTACCTGAACTGGAAGCTGGTGGCAGGAAGGCTGCGCGTACATACCGAAGCCAACAACAACGCCCTGACGCTGCCGGACTATTTCACCAGCCGCTTTGAAGACAACAGCAAGTTGCTGCGGGTGATCTCGGCCATCGTCATCCTGGTGTTCTTCACCATTTACTGCGCCTCCGGCATCGTGGCCGGCGCGCGCCTGTTCGAAAGCACCTTCGGCATGAGCTACGAAACCGCCCTGTGGGCCGGCGCCGCAGCGACCATCCTCTACACCTTTATCGGCGGTTTCCTGGCGGTGAGCTGGACCGACACCGTGCAGGCCAGCCTGATGATTTTCGCGCTGATCCTGACGCCGGTGATCGTGATCTTCGCCGTCGGCGGCATCGATACCTCGATGCTGGTGATCCAGGCGCAGAACCCGGCCAACCTCGACATGCTGAAGGGGCTGAACTTCGTCGCCATCCTGTCGCTGCTGGGGTGGGGCCTGGGCTACTTCGGCCAGCCGCACATCCTCGCGCGTTTCATGGCGGCGGATTCTCACCGCACCATCCGCAGCGCGCGTCGCATCAGCATGACCTGGATGATCCTGTGCCTGGCCGGCACCATCGCCGTCGGTTTCTTCGGCATTGCTTACTTCGCCAACAACCCGGATCAAGCCGGTAACGTGTCGCAGAACGGCGAACGCGTGTTCATCGAACTGGCGATGCTGCTGTTTAACCCATGGGTAGCGGGCGTGCTGCTGTCGGCGATTCTGGCGGCGGTCATGAGTACCCTGAGCTGCCAGCTGCTGGTGTGCTCCAGCGCGATCACCGAAGACCTGTACAAGGCGTTCCTGCGTAAAGGTGCCAGCCAGCGCGAGCTGGTGTGGGTCGGCCGCGTGATGGTGCTGGTGGTGGCGTTGATCGCCATCGCGCTGGCGGCCAACCCGGAGAACCGCGTGCTGGGGCTGGTGAGCTACGCCTGGGCCGGTTTTGGCGCCGCCTTCGGCCCGGTGGTGCTGATTTCGGTGATGTGGTCGCGCATGACCCGCAACGGCGCGCTGGCCGGCATGCTGGTCGGTGCAGTGACGGTGATCGTCTGGAAACAATACGAATGGCTGGGCCTGTATGAAATCATCCCGGGCTTCATCCTGGGCTGCCTCGCCATCGTGGTGGTGAGCCTGATGGGCCGCCAGCCTTCCGCCACCATGACCGAGCGTTTCGATCAGGCGGAAGCCGAGTACAAAACGGTGTAACGCCGTTCGATGTCAGTCGGTAAGGGGCGCGCAGAGCGTCCCTTTTTTTTGCCTGTTCGCCACTGTCACTCAGCTGTAACACCTGGCGACATTTGATTAGAAAAAATCACGCTTGCGCCTCTTGTATTTCTTCTTGGCAGAATGATAATCACTCTCGTTGGTTTTTACGTTTCTTTACAGAGTTGCCGCCGCTCATTTCGAGTCAGTTTTCTCTGCCGCTGCGGTCTTTTCAGGGGTGATTATTTATGTTCGTTCCCTTTCTTATCATGTTCCGCGAGGGGCTGGAGGCTGCGCTGATCGTCAGCCTGATCGCCAGCTACCTGAAACGCACGCAGCGCAGCCAATGGCTGGGCGCGGTGTGGATCGGCGTGATTGTCGCCGCGGCGCTGTGTCTGGCGCTCGGCATCTTCATCAATGAAACCACCGGCGAGTTCCCGCAGAAACAGCAGGAGCTGTTCGAGGGCATCGTGGCGGTGGTGGCGGTGCTGATCCTCACCTATATGGTGTTCTGGATGCGTAAGGTGTCCAAGTCGGTCAAGGTGCATCTGGAAGGGGCGATCGATCAGGCGCTCAACGCCGGTAAAGGGCAGGGGTGGGCGCTGGTGGCGATGGTGTTCTTCGCCGTGGCGCGCGAAGGGCTGGAGTCGGTGTTCTTCCTGCTGGCGGCGTTCCAGCAAGACGTGGGCGCCGCAGCGCCGATCGGCGCGGTGCTCGGCCTGGTGGCCGCCATCGTGCTGGGCATGATGATTTATTGGGGTGGGGTGAAGCTGCACCTGGCCAAGTTTTTCAAATGGACCAGCCTGTTCATTCTGTTCGTCGCCGCCGGCCTGGCCGCCGGAGCGATCCGCGCCTTCCACGAAGCCGGCCTGTGGAACCACTTCCAGGCTATCGCCTTCGATTTCAGCAGCACCCTGTCGACCCATTCGCTGTTCGGCACCCTGCTGGAAGGCATCCTCGGGTACCAGGAAGCGCCGACGGTCAGCGAAGTGGCGGTCTACTTCTTGTATCTGATCCCGGCGCTGATTTTCTTTTTCCTGCCGCAGCGCGCGGAGCCGGTAGCGGCCCCGGCGCAACGTAAAATCAATCATTAATGTTTAATAGGGAATCTCGTATGTCTACTCCGTTATTTCGCCGCAAGGCGTTGCACGCAGCATTACTGGCTATCCCGGCGTTTGCGCTGAGCATCGACGCGTTGGCGGCGGACGTGCCGCAGGTCAAGGTTACGGTTAACGACAAGCAGTGCGAACCGATGCAGCTGACGGTGCCGGCAGGCAAAACGCAGTTTGTGGTGCATAACACCAGCCAGAAAAACGTCGAATGGGAAATCCTGAAAGGGGTGATGGTGGTGGAAGAGCGCGAGAACATCGCGCCGGGCTTCACCCAGAAAATGACCGCCACGCTGGAAGCGGGCGAATACGACATGACCTGTGGGCTGCTCAGCAACCCGAAAGGCAAACTGACCGTCACCGCGGCAAGCAATGGCGCCACCGACGGTAAACCGAACGCGCTGGACTTGGTTGGCCCGATCGCCGAATACAAAGTCTACGTCATCAAAGAAGTCGATGGGCTGGTGAAACAGACCAAGCTGTTCACCGACGCGGTGAAGGCCGGCAACGTGGAGCAAGCGCGCAAGCTGTACGCGCCGACCCGCCAGCATTATGAACGCATCGAGCCGATCGCCGAGCTGTTCTCCGATCTGGATGGCAGCATCGACGCCCGTGAAGACGACTACGAGAAGAAATCGGCGGATCCGAACTTCACCGGTTTCCACCGTCTGGAGAAGGCGCTGTTTGCCGACAACTCAACCAAAGACATGGGCGCCTACGCCGATCGCCTGTACCACGACACCGTTGAGCTGCAAAAGCGCGTGAGTGAACTGACCTTCCCGCCGAGCAAAGTGGTGGGCGGCGCAGCCGGGCTGATCGAAGAGGTGGCGGCCAGCAAGATCAGCGGTGAAGAAGACCGCTACAGCCGTACCGACCTGTGGGACTTCCAGGCCAACGTCGACGGCGCACAGAAGATAGTCAACCTGCTGCGTCCTTTGCTGGTCAAGGCCAATAAGCCGCTGCTGGACAAGATCGACGCCAACTTCAAAACCGTGGACACCATCTTGGCGAAGTACCAAACCAAAGACGGCTATGAGTCCTATGAGAAGCTGACCGATGCCGATCGCAATGCGTTGAAAGGGCCGATCACCACGCTGGCGGAAGATCTTTCCCAACTGCGCGGCGTGTTGGGTCTGGACTGAGGCATAAGGTTATGAGCAACAAGGCAGGCCCGAATAACGGGCCTCATCCGCACTCTCAGGGGGCGGCATCGCCTTCGCGGCGCCGTTTGCTGCAAGGGCTGGGGCTGGGCGCACTGGCACTGGGCGGCACCCGTCTGGTGCAGGCGGCGGACAAAGCGGCGGAGCCGTTGGCGACGCCGCAGGATGAGCGCTGGCAGAAGCAGCCGTTTTATGGCCGCCATCAGGCCGGGGTGCTGACGCCGCAACAGGCGGCGATGATGCTGGTGGCGTTCGATGTGCTGGCGACCGACAAAGCGGGGCTGGAGCGCCTGTTCCGGCTACTGACCGATCGCATCGCCTTCCTGACTCTCGGCGGCAAGGCGCCGGAGGTGGACGCCAAACTACCACCGCTCGATTCCGGCATCATGGGGCCGGAGATTTACCCGGACAACCTGACCATCACCGTCTCGGTCGGCGCATCGCTGTTCGACGAACGCTTTGGTCTGCAGGCGCACAAACCGCTGAAATTGCAGAAAATGACCCGCTTCCCCAACGATGCGTTGGACGCCGGGCTTTGCCACGGCGACCTGCTGCTGCAGATCTGCGCCAACACCAACGAAACCGCTCTCCACGCGCTGCGTGATATCATCAAGCACTCGCCGGATCTGCTCAGCGTGCGCTGGAAGCGGGAAGGGTTCATCTCCGCGCACGCGGCGCGCAGCAAAGGCAAAGAGACGCCGATTAACCTGTTGGGGTTCAAAGACGGCACCGCCAACCCGAAGACCGACGACAAATCGCTGATGGATAAAGTGGTCTGGGTCGGCGACAGCGTTGGTGAACCGGCGTGGACGGCCGGCGGCAGCTATCAGGCGGCGCGTATTATTCGTTTCCGCGTCGAGTTTTGGGATCGCACGCCGCTGCAGGAGCAGGAAACCATTTTCGGCCGCGAGAAGCACAGCGGTGCGCCGCTCGGCATGAAGCATGAACATGACGAGCCGAATTACGCGAACGATCCCGATGGTAAGGTGATCCCGATGGATGCGCACATTCGATTGGCTAACCCCCGTACGCCGGAAAGCCAAAGCAACCTGATGCTGCGGCGTGGCTACAGCTATTCGCTGGGGGTATCCAATGCCGGGCAGTTGGAAATGGGGCTGCTGTTTGTCTGCTATCAGGCCGATCTGGAGAAAGGCTTCCTGACGGTGCAAAAAAGGCTGAACGGCGAAGCGTTGGAGGAATACATCAAGCCGATTGGCGGCGGGTATTTCTTCGTGCTGCCGGGCGTGAAAGAGAACGGTGACTATCTGGCCAGCGGCCTGCTCAAGGCCTGAACCCGAAATGACGAGGCGGGATCGCCTGCCTCGTTTTACTTTGTTTTGCCTGCCGTACGGAAGATTGAGCGTCGAAACTCAATTCAACACCTGGCCTATGGATTAAAAAGCACGCACCGCGTGCGCTTTTGTGGTGTGCAAAATTTAATCAGAAAACCAAAGTGTCATTCGCACTGTTTAATTATAATTTATTGATATTTATAGATTATAAATTCTTGTGGAATGATGTGTCGTGCGTGATATAGTGTTTTAGCGATAACTAAAAACAAAAAATATAAATTTTTTTACATTTTAGTAACGCGACAGGATTGAATGTCATTATACTGTAATCATCTGGCGGTAGTTTTCACACGGTGCACAGCTTGAAGCTGTAAATATCACTGCGGGGATCGCTAATGGTAAAGTCCTTGGTTGGGCTGGAAAGAAAAAATAACACATCTCCCCTGATTTCTCGTTGTAACGAGGGTTCTCTCTCCGACTCTCTTTTACCGGCAACTCCGCACTCTTATCGCTACCGAATCTCACCACTTTTTACTCCACGTTTATTGATGCAGTCCGCGTTGTCCCGTGAAAAAACGGCGCTTAAGCGTTGCCGTCAATTCACATTGTCCCTTGGCTCTTATTGGCTCGGAGGAGGCCAAAACCTAATACGTGTGTGAAACATAATCGCACGGCCTGGCCGTTGCGGTAGGTGAAACAAACTGTAAGGTGCCACTATGGGTAGACAGAAAGCAGTGATCAAAGCACGTCGTGAAGCGAAACGCGTTATTCGTCGTGACGCTCGTAGTCATCGCCAGCTGGAAGAAGAGTCTGTGACCTCGCTGGTGCAAATGGGGGGAGTCGAGTCTATCGGCATGGCGCGAGACAAGCGCGATAGCTCACCCATCGAGGCTAGAACCGAAGCTCAGGGTCATTACTTATCAGCCATAGAGAATAAGCAGCTGATCTTCGCCACCGGCGAAGCGGGCTGTGGCAAAACATTTATCAGCGCCGCCAAGGCGGCGGAGGCGCTGATCCATAAAGAGGTGGATCGGATTATCGTTACCCGTCCTGTTTTGCAGGCGGATGAAGACCTCGGCTTCTTGCCGGGGGATATCTCCGAGAAGTTCGCCCCTTATTTCCGCCCGGTGTATGACATTCTGGTACGTCGTTTAGGATCTTCCTTTATGCAGTACTGCCTGCGCCCGGAAATCGGTAAGGTAGAGATTGCGCCGTTCGCTTATATGCGCGGACGCACCTTCGAAAATGCGGTCGTTATCCTGGATGAAGCCCAGAACGTGACCGCCAGCCAGATGAAAATGTTCCTGACCCGCCTGGGGGAAAACGTGACGGTTATCGTTAACGGCGACGTGACCCAGTGCGACCTGCCGCGCGGCGTGAAATCCGGCCTCAGCGATGCCCTGGAACGCTTCGAAGAGGACGAGATGATCGGCGTTATCCGCTTTGAAAAACAGGACTGCGTACGCTCCGCTTTGTGCCAGCGCACGCTCAACGCTTACAGTTAACCTATCCGCTAATGGAAAGGCCGCTTCGGCGGCCTTTTTTATCGCCCCTCATTTATCATTTCGTTTAACCTTTGTGTAAATTATTGTGGTTTTCTGTATAGATTTTCGTTGAGTTAGCGTTAATGATTAATGGGTTCCAGATTGGCGCGCAATTTGCCTGTGCCGCCAAAAGGACATTATCTGGGGTGTGCGCCGCGCGGCGCATAGCGTGTGGGTTCCTTGATGCGATTCAAACATGAAATACATCATTCTGATTTTGCTTATTTTATGCGTCGTCTATGTGCATTACCGCGGACGGGTGCGCTACAACGTGTGGCGACAGCTGTCTGACCATTCTACCTTTACTGCACCGTTGAACGTTTTCATGTATCTGTTTTCCCGTGTGCCGACTACGCCGTACCTGAAGCCGGAGCAGTTCCCTGAGTTGGCGGTACTGCGGGAGAACTGGGAAACCATCCGCGACGAAGGACAGAAGCTGATGGAGATCCAGCAGATCAAGGCGTCCGATCAATTCAACGACGCCGGTTTCAACTCATTCTTCAAAACTGGTTGGAAACGCTTTTATCTTAAATGGTATGAAGACAGCCATCCTTCCGCCATGACCCTGTGCCCGCAGACCACGGAACTGCTGCGCAGCCTGCCTTCGGTCAAGGCGGCGATGTTCGCCGAACTGCCGGACGGCAGCCGGTTGCCGCGCCACCGCGATCCTTACGCCGGTTCGCTGCGTTATCACCTGGGGCTGATTACTCCCAACGATGACCGCTGCTTCATTGAGGTGGACGGCGAACGCTACAGCTGGCGCGACGGTGAAGGCGTGATGTTCGATGAAACCTATCTGCACTATGCGGAAAATCAGAGCGGGCAGAATCGTCTGATCCTGTTCTGCGACATCGAACGGCCGATGCGCTACCGCTGGGCACAGGCGGTGAACCACTGGCTGGGGCGCAATCTGATGAGCGCCGCCACCGCGCCGAACGAAGAGGGCGA
Organism: Serratia sp. CY43202; assembly: GCF_052168755.1. Taxonomy (NCBI): domain Bacteria; kingdom Pseudomonadati; phylum Pseudomonadota; class Gammaproteobacteria; order Enterobacterales; family Yersiniaceae; genus Serratia; species Serratia sp. CY43202. The sequence goes on from NZ_JBJNMB010000002.1 coordinate 330,966, forward strand.
TCGCACCGGCGGCGTCAACAAGATGTTCAAATACATCTATGCGATACGCCGGGTGGGGAAACGCTTGAAGGCCTGGAACCGCACCGGTTATTACATCATCAAGTGGATTTTGTTCGGGGGGATCGCCGCGGCGATATTCTTCTCGGTATAACGAAGGCAGGGGCGCACAGAGTGCGCCCCTTTTTGATCAGGCGAAGATAGTCATCATGTAGGCGGCGAACAGCGCCAGGTGGGCGGTGCCGTTCAGCACGTTGGTGCGTCCGGTCGAGAACGACAGCTGGCACAGCAGCAGCACCGTCAGCATCACCACGATATGCGGCGTTTGCAGGCCGAAGATCAGCGTCTGCCCGGTCAGGGTGGCGATGATGGTCACCGCCGGCACGGTCAGGGAGATGGTCGCCAGCACCGAACCGAAGAACAGGTTCATGGCGCGTTGCACCTGATTGTTCAACACGGCGCGCAGCGCGCCCAGACCTTCCGGCGACAGGATCAACAGCGCCACCAGGAAACCGGTGAACTGCGCCGGTGCATTCATCTTGGTCAGCAGGCCTTCCAGCGGATTGGCGTTGAACTTGGTGACGGCGATAACCGCGATCAGGTGCACGATGAGCCAGGCGGCGTGCCAGGCGCTGCTGTGCGAAGAGGGCTTGCCGTGATGCGGATCGCCATCGTCGTCTTCATGCTCGTACACGAACAGGCTCTGATGGGTTTTGGTCTGGATCACCAGGAACACGCCATACATGGCGGCGGAGATCAACGCCACCAGCAGCGCTTGCCCGGTGCTGAAGTTGCCGCCAGGCAGCGCGCTCGGGAACACCAGCACGATCACCGCCAACGGGAAAATCGCCATCAGATACTGTTTGATGCCGCCGAGGTTGACGTACTGGGTGGCGAACTTGCGCCCGCCGAGCAGCAGCGCGAAACCGACCAGGCCGGCGGAAACGATCATAATGATGGAATACAGCGTGTCGCGCATCAGCGCCGGTGCGGCGTCGCCGGTGGCCATCAGCGCGGAAATCAGGCTGACCTCGAGGATCACCACCGACAAACTGAGGATCAGCGAGCCATAGGGTTCGCCCAATCGGTGGGCCAGCACGTCGGCGTGGCGCACCACGCTGAAGGCGCTGCTGAGGATCCCCACCAGCGCGAGAATATTGATGCCGACGATTAGCGGAAAGTTATCGGTGCTACCCCATAGATTTAGCACTACCAACGCGGCGATAGGGAAGATCAGAGAGTATTCGGTGTGGCGAGATTTGGTGGATCGGCCAGGATCGTGTTGCGACTTCATGAGGGTGGCACTCCTTCTCAAACAGCGTAGCCCGTCAGCGCCGGTTGCCGTGATACGGCAACTCTGCGTTTCCAGTAGGTATTTTATATTAGGATACACCCACGGCGCCGGTGTGATGTTGTTTTTATCTGAGAAAGCAATTGCTTGCTTTATGTGATCAGGGTAGCAAAAAAACCGCACGGGGTGCGGTTTTATTTACTTACTTTTACGCAATAACGTCAAGTTTTAACGTTAGATTTGAGAAAAGTCATGTTTACTTGTTTAGTACTCGGTTAATCAAGGAAAATGAGACGATCAGTCGTCAATGTTATCCATGATTTCATGCCGTTTATTGTGGTAACCCTCTTCATTTAGCCCCTCACGCCAGTAAGGCACAGCATAAAGACGATTACGATCGCATTGACGTTCACGGCGTAGGTAGCGGCGCAGCTCTACCACCAGGCGATCTTCACCGGCGAGCCAGAAGTGGGTATCGCTCTGCGGCACGGACTGCGCGCGGAACCGAGCGACCAATTCGTCGGTTTTCTCTGTGCCGCCGACAACCCAATTCACCTCAACGCCGGCAGGCTTTTTCAGGTCAATGACGTCAGCGTTGCTGTCGACGCGGACGAAAGCGCGTCCGGCGCTGTGCGGCGGCAGGTTTTCCAACAGCGCGGCCAGCGCAGGCAGTGAGGAGGGATCGCCCGCCAGGGAGTAGAAATCGGCGGCCGGCAGCATCGGTTTGGGGCCGCCCGGGTTGCTGATGCCGATTTTATCGCCGGCTTTCGCCTGGCGCGCAAAGTCGACCGCCGGGCCCTGATGGTCATGAATGGCGAACTCGATGTCCACTTCCGCCAGTTCCGGGCGCACGGCGCGGATGGAATAGGTGCGCACGATCGGGCGTACGGCATCTGCGGCCCAACGCGGGCCGTTTTCGGTCAGCGTCGGCAGGTCCGGCTGCGTCTGGCCGGCGAGCGGCAAAAAGACTTTGATGTGTGCAGCGGCGGCATTGGCCGGGTAGTAACGCAGATCGGGGGCGGTAAAGGTAATGCGGCGCAGGTGCGGCGTAATGTCCTGTACGCGGCTGACGGCGATCAGGTAGGGGGCGCGTGAGCGAGGGGCTTCGGTAGTCACGGGGATCTCCTTATAGTTCGTTTGGCGGTGAGTATAACATGTCGTTTGATAATGAGAATTGTTTGCTAATTGAGACGAAACCGCATGTGGGCTAGGCTTAAGGTTCACTCATCCTGAAAGGGGAGGCCATATGCCCTACCACAGCACGAACGACTTGCCGGACAATGTGAAGCATGTGCTGCCGGAACATGCGCAGGCGATCTATAAAGAAGCGTTCAACAGCGCCTGGCAACAATACCGCGATCCCGATGACCGGCGCGGTGACGACAGCCGTGAAGAGACGGCGCATAAGGTGGCTTGGGCGGCGGTCAAGCAAAGCTATCGTAAGGGCGATGACGAACGTTGGCATAAAAAGTAACGAATTATCACGCAGTAAAAATCGCGCAGACATTATGTGGAGCCCGGCAATTAATATTATTGCTGCTCAGTACAAATACTTTTTCACTTTAACGCCGCTTTGTAACTTGATTGCACGTCAGGAAAAGAATAAGGTCATTCTTATAAGGCGCGGTGATTGAATTAATAAAAATCCGCAGCCGAAAATAAAACATCAAAGGTTCAGCAGTGGCGAGGGAAGGCGAGAAATCGTATTCCCGGGAGGTAATATCAGTGTTAACGCGAGATTTTCTGCAAAAAGCGGATTGCAAAACTGCATTCGGCGCTATTGAGGAGTCGTTGTTGCTGACGCCTGAACAGCGTGCAGCCTCGTTGGATTGCACCTTATCGCGCCGGCCGGGTCACAGCCCCGTATGGATATTCGGTTACGGTTCGCTGATGTGGAACCCGGTTTTCGAATCGGAAGAAGTGCGGCCGGCCAAGCTGCAGGGCTGGCACCGGGCGTTCTGTATGCGCTTGACTGCCGGGCGTGGCACGCTGCATCAGCCGGGGCGCATGCTGGCGTTGAAAGCCGGCGGCCACACTACGGGCCTGGCCTTTCGCTTGCCGGAAAGCAAGCTGCGTGAAGAATTGGAGCTGCTTTGGAAGCGCGAAATGGTGACCGATTGCTACGTGCCGACCTGGTGCGAGCTGGAGTTGGATGGCGGCGAGAAGGTTACTGCGTTGGTATTCGTGATGAACCCGCAGCATCCGCTGTTTGAAGAAGACACCAGCTACCAGGTGATCGCGCCATTGATCGCCAGCGCCAGCGGCCCGCTGGGCACCAACGCGCAATATCTGTTTGCGCTGGATAACGAGTTGAAGTACCACGGCATGCAGGATGATTGCATCGGCGATCTGGTGCGCTGCGTACAGCAATGGCTGCAGCAGAACCGCACCGGCGGCATCGGCAGCGAGGCCACCGCCTGAGGCTGCTGCGGGAATGCGAACGGTGAGGGGCTCAGCATGCTGGGCCCTTTTTTATATCTAATGCCTATATTTAATAACTTTAATTTGCACAGTTATTGAAGGCATGTTTTTGTTGTGGTTATCTATCTCATTATTTTTAAAGCCATTCATCATCTACTCCTGTCTTTACCCCCCGAAAGTAACGATAAATAATTCACTTAGTATTAAATTGCATAACTAAAGGCTATTTCTTATTTGTTCAGCCCCGCGTGACTCCGTATCAATATGACAGAGGTTATCGCAAGAAACAGGGAGACGGGATGAACTTTCAACAATTAAAAATTATTCGCGAATCGGCGCGCTGCAACTACAACCTGACCGAGGTCGCCAATACGTTATTTACCTCGCAGTCCGGCGTCAGTCGGCATATTCGCGAACTGGAAGAAGAGCTGGGCATCGAAATATTCATTCGCCGCGGCAAACGGCTGCTGGGCATGACCGAGCCCGGCAAAGAGCTGCTGGTGGTGGCGGAGCGCATTCTCAACGACGCCAATAACATCCGTCGCCTGGCGGACGTCTTCAGCAGCAACGACTCAGGGCAACTGCATATCGCGACAACGCACACCCAGGCACGCTACAGTCTGCCGGGGGTGATCAAAGAGTTTCGCGCGCTTTATCCGCGGGTGCGGGTGGTGCTCAATCAGGGCAGCCCTGAAGAGATCGTCTCGATGTTGGCCGCCGGAGAAGCCGATATCGGCATTGCCAGCGAACGGCTGATGAGCGACGAATCGCTGGCGGCGTTCCCATACTACCGCTGGCATCACACCATTCTGGTGCCGGAAGGGCACGAGTTGACGCGTCAGCCGCAGGTGACGCTGGAAATGCTCAGCACTTTGCCGCTGATCACTTACCGGCAGGGCATTACCGGGCGGGCGAAGCTGGATGCGGCGTTCAAATCGGCGGGCCTGACCCCGGACATCGCGCTCAGCGCGCAAGACTCCGACGTGATTAAAACCTATGTTGAACTGGGATTGGGCGTGGGCGTGCTGGCGGACATGTCGTATGAAAAAGAGCGCGATCGCGGGTTGGTCAGCCTCAACGCCGAGCATTTGTTTGAACCCAATACGGTATGGCTGGGCCTGAAACGCAGCCAGCTGCAGCGCAACTATGCCTGGCGCTTTATCCAGCTGTGCAACCCGACGCTGTCGCTGACCGAAATCAAAGACAAGGTCTTCTCGTCGCAGCTGGACGCGGTGATTGATTACCAGATTTAACCGATAAGCGGCAGGCTATTCCTGCCGCGCATTCTGCATTGCCCGCCTAATAATCAAAACCCCATCTATATACATAAAAAGAATATCTATAGTGATTTAAGTACCTTCAGCTGCCGATCGCGCTCGCATACACTCGAAAAATTATTATAAATTCCATCCGCTTGGAGAGTTTCAGATGAAAGCGCTCGTTCCTTCTTTGCTGTTTTTGGCCGTGGCGGCCAGCGTTAACGCACAGGCGGCGACGCCGGCCAACACGTTGGTGATCGCACAGTCTATCGATGACGTGGTCAGCTTTGACCCGGCCCAGGGATTTGAGTTAACCACGGTGCAGTCGTTCAACAGCCTGTATCAACGTTTGATCCAGTCCGATCCGCACAACCCCATCGATCTCAAGCCGACTCTGGCCAGCAGTTGGCAGGCCGGCGCCGATAACCGCAGCCTGACTTTCAGCCTGCGCCCGGACGCTAAATTCGCCAGCGGTAACCCGCTGCGGCCGGAGGACGTGATCTTTTCGCTTTCACGGGTGGTGAAATTGAATCTGGAGCCGTCGTTTATCCTGACGCAGCTGGGCTGGAACGCGAAGAACGTGGATCAACACCTGACCAAGGTGGATGACCATACGGTAAAAATCAGCTGGGATGAAAACGTCAGCCCGGCCTTCGTGCTCAGCCTGCTGTCGGCGCCGGTATCCTCGATTGTCGACGCCAAAGAGGCGCTGGCGCACCAGCAGGGCGACGATCTGGGGCACCAATGGTTGAACAGCCATTCCGCCGGCAGCGGCCCTTACAAAATTCGCACCTATGTGCCGCACGAAGTGGTGGTGCTGGACGCGAACCCCGGGTCGCCGGAAGGGGCGCCGACGTTGAAAACCATCCTGATCAAAAACGTGCCCGATCCGGCCGCGCGCCGTTTGCTGATTGAGCAGGGCGATGCCGATATCGCCCGCAACCTGGGGGCGGACCAGATGGCGGCCCTGAAGGGCAAGCCGGGCGTCAAACCGTTGGCCATTCCTTACGCCTCGCTTTATTACCTGCAGTTCAACGCCAAGGCGTCGCCGGCGCTCGGCAACCCGGCGTTTTGGGAGGCGGCGCGCTGGCTGTTCGATTACCAAGGCATCGCCGACGATCTGCTGAAAGGGCAGTTCCAGAGCCATCAGGCATTCCTGCCGGACGGTTATCTGGGCGCGCTCAAGGATCAGCCGTACAGCTTCAATCCACAGAAAGCCAAAGAAATACTGGCCAAAGCGGGGCTGAGCAACGTCAGTTTCCGTCTGGACGTCAACAACCAGCCGCCGTACCTGGATATCGCTCAGGCGCTGCAGGCCAGTTTTGCTCAGGGCGGCGTGAAGGTCGAACTGGTACCGGGCATCAGCTCACAGGTCTCCACCAAGGTGAAAACGCTTAACTACGATGCGACGCTGACTTCCTGGGGACCGGATTACTTCGATCCTAACACCAACGCGGCCGCCTTTGCCTACAACCCGGAGGACGGCAGCAAGACGCTGGCCTGGCGAGCCAACTGGCAGATCCCGGCGCTGAGCAAGTTGACGCTGGCCGCCACTGCAGAAAACGACACCGCCAAACGGGTGGCCGACTACCAGCAACTGCAGAAAGAGGTGCAGCAAAGCTCGCCGTTTGTCATCGGCCTGCAGGCGCGCAGCCTGATCGCAGTGCGTGACAACCTTAAGGGCTATGTGCAGGGCATCAACCCTGACATGGTGTTCTACAGCAAGGTCAGCAAGTAATGGCTGCTGACCTGTCCGCCAGCGCCGGGGCGGCCCGGCGGTATTGGCGCAGGGGCGGGCGGCTGCTCGGCGGCGCGCTGTCGCTGGCGTTAACGCTGCTCGGTCTGCTGCTGTTCACCTTCATGCTGTCGCACCTGGCGCCGATCGATCCGGCGCTGCAGGTGGCGGGCGATCACGCCAGCGAAGCCACCTATGCGCAGGTGCGGCACGAGCTGGGGCTGGATCAGCCTCTGCCGGTGCAATTTTGGCGCTATCTGGTGCACCTGGCGCATGGCGATCTGGGCATTTCGCGCATCACCGCCCAGCCGGTGTTGAGCGATCTGCTGCGTACCTTCCCGGCGACGGTGGAACTGGCCACCTGCGCCATTATCCTCGGCGCTCTCGGCGGCATTACGCTGGCGTTTCTGGCGGTGCTCAAACCGGGCAGTTGGCTGGATAACGCGGCGCGCTTGCTGTCGCTGATCGGTTATTCGGTGCCGATTTTCTGGTTGAGCCTGCTCGGGCTACTGCTGTTCTACGCCACGCTGCACTGGTCGGCGGGGCCGGGGCGGCTGGATGACATTTACTTGTACAGCATGGAGCCGCGTACGGGTTTCGTGTTGATTGACAGCTGGCTGTCCGGCGATCGCGAAATGTTCTACAACGCCATCAGCCACCTGTGGCTGCCGGTGGTGGCGCTGGCGCTGCTGTCGATGGCGGGTATCACCCGGCTGCTGCGCGCGGCGATGCTGGAAGAATGCAACAAGGAATACGTGACGCTGGCGCGCTCCAAGGGCGCCGGCCGCCTGCGCATTCTGCTGCGCCATGTGTTCCCCAACGTGCTGGGCACGCTGATCACCGTACTGTCTCTCTCCTACGCCAGCCTGCTCGAGGGCGCGGTATTGACCGAAACGGTGTTCGCCTGGCCCGGCGTCGGGCGTTACCTGACCTCGGCGCTGTTTGCCGCCGACACGCCGGCGATCCTCGGCGCCACGCTGCTGATCGGCACCTGTTTCGTGCTGTTGAATGCGCTGGCTGACGCCTTGACCTATTTAGTGGATCCGCGAACCCGATGAGCCAATATCTCTCTGAACACGAACCGCAAAGCGAGCCGGCCGTCGGTTACCGCCGCGGTCGGCGCCTGACCACGCTGACGCTGGGCGCGGCGCTGGTGGCGATCCTGATCGTCACCGCGCTGCTGGCTCCGTGGCTGGCGCCTTTCGATCCCAATCTGCAGCATATCGAGCTGCGGTTACTGCCGCCTTCCGCCGCACATTGGCTGGGCACCGACGGCTTCGGCCGCGACTTGCTCTCCCGCGTGATTTACGGCGCACGGCCGACGTTGATCCTGGTGTCGTTGATTCTGGTGTTGACCATTCCCATTGGTCTGCTGGTCGGCATTTGCGCCGGTTATCTCGGCGGCTGGGTAGAGCGTATTTTGATGCGTCTGACCGACATTTTCCTGTCGTTGCCGAGCCTGGTGATCGCGCTGGCGTTCGTGGCGGTCATGGGGCCGGGGCTGATGAACGGCGCGCTGGCGTTGGCATTGACCAGCTGGCCGGCCTTTGCCCGCCAAGCGCGGGCCGAAACCCTGGCGCTGCGCCGCAGCGACTACCTGGCGGCAGCGCGCATGCAGGGCATCAACGGGCTGCGGCTGATGGTCGGCCACATTTTGCCTTTATGTCTGCCGAGCGCGGTGGTGCGCGCGGCGTTGAGTCTGGGCGGCATCATCTTGTCCGCCGCCGGTCTGGGGTTCCTCGGCATGGGCGTCGCGCCGCCGACCGCCGAATGGGGATCGATGGTGGCCGAAGGCAGTAAAGTGATTTTCGACCAATGGTGGGTCGCCGCCGCACCGGGCGGGGCGATCCTGTTCGCCAGCCTGGCGTTTAACCTGCTGGGCGATGGCCTGCGCGACAAAATGGATCCTCGTCATGGGCACTGATAACACCTTATTGACCGTTGAACGTTTGGCGATCGGCGTGCCGGGGCCGCAGCCGGTGGCGCTGGTGAAGAATATTTCGTTCAGCATGGGGCGGGAGCGACTGGCGCTGGTCGGTGAGTCCGGCTCCGGCAAATCGTTGACCGCGCGTGCGCTGATGGGGCTATTGCCGCCGCCGTTGCAGCTGCAGGCGCAGCGCCTGACGTTGGGCGATGAAGACTTGACGCGCCTGAGCGAACGCCAGTGGAGCCGCCTGCGCGGCGACCGGGTGGCGATGGTGATGCAAGATCCCAAACATGCGCTGAATCCCAATCAGCCGATCGGCCGTCAGGTGGAGGAACCGCTGGTGCTGCATGCCAAGCTAAGCCGCGCCGAGCGGCGTGAAAAAGTGCTGGATATGTTGGCGGCGGTGGGTTTGCCCGATCCGGCGGCGCTGTGCGGCCGTTATCCGCATCAGCTCTCCGGCGGGATGGGGCAGCGGGTGATGCTGGCCATTGCGTTGATCAACGATCCGCAGCTGTTGATTGCCGATGAACCCACGTCGGCGCTGGATCACCAGATGCGCGATCAGGTGCTGCAACTGATAGACAATCTGGTGGCGCAACGCAACATGGGGCTGATCCTGATCAGCCACGATTTGCAGCAGGTGGCGCACCACTGCGAGCGGGTGCTGGTGATGTACAAAGGCGAGCTGTTGGATCAACTGCCGGCAGCAGAGCTGGCGCAGGCCACGCACCCTTATACTCGCACGCTGTGGGCGTGTCGGCCGAGCCGCGAGACGCGCGGCAAACCGCTGCCGGTACTGGACCGCGCGCTGTTGGAGACGTTGAAATGAGCGTAATTGCACTGGAGAACCTCAGCGTCAGTCACCGTCAGGGCTATGAACAGCGCACCGTGGTGCACGACGTTAACCTGCGCATCGAACCGGGCGAGTGTTTCGGCCTGGTGGGGCCTTCCGGCTGCGGCAAGTCCTCGTTGCTGTGGGTGCTGGCCGGGCTGAACGACAGCTGGCGCGGCGGTTTTGAACTGCTCGGGCGGCAGCTACAACCGGGGCAGGCATTTACCGGCGAACTGCGGCGCGAGGTGCAGATGGTGTTTCAAGATCCCTATGCTTCGCTACACCCTAAACACCGGCTGTTGCGTACGCTGTCGGAACCGCTAAAACTGCTGCAGGAAAGCGACATCGAACGCAAAATCGGCGCGGGCTTTCGCCAGGTGGGGTTGGATCCGCGCCTGCTGGATCGCTATCCGCATCAGCTGTCGGGCGGGCAGCGGCAGCGCGTGGCGATCGTGCGCGCATTGCTGCTGCGGCCGAAGCTGTTGCTGCTGGATGAGCCGACCTCGGCGCTGGACATGTCAGTGCAGGCGGAAATCCTTAACCTGCTTAACGAGCTGAAACAGGCGGGCGATCTGACTATGGTGCTGGTCAGCCACGATGCGGACGTGATTGACCACATGTGCGATCGTTCGGTGGCAATGGCGCACGGCCGCATCATCGTTTGACCCTATGCCCGCCAACGTGGCGGGCATATCCATCTTGGTAATAAATAAAGCAATTTATCGTCGTTCTTCTGCTAATTCTTACCCTCTACACTCGTCAAACAGCGCAACCGCGTGATTGTGGAGAGTGTATCGATGAAACGGTTAATCCCAACCTTGTTGTATGGCGCGCTGGCGGCCGCTTTCGGTGCGCAGGCCGCCACCCCGCAGGATACCTTGGTGGTGGTCAGTTCGCTGGAGGGCATTATCAGCCTCGATCCGGCGGAGAGCTTTGAAACCGTCAGCTCGGCCAATCTGGTCAACCTCTATCAGCGCCTGGTGGCGCCGGATCGCGCCGCGCCGCAAAAGCTGGCGCCGGACGCCGCAGGCAGTTGGCAGGCGGGCGCCGATGGCCACAGCCTGACCTTTACCCTGAAACCGCAGCAACGTTTTGCTTCCGGCAATCCGCTGCGGCCTGAAGACGTGATTTTCTCGCTGGTGCGTGCGGTAAAGCTGAACAAGGCGCCGTCGTTTATTCTCGGTGAGTTTGGCTGGACGCCGGATAACGTTGAGCAGCAGCTGAAGAAGGTGGGGGATAACCAGGTGCAACTCACTTGGCCCGCCAACATCGGCAGCGAGCTGGCGCTGCGGCTGCTGACGGCGAACGTGGCTTCGATCGTGGATGAGAAGCTGCTGAACGAGCACGCGCAGCAGGGGGACTACGGTAACGCCTGGCTGCGCAGCCATTCCGCCGGCGGCGGCCCGTATCGGGTAAATAACTATGTGCCGCATGAGGCGCTGCTGTTTGGCCGCAACGATTACGCGCCGTCGCCGGCAAGGTTGAAAACGGTGCTATTCAAGAACGTCAGCGACGCCGGCACCCGCCGTTTGCTGTTGCTGAAGGGGGATGCCGACGTGGCCTACGATCTGGGCGCCGACCAGTTCGACTCGCTGCGCAACGCGCCGGGCGTGCGCATCGAACAGGCCGATGCGCCCCGGATCTATTACCTCGGTTTCAACACCGGCAGCAAAGACAATCCGGCGCTGGGCAATCCGGCGTTGTGGCAGGCCGCGCGCTGGCTGGTGGATTATCAGAGCATCGCCGAGCAGCTGCTGAAAGGGCAATATCGCGTGCATCAGGCCTTCTTGCCGCAGGGATTGGACGGCGCGCTCGACGATCGGCCATTTAAGCTCGACGTAGACAAAGCCAAACAGATCCTGCGCGATGCCGGCATCGCTGAAGGTACGCGCATCGATCTTATCGTCATCAACCAACCGCCGTATACCGACATCGCGCAGGCGCTGCAGGCCAGTTTTGCGCAGGCCGGACTGCGGTTGGATATCCATCCGGTGGTGGAAAGCGATCTGTGGGGCAAGATGCGCGGCCGCGATTTTCAGGCGATCTTCACCTACTGGGGCGCCGACTACCTGGATCCGAACACCAACGCCAGTGCCTTTGCTTACAACGTGTCAGGCGGGCCGAAAACCTTGGCCTGGCGCACCCAGTGGGGCATTCCCGCCATCAGCGCGGAAACGCGTGCCGCGGCTGCGGAAGGGAATAGCGCCGCGCGCAGCGCACGCTACGTCACGTTGCAACGGGAATTACAGGCCAGTTCGCCCTATGTGGTGGCGCTGCAGGGGCAAACGCTGGTGGCATTGCGGGACAATGTCGAAGGTGCCCGGCTGGATATCGCCAACAGCATGTTGTATCTGGATCGGGTCAGTAAGTGACGGCAACGCCGTGCGCCTGGCCGAGCTTTCTGTCGCGCCATAGGCCGACAGCGCGTGAAATCGCTTGCTGTTGCCACCACGAATCGTGAAATGTTGTGTCAGGGTGAAATAAAATGAAATTTCATAGCGTGCTCATATGACGGTGATAGATTGGCTTCGAAAGGCGGCGTTGTTTACGCCTTTCACCGCGGTCGTCCGCAATGATGCGGACACATCACGTCAGGAGAGATTATGGACAATAACGAAAAGGCTTCAGCAGCGCGCGCAGCAACCTTGCTTGCCACCGGTGAGGTGGTTACGCCGGAACAGTTTTATCAGGACAGCGACGGAAGCAACTGGGGGCCGGCGATCAACAAAGCGGCGGCGGCGGCGCTGCAAGCCGGCGGTACGTTGTCCCTGGGGAAGCGGGTGTATACGGTCGCCGGACACGTACTCATTCAGACGACAACGGACATCTACGGCGGCATCGGTTTACGGGTGGTCGGATTGGGGCGGGCGACCAAAATTGTCAAGACGGTAGACAGCAGTTACACCAACGAACAGGGCGAAACGAAGAAAGCGGTGATCGTGGTGAAAGGCTTCGCCAATCTGACGCTGCACGGCTTGACGTTGCGGGATGATACCGGCGTAGACGACACCCACGGCGTGTGGTTCAGCGACCGCAATATGACGAAGTTTGATATTCGCGACATTTACACCAAGGTCGGCGGTTATTCGCTGTTTGTCTCGGGCGACATGTTCATCAACTGGTTGGTGAACGTGCAGATGGAGGCAAACGCCAATCGCCCGGGCGATGGGGTGCTGTGGATGGACAAGTCTGGCACCACCAATTTTATAGACGGCCTCTACGCCGCTCGCGCCAAGGGTACGGCGTTCAGAATTTCAGGGTTTTACTCTACTATCGGCTCGTTGGCTGCGGATGACTGCATCGGCGATATCTACTCTTTCAAAGATTTTAACGGCACGATCAATTCGTTGGGTTGCGAGAACCGCAACACGCGGCGCGCCGCCAATGTCAGCGTGCTGTCCACCAACTTTGCTCAAGGCACGATAGGCAATATCAATATCCAGGACGCGCAGAATGTGGAGAGCGGGGGCGTGCTGTGCCGGTTTATCAACGAATCTCGTTGGGATATCGGTCAGTTGACTCTTTACAGCGGTTCTAAGACGCCTTTCCCGGTGGCGATCGCTGCCTGCAGCAACAATACCGAGGTAACCTTCAGTAACGTATACAACGGCGGCGTCCCGGTGGCCGGCAAAAGCACCGTCGATGTGACGTCGTTTTTAAGCGGGGTTGAAGCGATGTACAGTCTGGGCGAGCGGGGTATTGCCCCTTCCGCCTCCAGCAATCATTTGCCGCGCAATATATCGAAACAGCCATCGTGGACTTTTTTAGGCACCCTGACTGCGCCGGATCGGCAACCTACAACGCGCATTACTCTTCAACAGGGCGTAAGCACCAAGGTGCTGGCGTGCGATTTATATATCACGTTCGATCTGACCTCGCAGGCGACCGCCTTTGTCGTCAATAAAGGCAGCTATAGCGCGAAAGGCGCCTTTATGTTGCGTCGCACTGGGCCGTTGAGCTGTGAAATATATTACCGTGTCGAGAAAGATTTCGGCTTTGGCAGTTATCAGGTGCAGGCTACACGCGGCAGCTACTGGCGGCCGGACGGCGTTTCGTTGAGCACGCCGCCCTCCGATGCGTTGGAAATCCGCAGCGATGAGGTGTTATCCACGACCAGACTCGCGGTGATCCAACCACTGGCCAATCCGACAACGGCCAGCACGGCGGAAGTGGCCGGATTGCTCAATCGGCTGATCGAGACACTGAAGAATTAACCGAATAACGCCGGCGCGTTCTGGCCGGCGTCCATCAAGAGCAGCAACCAGCCGGCGGCCGCCAAGGCGATGCCGAAAGGCTGCGGCGTTCGCCAGGCGCGACGGTTGCGTCGGCCGCGCGCCAATGCCATGCCTAATCCGAACATTGCCGCCAGGCAGACCAGCAGCGGCAATATTGTCCAACCGAGCCAGGCGCCCAGCGCGGCCAACAGTTTGAAATCGCCCTGTCCGATGCCGTTACGCCGCCGCACCTGCCGATAAAGCGCGTTGAGCAGCCACAATGCCCCGTAACCGGCCACGGCGCCGAGAACCGCGTCGTCAAGCGTTGCCCAGCGAGCGTCAAGATTGCACAGCAGCCCACCCCACAGCAGCGGCTGGGTTAGCCGGTCCGGCAGCCACCGGTGACGTCCGTCTAGCCAGGCCAGGGCGATCAGCAGTGCCGCGGCCGGCGGTAACCACAGCCGGTGTGCTGCCGGCAGGTCGAAGGGCAACGCCGTCAACGCCAAACCCAGGGCCGTTAGCAGCAGGCTGCGGCGGCGCAATCTCGGCGGGCTGGCGCGCACGGCCGCCGTTCGCTCCAAGCGGGTGATGAGCGCGAAGGCGACCAGACCCGCCGACAGCAGCGCGGTGAAAAACAGCGCGTGCCACAGTGAGGAAATAAACATCAAGGCTCCGCCAGTCGTGAAACAGATGTTTAAAATAACGGCAAAATGCATATTTCATCGGGGTGAAATGCGGTGGATTGTGAGGAATGCGCAGTCGTACGCATCGCCACTTTACGTATTGCAGAGTGATACAATGCCTTGCGCGGTGGCGCTCAGCAGTGGTGTGCTGTGCTTTTTATCGGCAAAATCGACGCTAAAATGCGGTGAATTCATTTGGCGGCGGGAATGGATCGGTAAATGGTGCAAGTGACGCTGTCACTGAAGAGCGATTGGGGTTTATCCTATTGTTTCTGCTCGTCAAGTCGTTAGGCTTTAAGAGAGAGGCGTCCCCGCCAGGCCGGGACGTAATGTTTTTCAGATCTGCCGTGGGAAAGGCGGCAGCAAAGCAGTGGGTTGGCATGCTCCAGGAGGGAGGGAGGCCAACGGTGTCATGAAAGACGTGATTCAGGCAATACTTATCAAGACCAAAAAACGATTCTGGCGCCGACGCCAGACGGCGTGGCTGGCCGGGCCACTGGTGTGGCTGGCCGGCGCAGCGGCCGCGTGCGCCGAATCCCCGCCGGCGCCGGACAGCGTCATCTCTTCTGAACAGGCCGCCGCGGACCCGGCCGCGAATTTGCCGGAGTTGGGCGGTGCGCCCGACGATGCCGCGCGCGAGAAGCAGTGGGCCGAGATGGCCAAGCAACTCGGCGAAAAAGAGTTGAACAACGTTTCACGTCAACAGATGCGCAGCCGCGCCGAAGATTATTTGCTGGGCCAGGCGACCGGTGCGCTGCAGCAACAGGCGCAGGAGCTGTTGTCGCCGTTGGGTACCGCCAGGCTATCGCTGAAGATGAGCGGCGAGGGGGACTTTACCGGCAGCAACGGGCAGTTATTCAGCCCGCTGTACGACGTCGATGGATTGTTGACCTACAGCCAGATCGGCTGGCTGCAGCAAAGCGCCGGGGCGCTTGGCAATTTCGCGCTGGGGCAACGCTGGATCGCCGGCGACTGGCTGCTGGGGTACAACACGGCGCTCGACAGCGATTTTGCTCGGCAGCGCAATAGAGGCAGCGTCGGTGCGGAAGCCTGGGGGGATTATCTGCGTTTCTCCACCAACTATTACTACCCGCTGTCGGCGTTGTCGCAACAGCCCGGCGATGGGGTATTTTTCAGCCGTCCGGCGCGCGGTTACGACATCACGACGCAAGGTTATCTGCCGTTTTATCGCCAGATCGGCGGTTCGCTCAGTTATGAGCAGTATCTGGGCGATAATGTCGATCTGTTCGGCAGCGGCAAAAAACAAAACGATCCGCGCGCGATGCAGCTGGGGCTCAATTACACTCCGGTGCCGCTGGTGACGATGAAGGCACTGCATAAGATTGGCGCGGGCGGGCAGAGCCAGGATCAGGTCGAACTGGCGCTGAGCTATCGGCTCGGGGTACCGCTGGTGAAGCAGATTTCGCCGGAGTATGTGGCGCAGGCCAAGTCGCTGCGCGGCAGCCGCTACGATCCTATCGAACGCAAGAACGTGCCGGTGCTGGAGTTCCGTCAGCGCAAGTCGCTGCAGGTGTTCCTGGCTACGCCGCCGTGGAGCCTGCAAGCGGGGGAAACCGTGCCGCTGGTGCTGGAAATCAAGGCGCTGAACGGCATCACTCACGTCAGTTGGCAGGGGGATACGCAGGCGCTGAGCCTGACGCCGCCGCACAACGCCAACGATCCGCAGGGCTGGACAGCGATCGTGCCGCCGTGGGACGACGCGCCGGACGCCGCCAACAGCTACCGGCTATCGGTCACGCTGGAGGATGATAAACAGCAGCGCGTGACGTCCAACTGGATAGAGCTGAAAGTGGCGCCGCCGCTGACGGCAACCGCCGGCGATGACGCGGGCCTGCCGCCGATCAAAACCCTGACGCCACCGCCGATCCCGGCGCAAACCGGGCCGCTGTACGGCGGCGATTAACCGTTTTTGCCCTGCAGCACCCATACGGCGGCCTCGACGCGGGATTTTAGCTTCATCTTTTTCAGCAGGTGTTTGACGTGTACCTTGACGGTGCTTTCAGTGATGGTCAGGCGACGGGCGATCAGCTTGTTTGGCAGCCCTTGGGCGATCAGCTTCAGGATATCTCGTTCCCGCGGCGTTAGTTGCTGAATATCACGATCGGCGCTGGGGCGGTTTTCCCGCAGGCTGGCGGCGAGGATCGGCGTCAGCGCTTCGCTCAGTACCATCTGCCCGGCTGCCGCCTGATGCAGCGCCTTCAGCAGATCCTCCGGCTCCATGTCTTTCAACAGATAGCCGTCGGCGCCGCGTTTGAGCGCGCTGACGACGTCATCTTCATGGTTGGACACGCTGAACACCACGATGCGCCCTGACAGGTCGGTTTGGCGCAGACGATCCAGCGTTTCCAGCCCGTTGATGCCGGGCATGTTCAGGTCGAGCAGGATCAGATCCGGATCGTGCTGCTCCGCCAGCGTGACCCCTTGTTCACCGTTGCTGGCTTCGGCAATGACCTGCAGACGAGCGTCCATGCCAATCAGCTGTTTTACGCCGTTGCGCAGCATCGGGTGGTCGTCGATCAGTAAGATGGTGGCGGCGGTTTCTGTCGTCATGGTGTCTCCGTTAGTCGATTGCGTGGTTATCTGGCGTGAAGCTGACCCGCACCTCAGTGCCGCCGCCGCTGCGCGGTAAAATGTCGCAGCGGCCGTGCAGGCTCTTGGCGCGATCGCGCATGATGATCAAGCCGTAATGGTCGGGGCGAGACGTCTCGGCCGGCAGGCCGCGTCCGTTGTCGCAGACGCTTAGGGTCACTTCGCCCCGTTTATTGATGACCTGAATGCTCACCTCACTGGCGGCGGCATGCTTAAGGATGTTGCTGAGCGCCTCGCGGGCGATCTGCAGCAGGTGAATGGCCTGATAGGCCGGAACCGTGCGTGGCCCCAGCTGGTAATCGAGGCTGATGGTCAGCCCAGCTTGGGATTGAACTCCGCCACCGTCGATTGCAGCGCCGCCAGCAGGCCCGGTTCGGTCAGCTGCAGGCGGAAGGTGGTCAACAACTCGCGCAGCTGGCGATAGGCGCCGTTCAGCTCTTCACGCATCTGTTGCACCAGCGCCTGGCTGGCCGAAGTGAGCGTTTCTCCCTGCATCTGCAGACAGGCGATCTGCATTTTCAGGCAGGAGAGCGATTGGGCGATGGAGTCGTGCAGCTCGCGGGCGATCGCCGCCCGCTCCTCCATCAGCATCAGCTGCTGTTGGTGGTCGACCTGACGCTCGATGGCCAGCACGCTGGTCAGCTGTTCCACCAGGGTATTGATCAGTTGGCGATGTTCATCGTTCAGCGGTTGCTGCGGCGCATGCTGTGCCACGATCACGCCGTAGTCGCCGAGCTTGTCGCTCAGGCTCCAGCTCAGCGACGGATTGTCGGGATGCTGGCGGTGGCTGTCGTTCAGGCAGGCGCTGCACACCGGGTTATGGCAATGCTCCGGCCTTAGCGGTTGGTTGCCGCTCAGCTGCAGCAGCGGTTCCCGGCTGTCGTTTTCATACAGCCGCACCTGAATGGCGCGCAACGGCGTCAGGGTTTGCAGTTGGTTGAGCAGCGGCGTCAGGCGGCTGCACAACGGCTCGCTGGCGTGCAGCTGGCGGCTGGCGCGGTAGAGGAAGCTCAGCACCTGATTTTTCTGCTGCAGGTCGGCGGTCTTCTCGGCCACGCGCTGCTCCAGCCCACTGTAGGTCGCCGACAGCTCGTCGGACATGGTGTTCAATGCGCCGCCAAGCGACGCCATTTCATCCTGGTGGCCGCGTTGTGCATAGCGGCGGCTAAAATCGCCGCGGCCTACCGCCAAGGCCATCTCCACCAGTTGCCGCCACGGATGCAGCAACCGGCGCCGCAGGTAGCAGGTGGTGCCGATCAACAGCAGCAGGGTCAGCGCGATGAAGCCGGCCTGCACCAGCGTCACCATCAGCAGGCGGCGCTCGGTTTGCCTGTCGATATCCGAGACCAGCTTGTCCAGCAGCTGCACGAAGTGCGCCACCTGCGGGGCGGCATCGGCCGGGCGCTGCGCGCTGCGCAGGCGAGGTTGCAGAGTCTGTTGCCAGTAATCACGCAAGGCGTCGAACGGTTGGGTCAACCCTTCCTGCTCCACCGAACGCTGCAGATCGGGGCTGTTTTCGTCGCGCTCCAGTTCGCGGATCAACGTTTCATGCCGTTCATCCAGCGGTACCTGCGCCAGCAGTCGGTAGCTTTGCATACGCAGCGAGCCGGCTTTGTTGATGGCATGCGCGTTGCCCTGAATGCTTTGCGACATCCAGGCGGAAATCCCCATGCCGGCCACGCCCAGAATGCCCGACAGCAACATCAGCAGGGCGACCTGATTCACGATCGAAAGCGGGGCCAACAGGCGTTTCATAAGCGCGGGTTCCTGGCATTTGGCGCCGCTGAAGCTCAGGGGCGAAGGCGGCGACGAGGTAAATAAGTAACGATTCAGCCGTATTTTTGATTATCCCTGAGCATAACCCCATACCTCGAATGAAGTACCCATTAGTTTCCAGCAGGACGGTGAAGCGGTAAAAATGACGGAGTGATGCTTTCTAATGCATTGATTAAAAGCGATTTAATTTTTATTCGAGGTGTACCCCTAAGGGGATGAAGGCGCTATTTGTGCCGCCAACTACTTGCATTCGGGTTGATATACATCAACTTTGCCGCCGGGGCCGCCCCCTAGGGTGTGCGGAATGATCCCCCGTGTCTGAGGTTTTTATGTCGCAACTTGCAACGCCTTCATCAAAGAAAACCGGTGCGCTGATTCAGGACTGGCGTCCTGAAGACAGCGCCTTTTGGCAGCAGCGTGGCCATCGCATCGCCACCCGCAACCTGTGGATTTCCATTCCCTGCCTGCTGCTGGCCTTCTGCGTCTGGATGCTGTTCAGCGCCGTTGCGGTCAACCTGAACAAGGTCGGTTTCAACTTCACCACCGACCAACTGTTCCTGTTGACCGCGCTGCCGTCGGTCTCGGGCGCTATTTTACGCGTGCCGTATTCCTTCGTGATCCCGCTGTTTGGTGGCCGTCGCTGGACCGCCATCAGCACCTGCTTCCTGCTGGTGCCGTGCCTGTGGCTGGGGTTCGCGGTGCAGGACAGCAGCACGCCGTACAGCGTGTTCGTCATTATTTCCCTGCTGTGCGGTTTCGCCGGCGCGAACTTTGCCTCCAGCATGGCCAATATCAGCTTCTTCTTCCCGAAAGCGCGTCAGGGCGGTGCGTTGGGGCTCAACGGCGGTCTGGGAAATCTGGGCGTCAGCGTCATGCAACTGGTCGCGCCGCTGGCGATTTCTTTCAGCCTGTTTGGCCTGTTTGGCGGCACGGCGCAAAATCAGGCAGAGGGGGGGCAGCTGTGGCTGGAAAACGCCGCCTGGATCTGGGTACCGTTCCTGCTGGTTGCCACCCTGGCGGCCTGGTTCGGCATGAACGATCTGGCCGCGGCCAAGGCATCACTGCGCCAGCAACTGCCGGTGCTCAAGCGTGGGCATTTATGGATGCTGAGTTTGCTGTACCTCGCGACCTTTGGTTCTTTCATCGGTTTCTCCGCCGGTTTCGCCATGCTGTCGAAGACGCAATTTCCGGACGTAGTGATCCTGCATTACGCCTTCTTTGGGCCATTCCTCGGTGCGCTGGCACGGCCAGTCGGCGGCGCGCTGTCTGACCGTTTCGGCGGCGTGCGGGTGACGTTGATCAACTTTGTAGTGATGGCCGTGTTCGCCGCGCTGTTGTTCCTGACCTTGCCGATGGCGGGTGAGGGCGGTTCGTTCATCGCCTTCTACGGTATCTTTATGGTGCTGTTTCTCACGGCGGGGCTGGGCAGCGGGTCGACTTTCCAAATGATCGCCGTCATTTTCCGTAAAATCACTGTCGATCGCGTGAAAGCGGCCGGCGGCAGCGACGAGAGCGCGCAGCGTGAAGCGGTGACGGACTCCGCCGCCGCATTGGGTTTTATCTCGGCGATCGGTGCCGCAGGCGGCTTCTTCATTCCCCAGGCATTCGGCACTTCGCTGGCTCTGACCGGTTCCCCGGCGGGGGCAATGAAAGTATTCCTGGTGTTCTATATCTTGTGTGTGGTCATCACTTGGGCGGTGTATGGCCGCAAGAAAAAGGCCTGAGTATCAAACGATTTTCTCAATCCCTCCCGACAGGGGAGGGATATTTCGCTCATTCCGAGTCATCTCTCCTCGCTCTCTCAGTGAAATTTTCTGCCTTTAGGTAAAATTCTCATCTCCGCTTGCCGTTTTTTTCTTTTTTTATAGTTATATCTCTCAATATGGGAATGTCTTCTCCCAAGCGTATTATATTATTTGCACGGTTTTTTCGTTTTGTTGAGAGTATTCTTACATTAAAAGATTAATGTCTTTCCCGCAGGTTAAATGAAATTTCTGGGAGGGTAAGGCATAATTAGTGCGATTGTTATAAAATCAGCAATAGGGTTTTGTCTTAGATGCTGCACGCGCCGTGTGGAATGTGTGACAGGGTTAAATCAGATAACTCTCATTCTGTTTTTTCCGGCTTTTTGTAGTCTATCTGACAATCCGATTAGGTGGAAAAACACAATGAACTCACGGAGAAGAATGAAATTTCACAATTTCATTCGGTTAACAACTGAACAGGGTTGTTATTTTTTTCTTTTTAAATCAATGAGGTGATCATTTGAACTTTACGGTAGTCATGAAGGAAATCCATGTTGCCAACAGGGAAAAAGAGTCATTTGGATAAACGGAACATCCTTAATAAGGCCTAATGTAAAAAATGAAATCAGAAAATTTTTATAAAGGCCAATATCCGATGAATGCAACCTGTTGAGTTTACATTTAATTTCTTGAACATTTTTTGATATTTCTATACAAAGTGTGCAGGACAGGCACGCTAAGGAAATGAAAAGTGAATCTTGATAGAAGAATAAAGATTAGGAATCTCGATGTTCTGACTCCTGCCGGGGAGAAATTTCGTCTGCGTTGGAAGGAGTATCAAATTCTTTCGCTGCTTGTCGCCAGATCACCAGAACTGGTAACCCGAACGGAAATTATAGAAAATATCTGGAAAGGAACTTACTGCTCAGATTCAACGATAAATCAAACAATTAAATCTATTCGCCAAAAAATCAGCGACTCGGAACATACGCTTATCAGAACCATTCCTCGGCTGGGTTACAAGGTGGAAAATCAAGCGGCTTTTCAATTTATATCCGAGGATGAAGACTACGCTGATGATGATATATTAAATAGTGGTGAGGATATTGGTGTTAATATTCAAGCGGAACTTTCTGAAAGTGAAAGTGAGTCCCCTGAGGCACACGATGAAAAAATAGATAAGCCGCGTAAAACGACGCTTGTTGCAGCGCCTGTTGCAACGGTAGAACCCTCCCAGGAACCCACTCGTGATAAAAAGTCGGCGACGGTGCGCCGATTTTTCAGCATGCCCGCCAGTCGCGTAGTGAAATACCTGACGGCATTTGCTTCTTTGCTGGTTATTTCACATTTTTCATATGTGCTCGGCAACCAAACTCGCCCGCCGGTGATCAATGATATTCAGAACAATACGCGCGTCGTGTTGACGCTGACGTTGAATAACCCCCATACCAACAGCCCACAAACCCTGTTCTGCCTGTACCAGGGGGAGAGCATGGAGCAGGCGACCATCGAATGTGTCGACCCTAAGCAGGGGCAGCTTAAATTACCGGTAAAATATGAGACCTCTTCTACGCCGGGTAAAGGTCGGATTAATCTCATATTGCCGAATAAAACCTTGCAATATCAAGTTGCTTACGATGTTAAAAATTAGTGCTAAATGAGGTTTTATCTTTAGCGATAATTTTACATTTGATGAAATATTTTATTTCATTATTTGTTATTTGAAAGCCGGGTTCGATTTGTCCAGTCTGGAACTCATTACCTAACGCATATTAGCGTCCTGTTTCCATCGAGGTGACAGGAATAATGAGAACCTGCTGAGTGACAAATTATGGATAAGCGTAAAGTAGCTATTATCGGGGGTTCCGGTTTTATCGGAACACGCCTGGCGAAACGTCTCAGTGTGCGCGATGATCTGACGTTGGTCATCGTTGATAAACAACCTAGCGCACATTTTCCGGCGCTCTATCAGTATGGCGACGTGACGCAACCCGAGACCCTGCAAGAGCCGCTGGCGGGCTGCGACGCCATCATTAATCTGGCGGCGGAACATCAGGACAACGTCGATCCCATTTCGCTCTATTATCAGGTCAATGTAGAAGGTGCACGGCATGTCTGCATGACCGCCTCCGCGTTGAATATCCACCAAGTCATTTTCACTTCCTCGGTTGCCGTTTATGGGTTCGTCGAGCAGGAAACCGATGAAGGAGGGCGTTTCGATCCTTTCAATCATTACGGCAAATCCAAGCTCGAAGCGGAATACGTTTATGAAGCGTGGCGCAAGGCGGATAGCGCCAACAAATTGACCATCATTCGCCCGACGGTGGTATTCGGTGAAGGCAACCGCGGCAATGTGTATAACCTGTTCCGCCAGATCGCCAGCGGCCGATTCGTGATGATTGGCAGTGGCAATAATATGAAGTCGATGGCTTACGTTGAAAATATTGCCGCGCGGCTGGAGCATGCGTTGGACCAGCAGTCAAGTTATCAGGTCAGCAACTACGTCGATAAACCGGACTTTACGATGAATCAATTGGTCGACGTTATTTCCTCCTCGCTGGGCAGAGAAAATAAGACGATTCGCATTCCTTATGTGGTGGGAATATGCGGGGCGACCGCATTGGATGTCGTGAGTAAAATAAGTCGTAAAAAATTCCCAATCAGTCGCGTCAGAGTGCAGAAATTCTGCGCCAGAACGCAATTTAAAAGTAATGTGCAAAATAATTTCGTGGCGCCGGTTGAACTTGATTCGGCAATCGAAAGAACCATTAAACATGAGTTTTCTGATAGATAACTTAACCGCACGCTGACGTTATTTACTTATTTCCGCCGACAAGCGGATAAATCTGTATTTTTCAGGATTAATTCATGCTGACTTATATCCTGGCAGGATCAATTTTGTTTTTGTTAATAGCGCATTGGGAGCTGTAACTCAAGGGCGGTAGCGTGCTTATTCGCTGGAGGAACGATGTTATATCAACTGAGCGTGATATTTGTGCTGGCGGTAGCGTGGGTCCTTATTGCCCGCCGGGCCGCCTTAACGGTGGGATTAGTGGATAAGCCCAATGCGCGTAAGCAACATCTGGGACACATTCCGCTGGTCGGCGGTATCGCCGTGTACCTGACGCTGATGCTGATGACGCTGTGGCAACCCGCCTGGTTGCCTGACAGCACCGTCTATCTGCTGTGCATTACGGCGCTGGTGGTGTTGGGCGTGCTGGATGACCGCTTTGATCTGCCCGTGGCGCCACGCGTCATGGTGCAGGGAGGGATCGCGCTGGCGATGATGCTGGCGGCAGGGATGCAGCTTTCCTCATTGGGCTATGTTTGGGGGCATCAGGAAGTGATGCTCGGTTATGGCGCGTTGCTGCTCACGCCGCTGGCGGTATGGGGAGCGATCAACGCCTACAACATGGTGGATGGCATCGATGGGCAACTGGGCGCCTTGTCCTGCGTGACCTTCGTCGCGTTGGCTATCGTGTTCGGATTGGGCGGCAGGGAAGATCTGGCGCTGTGGTGCCTGGGCCTGATCGTCGCGCTGGCGGCCTATCTGTTGTTCAACCTGAGCCTGTTCGGCGCGCGCAACAAGATCTTTATGGGGGACGCCGGCAGCATGGTGATCGGCTTCAGCGTGCTGTGGCTGGTGTTGCTGGCGACGCAGGGGCCACAGGCGGTAATGCGTCCGGTCACCGCGCTGTGGCTGATCGCCATTCCTCTGATGGACATGGTGACTGTGATGGTGCGTCGCCTGTTGCGTCGCCAAAGCCCCTTCAAAGCGGGCCGCGATCATTTGCACCATATTCTGATGCGTCGTGGGCTCAATGCGCGTCAGGCGCTGGCGATGAGCACCATGCTGGCGGTGACGTTGGCCTGCATTGGCATTTGCAGTGAAGTGTTGCAGCTGCAGGAAAACCAAATGTTGGTGGCGTTTCTGTTCTGTTTTTGCGGTTATTTCGTCATGTTGCGCGAACCGCGTCAGGCGACGGTGTTCAGCGATAATCCGACCGTCGGCCGTTAATCCCCTCACGGGCTGCGGCAGCAGCCCGTTTATCACGGTACTTCCATGAATTTTCATTTGCCTCTTTTGATGCCATTGGCCTTCACCTCCGCGCTGTTGAGTGGATGTACGGTGGTTCCCGGTTCACATTTACCGACCAGCGGAAAAGCCATCGTCGTGCAACAGGACGACGATTTCGATTTGAATGACCAGGTACAGGTTTATCGCATGTCGCCGATGCTGCTGCAGAAAATGCGGCGCGTAGAACCGGTCGCCCGGCCGAACCCGGCGCTGGATCAGCGATTGCAGAGCTATCAATACCGCATCGGCGTCGGCGACGTGTTGAACGTCACCGTCTGGGATCACCCCGAGTTGACCACGCCGGCCGGGCAATACCGCAGCGCCAGCGACACCGGCAACTGGGTGCATGCGGATGGCACGATTTTTTATCCCTATATCGGGCGAGTGGCGGTGGTGGGCAAGACCGTCACCGAAGTGCGCAGCCTGATCGCCGGCCGTCTGGCGCAGTATGTGGAAAGCCCTCAGGTAGACGTCAGTATTGCCGCTTTCCGTTCGCAGAAGGCTTACGTGACCGGCGAAGTGAAAACCTCCGGCCAACAGGCGATCACCAACGTGCCGTTGACCATTCTGGATGCGATTAACGCCGCCGGCGGCCTGACGGACAACGCCGATTGGCGCAACGTGGTGCTGACTCATCAGGGCAAAGAGCGGGCTATCTCGCTGCAGGCGCTGATGCAGCGCGGCGACATCAGCCAGAACGCGCTGCTGCAGCCGGGCGACATCCTCTACATCCCGCGCAATGACGAATTGAAAGTGTTCGTGATGGGCGAGGTGGGCAAGCAAGCGACGCTGAAGATGGATCGCAGCGGCATGACCCTGACCGAGGCCCTCGGATCTTCCGAAGGGATCAGCCAGACGGTGGCGGATGCGACCGGGGTGTTCGTGATCCGGCCGAGCGGCGGTAAAACACCGCAGCGACTGGCGACGCTGTATCAGTTCGATCTCTCCGACGCCAGCGCGCTGGCGATGGGCGCTGAATTTCAGCTGCAACCTTACGACGTCGTGTACGTCACTGCGGCGCCGGTCGCGCGCTGGAACCGTTTGATCAGCCAGCTGGTGCCGACCATCAGCAGCTTTAACGATCTCAGCGAGGCGACCTTGCGCGTGCGCAACTGGTAACTCCGCAGGGTGAATAAGGAACAGAAGATGAAAAATAATGCGCTGTCCGTGATGGTGGCCGAACAAGACGAAAAGCTGGAGTGGGAACGCCTGATTGGGCCGCTGTGGGATAACCGCTGGCGGATCGCCGTCGTGACCGGCGTGGCAGGCATGTTGGGCGTCGCCTACGCCCTGTTGGCCACCCCGGTGTACCAGGCTACGGCGGTGGTGCAGGTGGAGAAGCAGCTGTCCGGCGATTCGCTGCTGCGTGAAACGTTGGACAGTTCAATGATGGGGCAAAATTCGGCGACACAGGATGAGGTGACGCTGGCTAAGTCGCGCTACGTGCTGGGAAAAACGGTGGACACCCTCGGTCTGACGGTGCGCGTCAGCCCGGACTATTTTCCGGTGTTCGGCAAAGGCTTTGCCCGCTTGAGCGGTGAAAAGCCGCCGGTGCTGAGCATTGCCACGCTGACGACGCCGGCGGACATGGAGGGCGAAGCGCTGACGCTGACGGTGCGCGATGGGCAGCATTACGAGCTGAGTTATGACGGCAGCAAACTGTTCAGCGGCGTGGTCGGGCAGCCGGTGGCGCAAGGCGGTTGGAACATGACCGTCTCGGCGCTGGACGCTTCGCCGGGCGCCAGCTTTACCGTGGTCAAAGTCGCGCGTCAAGAAGCGGTGGACGATCTGCGTAAATACCTGGACGTGGTGCCGGGTGGCAAGGATAGCGGCATCATGACCTTTACGCTGCCGAGCGAAGATCCGCAGAGCGCCGAGGCAATGCTGAAGAACATCACCGACAACTACCTGCAGCAGAACGTGGACCGCAAAACGGAAGAAGCTCAGCGAATGCTGGCGTTCCTGCAAGAGCAGCTGCCGCAAACGCAAACCTCGTTGAACAACGCCGAAACCCAACTTAATCAGTTCCGCCAGCAAAATGACTCGGTGGATCTGTCGCTTGAAGCCAAATCGGTGCTGGATACTCAAGTGCAGCTCGAGGCCCAGCTCAACGAGCTGACCTTCAAGGAAGCGGAAATCTCCAAACTCTACACCCGCGCGCACCCGGCTTACCGGGCGCTGCTGGAGAAGCGCGCCACGCTGGAGGCGGAAAAGGCACGGCTGGGTAAACAGGTGCAGACGTTGCCGAAAATGCAGCAGGAGATCCTGCGTCTTACCCGCGACGTGCAGGTGGATCAGCAGGTTTACATGCAGCTGATGAACAAGCAGCAGGAACTGAGCATCAGCAAGGCCGGCACGGTGGGCAATGTGCGCATCATCGACGAAGCGGAAACCGCGCTGCGGCCGATTAAGCCGCAAAAGATGCTGATCGTATTGTTGGCGCTGCTGCTTGGCGCCGGGGGCGGCGCCATCGTAGTGCTGCTGCGTGCGGCCTTCCATCGCGGCATCAATGACATCGATACCCTGGAGAAGCGGGGCATCAACGTCTACGCCACCGTGCCGCTGTCGCCGTGGCAGGTGAAGCGCAACCGCGAGCAACGTCAGCTGCTGCCAAGGTCCGGGGGGCGGCGCTTGCCGATCCTGGCGGTGGCCGAACCGACGGACCTGTCGGTGGAAGCGATCCGCAGCCTGCGCACCAGCCTGCATTTCGCCATGATGGAGGCCAAGAACAACATTCTGATGGTCTCCGGCGCCAGCCCGGAAAGCGGCAAGAGCTTTACCAGCACCAACCTGGCGGTGGTGGTGGCGCAGGCCGGGCAGCGGGTGCTGTTGATCGACGCCGATATGCGCAAAGGCTTCCTGCACCGCTGGCTGGCGGATGATGGGCATCAGGGGCTGTCCGACATGCTGGTGGGCAACGTGATGGCGGAACAGGCGGTGCGGAAAACCGCCATCGCCAATCTGGACTTCGTGCCGCGCGGTCAGGTGCCGCCGAACCCGTCCGAACTGCTGATGCACCGCCGCTTCGCCGACTTCCTGCGCTGGGCCGGGCAGAACTACGATCTGGTGCTGATCGATACGCCGCCGATTCTGGCGGTGACGGACGCGGCGATCGTCGGCAATCACGCGGGTACCTCACTGCTGGTGGTGCGCTTTGAGGTGAATACCGTCAAGCAGATCGAAACCAGCATGCGTCGTTTCGAACAGAATGGCGTGGCGATCAAGGGCGTGATCCTCAACGGGATGGTGAAGAAGGCGGCAACCGACATGAGCTATTACAACTTCGCCTACCCAAGCCATCGGGAAGATCACCCGCAGGCAGGGGAATAAGCGGGTGAAGGCCATTATCACCAATGCCCTGTGGCTGATGCTTGAACGCGTTTCGCTCAGCCTGTCCGGCATCTTCGTCTCCATTTACGTTGCGCGCTATCTGGGGCCCGCGCAGTTTGGCACCCTCAACTATCTGTTGGCGACGATCGCCATCGTAGTGCCACTGGTGCAGTTGGGCGCCGACAGCATCATTTTCAACCGCGTCGCCCGCCGACAGCCGAGCGGCATTCGCCTGATGCTGGCGTCAATACGCCTGCGTCGTTGGCTGTTCCTGGTGGTGGCGCTGCCGATGCTGATATGGAGCTATTTCAGCCAATCGCCCGCCAGCCAACTGATGACGCTGTTGCTGCTTATCAGCGCCTATTTCTCGATTCAGGACGTGTACAAAATTTATTACGATGCCCGCCTGCAGTCGAAACGCAATACGCTGATCAACAACCTGGCGCTGCTGCTGTCGATCGGGCTGCGGCTGGCGCTGGTGAGCGCGGCGCTGCCGCTGGTGTGGTTCGCGGTACCCTACATCCTCAGCAGCGCCGTACCTTACCTGGCGCGCCTCTGGTTATTCCGTGCGGAAGCGGCGGCCTCGCCGCGGGTTACGCCGCGCCAGGCCAGGCGCTATGGCCGTTATTTGCTAAAGGTGGGCCTGCCGTTGGCCATCTCCAGCCTGTCGATAGTGATCTATACCCGCATCGATCAAATCATGCTGGGCAATCTGGTCGGCGAGCAGGCGGTAGGCTGGTTCAGTGCCGCCACCACCCTCAGCCAAGGCTGGGTTTTCGTGCCGATGGCGCTGATCACTTCGTTGATGCCGGGCATTGCCAGCTGTCGCGATCCGTTGGAGCAGGAGTACCGTATTCGGGTGCTTTATTTGGTGGTCTTGGGCCTGTCGTTGCCGGTGTTGCTGGGCCTATGGTGGTTCGCCCACCCGGCGATTGCGCTGCTGTACGGCGCCGCTTTCCAACCGGCCGCCAATATCCTGGCTATTTGCACGCTGACCTCGCTGTTCTCGGTAATGGGGACGGTTTCGTACCGCAGCATCGTGCTGTTCGCCGGCTATCGTTTTATCGCCATCAAGATGCCGTTGGTGGCGGTGGCGAACGTGGTGATGAATCTGCTGCTGATCCCGCGCTACGGCCTGATCGGTGCGGCGGTATCTACGCTGTTGGCGGAGTTCATTTCGTTCTTCGTGCTGAACAGTTTATTCCGTGGCGGAAAAATTACCCGACTGCAGCTGACCTGTTTTTACTGCCTGCCGCGTCTTGTCAGCAAATTAAGGAGAGAGCATGTTAAACATCCTGGTTAAAAATATTTCCAAGCGCCTGCCTGATGCCTGGCACCATCAGGTTAAATACGCGCTCTATTTCAAGAAGCTGCCGCACCTGTCAAAACCGACCGGCTTCAGCGAAAAGATCATGCGCCGCAAAATTTATCCGCGCAGCATCTACACCACTTTGTCGGACAAGTTCAAGGTGCGTGAATTTATCGCCGGCCTGTGGGGCGAGGAGTATCTGGTGGAGCTGTATGCGCATGGCACTGAACTTAGCTACGACATGTTCAGGCAATTGCCTAACGCCTTTGTGCTGAAGGCCAACCACGGCAGCGGCTATAACCGCTTGGTGTTCGACAAACAGCAGATTAGCTACGCGGAGTTGTACGATCTCAGCAACGCGTGGATGCGCAGCAACTTTTATGAGCAGAGCCGCGAAAAGCATTATCTGGATATCGAACCCTGCATCATGGTGGAGCGCCTGTTGCTGGATGGCGAACAGGTGCCGAACGATATCAAGTTTCATTGTTTCAACGACAATCATGAAATTCGTATGTTCATCCAGGTGGATTACCAGCGTTTCGGCACCCATCGGCGCGATATTTTTGATATCGACTGGAACCGCACCGAAATTCGTATCAACTTGCCGAATGCAGACGAACCGATGCCGCGTCCTACACGGCTGGAGGAAATGATACGTTTGGCTCGCCAGACCGCGCAGCAGTTCTCTTATGTCCGTGTGGATTTCTACCAGGTCGGTGAGAAGGTGTATTTCGGTGAGTTGACGTTTACGCCTGGCGCGGGGTTAAGCAAGCTGATGCCGAAAAACATTGAGCAGGAATGGGGCAGTTATTTTACTGAGTAAACGCTTATGCAAAGAGTCGCCTCCAATTTTCAAATGCATGCCAATGCGGGTTATAATCAGTCGCGAGATTTAGTCAATCAATCAATTGTATTGACCTTCCTGCTGATGTTTTTCGTGAAAACGTTCCTGACCTCGGGATCGTTCAATAGCGAGCTGATTAATAAAGCGGTCATGGGGCTTAATGGCTTGATGTTGCTCTATGTTGGCTATGCATTTTTTATCGCTACGCTGGCGGAAAAGGCGGTTGCGGGTTTTTTGGTTCTGCTGTTTCTTGTTAATATTGCCACCGATCATGGTGATTATCTGTTTGGTGCGGTATTCAGCACGGCGGTGATCATTTTATTTCGTCGCATCGAAATGGGGCGTGGCGCTGAAATGTTTGCCATCACCTTTGTGGTGGCAGGGTTACTGGTGGTTATTCCCTATATCTTTTACACCGATGGGTTTGTTTACCTTGATGAGCGTTACGGCAATCGATTAACGCTGGGGTTCGATAATCCGAATACCCTGGCGTATTATTCTTTTGCCTTGTTCGCCACATTGCTGTGCCTGATCGACCATGCGAAATTAACGCGAGGAATGAAAAATATCGCTTCGCTGGCGGTATCGGCGTTAATTCTCCCGGTGCTGATGTATTCCTATTCTCGCACCTGTTTTATGTTGGCGCTGTTGATGTTGTTGCTGTTTTGGTTGGCGCCGCTGCTGCGTGTCGCGCCGAACAGAAAAGTCTGCATCGCGCTGACGTTGGCCATTGTAGGCTTTCAATTCGCCAGCGTTATACGCTGGGGGAGTAATCCGGCCTTGGACGTCCTCTTGAACCAGGCGTTGACCGGGCGAATCTGGTTCTCCTGGCAGATGTTTCAGGCGGTGGGGCTACCCAATCCGCTGTTCGGCATGAATATAGAGCCTTATAAGCCCGTCGATTTCTTCTTCATCGCCATGTTTTATTCGGCCGGTGGCATCGCTTCTGTCGTCATGCTTTTTTGTTATTTTCACCTGTTGGGCAATATGCGCAGGCTGAGTCGGTTCATGCGCTGGGTGGTGGTTGTTTTCCTGCTGACAACCTTTACGGAAACCTATTTTTTGGTCCCGGTATTTAACGTGTCGTTATTGTTGCTTTGCCGTGGAAAAGAAATGATAAATTCTAAGTTGGAGGGTTAAGAAATGGATTTCTCGATCGTTATCCCTATTTATAATAGTGCACGCTACCTGCCGAAAACGCTGAAGCGGATTTTCAACGCTTGCCAAGGATTCGACTATCAGGTGATTTTGGTTGATGATTGCTCTGACGAGGATGATATCAAGTATATTCGTCAGATAGCGGCGACGAATAGCAATGTGATGCTGCATGAGAAAAAACAGAAGAGCAATGCGGCGGTGTCGCGCAACTTAGGTACCAAGTTAGCGCAATCGGAGATCGTGTTTTTCCTCGACTCTGATGATTACTTCACGACCAACTATATTATTCGTCGCATGAATAAACATGAGGATCGCCATATTGATATTATCTTCGGCAACTATGCGGAGGTGAGCGGCGATTCGGTGCGTGATTTCAACTTCCATTATAAATCCGGTTCCTCCGGCGAGGATTTTCTTTTTCTGGAAATGGGCGATATTCGTTCATCCACCATCAGCATCCGTAAAAAAAGCGATCGCCGCTTTTTATTTCCCGAGTTCCTCAATAAGCATCAGGACTGGGGTTTTTTGGTCAATGCCACCAATTTGGGCGCGCATGTGGCGCACGACGCCGGCGGAGGGGTGTTTCTCGACGTAGGGCGCTATGGGCGCATGACGGCGAAGCTCAATCTGGAGGCCAGCGACCGCTTTATCAATACCTTCCTCAGCCCCAGCGATCGCCATATCAGCGGATTCGCCTGCAAGCATCTGCTGGCCTCGCTGTATTCGGAAAACGCCCAGGCGTTCAATTATTACTCGTCGCGCATCGTGCGGCACAGCCTGAGCGGCAAGTTCAAGGTGATCAAATGGTATGGCGATTGTCTGGCGCGGTTGGGATTGTTCTCGGTTGGCGGCCGGCTGCTGCGCAATGTGCGCCAGGGATTCAGGAGATGATATGCAAGCACGCAAGGTAATCATCGTTATCGAAAATATCGCGGGCAAGGGCGGTACTGAACGGGTCGCCAGCGGTTTGGCCAACGCGCTGGCGCGTCTGCCGGGTTATGAGGTGGCGGTGTTTTCGCTGTTTGGCGAGCGGAGCTTCTTTCCGCTGGCGAGTGACGTCCGGTTGCGCTGCGGCGGTGGCGATTCGCTGTTCTGGCCATGGCGGCTGGCATTGGCGCTGCGGCGTGAACGCGCGGACGTGATCATTACCGTTTCTATGGGAAAACTGTCGGTGGTGATGACGCCTTTTCTGCGTTTGTTCTGTGCCCGCAGCCGGTTGCTATTAAGTGAGCACGTCAGCTTTCACCAGTATCCGCGCGTATTTAAGTGGCTGAAGTTGCTGGTTTACCGGCTGAGCGATCGCGTGATTTTCCTGACGCGGCAAGATAGCGACGCCATCGCTCGCTGGGTGGGGGCCGGAAAATGTCGGGTGATCGAGAACGTTTCGCCATTCGGCGCACAGGCGCCGACGCCGGCGCTGCAAAAAAAGGTGGCGCTGGCGGTGGGGCGATTGAGCAATCAGAAAGGCTTCGATCGACTGATCGCACTGTGGCGAGGGGTGGTGGCACAGGCGCCGGATTGGCGTCTGCTGATTATTGGCGACGGTCCGGAGCGCGACGCTTTGAGGCGACAGATTGAAGACGCCGGGCTGGAGCAGCAGGTGAGTCTGCTGCCGGCCACCGCTAACGTGGCGGACTATTATCGCCAGGCCAGCCTGTATTTGATGACCTCTCGCTATGAGGGATTGCCGATGGTGCTGATCGAAGCCATGAGTTTCGGCCTGCCGCTGGTGGCCTACGACTGCAAGACCGGCCCGGCCGAGTTGATAGACGATGGCGTCAACGGCTATCTGGTGCCCGATGACGACGCCGCCGCCTTCAGCGAAGGGGTGATCAAACTGATGCTCGATCCGGGTTTGCGCGAGCACTTCTCTATCGCCGCGTTAGAGAAGTCTCGTCGTTTTTCTCCCGAACGTATTTATCCCCAGTGGCAACAGCTCACCGAGTGAGGACAGAATGGAAAAGATATCCGTGATAATGCCGGCCTACAATGCTGCGAACTCTATTAAAGAGTCGATTCTAGGCGTGCTGAATCAGCGATTTACCGATTATCACCTGTATGTGATCGATGATGCGTCTACCGACGATACTGCCGAGGTGGTACGGCCGTTCATCCACGATCGCCTCACCTATATCCGTAATGAGCATAACCAGGGCGTGGCGGAAACGCGCAACATCGGCATTGAGGCGGCGAAAGGCGACTATATCGCCTTCTGCGACAGTGATGACGTATGGCTGCCCAACAAGCTGTCGCGCCAGGCGAGCATTTTGCAAACCCGCCGCTACGACGTGGTGTGCTCCCATTATTACACCTTCGAAGACGACCTGAAATTGATCAAAAACACCCGTGGTGCGGATGAGCTTATTGGCTATCAGGATATGTTGAAAAGCAACTGGATTGGCAATCTCACCGGCATCTACAACCAGAAGCGCATCGGTAAGGTGTATCAGCAAAAAGTGGGCCATGAGGACTATTTGATGTGGCTGGCGGTGCTGCAGAAGGCGCGTAACGGCCTGGCCTACTGCATTCCCGAACCGCTGGCCTGTTACCGATTGTCTACCCATTCGCTGTCGGGCAACAAAATCCGCGCCGCGGACTGGCAATGGCGGATTTACCGTCAGCATTTGGGGCTGTCTTACCAGAAATCCTGCTATCTGTTCGCCACCTATCTGTTCAATGCCGTGGTGAAAAGGAAGTGACCATGAGGGGGATGTATCAGAGGGTGGCTCTGGGCTGTTGCGCCTTGTGGAGCGCTTCGGCTCTGGCGCAGAGCTGCCAACCCAATCTGTTGGCCAACCCCGGCTTTGAGCAGGGGCTCAGCGGCTGGCGCGCGCAGGGCGCACAGGGCGACGGCGATACGCACAGCGGCCGTGGCAGTCTGCGTTATGACAATGCAGATGCAGCGCAGTACCGTACCTTCAACCAGGCGCTGCAGGTTGTACCCGGGCAGACGATCGATTTCGGCGTCTGGCTCAAGACCCGCGGCGTACGCGGGCAAAGCCGCGACGGCGGCGCCGGGGTTTATCTGCAAAGCTTTGATGCGCAGGGGCGCTTTCTGGAAGGCAGCTATCCGGCTGGCGTGACCGGCGACAGCGGTTGGCGGCAGGTGAACGCCAGCTATACCGTGCCGCCGCAGGCGGCGCGAATCACTTTTGGCGTTTACCTGCGTAAGGGGAGCACCGGTACCGTCTGGTTTGACGACGCCTATGCGTGTACTCGAGCGCCTAAGCCGGCATTGTATCAGCTCGGCGCGTCGGCGCAGGGAAAGGTCGACACGCTGATAGTCACTGCGCAGCCGCAGCATTTGCAGGTCGATAGCGAATTGCTTAATGCCGAGGGGCAGGTTGTTCACCGTAGCCGCGACCGTTATCAAGTTGAAGGGCAGCGCCGTATCGAATACCCACTGCCGACCGGCCTGGCCCAGGGAGAGTACCGCCTGCGTCAGCAGGTCACCGGTCAGCAATCCCAGCCGGCACAGGGCAGCGAGCTGTCTTTTCGCGTTGGCCAGCCTGCGGCCAAAGTGGCGATCGACAGCAAAGGCTTTACCCTGCGCGATGGTCAACGGCTTTTCCCGTTGGGCATTTACGCCAACGTGGCTACCGATGAACATTTGGCGCGCATCGCCTCGGCGGGATTCAACACGGTGCTGAACTATGATTATGGGGAAAAGAAAGATCCTTACGCCTTTTTCCGCAACGCACGCAAGCGCGGGCTGCTGGTCATTTACTCCGTCAAAGATCAGTACCGCGGCAGCCGTTTCGCGCCGGCCGTGCGTGGTGGCGGCTACGCGGCGATGACGGCCTGGTACGTGCAGCGCTTGCGCTCTCAGCCCAACCTGCTCGCCTGGTACATCAACGATGAACTGGGGCCGGAATATCTCGATAAGATCGAGGAAAAAAACCTGCAAATAAAGCGGCTTGACGGCGATCACCCCACCTTCCAGGTGTTGAACAAAACCGGGGAGTTGGACGCCTACTTTAACAGCAGCGACATTTTGGCGACCGACCCTTACCCGGTGGGGAACGATCGCGATCTGACGCGCACTACGCGTTATACCGAACTGACGGTGCAGGCCGCCCGCCAGGCACGCGGGGCCTGGGTGGTGATGCAAATCATGGATCACGCCGCTTATGACGCCCGCCGCAAGCCACATCCGCCGTCAGAGGCGGAAATCCGCAACCAGGCCTGGCAGGCGCTGATCGGCGGCGCTAAGGGGCTGTTGTTTTATTCTTATACCGATCTGTTTTACAAGCGTAAAACCGGCCGCTTCGACCAACGGGAGTTTGACGCCACCTGGCGTGGCGTGGCTGCCGTGTCGCAGCAAATTGCCGCTTTCACCCCTTATCTGCTGACGGGAAAATCGACGCCGCTGGCGGGAAGCGACCCGCAAATGCCGGCGCGGATGTTTATTCTGGGCGATCGCGCCTTGCTGCTGGTAGCCAACCCCTACTATCGAGAGGGAAGCACCCGCTTGCGCCTTCCGGCGGGCTGGCGGCGGCAGGGAGAGGGCACGGAGGTCAAGCTGGCGTTGCCCGCCGTGGGCACCGCGACGCTGTGGCTTCAACGCTGAAAGCGACGAGTTAGCATCACGCGGGAGGTTTCTCCCGCGTCCTACCCCCAAATACCCCACCTTGCCCCTCGCCCGTCAGTCTCTGTCATGAATTCCTGGTTTATTCATTCAAATTCAATTAATTAAAGTTAATTCTCGCACCTATACTTTGGTGGTATTTCATCCCCGATGCGCGCGTCGCCTCCCGCTTTCTCTTGATCGCAATCAATTTGCCGCCGGTTGGCCGTCAGTAGGCTGGCGGCAGATTGAGCATGTCTTCTTATAACGACAAGAGCCTTCAGGAGCATTCCGGATGAGCAAATTTTTAGACCGTTTCCGCTATTTCAAGCAGTTGGCGGAGCCTTTTTCTGGCGATCACGGCCAGACCTTGAACACCAACCGCGACTGGGAAGACGGCTACCGCAGCCGTTGGCAACACGACAAAGTGGTGCGTTCCACCCACGGCGTGAACTGCACCGGTTCCTGCAGTTGGAAGATCTATGTGAAGAATGGTCTGGTGACCTGGGAAACCCAGCAAACCGATTATCCACGCACCCGTCCCGATCTGCCTAACCATGAACCGCGCGGCTGCCCGCGCGGCGCCAGCTACTCCTGGTACCTGTACAGCGCCAACCGGCTGAAATACCCGCTGATGCGCAAGCGTCTGCTCAAACTGTGGCGCGAAGCGAAAGCGCAGCACAGCGATCCGGTCGCGGCCTGGGGCTCTATCGTCGGCGATGCGGAAAAAGCCAAAAGCTACAAGGTGGCGCGCGGCCGCGGCGGTTTCGTCCGCTCCAGCTGGCAAGAGGTCAATGAACTGATCGCCGCCGCCAACGTCTATACCGCCAAAACCTTCGGCCCGGACCGCATTATCGGCTTCTCGCCGATCCCGGCGATGTCGATGGTGTCCTACGCCGCCGGCGCCCGCTACCTGTCGCTGATCGGCGGCGCCTGCCTGAGCTTCTACGATTGGTACTGCGATCTGCCGCCGGCCTCGCCGATGACCTGGGGCGAGCAGACCGACGTGCCGGAATCCGCCGACTGGTACAACTCCTCCTACATTATCGCCTGGGGCTCCAACGTGCCTCAGACGCGTACCCCGGACGCCCACTTCTTTACCGAAGTGCGTTACAAGGGCACCAAAACCGTGGCGGTGACGCCGGACTATGCCGAAGTCGCCAAGCTGTGCGACCACTGGCTGAATCCGAAGCAGGGCACCGACAGCGCGATGGCGCTGGCGATGGGCCACGTAATGCTGAAAGAGTTCCATCTCGACCGCGAAGTTGGCTACTTCCGCGACTATGTACGCCGCTATACCGACATGCCGATGCTGGTGCTGCTGGAGCCGCGTGAAGGCGGCCACTACGCCGCCGGCCGCCTGCTGCGCGCCGCCGATCTGGTGGACGGATTGGGCCAGGAAAACAACCCCGAGTGGAAAACCGTCGCCATCGACAGCCACAGCGGCGATCTGGTGGCGCCGCAGGGTTCCATCGGTTTCCGCTGGGGCGAGAAGGGCAAGTGGAACCTGGAACAGCGCGAGGGCAAATCGCAACAGGAAGTCGAGCTGCAGCTCAGCCTGTTGGGCATGCATGACGACGTCGCCGAGGTGGGCTTCCCGTACTTCGGCGGAGCCGACAGCGAGCATTTCAACAGCGTGGCACTGGACGAGATCCTGCTGCACAAGCTGCCGGTGAAACGCCTGCGGCTGGCGGACGGCAGCGAAGCGCTGGTGACCAGCGTGTATGACCTGACGCTGGCCAATTACGGCCTGGAACGCGGGCTGGACGACGCCAACTGCGCCGCCGACTATGACGAGGTCAAGGCCTACAGCCCGGCCTGGGCCGAACAGATCACTGGCGTGTCGCGTCACAACATCATCCGCATTGCCCGCGAGTTCGCGGAAAACGCCGAGAAGACCCACGGCCGTTCGATGATCATCGTCGGCGCCGGCGTCAACCACTGGTATCACATGGACATGACCTACCGCGGCCTGATCAATATGCTGATCTTCTGCGGTTGCGTCGGCCAGAGCGGCGGCGGCTGGGCGCACTACGTCGGCCAGGAAAAACTGCGGCCGCAAACCGGCTGGCTGCCGCTGGCGTTTGGCCTCGACTGGCAGCGCCCGCCGCGCCACATGAACAGCACCTCGTTCTTCTACAACCATTCCAGCCAATGGCGCTATGAAACTGTCGGCACCGACGAGTTGCTGTCGCCGCTGGCGGACAAGTCGCGCTTCGGCGGCAGCCTGATCGACTTCAACGTGCGCGCCGAGCGCATGGGCTGGCTGCCGTCGGCGCCGCAGCTGGGCACCAATCCGTTGCGCCTGGCGGAGCAGGCCCGCGCCGCCGGCCAGTCACCGGTCGAGTTCACCGTCGACGGCCTGAAAAACGGCACGCTGGGCTTCGCCGCCGAGCAGCCGGACAATCCGCAGAACTTCCCGCGCAACCTGTTCGTCTGGCGCTCCAACCTGCTGGGGTCTTCCGGCAAGGGCCATGAGTACATGCTCAAATACCTGTTGGGCACCGAAAACGGCATCCAGGGGAAAGATCTCGGCCAGCAGGGCGGCGTGAAGCCACAGGAAGTGGAGTGGCGCGAGCAGGGCGGCGAAGGCAAGCTGGATCTGGTGGTGACGCTCGATTTCCGTATGTCGAGCACCTGCCTGTACTCCGACGTGGTGCTGCCGACCGCCACCTGGTACGAAAAAGACGATATGAACACCTCCGACATGCACCCGTTCATCCATCCGCTGTCGGCGGCGGTCGATCCGGCCTGGGATTCGAAGAGCGACTGGGAGATTTACAAGGGCATCGCCAAGGCCTTCTCCGAAGTGTGCGTCGGCCATCTGGGCCAGGAAACCGACGTGGTGACCTTGCCTATCCAGCACGACTCCGCCGCCGAACTGGCACAGCCTTACGGCGTGCAGGACTGGAAGAAAGGCGAATGCGATCTGATCCCCGGCAAAACCGCGCCGCACATCATCGCGGTGGAACGCGATTACCCGG
The DNA here is from genome assembly GCF_052168755.1 of Serratia sp. CY43202. NCBI lineage: Bacteria > Pseudomonadati > Pseudomonadota > Gammaproteobacteria > Enterobacterales > Yersiniaceae > Serratia > Serratia sp. CY43202. The sequence goes on from NZ_JBJNMB010000002.1 coordinate 369,726, forward strand.
CCACCTACGAGCGCTTCACCTCGCTGGGGCCGCTGCTGGACAAACTGGGCAACGGCGGCAAGGGCATCAGTTGGAACACCCAAACCGAGGTCGACTTCCTCAAGCAGCTTAACTACGTCAAGGCCGACGGCCCGGCGGTAGGGCGGCCGAAGATCGAGAGCGCGATTGACGCGGCGGAAGTGATCCTGTCGCTGGCGCCGGAAACCAACGGCCAGGTGGCGGTAAAAGCCTGGGAGGCCCTGAGCAACGTCACCGGCCGCGATCACCGGCATCTGGCGCTGAACAAGGAAGACGAGAAAATTCGCTTCCGCGACATTCAGGCGCAGCCGCGCAAAATTATCTCCAGCCCGACCTGGTCCGGTCTGGAGGATGAACATGTTTCCTATAACGCCTGCTACACCAACGTGCACGAGTTGATCCCGTGGCGCACCCTCAGCGGCCGTCAACAGCTGTATCAGGACCATGAGTGGATGCGCGCCTTCGGTGAAAGCCTGCTGGTATACCGGCCGCCGATCGACACCCGTGCCGCGCAGCCGCTGCTGAACAGCAAGCCGAACGGCAACAAGGAGAAGGCGCTGAACTTCCTGACGCCGCACCAGAAGTGGGGCATTCACTCCACCTACAGCGACAACCTGTTGATGCTGACGCTGTCGCGCGGCGGCCCGATCGTCTGGCTGAGCGAAGACGACGCCAAAGATCTGGGCATCGCGGACAACGATTGGATCGAGGCCTTCAACGCCAACGGCGCGCTGACGGCGCGCGCGGTGGTCAGCCAGCGTATCCCGGCCGGCATGACCATGATGTACCACGCGCAGGAGCGCATCGTGAACCTGCCGGGCTCGGAGATCACCAGCCAACGCGGCGGCATCCACAACTCGGTGACCCGCGCCTGTCCGAAGCCGACCCACATGATCGGCGGCTACGCGCAGCTGGCCTACGGCTTCAACTACTACGGCACCGTTGGCTCCAACCGCGACGAGTTCGTGGTGGTGCGCAAGATGAACCGCATTGATTGGTTGGACGACGAAGGCAACGACTACGCGCAGGGCAGTCAGCAGGAGAACAGCAAATGAAAATTCGTTCGCAAGTCGGCATGGTGCTGAATCTGGACAAGTGCATCGGTTGCCACACCTGTTCGGTCACCTGCAAAAACGTCTGGACCAGCCGTGAAGGTATGGAATACGCCTGGTTCAACAACGTGGAAAGCAAGCCTGGCGTCGGGTATCCGCACGCCTGGGAAGATCAGGAAAAATGGAAGGGCGGCTGGATCCGCAAAATCAACGGCAAGCTGGAGCCGCGCATGGGCAGCCGCGTCGGCGTGTTGGCGAAAATCTTCGCCAACCCGGACGTGCCGGCGCTGGACGACTACTACGAGCCGTTCGATTACGACTACCAGCATCTGCACACCGCCAAACAGGGCAAGCACCAGCCGGTGGCCCGCCCGCGCTCGCTGATTACCGGCCAGCGCATGAACAAGATCGAAAGCGGCCCGAACTGGGAGGAGATCCTCGGCGGGGAATTCGAAAAACGCTCGCAGGACAAGAACTTCGATAACCTGCAGAAGGCGATGTACGGCCAGTTCGAAAACACCTTCATGATGTACCTGCCGCGCCTGTGCGAGCACTGCCTCAACCCGGCCTGCGTCGCCACCTGCCCGAGCGGGGCGATCTACAAACGCGGCGAAGACGGCATCGTGCTGATCGACCAGGACAAGTGCCGCGGCTGGCGCATGTGCCTGACCGGCTGCCCGTACAAGAAAATCTATTTCAACTGGAAAAGCGGCAAGTCCGAGAAGTGCATCTTCTGTTACCCGCGTATCGAAGCCGGGCAGCCGACGGTCTGTTCGGAGACCTGCGTGGGCCGCATCCGCTATCTCGGCGTGCTGCTGTACGACGCCGATCGCATCGAGCAGGCGGCGGCGGTGGAGAACGACAAAGATCTGTATCAGAGCCAGCTCGATATCTTCCTCGATCCGCATGATCCTAAGGTGATTGCTCAGGCGCTGGCGGACGGCGTGCCGCAGGGCGTCATTGAAGCCGCCCAGCAGTCGCCGGTGTACAAAATGGCGATGGACTGGAAGCTGGCGCTGCCGCTGCACCCGGAATACCGCACGCTGCCGATGGTGTGGTACGTGCCGCCGTTGTCGCCGATTCAGTCCGCCGCCGACGCCGGCGAGCTGGCGCACAACGGCGTATTGCCGGACGTCGAGAGCCTGCGCATTCCGGTGCAGTATCTGGCGAATCTGCTGACCGCCGGCGATACCGAACCGGTACTGCTGGCGCTGAAGCGCATGCTGGCGATGCGCCACTACAAACGGGCGGAAACCGTCGACGGCGTGGTGGACACCAGCGCGCTGGAGCAGGTTGGCCTGAGCGAAGCGCAGGCGCAGGAGATGTATCGCTACCTGGCGATCGCCAACTATGAAGATCGCTTTGTGGTGCCGTCGAGCCACCGCGAACTGGCGCGCGAAGCCTTCCCGGAAAGCAAGGGGTGCGGCTTCAGCTTCGGCGACGGCTGCCACGGCAGCGATGGCAAGTTCAATCTGTTCAACAGCCGCCGTATCGACGCCATCGACGTGACCGCGAAAACCGCGCGGCCGGAGGATGCCTCATGATCAGCCTGAAAGTGATCGCCCGCCTGCTGGATTATCCGGAGCAGGTGCTGTTTGACCATCAGCAGGCGCTGATCGAAGCGCTGGAGCCGGCCAGCGAGCTGGATCTGCACCACAGCGCGCAGCTGATTCTGTTTATCCGCCGCCTGTGCGCGCGCCCGTTGCTGGATGCTCAGGCTGACTATTGCGAGCTGTTCGATCGCGGCCGCGCCACCTCGCTGCTGCTGTTTGAGCACGTGCACGGTGAGTCGCGCGATCGCGGCCAGGCGATGGTTGACCTGATGGCGCAGTACCGCACCGCCGGGCTGGAGATCGACAGCCGCGAGCTGCCGGACTTCCTGCCGCTGTACCTGGAGTATTTGGCCAGCCGCAGCGCGGCGCAGGCGCGGGAAGGGCTGCAGGACATCGCGCCGATCCTGGCGCTGCTGGGCGCGCGCCTGCAACAGCGTGAAAGCCCGTACGCGGTGCTGTTCGATCTGCTGCTGGCGCTGTCCGGCAGCGAGGTGCAGGCCCAGGCGCTGGAGACCCAGGTGGCGCAAGAGGCGCGCGACGATACGCCGCAGGCGCTGGATGCGGTGTGGGAAGAGGAGCAGGTCAAGTTTCTCGGCGAACAGGGCTGCGCCTCCGCCCAGCAGACGGCGCACCAGCGGCGCTTCGCCGGCGCGGTGGCGCCACAGTATCTGGATCTGACGGATGCGTTAACCGGAACCAAAGGACGCTAATCATGCAATTTTTGAATCAGTTCTTCTTCGATATCTACCCTTATCTGGCCGGCGCGGTATTCCTGATCGGCAGCTGGTTGCGTTACGACTACGGGCAGTACAGCTGGCGCGCCGGCTCCAGCCAGATGCTGGATAAAAAGGGCATGAGGCTGGCGTCCAACCTGTTCCACATCGGGATTATCGGCATCTTCGCGGGCCACTTCCTCGGCATGCTGACGCCGCACTGGATGTATGAGGCCTTCCTGCCGATCGACGTGAAGCAGAAGCTGGCGATGATCGCCGGCGGCGCCTGCGGCCTGATGACGCTGATCGGCGGCGCGCTGTTGCTGAAGCGCCGGTTGACCAACCCACGGGTGCGCGCCACCAGCAGCTTCGCCGACATCATGATCCTGACGTTGCTGGTGGTGCAGGTGTGTCTGGGGCTGCTGACCATTCCGTTCTCCGCCCAGCATATGGACGGCAGCGAAATGATGAAGCTGGTGGCCTGGGCGCAGGCGGTAGTGACCTTCCACGCCGGCGCCTCTGCGCACCTGGAAGGGGTGGCGATTATCTTCAAACTGCACATGGTGCTGGGCATGACGCTGTTCGTGCTGTTCCCGTTCTGCCGCCTGGTGCATATCTGGAGTGCGCCGGTAGAGTACCTGACCCGCCGTTATCAGCTGGTGCGCAACCGCCGCTGAGCCTGACCCCGCCGCCGCCGATCGCCAGCGGCGGCGCTATTCCGATAATTCCCCCGCCGTCTGCCCATTCTCGCCGCCTTGTCGTAAACTAATTATCTCAGTCATGTTACGCTTATGCTTCCGCCGACGGACGTCGGCCCGTGGTAGCCGATAACAAGAGATACCGCCTTGATGAAAGGCATTTTGGGACATAAAAACCGGGGATGATCCGCGTGGCCTTCGTGCCGTGCGGGAGAATCGCTTTATGGATAGTCAGGTTAATCAATAACAATAATGACCACACAATGTCGCTCACCCGAGCTGTTGCCTCTGAAAATCATTGCCACCGGGGCCGCGTTGCCGCCCAACCGCGTGGCGTCTTCTACGCTCGACGTTCGCCTGGGGAAACCGGCCGGCTACGTTGAAAAACGCTCGGGCATCGTTTGCCGCTATCACGCCGCCGACGATGCCAGCCAGGCCGAACTCGCTGCCGCTGCGCTGCAAGATGCGCTGGCTCGCCACGCCATCCCGGCAGCTTCCATTGACCTGCTGATCTCCGCCTCGGCGATATCGGTGCAGGCGCTGCCATGCACCGCCGCGCATATTCTCAAGGTGGCGGGGCTGGCGGCGGGCACGCCGGGCTTCGACATCAACAGCAGCTGCGTCAGCTTTATCTCTGCGCTGCAGGTGGCGGCGGGGCTGTTGAACGCCGGGACGTATCGGCGTATCGCCATCGTTTCGGCGGATCTCGCTTCACGCGGCATCGACTGGCAGCACGAAGAATCGTCGCTGATCTTCGGCGATGGCGCCGCCTGCGCCATTGTGGAGCGCGGCGACGGCGCCAGCGGCATCCTCGCCAGCCTGGTGGAAACCTACCCCGCCGGCAGCGAACTGTGCGAGATCCGCGCCGGCGGCACGCGTCGCAACCCGCGCGCCGGCATGTGTGAGCAAGACTTCCTGTTTCATATGCAGGGCAAGCCGCTGTTCCGCCAGGCCTCGGCGCTGATTGAGGGCTACCTCGACCGGCTGCTGAACGCCAGCGGCCTGACCCTGGCGCAGATCGCCACCGTAGTGCCGCATCAGGCCAGCCATCTGTCGCTCGAACATATGCGCAAACGGCTGCACGTCTCCAGCGAGGCGCTGGTCGATATCTACCGCCATCATGGCAATCAGGTGGCGGCGTCTATCCCGACGGCGCTGCATGCCGCCGTGACCACCGGGCGCTTCAATCCCGGTCAGCCGGTGATGCTGATCGGCACCGCCGCCGGGCTGGCGCTGGCCGGCATGGTGTTGCTGCCATGAGGGTGCTGGTCACCGGGGCGACCAGCGGGCTGGGACGCAACGCGGCGCAGTGGTTGCTGGAGGCCGGACATCAGGTGCGCGCCACCGGCCGCGATGAGCGGGCCGGCGCAACGCTGCGCCGGCTGGGCGCCGAGTTTTGCGCGCTCGATCTGGCGCAGGCCACGCCGCAGCAATGTCGGGAGCTGGTGACCGACTGCGAGTGGGTGTGGCACTGTGCGGCCAAGTCTTCGCCCTGGGGCAGCAAGGCGGAATTTCACCGCATCAACGCCGCGGCGACGGAGAAGCTGGCGGAGGCGGCGGGGCGCTGCGGCGTGCGGCGCTTCGTGCATATCTCCACGCCGGCAATCTACTTCGATTTTCAGCCGCATTACGATCTTGACGAGGGTTACCGCGCCCGGCGCTTCGCCAATCACTATGCCGCCAGCAAGTATGCGGCCGAACAGCGCCTGTTGGCGCAGGCGAAGATCTATCCGCAAACCACCTACATTATGCTGCGGCCGCGCGGCCTGTTTGGCCCGCACGATCGGGTGATCGTGCCGCGGCTGTTGCAGCAGCTCGAACGCGATCGCGGCGTATTGCGATTGCCCGGCGGTGGACAGGCATTGCTGGATCTGACCTTTGCCCCCAATGTGGTGCACGCCATGGAGCTGGCCAGCCGGCAGCGCGGATTGCCGTCCGGCGCCGTGTACAACATCACCAATCACCAACCGCAGCGGCTGGCGGACATGCTGGATGCGCTGCTGCGTCAGGCGCTGGGGCTGAGTTACCGGCTGCAGGCCGTGCCCTATCCGCTGCTGCATTCACTGGCCGGTGGCATGGAGCTGTGGGCAAGCCTGAGCGGCAAGGAACCGATGCTGACGCGCTACAGCGTGGCGGCGGTGCACTTCGACATGACCCTGAGCCAGACCCGCGCGATCGAAGAACTGGGCTATCGGCCGCGTTACTCGATGGAAGAGGGGATCCGCCTGACCGGCGAGTGGCTGCGGCAGCAAGGAGGCGGACAACATGGCTAAAGTCACCGTTTTTGAAGTGGGCTATTGCACGCATATCGGCTGCATGGCGCTGCGCGGTGCCGGGTTCCGGGTGTGCAAATTCCCGGCGCGCGCCTATCTGCTGGAGGTAGGGGAGCGCCGCTGGCTGTGGGATACCGGCTACGCGCATTATTTTCAGCAGCACACGCAGTCGGGGCTGTTCAGCCTTTACCGCCGCATGACGCCGGTCTATTTCGATCCCGCCGAGTCGTTGGCGCACCAGCTGCGCGAAGCCGGTTACACCGAAGGTGACATCCAGGCGCTGATCGTCTCGCATTTTCACGCGGATCACATCGCCGGGCTGCAGGATTTCAGCCAACTCGACTTTATTTGCTCTGGCGAAGGCTGGCAGCAAACCCGTGGGCTGCGCGGTTTTGCGGCGCTGAAGCGCGCCTTTATTCCCGGCCTGATCCCGGCGGACTTCGAGAGCCGCCTGCAGTTTATGGAGGCTTTTCCCTCGGTGGCGTTGCCCGCGCTGCTGGCGCCGTTCGATCGCGGTTACGTGCTGCCGGGCAGCGAAGGGCAGATCGTGCTGGTGCCGCTGCCGGGGCATGCGGCCGGCCATATCGGCGCCTTTATCCTCACCGATGCCGGTTGGACACTGCTGGCCAGCGACGCCGCCTGGTCGCCGCAGAGCTACCAGACGCTGCGCGGGCCTTCGCGCCTGGCCAATCTGGTGATGGACGACGCGGCGGCGTACACCCGCACGCTGGAGCGGCTCAACCAGCTGTGGGCGGGCGGCCAGGTCAACATTTTGCTGTGTCATGAGGGGGACCTGTGATCCCCTTCATGACCCTTTGGCACTATTTTCGCGCCCGACGCCTGCGCTTTGGCGATCGTGCGGCGCTGGAGGCGTATCAGGCCCGGCAGCTCACGGGCTTTGCCCGCCGGGTGCTGAGCAAGAGCCCCTATTTTCAGCGGTTCAGCCGCCGGCCGTTCGCCGAATGGCCGCAGATGGACAAGGCGCTGATGATGGCGCAGTTCGACCGGATGAATACCGCCGGGCTGCAGCGCGATGCGGTGCTGGCCTGCGCGCAGCGCAGCGAGGCGGATCGCGATTTCACGCCGAAGATCGGGCGCTACAGCGTCGGATTGTCGTCCGGCACCTCCGGACAGCGCGGCGTGTTTGTCGTCAGCCCGCGCGAACAGCAGGTGTGGGCCGGCGGCATGCTGGCGAAAATGCTGCCGGACGGGCTGTTGGCCGGCGAGCGCGTTGCGCTGTTTCTGCGGGCGGACAATAACCTCTATCACAGCGTGAACAACCGTTGGCTGAGCCTGGCGTTTTACGATCTGCTCGCGCCGTTCAATGCGCATCTGCCCGCCTTGGAACGGCAGGCGCCCAGCATCATCGTGGCGCCGGCGCAGGTGCTGCGCGCCCTGGCGCTGGCGGTGCTGGCCGGGCAGGTGACGCTGCCGGTCAAAAAAGCGATCTCGGTCGCCGAGGTGTTGGAAGAGCAGGATCGCCGCCTGCTGCTGCAGGTGTTTCCGGCGGTTGGCGAAGTGTATCAGGCCACCGAGGGGTTCCTGGCCGCCACCTGCGCGCACGGCACGCTACATCTGAACGAAGAGTTTTTGCATATCGAACCGCAGTGGATCGACGAACTGCGCTTCACGCCGCTGATCACCGACTTTACCCGCAGTACGCAGCCGATCGTGCGCTATCGGCTGGATGATGTATTGGTGCTGCGCCAGGAACCCTGCCCATGCGGGCAACCGACGCGGGCGATCGCGCGTATCGAAGGGCGGCGCGACGATCAGCTGATGTTACCCGATGCGCAGCGGCAACCGCAGGCGGTGTTCGCCGATGCCTGCAGCCGGACGATCGCCAATGCGTTGCCGCTGACCAGCGATTACCGCCTGATCCAGCGCGGCGAGCAGCGGCTGGAGCTGATTGCCGATTGCAGCCAAGCGGAATTGGCGCACTGCCAGGCGCAGCTGATCGCACTGTTCGCCCGTCAGGGCATCGCCACCGAGCGGCTCGAATGGCGGCTGACGACGCAGGCGGTGCTGCCGCAGTTCGATCGCAAGCGGCGGCGCATCGTGCGCCAGGCGGAGGAAGCATGAAAAATACGCTGTTCAGGCTAGGGCACATGTTGCTCGGCTGGGGGACGGTCGGGGTCGTGTATAGCCTGACCGATCGCCTGCAGGGGGCGGGAACCCTGTTGCCGCCGTCGGCGCTTGATCGGGCGATCCCGTTCAACCCGGCGGCCATCTGGCTCTATCTGTCGTTTTTTCTCATCGTCCCGGCAGGCTATTTGCTGGCGCCGCTGCGGCGAATCAAATGGCTGACGCTGGCGATGCAGCTGACGGCGCTGGGCGCCGGAGCGGTTTACCTGCTGTGGCCGACCACCATGGCCTATCCGCAGAACGAGGGCGTTGGGATCAGCGCGCAGCTGCTGGCGGCGTTAACGCAGGTGGATTCGGCGCAGAACTGCCTGCCTTCGTTGCACATGGCGCTGACGGTGCTGGCGGTGTGGGCGCTGAGCGACGGCGAGCGCAAAATGCGGACGGCGCTGTGGATGCTGTGGGGCGTGGCGATCGCGTTCTCCATTCTGCAGCTGCGCCGTCACTTGTTTGTCGATTTGGCAGGTGGCGCCTTGCTGGCGCTGTGCGCCGGTGGGCTGGCGCTGCGTATAAAGGCCCTGCGCAGGCGCGTGGTTAAAGGAGAAATGGGATGAGCGATCTGGCGTTGCCGATAGTGTTCATGCTGTTCATCGTGGTGGCCGAGGCGGTGGCGCTGCAATGGGGGCGCCGTGAGCCGGTCAACTGGCACGATCTGGTGTTCAATCTGAACTCCGGCCATATCATGCTGTGGCTGTTCCGCGGGCTGGAGATCACCTGCTACGGCTACGTGGCCGCGCATTTCAGCCTGGGGCTGCTGGACGCCTGGCCGCCGCTGCTGATGTGGCTGTTCGCCCTGCTGGCGTGGGACTTCGGTTTCTACTGGCTGCATCGCCTGCACCACCGCTTCCGCGTGCTGTGGGCGGTACACGTGGTGCACCACCAGGGGGAGCACTTCAACCTGTCGCTGGGGGTGCGCAACTCCTGGTATTCGTCGCTGACGTCGATCCCGTTCTTTTTGCTGCTGGCGCTGGCGGGCGTGCCGCTGTCGGTGTTCGTCGCGGTGTCGATTTTTCACTACAGCATTCAGCTGTTTAACCACAATGCGCTGACGCCGAAGCTGGGCGTGCTGGAAAAAATCCTGGTCACGCCAGCGCACCACCGGGTGCACCACGTCAAGGACATGGCGTATTCCAATAAGAACTTCGGCGGCAGCTTTATCTTTTGGGACAAGCTGTTCGGCACCTTCTGCCCGGCGTTGCCGACCACGCCGTTCAGCTATGGCGTCAGCGGTGACAGGCCGTCTGCCAACCCGTTCTGGGCGAGTAATCTGCCGTTCCTGCGCTATTTGCGTCTGACATGGCGCCCGGCGCCGGGCCGACCACGCGACCGCCGTTCGGCACTCAGCGTATTCAGCGGCGCCATGCTGTTGTTCACGCTGGTGGTCGGCTACGTCTACCAATACGGCTATGGTTACGGCGACATCAGCTGGCCGCAAATGGCGCTGCTGGTGCTGCTGGCGTTGGGATCGGTAGCGCTGGGCGGCATGACGGAAGGGCGGCCGTGGGCGAGCGCCGTCTGGCTGCTGATCGCGCTGGGCATGCCGCTGCTGTTTATCGGCTATCTTGGCTGGCCGCAGCGCTATTGGCATATCGCCATGGCCGCCGTGGCGCTGCATGCCCTGTGCATCGCGCTGGGCTGGGGGCGAGTGGCCGCATCGGCCGCCGTGGAGGAACCGCATGGCTGAGTCATTGCCGCCGCTGCGTTTTCCCGCCGATGGCGAGCAGGCGTTTCATCGCGATCTCAAGCGCGCGGCGCACGCCTGCCTGGCGGGCGATCATCGCTATGCCGATGCCGCGCGGCTGGTCAAGGCCGCGCTGTTGTTGGTGTTGTGCGCCGGGTTTTACGCGCTCAGCCTGATGCAGCATCAGCCATGGGCGTTTTTCCTTTGCTATTTCCTGTTCGTGACCATGGGTATGCTGCTCAACGTCAACGTCAACCACGATGCTTCGCATAACGCCTTCCTGCGTGCGCCCTGGGCCAATCGCCTGGTGGGGCGGGTGGTGACGCTGCCGCTGGGCGTCGATCCGGACTATTGGCGTACGCGGCACGTGGATTACCACCACGTTTACGCCAACGTGGAGCATTACGATCTGGACACCGAAGAGAACGGCTTTTTCCGCCAGACGCCTTTCCAGCGCTGGCGGCCCCATATGCGCTATCAGCATCTGTACTGGCCGCTGATCGCCGCGCTCTCCTTGCCCTATATCGCCTGGATTTTCGATTGGTCCGATCGGCTCGATAAAACGCCGCTGCGGGAAAAACGCGTGCTGGCGGGGCGCGGCGGTTGGACGCTGTTCGTGCTGTGCAAGCTCGCGCATCTGGCGCTGGTGCTGGTGGTGCCGCTGATCGTGGGCCACTTGCACGGCATCGGCTGGGGCTGGGTGTTGCTGGCTTACGCGCTCAGCCAGATGTGCGCCTCGCTGCTGGTGGTGTTCTTGCTGCTGGGCACCCATTGGGCGCAGGCCGAGTTTTACCCGGCGCCGACGGGCGACAGCATGCCGCAAGGCTGGTATCGGCACAATTTCGCCACCGCCTGCGACTGGCAGCCCGAAACGCGCTGGCTGGAGCATCTGACCGGCGGGCTGAACTATCACCTGACCCATCACCTGTTTCCCGGTTGGAATCACCGCCACTATCCGGCGCTGGCCGCCGCGGTGGCGGAAGTGGCACAGCGGCACGGCATGGCGTACCGCTGCATCGGCTATCGCGAACTGCTGGCGCAGCAACAGCGCTTCTTGCGGCGGATGGGGCAGCCATGAAACCGCTGCGTCCGTTAGCCTATCGGCGCGACGACAACGGATTGCACCGCGCGCTGATGCAGGCCGCCCAGCATTATCTGGCGGCCAACGGCGATCACCGTTTCGCCGACGGCGGCATGCTGGCGAAGGTCGCGCTGCTGCTGGCGCTGTGCGGCCTGTGTTACGGGCTGAGCCTGCAGCAGCAAAACGGCTGGGCGTTTTTCGCTTGCTATTTCGGTTTTATCTTTATCGGCATGTTCCTGACGGTGAACGTGGTGCACGATGCTTCGCACAACGCGTTTTTCCGTCGGCCCTGGGCCAACCGTTGGCTGAACGCCCTGGTGAGTGTGCCGCTGGGACTGGACCCCGACTGCTGGCGCGTGCGGCACGTGCTGTTCCACCATGCCCATAACAATATCGAACATTACGATCCCGACATCGACGCCAACGGCGTGCTGCGGCAAACGCCGTTCCAGCGCTGGCGCCCCTTTATGCGCGCGCAGCGTTACTATTGGCCGCTGGTGGCGGCGCTGACGTTCCCGTACTACATCTGGTTGTTCGATTGGCTGGACAGGGCGGGCCGCACCCGCGTGGCGGCGCGCATGGCGCAGCAGGGCGTGCGTGGCTGGTGCGGGTTTCTGGCGGGTAAGGCGGCACACCTGCTGCTGGCGCTGGCGATCCCATGCTGGCTGCTGCCGCCGGCTATCGGCATCGGGCAAATTCTGCTGGTCTATTTGCTGAGCCAAATGCTTTCTTCCTTGCTGTTCGTGATGTTGATCATCGGCACCCACTGGGCCAAGGCCAACTTTTATCAGGCGCCGGCGCAGGGCACGATGCCGCACGGCTGGTATCACCACGTGTTCGCCACCACCTTCGACTGGCTGACCCGGCCGCGTTGGCTGGGGTACTGGCTCGGCGGGGCGAACCTGCATTTGACGCATCATCTGTTCCCGCACTGGAGCCACCGCCATTACCCGGCGCTGAGCCGCATCATCGGCGAGGTGGCGCCGCGTTTCGGCATCGACTACCGCCTGCTGGAACTGGAGGAGCTGTTGCGTCTGCAGCAACGCTTCCTCAGCGCGATGGGCCGCAAGCCGCACTAGCGTTGCATGCGGATTGTGCGAGGCGTTACGCAGTTCACTAATTGAACGATATTTGCCCTTCCAGTAGACTTTCCCTCTGTGAATCAACGGCCACAGGAGGTGGACTATGCGCAGCTTGCCGATTCGGTTATCGAACAAAATTGATGATGATCTGAACGATATCGCCCGGCGTCACGGGATGGAAAAAACCGAGGTAATCAAAATGGCGTTTGCACTGATTACCCTTGCCGATAAGTACTGGATGAAACAGGATGGTACTTCTCTTGGCATTGTACGGGAGAAGGGTGAACAGCTTGAAGCGGTGGGGCGGGTCGTGGAGATCTTCCCATGAACATCGAAAGCCGTAATCTGCGCGATGAGGCCAGCCAGGTTTATCTGGAGCAGGTCTTGGTCTTCGACGAAATGGAGCGGCTGCGCCTGGCACGCCAGGTGCTGTGCGGGATATTCGCCGTCAGCGTGGGCGTATTCGCCGCCCACGCGTATTGGGAGAAAAACGAAGCGCTGAATCAGGTGTTTGAGCTGGTGAAGATCGGCGCCTTGCCGCTGGTCACGCTGGTGGTCTCTTTTTACTTTCCCAACAGCGCGTCCAAATAAGGCGCCGCGTCAATGCGACTTCATGCCCGCCGCGGTCATCAGCAGGCGGAACAGTGAGGCAACCACGAATAACCCCAGCACGCTGGCGCTCCAGATGATCACCAGCCAACCGATGCGTTTCCACCAGGGCGCCGGAGCGGCGGTTGCCGTTTTATCTTGCATAGCGTCCTCCCTTCTCAATGATAGCCGTGTTCATGGCTGATCTTGCCGCGGAACACGTAGTAGCTCCAGAAGGTGTAGACCAGAATGATTGGGATGATGAACAGCGCGCCCACCAGCATAAAGCCGAGGCTCTGCGGTGGTGCTGCGGCGTCCCACAGGCTGATGGCCGGCGGGATCAGGTGCGGCCAGATGCTGATGCCAAGTCCGCTCAGGCCGAGGAACACCAGCAGCAGCGTCAGCATAAACGGCGAGTAGTGCGCGCCGCGTTTCACTCCGCGTTGAATTCCCCAGGCGCTGAGCAGCACCAGCAGCGGTACCGGCAGCAGCCAGAACAGGTTAGGCAGCGTAAACCAGCGGGCGGCGATTTCCGGATGGGCGATCGGCGTCCAGACACTGACCGCAGCCAGCACCAGCAACAGGATGGCCAGCAGCGGCGTCGCCAGGTGATACATGCGTGCCTGCAGTTCACCGGCGGTTTTCATCACCAGCCAGGTACAGCCGAGCAGGGCATAGGTCACCACCAGCCCCAGCCCGCAGAACAGCGCGAACGGCGTTAGCCAGTCCAGCGCGCCGCCGGCGTATGTGCGGCCTTCTACCGGGAAGCCGTTGATCACGGCGCCCACCACCACACCCTGGCTGAAGGTGGCGAACAGTGAGCCCCAAATAAACGCCTTGTCCCAGATATGGCGCTTCTCCGGCGTCGCCTTGAAGCGAAACTCGAAGGCCACGCCGCGGAAAATCAGCCCGATCAGCATCAGCGTCAGCGGGATCGCCAGCGCGTCGAGGATGACCGAATAGGCCAGCGGGAAGGCGCCGAACAGTGCGGCGCCGCCCAGCACCAGCCAGGTCTCATTGCCGTCCCACACCGGGGCGACGGTGTTCATCATCAGATCGCGGTCGCCGCTCTCTTTCACCCACGGAAACAGGATGCCGATGCCCAGGTCGAAACCGTCCATCACCACGTACATCATGGTGCTGAACACGATGATGACAAACCAAATCAGCGGAAGATCGATACCCATGTTCAGCTCCTGTCGTCCAGAGTGTCGTTGACCGCGGACAGCGGACGCGCCGGCCGGCCCTCGGTATTGTCTTCTTGGTGTTCATGCGGCTGCGGCCCTTTGCGGATCAGGCGCATCATGTAGGAATACCCCACGCCGAACACCGAACAGTAGACGATGATGAACGCCAGCAGGCTGATGCTCATGTGCAGGTCGCCGTGCGCGGAGACTGCATCCTTGGTGCGCAGCAGGCCGTACACCACCCACGGTTGGCGGCCGATCTCGGTGGTGAACCAGCCCGCCAGCAGCGCCAGCAGCCCGGAAGGGCCCATCCACAAAATGAAGTACAGGAACGGACGCGACTGATACAGCCCGCCGCGCCAGCGCAGCCACAGGCTCCACACCCCGGCCAGAATCATCAGCATGCCCAGCCCGACCATGATGCGGAACGACCAGAACACCACGGTGGAGTTGGGGCGATCTTCCGGCGGGAAGGATTTGAGCGCCGGTACCTGTTCGGTCAGGCTGTGCGTCAGGATCAGGCTGCCGAGGTAAGGCACCTCCAGCTTGAAGCGGGTTTCTTCGCGCTGCATGTCCGGCCAACCGACCAGGATCAGCGGCGTGGCTTCGCCCGGCGGATTTTCCCAGTGGCCTTCGATGGCGGCGATCTTCGCCGGCTGGTGTTTCAGCGTATTCAGGCCGTGCGCATCGCCGATCATCGCCTGCACCGGCGCGACGATCAGCGCCATCCACATCGCCATCGACAGCATTTTGCGCATCGCCGGGGTATCGCGGCCACGCAGCAGGTGCCAGGCGGCGGAGGCGCCGACGAAGAACGCCGAGGAGAGGAAGGCGGCGGTGGACATGTGCAGCAGGCGGTACGGGAAGGATGGGTTGAAGATCACCTTCAGCCAGTCGACCGGCACCACCTGGCCGTTGATGATTTCATGCCCCTGCGGCGTCTGCATCCAGCTGTTGGAGGCCAGGATCCAGAAGGTGGAGATCAGTGTGCCGAGCGCGACCATGCAGGTGGCGAAGAAGTGCAGGCCGGGGCCGACGCGGTTCCAGCCGAACAGCATCACGCCGAGGAAACCGGCTTCGAGGAAGAAGGCGGTCAGCACTTCATAGGTCAGCAGCGGCCCGGTAATGCTGCCGGCGAACTCGGAGAAGAAGCTCCAGTTGGTGCCGAACTGATAGGCCATCACCAGCCCGGAGACCACGCCCATGCCGAAGTTAACGGCGAAAATCTTTGACCAGAAATGGTAAAGCTCGCGGTAGGCTTCATTGTGCGTTTTCAACCATAACCCTTCCAGCACCGCCAGATAGCTGGCTAAACCGATGGTGATGGCGGGGAAGATGATATGGAAAGACACGGTGAAGGCGAACTGTATTCTGGCGAGTTCCAGTGCATCAAGACCCAGCATGGCGCCTCCTAGGGTTGAACATAAATTAACCTCTTGAGTATAGCTGTCATTTTTATGTGAAATACTTGGCGTTAAGTTAAGCACGGAGTACAGTGACTATAATAGTGACAGTTATTTTACTTTTTCATATAACAGTTAATGGTTATGACCCGATACGAGCAGCTTGCGCAGCAGATTAGAGAACAGATCCAGAACCGGGTGTGGCGGGCGGGCGACAAGCTGCCTTCGCTGCGCGAGAGCGGCAAACGCGCCGGATTAAGCCTGATGACGGTGGTGCAGTCTTACCAACTGCTGGAGAGCCAGGGGTGGATCGTCGCCCGCCCGCAGTCGGGCTACTATGTGGCGGCGCGTCCGCAGCCGCTGCCTCAGCCTTCGCGCGGCGAGAAACTGTTGCTGAGCGAGCAGGTGGACATCAACGCCTTTATTTTTGACGTGCTGCAGGCCTGCAAGGATCCGGACATCGTGCCTTTCGGTTCGGCCTTTCCCGACGCCACGCTGTTCGCCCAGCCGAAGCTGGCGCGGGCGCTGAGCAGCGTAGCGCGCAAGTTCACGCCGCACAGTTCGCTGGCCAACCTGCCGCCGGGCAACGACGCGCTGCGGCGGCACATTGCCCAACGCTATGCGCTGAGCGGCATGCAGGTTGCCCCGGACGAAATCGTCATCACCGCCGGGGCGATGGAGTCGCTCAGCCTCAGCCTGCAGGCGGTGACCCAGCCGGGCGACTATGTGGCGATCGAATCGCCGGCGTTTTACGGCGCGCTGCAGGCGCTGGAACGGCTGCGGTTAAAGGCGGTGGCGATCGCCACGCATCCGCAGGACGGTATCGATCTGGACGCGTTGCAGCAGGCGGTGGAACAGTATCCGATCAAGGCCTGCTGGCTAATGACCCACTTCCAAAATCCGCAGGGCGCCACCCTGCCGGAGGCCAACAAGCAGCGCCTGGTGGAGCTGCTGCGCGAACGGCAGATTTCGCTGATCGAAGACGATGTCTACGGTGAGCTGTACTTCAGCGCCGAACGGCCGCTGCCAGCCAAGGCGCTCGACAGCGGCGGCCAGATCTTGCACTGCTCGTCGTTTTCCAAATGCCTGGCGCCGGGCTTTCGCGTCGGCTGGGTGGCGGCGGGGCGTTATGCGCAGCAGATCCAGCGTTTGCAGCTGATGAGCACCGTTTCCACCAGCGTGCCGACCCAGATGGCGCTGGCGGATTATCTGCTGCACGGCGGCTACGATACCCATCTGCGGCGGCTGCGGCGCCTGCTGGCTCAACGCCAAAGCGCGATGCGTCAGGCGATCGCCCACCATTTCCCGCCGACGGTGAAGGTCAGCCAGCCCGACGGCGGGTATTTCCTGTGGCTGGAGCTGGATCCGGCGCTGTCGTCGATGGAACTGTACCGGCGGGCCCTTTCCCGGGGCATCAGCATCGCGCCGGGGCGCATGTTCACCACCGGCGACCATTTCAACCACTGCTTCCGCCTCAACGCCTCTTTTGAATGGAACGATCGGTTTGAAGAGGCGATCAAAACCTTAGCCAAACTTATCCGGGGGCTGGCTGCGACCGGTTGAACCGCGATTTGCAGCGGGCTTTGCCCCAGAAAAATTCATAATGCTTTTTTCGGCAATGGAATGCCGGTTTCGTTGTTAGACAGCCCTCCAGCCGCCCATTACTCTGCGATAAATTTTGTCACATTTTTATCAACGGGTAGACGAGGGGCAGTGGGTGAGTAGAATAAAAAACAAGCTAAACAAACTGTTGCGTTATCGGTTGACGCCGCTGGCGTTGATCTGCGCGCTGGGATTGAGCGCCGGCGCGCAGGCGGAAACGCTGGCCGAAGGCATCACGCCTGCCAGCGACGTCAGCCGGGTGCCGGCCGCCGCCAAGCTGCGCAAAGACACCGTGGTGGCGGGCATCTCGGAACCGCAGGGGATTTTCAACCCGTATCTGTTCACCAACGGCTGGGACGAGAACGTGACCGACGTGATCTTCAGCCGCCTGATCGGCCTGGACAGCCAGGGCAAGCCAGAAGGGCGATTGGCGGAGTCCTGGCAGGTCAGCCCCGATAATCTGACCTATACCATCAGGCTGCGGCCGAATCTGGTCTACAGCGACGGCTCGCCGCTGAAAGCCGACGATATCGCCTTTACCCTGACGCTGCTGCACGATCCGGCCTATGACGGCGACACCGATATCACGCCGGCGCACATCCAGGGCGGCGCCGAGTATAAAAACGGTACCGCCGCCGGCATCAGCGGGCTGAAGGTGATCGACGATCGCACCATTCAGATCGTCACCACCCAACCGGGCGCCACTACGTTGCAACTGATTGGCGGGCCGGTATTGTCGCGGGCTTACTACGGCAAAGACTATCAGCGCGGCAAGCTCGACGGCGTGCGCGCCTTGAACGGCAAGCCGCTCGGCAACGGCCCCTATATTTACGACAAGTACGTGCCGGGGCAGGAGATCCGCTTCCACGCCAATCCGAACTTCTACCTCGGCCCGCCGCCGATGGCGCGCTTTATCTACCGCGTCACCAACCCGGCCACCAACTTCCAGCTGTTCCAGACCGGTGAGACCGACTACGACGCCTTTACCGCCAAGCCGGACGATATCGAACAGCTCAAGCTGCTCGGCTTCGCCAATATCAACCTTTACAGCTCAAGCGATTACAGCCGCGTTGATTTCAACCTCAGACGCCCGGCCCTGCAGGACAAGCGGGTGCGTCAGGCGCTGATTTACGGCCTGGATCGGCAAAAACTGATCGCCGTGGTGTACCAAGGGTATGGCAAGGTCGCCAACCAGCCGATTTCGCCGATCTCCTGGGCTTACGACGCCAACGGCATCAATCCTTACGCTTACGATCTCGATAAGGCCAAAAAGCTGTTGGACGAGGCTGGCTGGCAGGTGGGCGCTGACGGTATCCGGCAGAAAGACGGTAAAAAGCTGGAGCTGACGCTGCTGGTGACCAAAAAGCTGATCAACGACGCGCTGGTGCCGATCGCCAAGGATAACTACCGCCGGCTCGGCGTGGTGCTGAAACCGCAGGTATTGGATTTCAACGCGCTGCTGGCGCAGCGCAAGGCGGGCAATTACGACCTGGCGTCCCTCAGTACCAGCACGCTGAACGATCCGCACGACGGCGTGCGCGATTTCATCAGCCGCGAGAGCGAGACCGGCTACCACAACCCGCAGGTGGATGCGCTGATCGCCAGGGCCAACGCCACGCTGGATATCGCCCAGCGCAAGCCGCTGTACCACCAGCTGTATCAGGCGCTGTCGGACGATCCGCCGGTGATCCTGCTCGGCAACCGCGAGATTTTGAGCGCCAGCAGCGCGCGCGTCACCGGCTTTAAACCGGATATCTACAACGGATTGGTCGGCAGCCTGCCGAACGTCAAACCGGCGCCGTAACGCCCTGACGCCGCCGCGCCATTCCGTGCGGCGGCGATGGAACCCGCGATGAGAAACTTTATCTTGCGCCGTCTGTTGCAGACTATCCCGATGCTGTTGTTGGCTTCCTTGCTGATTTTTTGCATTTTCGCCCTGGCGCCCGGCGATTTTATCGACGGCAACATCAATTTGACCGCGCAACGCGCCGCCGAGCTGCGGGCGCTGTATGGGTTGGATCAGCCGTTGTTCAGCCGCTACCTGCACTGGCTCGGCCGCTTGCTGCAGGGCGATCTCGGTTTTTCGCTGCAGTATCAGATCCCGGTCAGCACGTTGCTGAATCAATACATCTGGAACTCGTTCCTGCTGGCGGCGGTGGCGATGGTGCTGTATTGGGGCATCGCGTTGGCGGTGGGGGTGATCTCGGCGATGAAACCCTATTCGCTGTTCGATCATCTGATCACCGTGGCGGTGTTCGCCGCTATGTCGTTTCCGACGTTCTTCCTGTGTCTGCTGCTGATCAAATGGTTCGCCGTCGACCTGCACTGGCTACCGGCGGGCGGCATGTTGCGTACCGGCAGCGAAGCGAGCGGACTGGCCTGGGCGCTGGAGGTGGCG
The DNA here is from genome assembly GCF_052168755.1 of Serratia sp. CY43202. Lineage (NCBI taxonomy): Bacteria > Pseudomonadati > Pseudomonadota > Gammaproteobacteria > Enterobacterales > Yersiniaceae > Serratia > Serratia sp. CY43202. Next base: position 389,197 of record NZ_JBJNMB010000002.1, read on the forward strand.
GCGCACCTGCTGTTGCCGGTGCTGGCGCTGGTGATGCTGCAGGCCGGCAGCCTGACGCGCTATTTTCGCGCCAGCATGCTGGAGGTGATCCGCATGGACTATATCCGCACCGCGCGCGCCAAGGGGCTCAGGGAGAAAACGGTGATCCTCAAACACGCGCTGCGCAATGCGCTGTTGCCGATCATCACCCTGCTGGGGTTCGAGCTGCCGGGATTGTTCTCCGGCGCGCTGATCACCGAAAAAATCTTCAACTGGCCGGGCGCCGGACATATCCATATCGATTCGTTGGCGGCGCGTGATTACCCGGTATTGATGGGGTTCACGCTGTTTCTGGCCGCCTTGACCATTCTCGGCAATCTGCTGGCGGATATTCTGTACGCCTACGCCGACCCGCGCATTCGCTTGAGGTAACACGATGTTGGTTACGCTGTTTTTCGGCCGCCGTCGCCGCTGGCGCCAGGCGCAACTGCCTGCGCTGGCGCAACTGTCGCCACCGCCCGCCGCTCAGGCCTGGCGACGTTTGCGCCGCCACCGACCGGCGATGATTTCGCTGGCGTTGCTGGTGCTGTTGGCGCTGCTGTGCCTGATTGGGCCGTCGCTGTCGCCGTGGCACGACGATGCCGGCGACGTGCTGAATATCAACCAGGCGCCGAGCGGCGCGCACTGGCTGGGCACCGACTTTCTCGGCCGCGATATCTGCACCCGGCTGCTGCTGGCGGGGCGGATATCGCTGACCATCGGCCTGGTGTCGATGCTGCTGTCGGTAACGCTGGGCTACGTGCTGGGGGCGCTCGCCGGTTATCTGGGGGGCGTGGCGGACAGGCTGATCATGCGCTTCGCCGATCTGCTGATGACCATTCCCGGCCTGCCGCTGTTGATCATCATGGGCGCGATGCTGACCGAACTCGACGTGTCGCCGGACTACCGCATCTACATGGTGATGATCATGCTGAGCCTGCTGGGCTGGCCGTCGCTGGCGCGGCTGGTGCGCGGCCAGATCCTGTCGCTGCGCGAGCGGGATTTCATGTTGGCCACCGAAGTGCTGGGACTCTCCACCCGGCGGCGCCTCTTCGGCCATCTGTTGCCCAATACCGTGCCGATTTTGGTGGTGGTCGCCACCATGGCGGTGGCCAACGCCATCCTCAGCGAGTCGGCGTTGAGCTACCTTGGGCTGGGCGTGGTGCCGCCGACGCCGTCGTGGGGCAACATGATGGACGCCGCCAATAGCCTGATCGACTTTCAGCGCCGCCCCTGGCTGTGGATGCCGCCCGGGCTGGCGATCTTCGTCACCGTGGCGGCGATCAATATTTTGGGCGACGGCCTGCGGGACGCGCTCGATCCGAAAATGAACGGGGTAACACGATGAGCCAACCGCTGGTGGCGTTCGAGCGACTGTCGGTGTCGTTTCAGGGGGAACAAGGGCCGGTGCGGGCGGTGCAGCAGGTCAGCCTTGAGCTGCAGGCCGGGCAAACGCTGGGGATCGTCGGTGAGTCGGGCTGCGGCAAAAGCGTGACCGCCATGGCGCTGATGGGGCTGTTGCCGCAGCCGCTGGCGCAGGTAGACGGCGGTGAAATTCGCTTTGAAGGGCAAAACCTGCTGTCGCTGCGGGCCTCCAAGATGGCCGATCTGCGCGGCAACCGACTGGCGATGATCTTTCAGGAACCGATGAGCGCGCTCAATCCGGTGTTGACCCTCGGCGAACAGCTGGTGGAGCCGCTGATTCGCCACCTGACCCTGTCGCCGAAAGCGGCCTGGCGTCAGGCGATTCAACTCTTGACTGAAGTGGGGTTGGCGCGCGCCGAGGCACTGATGCGCTGCTATCCGCATCAGCTTTCCGGCGGCATGCTGCAGCGCGTGATGATCGCTATGGCGATCGGGTGCCGTCCGGCGCTGCTGATTGCCGACGAACCGACCACGGCGCTCGACGTTACGGTGCAAGCGCAGATCCTGGCGTTGCTGCGTGAGCAGAACCGGCGACACAACATGGCGATGATCTTGATCACCCACGATCTTGGGGTGCTCGCTCAGATGGCGGATCGGCTGGCGGTGATGTACGCCGGGCGCGTCGTCGAGCAGGGCACGACGCGGGAAGTGCTGGCCGAACCGCGGCACCCTTATACTCAGGGGCTGATCGCCTCGCGGCCGGTGCCGGGGCAGCGGCGTCGCCGTCTGTATTCCATTCCCGGCCAGGTGCCGGATCTGGCGCGCTTGCCTGATCACTGTGCGTTTGCCGAGCGCTGTGCGCAGGCTTCCGCTCGCTGCCGCGATGGCATTCCGCCGCTGTACGGCACGCCGCAGCGCCAGTCCGCCTGTTTCCTCAACGCCGGAGGGCGCCCGCATGTCGACTGAACCTTTGGTGGAAGTGAAAGGATTAAAGAAATATTTTCCGCTGCGCGACGGACTGTTCGGGCGCACCACCGGTCAACTGAAGGCGGTGGACGACGTCAGCTTCAGCATTCGCAAGGGGCGCATTTTCGGGCTGGTGGGCGAGTCAGGCAGCGGAAAAACCACCGTCGGCCGCACGCTGCTCGGCCTGCACGACAAGACCGCCGGTGAGGTAATGTTCAAAGGGCTGGCACTGGATAGCCTGAGCAAAGATGCGCTGCGCGCCCTGCGGCCGAAAATGCAGTTAGTGTTTCAAGATCCGTACAGTTCGCTGAACCCGCGCCTGCGCGTGGGCGACGCCATCGGCGAAGCGCTGTTGCAGCACGGCCTGGCAAGCAAGGCAGAACTGCGCGAACGCGTGCTCGATACCCTGGCGATCTGCGGGCTGTCGTCGCAGCATTATGGGCGGTTTCCGCATGAGTTTTCCGGCGGCCAGCGGCAGCGCATCGGCATCGCGCGCGCGCTGATCCTGCAGCCGGAGTTTATCGTCGCAGACGAACCGATATCGGCGCTCGACGTGTCGATTCAGGCGCAGATCATCAATCTGTTCTCCGATTTGCAGGAACGGCAGGGGGTGACGCTGCTGTTTATCTCGCACGATCTCGGCGTGGTGGAGCATCTGTGCCAGGATGTGGCAGTGATGTATCTGGGGCAGATCGTTGAGAGCGCCGATCGCGACGCGCTGTTTCGCCAACCGCTGCATCCCTACACGCAGGCCTTGTTGGCAGCGGTGCCGACGCTGGATGTGCAACGCGCGCCGGCGTGGGTGGCCGGCGGCGAGCCACCGAACCCCGCCAACCCGCCGCGCGGCTGCCGTTTCCATCCCCGCTGCCCGCTGGCCACGGCGCAGTGCCGCGAACAGGCGCCGCAGCTGCGCAGCGTGGCGCCCGGTCATCAGGTGGCTTGCCACCTGGTCGGCTAGCGTCAGGACAGGTAGTGCTTCAACGCGCGCCCGGCCTGGTGGATCGCCGAATGCACCGCCGGGGCGTGGGCGAGCGGATTCAACAGGCCGTAGTCGTGGATCAGCCCGTTGTAGCGGGTGGCGGTGACCTCGACGCCGGCGGCATCGAGCAGACGCGCGTAAGCTTCGCCTTCATCGCGCAGCACATCCAGCTCGGCGGTCTGCACCAGCGCCGGCGGCAAGCCCCGCAGCTGTTCCGGCGTGGCGTTGAGCGGCGAAGCGTAGATATCTTTGCGCTGCGCCTTATCGGGCGCGTAGCTGTCCCAAAACCACTTCATCATGTTGCGGGTCAGGAAATGGCCTTCGGCGAACTGATGATAGGAGTCGGTATCAAACTGGGCACGGGTGACGGGCCACAGCAGGATCTGGCAACGCAGTGCCGGTATGCCTTTCTCTTTGGCCATCAGGCTGACCACCGCCGCCATATTGCCGCCGGCGCTGTTGCCGACCACCGCCAGCCGTGAACCGTCGACGTTGATCTTCTCACCGTACTCGGCCACCCATTCGGTGGCGGCGTAAGCCAGGTTGATCGCCTCGGGGTAGCGCACCTCCGGTGAGCGGGGATAGTTGACGAACACCGCCGCCGCGCCGGAGCTGTAAACTAGATCGCGCACCAGGCGCTCGTGGGTGGGGAAATCGCCCAGCACCCAGCCGCCGCCGTGAAAGAACATGAATACCGGCGGCGCCTCGTTGACCCTGGCCGGACGCACCAGCTGCAGCAGAATATCCTGACCTTCTACGTGAATCGTTTTTTCGCTGATCTCGACCTCGCGCAGCGGCACCTCGACGCTGCGTTGCGCGTCCTCCAAGACCCTGCGTGCCTCTTTAGGCTTCATCTGTTCCATGGGTTTACCGCCGGCGGCATTCAGCGCGTCGAGAAATGCGCGGATGTCGTGCTGGGCGTGTGGCTGGCTGAGATCGACGGTTTTCTTGGGCATGGTGACTCCTTGGGCGCAGAAGAGAAGGGGCGGTCAGGATCACAGTGTAGCCGCTGGCAAACAAAGCGGGAGCGGAGGCTGACGGCGGTCAGCGCGGCCCGTGTTTTGGGGATATTGCAGGTGGGATCTCCGCGTCACTGCCGTCTTGCACAATCCTGACGCACCGCTGCACCCAATTGGGGCAAAAAGTGTGAGGGCGAGCAAATTGGGTGAAATTATTTTTGCGAGCCCGATCAGAAATTCTAAAGTTTTTCGTAATTGAATAGGATTTCGCGCGCAATGATGATTTTAGGCCTTATTTTTTAATTTATGCATTACCAATGCATAGAAAATGAATAAATATTCAATATAAGCCGTTGTTTTAACGTAAAAAATAGCAAAATCCGGCAAAAATCCCGTTTTGGCACGATAGCTGCTCTACACTCTTTATCAAACGACATGTATTTTAACTGCTCGTTAACATTTACTCCCCGCTCAGGGACCGGATATACGCCATAAATAGTGAAAAATCGATTTTATGTAACAGATTTGTTTCTAAATCAGCGGTAAGGGACAGTATTTTCTCCGCCGCGAAAGTCGGTTTTGAACAACGGTTTTTTTGCATTGTGGCGGCCTAACCGGGCTTGAGCGACCCTTACAGTCAAAATTCAGCCTTTGCTGAGATTATGAGGTCACTATGGAACAGCCAATCGCAGTTACCCGCCAGTCTTTCGATGACTGGATGGTCCCGGTTTATGCCCCTGCCGATTTTATTCTGGTGCGGGGCGAAGGATCGCAGGTGTGGGATCAGCAGGGTAAGTCTTATATCGATTTCGCCGGTGGCATCGCGGTTAACGCGTTGGGGCATGCGCACCCGGCGGTCAAGGCGGCGCTGGTGGAGCAGGCAGGCAAGCTGTGGCATCTGGGCAATGGCTATACCAACGAACCGGTGCTGCGCCTGGCCAAAAAACTGATCGACGCCACCTTCGCCGACAAGGTGTTCTTCTGTAACTCGGGCGCCGAAGCTAACGAAGCGGCGCTGAAACTGGCACGCAAACATGCGCACGATCAGCACGGCGCCGGTAAAGATCAGATTGTGGCGTTCAACAACGCGTTCCACGGCCGCACGCTGTTTACCGTGTCCGCCGGCGGCCAGCCAAAATATTCGCAGGACTTTGCGCCGCTGCCGGGCGGTATCACTCATACGCCGTATAACGATCTGGCCGCAGCGGCCGAGCTTATCAACGATCGCACCTGCGCGGTGATCGTCGAGCCGATCCAGGGCGAAGGCGGCGTGCTGCCGGCGGAAGCCAGTTTCCTGCAGGGGCTGCGTGAACTGTGCGATCGTCATAACGCGCTGCTGATCTTCGACGAAGTACAGACCGGCGTCGGCCGCACCGGCCACCTGTATGCCTATATGCAGTACGGCGTGGTGCCGGACGTGTTGACCACCGCCAAAGCGCTGGGCGGCGGCTTCCCGATCGGCGCCATGCTGACCACCGATGCGCTGGCGAAAACGCTGGGCGTCGGCACCCACGGCACCACCTACGGCGGCAACCCGCTGGCGACGGCGGTGGCGGGGGAAGTGTTCTCCATCATCAACACGCCGGAAGTGCTGGAAGGCGTCAAACAGCGTCACCAGTGGTTCATCGACGGGTTGAACGACATCAATCGCCAGTACCCGATCTTCGCCGACATTCGCGGCGGCGGTTTGCTGATCGGCTGCCAATTGACGAAGGACTATGCCGGCAAAGCGAAGCAGATCACCCAACTGGCCAACGAAGAAGGCGTCATCGCGCTGATCGCCGGTCCGGACGTGGTGCGTTTCACGCCGTCGCTGATCATCCCTGAGCAGGATGTGAAAGAGGGGCTGGCGCGATTCGCGCGCGCCGTGGCGCGCATTTGCAGCTAATCAGCGGGCTGCGCCTTCACCGGCGCAGCCTGATTCAGAAGAGGTTCGCATTATGATGATTATTCGCCCTATAGAGCGTCGCGATCTGGCGGATTTGTTGACGCTTGCCGGTAAATCTGGCATCGGTCTCACTTCACTGCCGCAAAATGAAGATACCCTGTCGGCACGCATTGAGCGGGCGTTAAAAACCTGGCAAGGCGAACTTCCGCAAAGTGACCAGTGTTATCTGTTCGTGTTGGAGGATAGCGAGCGCCGGCAGGCGGTGGGGGTCTGCGCGATCGAAGTGGCTGTCGGCCTGGCAGAACCCTGGTACAGCTTCCGCGTCGGCACGCAGGTACATGCCTCCAAACAGCTGAACGTCTATAAATCGGTACCGACCCTGTTCCTCAGCAACGATCATACCGGCCATTCGGAGCTGTGCACGCTGTTCCTCGATCCGGACTATCGCCACGGTGAGAACGGCAAACTGCTGTCGAAGGTGCGTTTCCTGTTTATTGCCGCATTCCGCGAGCGTTTCTCCCGCCGTCTGATCGCCGAGATGCGCGGCTTCTCAGATGAAAACGGCCGTTCGCCGTTCTGGGAGAGCGTCGGCCACCGTTTCTTCTCCATCGAGTTCGCCAAGGCGGACTACCTGAGCGGCACCGGACAAAAGGCGTTTATCGCTGAACTGATGCCGAAACATCCGCTGTATGTCGATTTCCTGGCCGAAGACGCGCAGAAAGTGATCGGCGAAGTGCATCCGCAAACCCTGCCGGCACGCCGGTTGCTGGAGGCGGAAGGCCTGAGCTATCAGGGCTACGTCGATATCTTCGACGGCGGCCCGACGCTGGAAGCCGAGATCGACCATATCCGCGCGGTGAAGCAGAGCCGCCTGGTGAAAGTGGTGCTGGATGACACGCCGATGCGCGCCGATGCGCCGGTGCATCTGGTGGCCAACGACAACTATCAGAACTACCGCGCACTGTTGGTCAATGCCGAACTGTATGACGACCGCCTGCATATCAACGCCGCCACCGCTGCGGCGCTGGGCGTCGAGCAGGGCAGCCCGGTGCGGGTGCTCCCCCTTATTGCACAGGAGAAAGCATGATGTCCCATCCTGCTCTGTTGATTAACGGCGTCTGGCGGCAGGGCCGCGGCGCCGAGTTCGGCAAAGCCGATCCGGTCGGCAACCAGCCGCTGTGGCGCGCTAACGCCGCCGATACTGACGACGTCGCCGCCGCCTGCGAGGCCGCGCGTGCCGCGTTTCCCGCCTGGGCGCGTACGCCGTTTGAACAGCGCGAACAGCTGGTGAAACGCTTCGCCGCCTTGCTGGAAGAGCACAAACAGCCGCTGGCGGAAACCATCAGCCGTGAGACCGGTAAACCGCGTTGGGAAACGTTGACCGAAATTCAGGCGATGATCGGTAAAGTAGGCATTTCGCTGCAGGCCTACCAATCGCGCACCGGTTTTAGCCAGACGGCGATGGCCGACGGCGCTTCGGTGCTGCGTCATCGCCCGCACGGCGTGCTGGCGGTGTTTGGACCTTACAACTTCCCCGGCCATCTGCCGAACGGCCATATCGTGCCGGCGCTGCTGGCCGGAAACTGCGTGGTGTTCAAACCGAGCGAGCTGACGCCGCTGACCGCCGAGGAAACCCTGAAGCTGTGGCAGCAGGCCGGCCTGCCGGACGGGGTGATCAATCTGGTGCAAGGCGGCCGGGAAACCGGCGAAGCGCTGGCGGCCAGTGCGGATATCGACGGCCTGCTGTTCACCGGCAGCGCCGGCACCGGCTATCACCTGCATCGCCAATTGGCGGGGCAGCCGGAGAAGATCCTGGCGCTGGAGATGGGCGGTAACAACGCGCTGATCGTCGATGGCTTCGAGGATCGCGACGCGGCGGTCAACCTGGCTATCCAATCGGCGTTTATCTCCGCCGGCCAACGCTGCACCTGTTCACGCCGCATTTTGGTGAAGCAGGGGGCGGAAGGCGACGCCTTTATCGCGCGTTTGGTTCAGGTGGCGGGCGAACTGCGCGTCGGCCGTTGGGATGCCGAACCGCAGCCGTTCATGGGGGGCGTCGTGTCGGCAGCCGCGGCGGAGAACATGCTGAAAGCGCAGCAAAACTTGCTGGCGCTGGGCGGCAAATCGCTGCTGACCATGCGCCTGCTGGAGCCGGGCAGTTCGCTGCTCAGCCCGGGCATCATCGAGCTGACCGGCGTGGCCGGCGTACCGGACGAAGAGTACTTCGGGCCGTTGACCACGATTGTGCGTTACCGCGATTTCGACGAGGCGCTGCAGCTGACCAACCGGACGCGCTACGGCCTGTCGGTGGGGCTGGTATCGCCGCAGCGTGAGCTGTTCGAGCGGTTGCTATTGGAAGCGCGTGCCGGCATCGTCAACTGGAACAAGCCGCTGACCGGAGCGTCCAGCGCGGCGCCGTTCGGTGGCGTGGGAGCCTCCGGCAACCATCGCCCAAGCGCCTTCTATGCGGCGGACTATTGCGCCTGGCCGATGGCGTCGCTGGAAAGCGAAAGCCTGTCGCTGCCGGCGACGCTCTCGCCGGGCTTGTCGTTCCGTTAATCGTCTGCGGCGGCGCGATGGCGCTGCCGCAGGCCATCCCCAGGGGATAGCCATGTCAGGATATGAAGTCAATTTCGACGGTTTGGTGGGGCCGACGCACCACTATGCCGGGCTGTCGTTCGGTAACGAGGCCTCTACGCAGCATCAAAACAGCGTATCGAACCCGAAGCTGGCGGCGAAGCAAGGTCTGCTGAAAATGAAGGCGCTGGCCGATCTCGGTTTCCAGCAAGGGGTATTGCCGCCGCAGGAGCGGCCGCATTTGCCGATGCTGCGTCGCCTGGGCTTCAGCGGCAGCGATGAGACGGTGCTGGCGCAGGTGATGCGTCAATCACCGCGTTTGCTGTCGGCGCTCAGCTCGGCGTCTTGCATGTGGACCGCCAATGCGGCCACCGTGTCGCCCTCGGCGGACAGCGCCGACGGCAAGGTGCACTTCACTGCCGCCAACCTGAACAATAAATTCCACCGCGCCATTGAGGCGGAAACCACCACCGCCGTATTGCGGGCGATGTTCAGCGACGATCGGCATTTTGCCCACCACGAGGCGCTGCCGCAGGTGGCGTTATTCGGCGACGAAGGGGCGGCCAACCATAACCGTCTGGGCGGCGACTACGCCAAGCGCAGCGTGCAGATGTTCGTCTACGGTCGTCAGGAATTCGGTGGCGAAACGGCGCCGACGCGTTATCCGGCGCGCCAAACGCGCGAAGCCGGCGAGGCAATCGCTCGCCTGCACCAACTGGACGAGCAGCATACGGTCTTCGTACAGCAAAACCCGGCGGTGATCGATCAGGGCGTATTCCATAACGACGTGATAGCGGTCAGTAACCAGAACGTGCTGTTCCACCACCAGCAGGCGTTTTACCGCCAGCAACAGGCGTTGGATGACGTGCGCCGCAAGATGGCGACGCTGGACAGCGAGCTGGTGGCAATCGAGGTGCCGACAGAGCGCGTCTCGGTGGCGGACGCGGTAGCGACCTATCTGTTCAACAGCCAAATTCTCACCAAGCCGAACGGCAAGATGATGATCGTGGTGCCAGAAGAGTCGCGCCAACATGCCGGCGTGTGGCGTTATCTGAACGACATGGTCGGCAGCGGCGGCCCGATCGATGAAATTCGCGTGTTTGACCTGCGCGAAAGCATGCGCAACGGCGGCGGCCCGGCCTGCCTGCGGTTGCGGGTGGCGCTCAACGAGCAGGAGCTGCGGGCGGTGAATCCACGCGTGATGATGAACGAGCGGCTGTTCGCGACGCTGAACGAGTGGGTGGATCGCCATTACCGCGATCGCCTGACGCAGGATGACCTGGCCGATCCGCTGCTGCTGCGCGAAGGGCGTGAGGCGCTGGATTCGCTGACGTCGATCCTCGGTCTCGGCGCTATTTATCCGTTCCAACGCTAAGGGAGGCGGCATGATCGATCTACTGCCCCTGACGCTGGAAGGGAACGAACCCGTCGAATGGCAAGGTGAAACGCCGCAGCTGCGCTGGCGTTGGCAGGGGGAAGGCGTGCTGGAGCTTATGCCGCGGCAGCCTTACCGCCAGGCGATGGTCATGTCGGCGGGCGTGCACGGCAACGAAACCGCGCCGATTGAACTGCTCAATCAGCTGGTTGGCGATCTGCTGATCGGCCGGTTGCCGCTGACGGTGCGGCTGTTGGTGGTGCTGGGCAACCCGGCAGCGATGCGGGCCGGCAAGCGTTATCTGCACAGCGACATGAACCGCATGTTCGGCGGCCGCTACCGCAACTTCGCCGCCAGCGGCGAGACCGTGCGTGCGCAGCAGTTGGAGCGTGCGCTCGCCGCCTTTTTCGATGGGGAACTGGCGGCGCGTTTCCATTACGATCTGCACACCGCCATCCGTGAATCGCGGTTGCCACGTTTCGGCATTCTGCCTTTCCAGAAACGCCCGTACAGTGAGCCGATGTTGAAGCTGCTGGATGCCGCCGATTTGGATGCGCTGGTGGTGCACAGCGCACCAGGCGGGACGTTTAGCCACTATTCCAGCGAGCATCTCAATGCGGCGAGCTGTACGCTCGAGCTGGGCAAGGCGCGACCGTTTGGCAGCAACGATCTACAGCAGTTTGCTGCCATCGATCGCGCTTTGCGGGCGGCGGTCAGCGAGGGGCCGTTGCCGGAGCGCGAGGGCGAGGCGATCCGGGTATTCCGTGTGATGCATTCGTTGATCAAACACAGCGAGGATTTCAAGCTGCACCTGGATGATGACACGGCCAACTTCACCGAGTTGAAACCGGGGATGTTGCTGTGCGAGCAGCCGCAGGAGGACTATCGCGTTGGCCAAGAGGGCGCGTGGATACTGTTCCCTAACCCCACTGTGGCGCTGGGCCTGCGCGCTGGCATGCTGTTGAGCGAAGTTTCCCGTTCTACGCTCTATTGATTTATCCTCGGCGGCGCCGTCAGCGCGCCGCCGTTATTCCGTTCATTATTTTGCTCTGCTATTTCCCGCTATTTTAATTGCCCTAAGGCGAATTTTATTCGTTCCTAATACCTCCTTTTATACGCGTAAATAAAAGGAGGTATTAGGTCGTTATCTGAAAGCCTTAATTGCCTGGTGAGATTGTTAAGATAAAAATGTGAAATAAGTAACGTTTTTAATAACCATGCTAATTTTGTTGTTACTTTTGAATCGCGCAGAAAGCACGCAAAACGAAACCAAAATGCACCAAAAGAGTGCGATGCACCATTTTGGTTATAAGTTATGTGATAAAAAATTCTTATATTCAATAGGTTATATGCTTTCTTGTTGGAAATATTTAGTTACAAATAAACATGCTTTCTCCTCGTTGTTTCATGAACTTTTTGATTTTAAGTTTTGATTCATGATGCTAATGTCACATCACCCCACATTAGGGGGGCTCATAAAATACCAAAAGATAAAATCACAGCCCAAACTATAAATTGGGCGTGACGGGCAGGGTTCTAATTATAATATCTAGGAAAATAAATGATGAAACGCAGTGTATTAGCCTTAGCTGTCGCCCTCGGGGCGATCACCTCCTTCGCCAACGCGGCTGAAATCTACAATAAGGATGGTAATAAACTCGACCTGTACGGCCGCGTTAACGCCAAGCATTATTTCAGCGACAGTAAGTCCAATGACGGCGATATGACCTATGTTCGCCTGGGCTTCAAAGGCGAAACGCAAATCAATGACCAGTTGACCGGTTACGGTCAGTGGGAATACAACGTCCAGGCCAATCACGACGAAGCGCAGGGCACCGCCGGCACCAAAACGCGTCTGGGCTTCGCGGGGCTGAAATTCGGCAACTACGGTTCTTTCGACTACGGCCGTAACTACGGTGTGGTGTATGACGCCGAGGCTTACACCGACATGCTGCCAGAATTCGGCGGCGACTCCTACAGCTATACCGATAACTTTATGACCGCCCGTTCCAACGGTTTGGCTACCTACCGTAACCGTGATTTCTTCGGTTTGGTGGAAGGCCTGAATCTGGCGGTGCAGTATCAGGGTAAAAACGACGGCGACGGTCGCAGCGTGACCAAGCAAAACGGCGACGGTTACGGCCTGTCCCTGGACTACCAGGACATCGGCGGTTCCGGCATCGGCGTAGCGGCGGCGTTCTCTGATTCTAACCGCACCAGCAAGCAAAAAGAGCTGCAGTATGGTAAGGGCGACAGCGCCACTGCATGGACCACCGCAGTGAAATACGACGCCAACCAGGTTTACCTGGCCGCGATGTATGCCGAAACCCGTAACATGACGCCGATCAGCGTCAATGGCACCTCCGGCTTCGCCAATAAAACGCAAAACTTCGAAGTGGTGGCCCAGTATCAGTTCGAAAACGGCCTGCGTCCTTCCTTGGGCTACGTGCAGTCCAAAGGCAAGGATATCGAAGGGATCGGTGATGCCGACCTGGTGAAATATGTGGAAGTGGGGGCGACTTACTACTTCAACAAAAATATGTACACCTACGTTGATTATCAAATCAACCAGCTGAGCGACAATAACAAACTGAAACTGGCCAACGATGATATCGTTGCCGTCAGCTTGACGTATCGCTTCTAAGCGGCAATTTCATTACCTTCATCCTGTGTCGGGAGTGGTAATCAGGCAGGGCGTAAGCCCTGCCTTAGCTTGCTGACAAAGGAGGAAAAAGCGTGGTTTTTCCTCCTTTGTGGTGAGCAGTCGAAAATCAATGAATTGATTTTCCTTATTTTAAAGGTTGTCTTCGGTAAACCTGGTAATGTCATCAGGTTTGTCATTAACCTCAGGCAGGGCGCAAGCCCTGCCTTTGTTTTATCGGGAACTCAGCCTTTGGGTGCCAACCCGACCAGCTCAATGGCGGAACGCAGCGCGGCGAAACGTTGCTGATCCTGCTCCCGCTCTATTTCGGTCACCAGCTGTGAAAGAATATTGCCGCCGGATACTTTTTTATGGTTTTTGATTAACTGCAACACTGCGTCGCCTAACGCCAGGCTGACGTCGCGCAGCAGAGTTTCATATTGCTCGTTGGAATGAGCTGATGCTGGCATGACCTTTCTCTGTCTCTCTCTTCTTCGGGAGCCGCAATTTAGCAAAACAGCGGCCTTATGCCTCGGAGGAAGGCGAAGTTTCTGATGAAATCAGAAATTCCTCAGCATCGCGCGGGGAGGGAATTAAAAATCCGAATATTCGCTGGCTGGCAACCAGAAGCCGTCAATGAACTCTTCCATGGGATAACAACCGGCGTGTCGCAAGTTCTGTTCCTTCATCGCGACCAGGCATTGTGGCTCGTCGCGCAATATGTCGACCACCATTTCACTGCAGCCACCATCCAGATAACAGACAAACATCACCAATGCGTACATCGTTGCACGCCTCCTTCGTCGAGTTGCCTTGTCTGCAACAGTGTAGGTAAAAAAGCACGATTTTTCAGCATCATTGCGCAATTAATCACCGTTGAAACGCCGCTGACGACACTTTCGGAATACTCTACCCGTTTCTGGCGCCGTGAGCGGATGGCATATCCTTTTGACGATGCTAAGCTTAACAAGCCTTACTTAAACGCATTAATGCAACCATCAAAAGGAGTGAATATGGGCTTGTTTAACTTCGTCAAAGAAGCGGGAGAAAAACTGTGGGACACAGTCACCGGCAATGCCTCCGCCGAAGATCAAGGCGCCAAACTCAAGGAGCATCTCGATAAGAGCGGCTTGCCGGGCACCGACAAAGTCGATGTGCAGGTGGTCGATGGTAAAGCCGTAGTGACCGGCGATGCCGTCAGCCAGGAGTTAAAAGAGAAGATCCTGGTGGCTATCGGCAACGTGGCGGGTATCAGCGGGGTGGAAGACAAGGTGGCGGTGACGCAACCCGACGCCGAGAGCCGCTTCTATACCGTGAAGAAGGGCGATACGCTGAGCGCGATCTCTAAAGAGATGTACGGCAACGCCAATCTGTACAACAAGATTTTTGAAGCCAACAAGCCGATGCTGTCGAGCCCGGACAAGATTTATCCGGGGCAGGTATTGCGTATCCCGCAATAACGCGTAGGTCTGCCATAGCCCGGTTGCGTACCGGGCTTTTTTTTGTCCTCTGCAATAGGCGTCTCTTATTTCCCTGCGATCTCCATGCCAGTTACATCTCCCCTGTGTCCCTGCTCGCTCGCCGGCAGGGGCGGTGTTGACCCTGATGGGGAAAATTGATAGCGTCATCTCCCGGTTGAGGCCGGAACGACCAAGGCGCCAACGTGCGTGCCTTATTCTGAGGGGATATTTTGCCCCGTCAAACAGCAATGCAGCAGTTGAACGAGTGAAAACCGATTTAGTGAAACAACAGCGTAACGCCTCAACGGATAAAAATTATCGAGAAACCTTGGGTGATGCGCAATTTGCGATCGTCGTGTTGGCGGTGGCGTCCTGCTCACTGATTATCTTTACGCTGGCGGTCACGCTGTGGGTGACCTGACGCGATTAACTAGGGGAGATAAAATGGAGCCTAATCTCCATGATGAAACCAAACTGCTGGCGATCATCGGCCTGTTGGTGTCCGTGCTGCTGGTGGTATCAATTCTCTTTGGCGTGACCTATTTCTCCGATCTCAGGCACGCGCATGACGATATAGACATCAAGAGCTGCTATATCAAAGCGTCCTGAATCGCGCGAACGCGCTGAGCGTCACCGCTCTGTGGAGGCTACCCTGTGTTAAGATTGGGGGGTACCCTTGGCGAATCGGCGCCATTCAGGAGGTCTTTGCGATGAGTCAGTCACGTCCTACGCTCTCTTCATCTTCACGCGAATGCCCTGTCGTTGACGGCGTGCGCCAGATACAACGTATTGCCGTGCGTAATGCCGAAGTGGGAGGTATCCCGATCAATCGTGCGTTGCCAACTCGGGAGCGGCGCACCGTCGGCGCCTGGTGTTTTCTCGATCACGCTGGACCGACGGTATTCAACGGCACCTCGCCCGGCATGGATGTGGGGCCGCATCCGCACATCGGGCTGCAAACGTTCACCTGGATGATAGAGGGTGAAGTGCTGCACCGTGACAGCCTCGGCAGTGAGCAAGTGATTCGCCCAGGGCAGGTTAATCTGATGACCGCAGGGCGTGGCATTGCGCATACGGAACAGTCGGTGGGCGAGCAGCGGCGATTGCATGCCGCACAATTATGGATCGCGCTGCCGGCCGAACATGCCGACATGGCGCCACGTTTCGATCACTATCCTGACTTGCCACAATGGCAGAATAACGGCGTGAATCACCGTTTGTTGGTCGGGGAGTTTGGCGCTTATCGTTCACCGGTGTTTGCTTTCTCGCCACTAATTGCCATTGATATGGAGTGGCAGGAAGCGGCGAGGATAGAATTGCCGCTGCGCGATGATTATGAAATCGGCTTTTTGCCCCTTATTGGTGCATTTGAACTTAATGGTGAAACTTTTTCACCTGATGAGTTTGCCTATTTGGGCATGAAGAATAACTCTATTGGGTTAAATGCACGGAAGGGCAGCCGGGGATTATTAATCGGTGGAGTGCCACTAAACGAAGAGATCCTTATCTGGTGGAATTTCGTTGGCCATACCAAAGCTGAAATTACTCAGGCTCAGCATGATTGGGAGCAAGAGGCGCCGCGTTTCCCGGCGGTTGACGGTTATTCTGGTGAGCGCATGACCGCGCCACGCCTGCCCTGGAGCGATGTTTGATAGCGTTAGGATATAATCGCCGCGGTTATTCGGCTTATTTCGCTCTAATAAGACGTAATTAATGTGATCGCGGCTCCAGCTTTAGGACAATATAAGGTTTCTCGGCGGAAAAGTGATCTGGCGCATATAATGACAACGAGAAGAAGTTTAGGATAATCCTCAGGAAGTCAGGTTGTCTCCCGTTAGTCAGATGTCAGTGAGGTCATTATGAGCCAGGTACTCTATCGTGCAAGACTGTCCCATGTCGTGGTTGCCACGGCGTTGTTTTGGGTCTCTGTCGCGGCATTGTTGGTCGCCGTATTAAACTAACCTCAAAAAATGACTCCTGCATAAACCCGCTTCGGCGGGTTTTTTTATCTCTATCGATGGGGAGGTGAGAGGCGGCGTTTATAATTGACGACATCTTCAATAAACGACAGGGATCATCATGAAGCTCTTTGCCGATATTTTGTTGCTGCTCATCGCAGCGCTCCATCTTTATATCCTGGTGTTGGAAATGTTCCTGTGGCGTACGCCACTCGGCAGACGCGCATTTGGCACGACGGCGGAGTTCGCTGCAGCCACGCGGGTGTTGGCCGCCAATCAGGGGTTGTACAACGGCTTTCTGGCGTTGGGGTTGGCATGGAGCTACTGGCGTGAGGATATGGCGCTGCAGCTGTTTTTTCTCGGGTGTGTGCTGGCGGCCGGCGTATTCGGCGGCCTGAGCGCCAGCCGTAAAATTCTCTGGGTGCAGGCTCTGCCGGCCGCGATCGCGATACTGGCGGTCTGGGGAACGCGTTAACCCGCCGGTTTACGGCGGGCTTCAGGCGGATTTTTGATGAATGACGTGCAGCGGCGGATCGATGTGCAGATCGACGCTCAAATCCTGGCGAAAATCATAGGGCGTGATATTAAAACGCTTTCTGAACATGTAGGTGAAGTGGGACTGTGAACCGAAGCCAAAGTCCAGGGCGATATCGAAGATCGACGCTTCACTGCTGCGCAGTTGATAGACCGCGCCGGCCAGACGGCGTTCGCGAATGTATTTGCCGAGCGAAATCCCTGTCGCTTCTTTGAACAGCTTCTGCATGTGCCACAGCGAGTAGCCGGAGTACTCGGCCAACTCTTCGAGATGGATCACTCGTCCGAGGTGAGTTTCGACCCATTTGCTGAGGGCGCAGACCAATGAGAGGTGGTGTTCTTGTATCATCAGTGCGTCAGTGTGAGACCTACATAGCGGTGAAGTATACACAACTTGCCGCCGTGGACAAAAACGCCACCGATGACCGGGGGGGATTATTCGGAAAAACCGTTGAACCGCCGCTTGTCAGCAGAAAGGAAAAACGGCTAATCTGAGACTGTCGCCGCCGCGGTGGGGGACGGAAAGAAGGCCACAGCAAGTAACCGCCAAAACAGAGTCAGCCGTAACAACTCAACGTTGATGGGGTGATCGCATGTTAATGACAGTGATTATTACTCTGGTTGTAATCGTGGGCGTCGGCGCTTTTATGGCGATGCCGGTGATGAGCATGAAAAATGCGGAAAGTGTGGGAGGTGAAGAGCCGTGAGAGCAAGAGACATTGCACGCCGCTGAGCGGGGCGTTCGCTAATCGGGAAAGCCTGGGTCAGAAACCCGGGCTTTTTGTTGCGCGGGCGCTCAAACGTTTTTCCGCTCGACGGTTTCCTCTCCCCAATAAAGCTGGTCGGCGGTGGTTTTGGCAAAGGCCTTCTCCAGTGCTTCATCGCTGCCTTCTTCCCAGATTTTCTGCGCCAACACTTCGTCGTTCCCTGCCAGCTCAAAAATGGCTTCGGCGATTTCCACCGAAGTTTCACGCACTGTCGCCCAGGATTTCACATTGTGATTCGCCATAACTTTCTCCTGTTGGTTGTGGCTTATGGGTGGTTTTTGCCACCGTCATGCTGCAAGTATAGGCTAATCCGACGCGGGCTTTTGCCCGGCGGTGCGCAGAAGGGGAAAAAAACGGGGAGAGCGGGCAATGGCGCGGACGCCGTGCTATTCTGTGCGGCGTTTGAATCAAGAGGGAAAATTATTATGTCTGACATGCTGAGCAACGAGCAGGAACTGGCCTCCGATCTGGTCGCTTGCCAACTGGTCATCAAACAGATTTTGGACGTTATCGACGTGATTGCGCCGACCGAAGTGCGCGACAAGATGGCGGGTCAGCTAAAAAGCATCGATTTCTCCACGCACCCGGCAGGTGCCGATCCGGTGACACGCCGAGCGATTGACAAGGCGATTGCGCTGATCGAGATGAAATTCACCCGCAGCTGAGGCGGGGCCGCCGCAAAGCGACGGCGTCGGGCGGTGGCGGTTAATCCACCACCGTTTCGATTTTCTTGAACAACGGGCAGTCGGCTACGCCGATGAAACCGTTGTCGCCATTCACGTACTGGGCGATCGCCACGTTGCGCGCCGTCAGGTATTTGCACTGCAATCCCAACCCGCCAACGTTTTTGTTGCTGCCGATCAGCACGCCGTAACCCGAGATCAAAAAACCGCCGTAAATGACCGCTAGCACCAGTACCCACTTAATCAATTTGCTCATTGCGCTTCCTCATTATCCCTGAGGGTTCATCTAGCCATGACTGCCGCGCGACGACAAGGGTAACAGTCTGAAAACCGGGCAATAGCCAGAAATCTAAACGGAAAGTTAAACTTCGTTTAACTTCGCTGTGATAACATGCGCGATAGATTACCCAGATAACAATGAGGCTGCTAAATTTGTTGCGAAAAAAAATCCTCGTGATAATGACGGCCGTCGCTGCCTGCCTGTTTTTCTACCTGCTGGCGCTGGATAGCTATTGCGACGACGGTGGAAATTTTGCGTTGGGCATCTGTTCGGTGACCCGCTTCGTGCCCTGGTAAGCAATTTTCGGTAGGGATGTTCGCACGGCCGCCGCGAGTGCTAAGATGGCGGCCTGAATTTCGCAGTAGATAGGGTTGTCCATGTACGATTTAGGTTTTGGCCAGAACGGCCTGTTGTCGCTGGCGCTCGCCGTTGTGGCATTGTTGGCCGGGCTGTGGGTTTGGTTCCTGGTGAACCGCGCCAGTGTGCGCGCCAACGAGCAGATTCGCCTGCTGCAGGAAATTGCCGAGCAACAACGCCAGCAAACGGCGCTGTTGAAGCGTTTGGCGCACAGCGCAGGCGCTGACGGCGCCGCTGCGGCTGACGACGACGATCTCAGCCCCGCGCTGGATTTCAAAGGTTTTATCCCCGAACGTTGAGCATGATGCTCCGGCCGGCGGCAGCGTCGCCGGGGCGTTTCAGTAAAACACCATGCCCTGATACGGTTTTTCCCGGCATGCCGCCAGGCGGCTGGCCAGATCGCCGGCATGGATCTCCAACTGATGCCCATCGGGATCGAGAAAGTAGAGCGATTCGCCTTCGCTGCGATTGCTTTTCCACTCTTCGACGCCGGCCTGGCGCAGCCGCTCGCTGACCCGTTCAATGTGTTCCGGCGCGACGCTGAAGGCGTAATGGGTGTAATCACGCTCCCGTGGTTGCATGCGGGCCTCATCCAATGACAGACACAGCCACAACGCCCCCAACGACAGATAGGCGCCGCCTTGCCAGCGGGCGTGAGGGGTAAACCCCAACAGATGACGATAAAAATCGAAGCTGCGATCGAGATCGCTGACGGCGAGCGTCAGGTGGTTGAGGCCGGTCAACATGCGTGCGTTTCCTGGGCGCTAAACAGAGGAAAAGTGTACGCAGAAGGGGAGAAAAGTTAAAGGGAGCAAAACATTAGTTCAGATAATGTGAAAACCGGCGGCACTGTCATAAAACTGTCTTACAGACATCGTAATGTAGCGCGAACCTTACGAAAGATGGATGAAGCCGATGATTAAATGGTACGAAGAAAGCGATGCCGAAGTGAACCGCAGCATCGCGCTGCTGACCGGAGAGAACCCGGACAAGTGGTATCCCTACGGTGGCGTGAAAGGTAAAGATTACTGCAAGAATCCCTCCGATGCCTGGCCGATCATTTGCGCCAACAAAATCAGTCTGAACCCCGACAACCAAAGCGACAGCCCGCAGTGGCAGGCGCGCATGAGCACCCAGGGCGGTGAATGGCAGGCGGACAGCGCCAGCCCGCTGCGCGCGGCGATGATCTGCTTCCTGATGAGCCGGCAGGCTAACTGAGTCGAACAATACCGGTGATTGGTAAGAGTTTCTCCTTTTTCTAATAACAGAGCTGTCGTTGGCGGAGGCTGTTTATGAAGCGCATTATCAAAGGTGATAAAAACTTGTCTCATCTGGTGATTGCCCATGCGGCGATCGATCGTCATGCCGAAAGCTTTGGCCAGCGTCGTCAGGGTTGGCCCTCGACCTACCTGATAAAATATCAAAACGATCGCGTGGCGGTGGAAGTGGTCACGCGTCGCCAATCTTATGTCGCCACGCTGATGATAGGCGCGCGCAACCTGACCAAACTGTGCGGCATGCCAGGCTGAACGCCGCCATTTCACGCTTTCTCACGGTTAAAAAATCGCGCTCCGCTACGCCGTCTCGGGGCGCTTCTCCTTGATGCTCACGGGGTTAAGTGTTAAAAAGCCGCCCGCAGATACATTTATTGATTGGTGAAATCTTGGCCGATAACGGCAAGGGTGTACGCCATATGAGGATAAGATGGGCGGTCAGCATCAGGATACTCCGCTAAAACGCGGCTTAAAAAACAGACATATACAGCTTATTGCCCTCGGGGGCGCCATCGGTACCGGTTTATTTCTCGGCATTGCGCAAACCATCAAGATGGCCGGCCCCGCCGTGCTGTTGGGCTACGCCATCGGCGGTTTTATCGCGTTTTTGATCATGCGCCAGCTGGGCGAAATGGTGGTGGAGGAGCCGGTCGCCGGATCTTTCAGCCACTTTGCCTATAAGTATTGGGGCGACTTCGCCGGCTTTCTTTCCGGCTGGAATTATTGGGCGATGTTCATTCTGGTCGGCATGGCGGAATTGACCGCCGTCGGCATCTACATTCAGTACTGGTGGCCGGAGATCCCCACCTGGGCCTCCGCCGCGCTGTTTTTCGTGCTGATCAACCTGATTAACCTGGTAAATGTGCGCCTGTATGGCGAAACCGAGTTCTGGTTCGCCATCATCAAGGTGGTGGCGATTGTCGGCATGATCGTGTTCGGCGCCTGGCTGTTGGCGAGCGGCAACGGCGGGCCACAGGCCAGCATCACCAACCTGTGGCAGCAGGGTGGCTTTATGCCGCACGGCTTCTCGGGGCTGGTGATGGCGATGGCGGTGATCATGTTCTCGTTCGGCGGCCTGGAAATGGTCGGCATCACCGCGGCGGAGGCCGCCGATCCGCGTCGCAGCATTCCTAAAGCCACCAATCAGGTGGTGTACCGCATTCTGATCTTCTATATCGGCTCGCTGACTGTGCTGCTGTCGCTCTATCCGTGGGGGCAAGTGGTGGAGGGCGGTAGCCCGTTCGTGTTGATCTTCCATGCGCTGAACAGCAATCTGGTGGCAACCGTGCTCAACGTGGTGGTATTGACCGCCGCGCTGTCGGTTTACAACAGCGGTGTCTACGCCAACAGCCGCATGCTGTTTGGGCTGGCCAGCCAAGGCAATGCACCGAAGGCGCTGACGCGCGTTAACAAGCGCGGCGTGCCGGTGCTGTCCATCGCGCTGTCGGCGTTGATTACTTCGATCGGCGTGCTGATTAACTACCTGATGCCCGGTAAGGCGTTCGAGTTACTGATGGCGCTGGTGGTTTCAACGTTGGTCATCAACTGGGTGATGATCTGCCTGGCGCACCTGAAATTCCGCGCTGCCAAGAACCGCCAGGGCGTCATTCCCAGCTTTAAGGCGCTATGGTATCCGTTCGGCAACTACCTGTGTCTGGCGTTCCTCGGCCTGATTCTGGTGATTATGTATTTCAGCGAAGGGATCCGTATTTCGGTGCTTTTGATGCCGCTGTGGGTTGCGGTGCTGTGGTGCGGGTTTATGCTGACGCGCCGCAAAGACGCCAAGCGTTAATCTGTTTGCTGCGGAGGCGTATGGCGCGCCTCCGCTTCTCTTCTCGTTAGCCGCGCGGCATAAAGGCGCGCCCCTCTCCGTGCCCCCGCCCCAGCAGTTTCCGGCACAGCAACAGCAGAGTACTGATCACGTCGATGGCAACCACGCTGAGCATCAGCAGGGTCAACATGAAGAATCCGAGCAGCGAACCGCCCAGCAGCACCAGCGGTGCAGGTACGCGCAGACGGCGCAACTTCATGGCGAAATACATTTTCCAGTATTGCTTCTGCGCCAGCAGCGCGCTGCGAATACGGCGCCCCAGGCTTGAGCCTGATTTGCGGGATGTAGAACGACTCATAACTTCTCCTTTTCTGTATGCCCTACAAGTCAATCACAAAGATCTTAAGAGAGTCTTAACGGGCTCTTGGCGGCCCTGGCTGTCTCACCGGAGTGAGACAACAGCATACGGCAAAAGGTCCCGAGATGCAGCGCACGGCTGACAAAGTGCGAGCTTCATCGGGTTTGTTACACTGAAAGTCATGCCCGTGCAGGGCGCAGTGGTCGGGAGAAAAGGCTGGATGAAAAGAATCAACCGTTATTACGACGCGGCCAAGGCGCATCATACGCCGGAGGGATTTCGCAACCTGGAACCTTCGCGGCGTCAGGAGGGGGACCTTCAACGTTGGCAAGATGAACGCAAGCGCCAGGGATTGCCCAAGCCGCCGCAGCAGGGTTACGCACAATTTACCGAACGCTGGTGGCAGCCTGCCGATCTCAGCGGCAACGACGACAGCGTCTGGTGGTTGGGGCATGCCTCGATGCTGCTGCGGTTGAGCGGGCGTTATATCCTGATCGATCCGGTGTTGTCCGAACGTGCATCGCCACTGAGCTTTTACGGCCCGAAGCGCAGAACGCCGCCGCCCCTGACGGTGGAGCAACTGCCGGCGGTGGATGCGGTACTGATCTCCCATAACCATTATGACCACCTTGACAGGCGCACGGTGCGGCAATTGGCGCGGCGTTTCCCTCAGGCCGAGTTCATCGTGCCGCTCGGCTTGAAGCGCTGGTTCCGCCGTTATCGGCTGAAGGTGCATGAGCTGGACTGGTGGCAAAGTCTGCCGTTGGGCGAGCTGACGGTCTACGCCACGCCGGCGCGGCACTGGAGCATGCGCACGCTGTGGGATCGCAATCGCTCACTGTGGTGTGGATGGGTGATCCACCATCCGGGGCTGCGGTTTTATTTTTCCGGCGACAGCGGTTATTCGGAACGGCTGGCGGAGATTGGTCAACGGCTGGGGCCGTTCGACGTGGCGGCGCTGCCCATCGGCGCCTACGCACCGCGCTGGTTTATGCAGGAGCAGCATATGGATCCGCAGCAGTCGGTGACGCTGTACCGTCAACTCAATCAGCCGCGCGCCATTCCCATCCATTGGGGGGTATTCGAATTGGCGGATGAGTCGCTGGACGAACCGCCGCAGCAGTTGAATCTGGCGCTGAGTGAGGCGGGGCTTGAACAGCATCAATTCCACCCGCTGAAGATTGGCGAGCGCATCGCGTTGCAGGATTCTCAGCAAGCGTGGTCTCTTCGCCCTGCGGTACAGAGGAAAGAATAAGAGCAACGGTTTGAAAGCGCGGCAGTAATTAGCAAAATTGATAAGTGCGGGTGGTGATTCAAATAACCACCCGATCTTCAGGATTTAATTCAACGCCACACTTTTGCTATTCATAAGATTATTCCGGTTATTCGGACTGATGGTTTTCGGATTATTTAGGATGAAGCCACTGGCCAGCGGGAGAGGCGTCTGGACGTTGCATGCTTATGCAACCGTTGTGCAGGACGGTAACATCATCGCCCGCCTGTGTGCTGCTCCTGCTCGCGCGGTGTGGCGGCAGGGCTGAAGGCTGATGATGATGCGTTTTCGACGGTAAAGGGGCGGAGCAGCGATGAATAAATTGGCCCCCGTTCATCGATATTCAAATGTTGCATATCAAATTCCATAAAGATTCAAATTTTTTAACGCTATAAGCGGCAAAAAAGCGAAAATGACGAGACGGACATGCGACAAAACGATGAAAGTTTTGTTAAAACTCCACCAGAATGCGGGGTCTGGTGCGGTGGTTTTAGCAAGCAGAAAATAGCCGATGCTTCAACATCTTTTGGCCTATTTAAGCAAATGTGGCTCTCGACCGTTTCAAATATGTGCGACATGTCGTTCAGTGATTAAAAATGGCTTGCCATCGCATACAGAGTATGTGATAACGCATCTGGGTAAAACGAGGTACAGTTCTGTATATGTGTGGCATTTTCAGTAAAGAAGTTCTGAGTAAAGACGTTAGCGTTGAATACCGCTTCTCTGCCGATCCTTATCTTAGTGCCTCAAGCAGTAACGACTCTAGTTTGTCTATGTAACGCCCACGGGCGGTTTAAACAATCCAAAGGAAATACTCAAGATGGCAAAGATCAAAGGTCAAGTTAAGTGGTTCAACGAGTCTAAAGGTTTCGGTTTCATCACCCCGGCTGACGGCAGCAAAGACGTGTTCGTACACTTCTCTGCAATCCAGGGTAACGGCTTCAAAACCCTGGCTGAAGGCCAGAACGTTGAGTTCGAAATCCAAGATGGCCAGAAAGGCCCATCTGCAGTAAACGTTACTGCTATCTAATCAGCGTCAGCTGTACAAAAAGCCCGCCTTCGCGCGGGCTTTTTCGTTTCCGTCATCCGGCGGCGATGACGATGCCTGCGTACTGGTTGCGGCCTTTGATCCCCGGATGCGTCGGATCCTGCGCGCGCCGATGGCTGTTGCGGCGATAGCTGGTGTATTTGAAGCGCTGCGGCCGCTGCGGGTCGACGTCCGGCGTGCAGATGGTGCAACTGCCGGCGCGGTCAACGGCGGCGAAACCGAGCGCCGTCAGCTTGTATTCGGCAATTGCGGCCAGATCCAGATGCCGGTAATGCGGGCTGATCAGCGTGGTGGGCAGCGGCAGGCGCTGTTTAAAATTCTCCACCAGCGCTTCATCGACTTCGTAGCAGCATGGGCCGGCGGCGGGGCCGATAGACACCACCCAATCGGCGGTGTCGCCATCTTGGCGAATGCGGGACGCCATCTGCTCCAGAATGCCGTCCAGTAACCCGCGCCAGCCGGCGTGTACCGCCGCGATAGCGCCACCGTCGCGGCGGCTGAACAGCACCGGCAGACAGTCCGCCGTCAGTACGCTGATCAGAATGCCGGGCTGGCGAGTGTAGAAACCATCGGCCTCGCCGCACGCCTGCGCCGGTTGCAGCACGTCGACGATGCGGGTGCCGTGTACCTGCTTTTTTTCCGGCAGCGTGGCGCTGTAGGGCAGCAGATGCCCTGGCAGCAGCGCGAGTTTGCTGCCGAAGCCGTGCTGAATGTGGGGCACCGCATCGAGCAGCGCGGAACGATCGCTCATAAGTTATGTTCACCTGCGTGAGAAAACAGACTCTCAGTGTAGCCAGCTTTTTCCCCGCTTGGCCAGGTGTTGTTGGCGGCGAAAGCGAGTGGGGATGCGCCTTGCATCAAACCGGTGCCTTCTTTAGACTAGCCGCGCCCTGTATCTCTGGAAGCCCATTCATGTCTTATCAATGTCCCCTGTGTCATCAATCGCTGCATTTTTCATCACAACACTGGCGTTGTGACGGCAATCATCAGTTCGATCAGGCCAAAGAGGGCTACGTCAATCTGCTGCCGGTACAGCACAAGCGATCGAAGCAGCCGGGAGACAGCGCGGAAATGATGCAGGCGCGGCGAGCGTTTCTCGACGGTGGATATTATCAGCCGTTGCAAGAGCAGGTGGCCGAGTGGCTGGATTTGGCGCTGGCGGCCGATGCTGGCGCGTTGTTGGACATAGGCTGTGGGGAAGGGTATTACACTGCCGCGGTGGCCGCCAGGCTGGCCCAGGAGCGCAATATGGCGGTCAATGGGCTGGATGTCGCCAAGGTGGCGATCCGCTACGCCGCTAAACGTTATCCGGCGGTCTCGTTCTGCGTCGCTTCCAGTCACCGTTTGCCGTTCGCCGATGGGGCGTTGGATGCGGTCTTGCGCATTTATGCACCTTGCAAGGCGGAGGAGCTGGCACGGGTAGTGAAGCCGGGCGGCGTGGTGCTGACGGTGTCGCCGGGCCCGCGTCATCTGTACCAGCTGAAAGAGCAGGTGTACCAGCAGGTGCAGCTGCATGCCGAACAGGATGAACAGTTCGCCGGATTCGACTGCGAGCGCAAAGAGGCGCTGGCCTATACGATGACCCTACCGGGCACGCAGGCCGCCAATCTGCTGCAGATGACGCCGTTCGCCTGGCGCGCCACGCCGGAGGTGCAACAGCGGTTGGCCGAGAGCGGCGAGTTTGTGTGCGAGACGGACTTCGTGCTGGCGTTGTACCGACGTCGCGCTTAAGGGGCCTTGAACTCAAAAACAAAAAAACCTGCCGCGGCAGGTTTTTTTCAAAGCGAGCGCTTCAGGCCAGGTAGCCGAGGTGCTCCAGCAGAATGTTGACGCCGATACCGATCAGCACCACGCCGCCGAGGATTTCGGCGCGCTTGCCCAGCAGTGGGCCGATAAAGCGGCCGATCATCATGCCTAGCGTCGCCATGATCATGGTGGCGCAGCCGATGGCCATCGCGGTATGCACGATGTTCACCTGCAGGAAAGCCAGACCGACGCCGATGGCCATCGCGTCGAGGCTGGTGGCGATGGCGGTGGCGACCAGCAACCAGAAACCATGACGTTTGACCTTCTCTTCTTCATCGGGCTTGTTACGTACCCCTTCGACGATCATGCGCATGCCGAGAATGAACAGCAGCGAGAAGGCGACCCAGTGGTCCCATTCCATGATGTATTGACTGGCGAACAGGCCGATGGCCCAACCGATGAGCGGGGTGATCGCTTCGACCACGCCGAAGATCAGGCCGGTGCGGATCGCTTCGCGGAAACGGGGTTGATGCAAGCTGGCACCTTTGCCGATCGACGCGGCGAAAGCATCCATGGACATGCCAAAAGCGAGAATAAGCGTTGCTGAAAGGTTCATGTGAAATAGCCTCGGCCGGGTGGCTCCATATACACGTAACCCACCCCCAACCAAACGACGGAGTTACGTGTCTATGGTCTCGCCAACCTTACCTGGCTGCCCGCACCACGTTTCTTACGGCGAAACGAGTATGTTGATACGGGCGTTTCTGGCTTTTTATTCTCCAGAAACCGGCTACTCCCCAATGACGGCGCAACCATATCATATTATTTCCGCCACGGACAACCTTATTCTATGGCAATGTTTGTTCTTAATTGAGACTCGTTTTCATTAATCTAATTTCATGCGGGAATATAATGTAGCCAGGGGTAACAATGTTGCAGAAATAATAGTCAGAAAGGAGATTGCGCTGCCGATTAATTACCCATAAGCAGCGCAAGGTTTGAGCTAAAATAACGTTAATTTTTCTTTATTTATTGATTATCAACAAAAAAGTGGTAAATCTTCTCCAGGTCGTCCAGGTGGGTCACCTGAACCAACAGCCGGCGCTGTTCCAGGTCGACGGCCAGAATGCCGTCCTCCGATAAATTCATGGCTTTAATGCGGTTATATTCGACAAACACATTGGCGAAGAAAAAACCGTGCGCTTTAAACACCATCTTGGGAGCGCGAATATAAGAAATATAGATGGCGAGCAACGCCAAAGAAATAAGCAGATAGGTGGTTAATACCGCACCGTTGTCGGTGACATTGCGGTAAATCAGAATGGCGATCAGGCTGACGAAAATCAGGCTGTCGAGGCGGTGGCGGCGTTTAAGCGGTACTTTGAGCCGCGTTTTACCTTTCAGCAGATCCATGCCGAATTCGTCGTACAGCGAATACAGCAACAGCAGGGCGATAAACAGCATCAGTACGGCGTCGGTCAGTGACATCTCTTGCTCCATAAAAAAGCCGGGGGTTGCCCCCCGGCCGTTTCGAACGATTACAGGCCCAGCAGGCCAATCCAATAGCCAAAGATACCGATGACGAAGAAGCCGATGATGATCCACAGCGCGTTGACTTTCTTGCGCAGCAGCCACATACAGGCGAAGGTCAGCAGCAACGGCACCAGGCCCGGCATCAGCTGGTCGAGGATGGTCTGCACCGTGGTGACGTTGGTATGCCCGGTCTGGTCGGTTATCTTGGACACCACCAGCGGGATATTCACGTGCGTCCACTTGTTGACCAGCGCCCCCATGACAAACAGGCCGAGAATGGACGCTCCTTCCGTCAGTTTCTGCAGGAAGCCGCCGCCCATGTCGTTGACGATATCGACCCCTTTACGGTAACCGTAGGCCACGCCGTAGTAGCGGGTCAGCAGGCGCACCAGGTTGAACAGCACGAAGAACAGGATCGGTCCAAGCAGGCTGCCGCTCATGGCGATGCCCGCCCCAAGCGCGGCGAACACCGGTCGCACGGTGCCCCAGAAGATCGGGTCACCGACGCCCGCTAAAGGCCCCATCAAACCGACCTTGATGCCGTTGATTGCGGCGTCATCGATCGGCGCGCCGTTGGCGCGTTGCTCTTCCATCGCCATGGTCACACCGAGCACCGGCGCCGCCACGTAAGGGTGGGTGTTGAAGAACTCCAGGTGACGCTTGATCGCCTGTTTGCGATCGTCATTGTTTTCCGGATACAGGCGGCGGATCACCGGCACCATCGAGAAGCAAAAACCCAGCGCCTGCATGCGTTCGAAGTTCCATGAACCCTGGAACAGGTTCGAACGCAGGAATACGCCGCGAATATCGGCCGGCGTGAGTTTCTTTTGAGCAGTTGTATCAACCATTTCTCTCACCTATTCCTAGTCGAGTTCGTTATCGAGATCGTTCGCGTTAGCCGGGCCGGCCTGTACAACTTGAGACTTGTTGTATTTCGGGCTGAGCTGGATATACAGCACGGCCATCACCACGCCAATGACGCCGAGCGCCACCAGGTTGAAGTTGGTGAAGGCGGCGGTAACGAAACCGAGATAGAAGAACGGCATCAGGTAGCCGGCGCGCATCATGTTAATCACCATTGCGTAACCGACCACGACGATCATGCCGCCGGCGATGTTCAGGCCGCTGGTGACCACTTCCGGGATCGAGTTGAGCAAGGCGTGTACCCCGGCGGTGCCGACCGAGATGGCGACAATGACCGCCGGGATGGCGATACGCATCGCCTGCAGCAGCAGGGCGCCGACATGGATCCAGCTAATGGCGCGCAGGCTGCCGCGCTCCGCTGCGCTATCCGCCGCGTGCTGGAACGCCACGGTGAGGGTACGCACGATGATGGTTAATACCTGGCCGGCCGCCGCCAGCGGAATGGCCAGGGCGATACCGGCGCCGACGCTTTGCCCGCCGGCGATGACCAGAATGGTCGAGATGATGGACGCCAGGGCAGCATCCGGCGCGACGGCCGCACCGATGTTCATCCAGCCCAGGGCGATCATTTCCAGCGTACCGCCGATGATGATGCCGGTTTTCATATCGCCGAGGATAAAGCCGATCAGGGTACAGGCGACCAGCGGACGGTGGAACTGGAACTCGTCGAGGACGGAACCCATCCCGGCGATACAGGCAACGATAAATATCAGCACAATCTGAAGAGTGGTGATCTCCATTGCACTTCTCCTATGACCAAAAAAGCTCTGAGTAAAATAATTAGCGGCTGGCGCCACTAACTGAGTTTGTTAATCAGGTCCATCATTTTTAGCCGGCTGTCGGACGAGACCTTACGCACCTCCAGCTCGATACCGCGATCGTTCAGTTTCTTAAACGCTTCGATATCTTTTTCATCGACGGAAACGGCGTTGTTCACCTGGGTTTTCCCCTGGCGGAACGCCATGCCGCCGATATTGACGGATGTAATCTCCACGCCGCCTTCCACCAAACGCCAGACGTCGGTCGGGTTGGTGAATAACAGCATCACGCGATCGTTGGCGTATTTCGGGTTGTTCCAGACGCGGATGGCCTTCGCCACGTCCACCACGTGGGCGGTGACGCCCGGCGGGGCAACCTGGGTCAGCAGGGTCTTGCGCACATGGTCGGCGGCGACTTCATCGCTGACGACGATAATGCGGCTGACGTTGGTCTCTTTGGTCCAGCGGGTAGCGACCTGGCCGTGGATTAAGCGATCATCGATGCGCGCCAGGCCGATTTTCATGTGGTCGTT
Source organism: Serratia sp. CY43202 (assembly GCF_052168755.1). Classification (NCBI taxonomy): domain Bacteria; kingdom Pseudomonadati; phylum Pseudomonadota; class Gammaproteobacteria; order Enterobacterales; family Yersiniaceae; genus Serratia; species Serratia sp. CY43202. Next base: position 419,222 of record NZ_JBJNMB010000002.1, read on the forward strand.
CGGCCCCAGCGGCGCCTGAGGGGCAGCGGCTTTGGCGACGGGTGCTGCGGGTTTTGCGGGTTCTTCCTGCGGTTTTTTCAGCGCTTTCACGCCTTCACGGCCGGTTTCCAACGCCAGCGCCACCAGTTCATCGAAAGCGGGGTTGTCGTCCCGCGCCATGAAGGTTTCCACCAGCATCGGGATGTTGACCCCGGTGACGACCTCATAGTTTTCTTTGTCGACCGCAATGCGGCTGGCGGCGTTGAACGGGCTGCCGCCCCAGGTATCCACCAGGAACAGCACGCCGCCGCTGGTATCCAACCCACTGATTTTTTCGTTGTACTTGACGATTAACGTTTCGGCATTCTCACCGGGAACGAAGTCTATAAAGGCGACGTTGTCCTGCTCGCCCAATAGCATCTCCGCCGTTTTCAGCAGTTGTTCCGCTGCAGCCCCGTGTGTGCCGATGATAATAGCTATTGCCACTCGCTACCTCCTCGTTGAACTCCAGACGCGGTGTGTGTCGTTTCTCCGCGCCGTCTTGGCAGTCACTTCCGCGGTTCAGATACATTATGGTAGAAAAAAAGAAACGCACGCCTAACATTTCTCACGCAGTTTCAAATGCCTGTGCGTGATACTTCACGAACGCGAGATTTATTTTAGTGAGTGAAAAAATATTTTTTGTGACGCTGCTCCGCTATTGAATGCTCGGAGAAATCTTAGCTGTCGCAGACGATATGGTGTGGCGCCACCCTAAACCGCCGTTGAAAAAGCCGCTTTGTCCCCCAGAAAAATCCTGATACAGTAATTTCTTCTTTCATCACTAAGGAGTGAAGGGCCTCAGCCCTCCCTATGGACTGTCACCGAAGTTACTGTTTTTCCAGGTTTCACCCGCCACCTGCTGGCGTTGTATATGCTGTTCGGCCCTTCGGCCATCTCCCGGTAACCCCATCCCGTCACCTTGCTATTGTCGACTGCGCCCATGCAGCGGCGGCATCGTCACGTCTGAGCGGCGAGCGCTCATTCCCACTTTTTTCTGGAGTCTGATATGGAATTTTTAATGGACCCCTCTATTTGGGCGGGGTTGCTTACGCTGGTGGTGCTGGAAATCGTGCTGGGCATCGACAACCTGGTGTTCATCGCCATTTTGGCCGACAAATTGCCGCCGAAGCAGCGCGATAAGGCGCGCGTTATCGGCCTGTCGCTGGCGTTGCTGATGCGTTTGGGCCTGCTGTCGGTGATCTCCTGGATGGTAACCCTGACCACACCGCTGTTCAGCGTCGGCGATTTCAGCTTCTCTGGCCGCGATCTTATCCTGCTGTTCGGCGGGGTATTCCTGCTGTTCAAGGCCACCATGGAGCTGCATGAGCGGTTGGAAGGGCAGACGCACCAGGATGGCGCCAACCGCGGTTATGCCAAGTTCTGGGCGGTGGTGGTGCAAATCGTGATCCTGGACGCGGTGTTTTCGCTTGATGCGGTGATTACCGCCGTAGGCATGGTGAACGATCTGCCGGTAATGATGGCGGCGGTGGTGATCGCGATGGCGGTGATGCTGTTGGCATCCAAGCCATTGACCAACTTCGTCAATGCGCACCCGACCATCGTGGTGCTGTGCCTGAGCTTCCTGTTGATGATCGGCCTGAGCCTGATCGCCGAAGGCTTCGGTTTGCATATTCCGAAAGGCTATCTGTACGCCGCGATCGGCTTCTCGATCCTGATTGAATTGTTCAACCAGATCGCGCGTCGCAACTTCATCAAGCATCAAGCGCGTCGGCCGATGCGCGAGCGCACCGCGGAAGCGATCATGCGCCTGATGGGGCAGCAGCGCGCGCAGCAGTCGGACGATGAGGTCGCTTTGCCGAGGGATGAAACCTTTGCGGCGGAAGAGCGTTATATGATCAGCGGCGTGTTGACGCTCGCCTCGCGTTCATTACGCAGTGTGATGACGCCTCGCACGGACATCTCCTGGGTCGACTGCGAGCGCTCCCGCGAGGAGGTGCGCGCCCAGTTGCTGGATACGCCACACAGCCTGTTCCCGGTGTGTCGTGATTCGGTGGATGAGATCGTCGGCGTGGTACGCGCCAAGGATCTGCTGGTGGCGCTGGAGCAAGGGGAAGATATTGCCGAGTTTGCCGCCCGCACGCCGCCGATCGTGGTGCCGGAAACCATGGACGTCATCAAACTGCTGGCGGTGCTGCGCCGTGCCAAAGGGCGTCTGGTGGTGGTCACCAATGAATTTGGCGTTGTGCAGGGGCTGGTGACGCCGCTGGACGTGCTGGAAGCGATTGCCGGTGAGTTCCCGGACGAGGATGAAACGCCGGATATCGTGGCGGAAGGCGACGGCTGGCTGGTGAAGGGGGGAACCGATTTGCACTCGCTGGAACAGGCACTGGCCTGCGATGACCTGGTCAGCCCAACCGCAGACTACGCCACCCTGGCGGGGCTGCTGTTGGCTCACTACGGCCAGATGCCGGTGGTGGGGGACACCATTGAACTGAACCACCTGCGTTTCGATATCGTCGAGGTCTCCGACTATCGCATCGAATTGGTGCGTGTTACCCGCGTCGTCTTTGACGAGCCGACGCAGTCGTAACCCTCCCGCCGGGGGCTCAGGCCTCCGGCGGATCCTCTTCCGCTTTCCTGACGCGCGATTCGTACTGTTGCAACCACAGCGGGAAAACGTGGATCGGCATCGGCTTGGCGAAATAATACCCCTGCAGGGCATTGACCTCGCGTGAGCGCAGATAGTCGGCCTGTTCCTCCGTTTCGACCCCCTCTGCCACCAGTTTCAGCTTCAGCCTCTGCGCCAGCGTAATGATGGTGTCGGTCACCGTGGCGTTGACCGCGTCGGTGCCGATGGCCGCGGTAAACCCGCGGTCGATCTTCAACACGTCCGGGCTGAGGTTTTTCAGGTAGCTCAGCGAGCTGTGGCCGGTGCCGAAATCGTCGATGGCCAGCATGATCCCCATGTCTTTCAGCGTGCGAATCTGGTCATACTGGATCGCCGACAGCGCGGTGCGTTCGGTCAGCTCCAGCATCAATGAGGGCATCGGATGTGCCGGCAGCCAAATCTGGCGGATATCGTCGATGATGTTGAGCGTTTTAAAATGCTCGGCAGCAACGTTAATGCTGATGTAGAAGGACGGTCGTGGCGGGAACAGCTGCAGATTTTCCGTCACGGTGTTCATCAGATAGCGAGTGAGCGGAATGATGAGGTCATGCTGCTCGGCCAACGGAATAAACACGTCTGGCGAGATCCACCCCTGCCGCTTCTTTTTCCAACGCAGCAGCATCTCTACGCCGGCACAGCGCCCGGTATCGCTGTGAATGATCGGTTGGCAGTAAACGCGGAACTCCCGATGGGTAATGGCATGGCCAATGTGGTAAGACAGGCTCATGCGGTTAGCGGTGAGCAGGTAGACCACATAGGCCGCCAGCAGGCTGATCAGCAGCGCCAGCGGGATATGGCGCGGCAGTGCGGAAAACGCCAACATGCCGACCTGCGGGCCGAACAGCGAAATCGAGAACGGGTAACGCTCGGAACCGGCGGTGTAACGCAGATCGTTGGTCAGGGTGTCGCGGCGCAGGATTTCGCGGCGCCCGTATTCCAGGCTGCTGTCGGCTACGTTCAGCACCATGCGCTGAACATAAGGCTCCTGGGGTTCGAGTAAAAAGTTCGATAACAGCTCGATATTGAAGACGTGCAGCACGCCGCTGCTTCTATCGCCGGGGGAGGGTGTCCACATCACCAACGTGGGCAGTCCTTTGCTCACCGCCAACGAAGGGCGCAGCGCCAGCCTGACGTTGCTGTTGACGAAAATCGGCAGCACTGCAGCCAACTGATAATGTCGGGCGCCAAACAGACTGGAGCAGTAGATGATGCCATTTTTTACCAGCAGCATGGCGCGCAGCGCCTGATTTTGCGCGGCGCGAAAGCGCAGGGTCGATGAGACGTTCTCGCAGGGTTGTTCCAGCATGTCCATACTGCGTTCCGCCTGCAGCTGCGCGGGGGACAACAGCTGGTCAATTTTGCCGACGGTGCGGGTGGCCAACGTTTGCTGGCTCTGCTCGATGCTTTTGACCTCTTGATAGTAACGGGTATACAGCGATACCAACAGAATAGCCACGCCCACCGCTCCGGCCAGCAGCCAACGGTAGTAACGATATTGGGACGCGGCGAGGTGGGTCATCAACATCCGGTAAATCCTTGTTCGGTAATCCAGCTCCGAGTCACAGTCAGGCCACAGCTCCTTAAGTTGCGCTCGGCTAATTCTAGCCTGAGGTTATACAAGATTGATGGTAACTCAGTAAATTATTTCGATTTGGCAAAACAGAAGGTCAATTTGCAGGCTAACCGCTGGATCGATGAGAAAAATGCAGGATATTTTCTGGTGACATTGTCACTAAAAACGGTCAATGAATTGATTGCCCATAAAAAACCCCGCCGGGCGGCGGGGTTGTCTGTCAGTCGCATTGCACCTTGATTGCCAGGCCACCGCGTGACGTTTCTCGGTACTTGGCGTTCATGTCTTTGCCGGTTTCGTACATGGTCTCGATCACCTTATCCAGCGAAACGCGCGGTTCGCTGGTGCGGCGCAGAGCCATGCGGGCGGCGTTGATCGCCTTGACCGAGGCGATGGCGTTGCGCTCGATGCACGGCACCTGTACCTGGCCGGCGACCGGGTCACAGGTCAGCCCCAGGTTGTGTTCCATGCCGATTTCCGCCGCCACACAGACCTGCTCAGGGCTGCCGCCCAGCAGTTCAGCCAGGCCGGCGGCCGCCATGGAGCAGGCCACGCCGACTTCGCCCTGACAGCCGACTTCGGCGCCGGAAATGGACGCGTTCATCTTGTACAACGCGCCGATGGCGCCCGCTGCCATAAAGTAACGGATGTAGATATCCGGGCTGACGGACTCGATAAAGTGATCGTAGTAAGCCAGCACCGCAGGCACGATGCCGCAGGCACCGTTGGTCGGCGCGGTGACGACGCGGCCGCCGGCGGCGTTTTCTTCGTTAACCGCCAGTGCGAACATGTTGACCCAGTCGATCACGTTCATCGGATCGTTGGACAGTTTGTCCGACGCCACCAGCATGCGGCGCAACGCGGAAGCACGGCGCGGCACGCGCAGCGGGCCCGGCAGCACGCCTTCGGTGTTCAGACCGCGATCGATGCAGGCGCGCATGGTTTGCCAGACGTTACCGAAGTAGGTGTCGATCTCTTGCTTGCTGTGCAGCGCCAGTTCGTTCTGCATCACCATGCCGGACAGTGACAGCCCGGTCTCGCGGCAGTGGTCGAGCATTTCGCGCGCGGAGTTGAATGGATAAGGCATTTGCAGCTCTTGCTCGGCGTCCTTACCGAAGTTCTCCTCGTCGACGATGAAACCGCCGCCGATGGAGTAATAGGTCTTGCTGTACACTTCTTTATCGCCGGCGAAGGCGTGGATTTGCATGCCGTTCTCGTGCAGCGGCAGGTTGTCGCTGCGGAAGACCATGCCGCCGTCGCGTGGGAAATCGACTTCATGCAGGCCGTTGGCCAGCATCAGGCGTTGACGTTGTTCTACATCGCGAATAAAGCCAGGAATGCTATCGATATCGACGGTGTCCGGCATGTTGCCGGCCAGGCCGAGAATGATGGCGATATCGGTATGGTGACCTTTACCGGTCAATGAGAGTGAGCCGTAAACGTCTACGGCAACACGCGTGATAGAAGGCATCAGGCCTTTATTTACCAGATCGTCGACAAACTGTTTGCCGGCTTTCATCGGTCCAACCGTATGAGAGCTGGACGGGCCGATGCCGATCTTAAACATGTCGAAAACGCTAATCACGCTAAAACTCCTTAAAGAGACGTATTGTTATGGCTGCAGCGGTTAAAAACCGCGCAGGGAACAGCGATATTGTAAAAGGGCCGTGCGGGTTCGGCTGCCTTTTTCGCATGAAATTAAATAATCCGTGGTGTCGCTTTTTTTACTGATTACCCGGGGCGAACCCTTATGCGAGGTATCCGCTTTCGCCCAAGCTCCATTAGCGGTAATCGCGCCAGCTTTCCGTGCTGAACGCCGCCGGCTTAATCCCTGTTTCTACAGTGGTTTATCTCGGACGGTGGTATTTTACAGGTATTTCGTAAGGTTTAAGAGAGGGTTTACAGTTTTTTTAAAACCATTCAATCGGAACGGTAGTTGAAAAAGCGTTCAAATGAAGTGATTTCGATCGCTTTACCGGCAGCGGAGGCCGTCGGCCATGCCAGATTGCGAGTCAGATCACGTAATATGGGCTAAATACTGACCTGCTGCGCCAGACGCCGAATGATGGCTGCGGTCAGCCCCCAGATAAACTGGCTGTGATACCAGGAGAGGTAAATGCGGTGCGTATGGCCGGCGCGATGAATATCCAGCGGATAGTAACGCGACAGGGTCAGCGCTTCCCTCAAGGGCATCTCGAACACGTCCGCCACTTCACCCTCATTGGCGTGGAACTGCACATCCGGCGAGACCAGGCCGACGATGGGCGTGACCTGAAATCCGGTGCTGCTGTCGAGCGGCGCCATTTGGCCGAGGACGGTCACCGCCTGCGGCGGTATCGCCACTTCTTCCTGCGCTTCTCGCAGCGCCGTGACGATCGCCGACCCGTCTTCAGCGTCGGTTTTACCGCCGGGGAAGGCCACCTGGCCGGCATGTTTGCGCAGCGAGTCGGCGCGGCGGGTCAACAGCAGCGTCGGCTCTGCGCGGCAAACGATCGGGATCAGCACCGCCGCCGGGCGCACATTGTGCGAGATCTGCGCCGCCTGGGGCAGCTGCAGTTGAAAACGGCTGATAAAGGCGTGCAGTGAGGCTGGTGTGTTCGATGGGATCACGACAGGGCACACTCCCCAAGCTGCGGCAGAATACGGCCAACCTTGTCGAAGGTCTCCTGGTATTCCGCCTGCTCCTGGCTGTCCGCCACGATGCCGCCACCGGCGGAGCAGTGGATGCGGCCGTTTTCGGTGACGAGCGTGCGGATGGTGATATTGGTGTCCATGGTGCCGCAGGCGCTTAGGTAACCGATACTGCCGCAATAGGCATTGCGGCGCTGCGGCTCCAGCTCTTCGATGATTTCCATCGCCCGCACCTTGGGCGCGCCGGTGATCGAGCCGCCGGGGAAGCAGGCGCGCAGCAGTTCGGCCGCCGAGGTCTGTTCCGGCAGGGTTGCGGTGATAGTGCTCACCAGGTGATGCACGGCGGGAAACGGCTCCACGGCAAACAGTTCCGGCACCCGTACGCTGCCAGGCTGGGCGACGCGGCCGATATCGTTGCGCAGCAGATCGACGATCATCAGATTTTCAGCGCGATCCTTGGGGGAATCGGCCAAACGGCGAGCCTGAGCGGCGTCCTGTTCCGCGTCCGCCAGCCGCGGCAGCGTGCCCTTGATCGGGCGGGTTTGGATGCGCTGCTGCTCCAGCCACAGGAAGCGCTCGGGAGAGACGCTCAGTACGCTGTTGTGCGGCAGGCGCAGGAAGGCCGAGAACGGCGCGCGGTTGCAGGCGCTCAATCGACAGAAAGCCTGCCACTCATCTCCCTGATAGTCGGCGGAGAACCGTTGCGCCAGATTAATTTGGTAACAGTCACCGCTGCGCAGGTAGCGCTGAATACGTTGGAATTTCTCGCCGTATTGCCGCCGGCTCATATTGGCGCGCCAGTCGCTCAGCAGCGTGAAAGGGCGTTCTGTCGGCGCGGTTTGGCTATTGAGCCAGCACCAGCGCTGTTCCACGTCGCCATAGCTGAGCAGCGTCAGGGTTTGCAGACGGTGATCGGCGATCAGCGCCCAGTCATAAATGCCCACCGCCATGTCCGGCAAGGCGAGGTCGGCTGCGGCCCACTGCGGCAAGCTTTCCACCCGCCGCCCGAGATCGTAGCCGAACAGCCCCAGTGCGCCGCCCTGAAATGGCAGATCCGGGTTAAACGCCGGTTGCCAACCTTGCGCCACCAGGTGTTGCTGCAGCAGGGAGAATGGATCTTCCTTTGACTGGATAGTGACGCCGTCACTTTCTATTTTCGTGCTGGCGCCCTGGGTGGTGAGCGTAACGCACGGCTGCGCGACCAGGATGTCGAAGCGGTTATGCGAATGGTCGGCGAAGCCCGAATGCAGCAGCATCGCCCACGGGTGGGTTGAAATCGGGGCGAAAAGCGTCATCAGGGCACTGCGGCTGTAGGGCAAAGATTTTATGTTTGGGGCGGTTACGCTCATGAACGTCAATAAACCTGGCTGTGAGGACGGCGATATCTGGCGGCTAGTGTGCCATAGACGGTCACGTCATGCATGTTTTGCCACGCGCGACATGGAGCACAGTTCACATAAACGGCAGTTCAATAAACCTGAGATAAGGCATTTTTTGCGCCATTGATTATACTTCGATATGTTAAAAATTTAACGTCAAATGCACTGGACGTTTATTCATCGAGGGCGCAAGACCCGAGAAATATAAAAAAGGTTCGTTAATTTCATACTTTTATTGTTGCTTGCTGTTATTAAGCTGGCGATGCGAAACGGTTTTGCCTGTGTTTTTTCATGGTGGCCGTCTTGTGAAAGTTATCCCTTGTTGTGGAACGCTTTTCTTGTCGAAAGCATGAAAAGACAAACAAGATTAATCTTATTTAGCCTGCGGCGGAAATGTGAAGGTTCGCGTTTTATTTCGCTCGTGCGCTGAAGCGGTTTCTATTTTTTAAAAAAATAAAATTATCATTTTGTTACATTATTAGTGAAGAGCTACCTATGTCGTTAATGCTGAGCGTCATCGTCCCGATGCACAATGCGGGGGAGTTATTGGAGCCGTTCCTGGTCTCGCTGCTGGCCCAGCGCGAGCAACGGTTGGAGGTGATCATCGTCAACGATGGTTCCACCGACGGTTCGGGAGAGATCGCGCACCGTTACGCGGCGGTGCATCCGCATATTCGCGTGATCGATCAAGCCAATGCCGGCGTTTCTAATGCACGTAATGCCGGGCTCGCCGTTGCCCGAGGTAAATATGTGGCGTTTCCGGACGCCGACGATTTATTGGCGCCCGAGATGTATTCCACGCTGTTGGAGCAGGCAGAACGACACCAATTAGACGTGATGCAATGTAATGGTGAACGCTATTTTACCAGCCAAGACGAATTACAGCCGATTTTTCCCGAGGCGCGTTTACGCACTACCGACGTTATCACTGGCGTTCAGTGGTTCGAACGTGCATTGAAGTCGCGAAAGTTTATTCATGTTGTATGGTTGGCAATATATCGCCTCGATTTTATTCGCCAGCATCGGCTTTATTTTGAGCCGGGGTTGCATCACCAGGATATTCCCTGGACGACGGAGGTCATGTTTAATGCCAAACGGGTCAAATATTTAAGCACGCCGCTGTACCGGCAACGGGTGCACGACAAGTCGATCAGTAACCGTCGTCGCACCGGCAAAGCGAACGTAGAGTATCAGCGTCACTATATGAAAATCGTCGAAATGCTGGAGCGGCTCAACCGGCGCTATGCGGGCACTGTCGCCATTCGTCCCGCTTTCCATTGGCAAATCACCCGTGAGGCGTTGGGCATTTGTCACAGTATCCGTCGTGAGCCGGATCCGGCCGCCCAGAGTCAGATTACCGAAGAGTTCTATCAGCGCGGCATCGACAGAGCGATGTTCGCCAATACGCGCGGCCTGAAGCAGGGGTGGCATGTCATGCTGTGGCGGCATCGCCTGAAGCAGTGGCGCAGCGATAACGGCTGTTCGCAACCGGCCTGAGCCACAAGACGTTGGGATCCGCCGCGTTAGCGCGTATACTCGCTCTCCCTTTTGCCGGAGAGAACGACACATGCATGCAGGTATGCCATTACTGAGCCACGCGGAGCAGCAGGAAGCGGCGGATCGCATCCATCAGCTGATGGAACAGGGCATGAGCAGCGGTGAGGCCATTGCTCGCGTTGCGCAGGAAATTCGTGAGCAGCATCAGGGCGCTCAGGTTGCGGTGCTGTTCGATGACGAAGACGAGCAGCAGGATGCCGCACCGGAGGCGTCGCGGGATGACGATGCTGAAGAAGACGAAGACTATTGATGTTATCGGGGCCGCGCAAGCGGCCCCGTGAGTGTCAACCGTTGACCACCACTGCGGTGGCGGCCTGTTTCGCTTGTTCCACCGCCTGTTCCGTGGTGTCCGCCGTCGCCAGCGCTACACCCAGGCGGCGTTGGCCGGCGATTTCCGGCTTGCCGAACAGACGCAGCTGGTTGTGCCCGCGCAGCGCGTTTTCCAATCCGCTGAAGCGCACATCGGTGCTGGTGAGCTGTGGCAGGATCACCGCCGAAGCGGAAGGGCCGAACTGGCGGATAGCGCCGATCGGCAAACCGAGAAACGCGCGCACGTGCAGGGCGAACTCAGACAGATCCTGTGAAATCATTGTGACCATGCCGGTATCGTGCGGGCGTGGCGACACTTCGCTGAAGATCACGTCGTCGCCGCAGACGAACAGCTCCACGCCGAACAGGCCGAAGCCACCCAGGGCTTTCACCACCTTCTCCGCGATAGCCTGAGCACGGCTCAGCGCCGTAGCCGACATACGCTGAGGCTGCCAGGATTCGCGATAATCTCCGTCTTCCTGACGGTGCCCGATCGGCTCGCAGAAATGCACGCCGTCCACGGCGCTGATGGTCAGCAGCGTAATTTCAAAATCAAATCTTACCAGCCCTTCGACGATCACCCGGCCACCACCGGCACGACCACCCTGTTGGGCGTAATCCCAGGCGCTTTGCAGCTGTTCGGGCGTGCGGATCAGGCTTTGGCCTTTGCCGGAGGAGCTCATCACCGGTTTGACGATGCACGGGTAGCCGATGTGTTCGACCGCCTGCCGGAAGGCGATTTCACTGTCGGCAAAGCGGTAGCTTGAGGTGGGCAGAGCGAGCTCTTCCGCCGCCAGACGGCGGATGCCTTCACGGTTCATCGTCAGGCGGGTGGCTTCGGCACAGGGCACCACGCGGTGGCCCTGGCGTTCAAGCTCGACCAGCATGGCAGTGGCGATCGCTTCGATTTCGGGAACGATATAGTCAGGCCGCTCTTGTTCGATAACGGCTTTCAGCGCGTCACCATCTAGCATATTGATGACGTGGCTGCGGTGCGCCACATGCATGGCGGGGGCGTCGGGATAGCGATCGACGGCGATCACTTCCAGACCGAGGCGCTGGCATTCAATGGCGACTTCTTTACCCAGCTCCCCGGAGCCGAGCAACATAACGCGGGTGGCGGAAGGGCGCAGGGCGGTTCCAATCGTTAACATAGTGTCGTACCTGGATCGGTGAAAGTAAGCGGATTGATTATCGGCGGGCAGTATATACGAAAACGATTGCGTTCACAGCCGCTGCGCCAGGTTTGTTGCTAACTGACTGTTTTTATAACAAACAGAAATATTTGCCCTGCATGAGCGATTATGCGTTAATAACCGACGGCGAAAGAAGGCCTACATATAACAGGGTTTTCGCGTCTCGTGCCGTTAAGGCAGGTTTATCAAGTAAAGGAAACACAAATGAGCAAGATCACTGGTCACGTTAAATGGTTCAACGAAAGCAAAGGTTTCGGCTTCATCACGCCTGCCGACGGTTCTAAAGACGTTTTCGTTCATTTTTCCGCTATCGTTAGCGATGGGTTCAAAACCCTGGCTGAAGGCCAGCAGGTTGAATTCTCCATCCAGGACAGCCAACGTGGCCCTGCTGCAGCCAACGTCGTTGCGATTTAACGACTGCGTTGCCAAGAAACCCGCCGCCGGCGGGTTTTTTTATGCCCGCACCCCGTAACGCCGCCCATCTCTGTTATCATTTACCCCTGATTCGGCGCCAACCTGCGGGCGCGCCGCCATTCCATTCGTCATATAAGAGTTATCGCCGTGAGCACAGTTTCTTTTTCTTCCCTGCCGCTGCCAGCCGAACAGTTGGCCAACCTCAACGAACTGGGGTACGCCGAAATGACGCCGGTACAGGCCGCCGCATTGCCCGCCATCCTGCAAGGGCGGGACGTGCGCGCCAAGGCGAAAACCGGCAGCGGTAAAACGGCGGCCTTCGGCATTGGTCTGCTGAACAGTATCGTCGTCGGTCAGGTCGCCACGCAGGCGCTGGTGCTCTGTCCCACCCGCGAGCTGGCCGATCAGGTGAGCAAAGAGCTGCGCCGCCTGGCGCGTTTCACGCAAAACATCAAGATCCTGACGCTGTGCGGCGGTCAGCCGATGGGGCCGCAGCTCGATTCGCTAGTGCATGCGCCGCACATCGTGGTGGGGACGCCGGGCCGTATCCAGGAACACCTGCGCAAGAAAACGCTGCAGCTGGACGAGCTGAAGGTGCTGGTGCTGGATGAGGCCGATCGCATGCTGGACATGGGGTTCGCCGACGACATCGACGATGTGATCAGCTATACGCCGCCGCAACGTCAGACGCTGCTGTTTTCCGCCACGTACCCGGCAGGCATCGAGCGCATCAGCGCGCGCGTTCAACGCCAGCCGCTGAGCGTCGAGGTGGACGATGGAGAAGCGCAGGCCTCCATCGAACAACGCTTTTATGAGACTACGCGCGATCAGCGCCCGGCGCTCCTGGTGTCGGCTATTCGCTATCATCAACCCGCGTCCTGCGTGGTGTTCTGCAATACCAAACGCGATTGTCAGACGGTGCTTGAGGCCCTGGAGGCCCGCGGCATCAGCGCGCTGGCGCTGCATGGCGATCTGGAACAGCGCGACCGCGACCAGGTGTTGGTGCGTTTCGCCAACCGCAGTTGCCGAGTATTGGTGGCGACCGACGTTGCCGCACGCGGGCTGGATATTAAAGAGCTGGAGCTGGTGGTCAACTACGAACTGGCGTTCGATCCCGAAGTGCATGTGCACCGTATTGGCCGTACCGGCCGCGCCGGCATGAGCGGGTTGGCGATCAGCCTGTGCACGCCGCAGGAAATGGCGCGTGCGCACGCGATTGAAGACTATCTGCAGATGAGCGTCGACTGGTCGCCGGTGTCCGAGCTGAGCGGGGCGGCCAACGGCTCGCTGGAGGCGGAGATGGTGACGCTGTGCATCGACGGCGGCCGCAAGGCGAAGATCCGTCCCGGCGATATTCTCGGGGCGCTGACCGGTGATGCCGGGCTGACGGCGGCGGAAGTGGGCAAGATTGACATGTTCCCAGTGCATGCCTATGTCGCAATCCGCAAAGCCAGCGCGCGCAAGGCGCTGCAACAGTTGCAGCAGGGCAAAATCAAAGGCAAAAGCTGCAAGGTGCGGCTGCTGAAATAAGCCGAAGGCGGGCGGCGGTTTGCCTTCCCGCCACGATCTATTTATACTGTACATAATTACAGTAATTTGAGTTTTTGAGGACGCACGCATGGCGGTTGAAGTTAAATATGTGGTGGTGAGAAACGGTGAGGAAAAAATGACTTTCGCGAGCAAGAAAGAAGCCGACGCCTACGACAAAATGCTGGATCTGGCGGACAACCTCGGGGAGTGGCTGCAGCAGGCACCGCTGACTCTGGATGACGAACAGCGCGAAGGCTTGAGCTTCTTCCTGGCGGAGAATAAGGACGCGCTGGGTCTGATTTTGCGTGGCGCTTCGCCGGCGGAAACCCTCAAAAAACCGGCGGAAAGCAAAGCGAAAAAAGCGACATCTAACCCAAAAGAGGGATCTGCGTCAGAAAAGCAAGCAGCATAATGACTTATGTTGCGGTGTTGTGATGAAAAAGGATCTAAAATGAGCCGTGAAATAACTTTCTTCAGCCGCTTTGAGCAAGACATTCTGGCCGGGCGTAAAACCATCACCATTCGGGATGCCAGTGAGTCGCACTTCGAACCGGGCGAGGTATTGCGCGTAAGCCGCAATGAAGACGGCGTCTTTTTCTGTTTTATCGAAGTGCTGTCGGTAACGCCGGTGCGCCTGGATGCGCTGACCGAACGCCACGCACAGCAGGAAAACATGTCGCTCGGCGAACTGAAGCAGGTGATCAAGGAAATCTATCCGGGCCTGGATGCGCTGTTTGTCATCGAGTTCGTCAAACGGTAACTCTTTGCCGAAACCCTGTTGTGAGCCAGGGATGGGCGCCCGGATAGCGCTAATCACAACGGGAGGACATATGAAAAAAATGGGTTTGGCTATCGCCTTGTTGGCCATGATGGGAGCATCAACCGCGGTGTGGGCGCAGGATCACGAGCAACGCACCGCCAAGGTGGGGCAGTGTGCAGGCCTGCAGCCGGCGGATATCGCCGCCCAGGTCAAGCGCGACTTCTTGCAGAACCGCATCACGCGTTGGGAGGCGGACAAAAAACTGCTGGGCACCGCAACCCCGATCGCCTGGGTGAGCCCGGATGCCATCACCGGCAAGGATCAGGTGTGGCAGGTACCGTTGACGGTGCGTGGCACCAAGGCAGATAAAACCTACAACGTGACGCTCAACTGCAACACCGGCGAAATCGCCTACAGCGCGCCGCAGTAATACTGTTTTGCAATAAAAAGCCCGCCTGGTGGCGGGCTTGATGCATCAAGACGAGGTCAGTCGCTGAACGGGATCACCAACTCACCCGGCTTCACTTCCAACCCCTTCGCCAGTTTTTTCGCCAGCGCTTCGGTTTTGCTGTTGTCAGGATTTAGCACATAAGCCGGCTTTTGGTCGAAGTAAGACTTCAGTGACTGGTTCAGATACGGCGTCAGCGCTTTCATTACCGTCTGCATTTTTTCCGGCTGCACGCTGTAATCAGTCAGCTCCATGTCCTTCAGGAAAATGGCGCCCTGCGCCCGGTCGTAAACCGGCTGCGCCTTCAGCGTCAGCTTCAGATCCGCGGTCTGCGGGCCGAGAATCGACGTGATATTGACCTTGGCGTCGCCGGAAAGGGTAACTTTACCCGGTTCGCTGCGGCCGATTTGGCTTTGCAGCTGAGTCAGCACGATATTGGCGTCCACCAAGCCGGGCACGCCGATCTGCTTCTGATAGTCGTTGTGTTTCTGCAGGTAATCATTCACTTCCTGCTCGCTCAGGGTGTACTGGGTCAGTTGATTGCAACCGGCCAATACGCCGGCGAACAGCAGGGCGGCTGCGCCCATCAGGATCTTCTTCATTAATGCCTCATTGCGACTGCTGGCGAAAAGTGCTGCAGATAATTGATTAATCATTATAAACCTTCCGCCTGCGCGTGAAAACGACAGGCGGCGATGTGCAAAGGATAGTGCGCGCAAAAGCGGGTGAGACCTATCGGATAACGCCGAAAGCATCAGCGCCGCAATCGTAGCGCCAAGAGAATTACGCCGGCCACGCAGGCCGCGCTCCCCAACAGCGGGAACAGCGGGATGCCCCACAGCCGCAGCGAAGAATGCATCAGATAAGGCGCCAGGCCCAGAGCAAAAGCGGCGGTGACGATGGCGATAGCCAGCGTGACGGCGGCGCGTTCCAGCGCTTTGCTCAATTGGCCGAGGTTCTTGACGTTGATCTCGGCATTGAGCTGCCCCCGCTTCAGGCGACGTACCAACAACCGCAGGGTTTGCGGCAGCTCCTCTCCGGCGTCGAGCGCTTCCCCGCCCAGGGCCAACAACCGCTGGCGCACGGCGTCGGGGGCATAGCGCTGCAGCACCGTTTGTTGCAACATCGGCTTGAGCGTGGCGACGATGTCGAAGGCCGGATCCAATCGGTGCAGTACGCCGTCGGCGGTGATTAACGCCTTGAACAGCAGCACCAGATCGGGCGGCAGCGCCAGCTGGTGTTCACGCGCCATCACCAGCAGGTCGGTCAAGGCTTTACCCAGCGTCAGGGTGGCGGCGGCCTGTTTGTCGAGAAAGTTTTGCGCTGCCAACTCCAGATCCATCAGGTCCAATAGCTCGCTGTCCGACCAAGCGATCAGCGTGTTGACGATGCCTTCTGATTGACGATCGGCGATGGCTTGCAGCAGCAAAAGTAACTGGTTGCGCCGCCGCTCGGACAGCTGGCCCACCATGCCGAAGTCGATAAAGCCGACGCGGTCGCCGCTCAGCGCCATGACGTTGCCGGGGTGGGGATCGGCGTGATACAGCCGATGCTCCAGCACCATGCTCATAAAGGCGCGGGCGCCGCGTTGTGCCAGCAGCGGGCCGTCAAAGCCTGCCGCCGCCAATTGCTGAGGGTTCTCCGGCGCGGTACCGGGCAAGTATTCCTGCACTAACAGACGCGGAGACGACCATTGCCAATAGATTTTCGGCACGACCACGTCGGGTTCTCGTGCAAACATCTTGGCGACGCGATCGCAGTTATGCCCTTCGTGAGTCAAATCCAGCTCGTGATTGAGCGCCGTCGCCAGCGCTCGGATCATCTGCCGCGGCCGATAGCGTGCCAGCGTGGGGCTCTGCTGCTCCACGGTTTCCGCCAGCGAGGCCAGCAGCCGCAGATCGGCGTGGATGGTTTTCGCCAGGCCGGGCCGCAGCACTTTCACCACCACCTGTTCGCCACTGTGCAAGCGGGCGCGGTAAATTTGCGCCATCGACGCTGCCGCCAGCGGCGTGCGATCGAACTCGGCAAACAGGTGCTCGGGCTCGCCCCCCAGATCGGCAACGAGCTGCGGCGCCAGTGTCTCCCATGGCAATACCGCCGCTTGGCTGTGCAGGCGATCCAGTTCGTCGGTCCAGGCCGGATCCAGGAGGTCAGAACGCGTGGCCAGGATCTGACCGAATTTGACGAAGGTGGGGCCCAGCGCCTCGAGCGCCTCCCGCAGCCGTTCAGGCAGGGTCTGTGCGTCCTGCAGGGCGGGCTCGCCGCGGACACCGCGCAGCAATGCCCCCAGGCCCAGCAAGCGCAGAACGTCTTGCAGACCATAACGAATCAGAACGGAGGTAATTTCCTTCAGCCGCGCCCGATCGCGAGCGGTGGCGAGCACCATTTTCAACATCAGTACGCCATGTCCTTTTTGTGACTCTCGAACGTTATTGTTCCATATCCAGTAGCAACGGCACCTCGCTGCGCTGCGCCATGCGGTTGCGGTAGGCTTCCACGTTATCCGGCAGCGCAACCCCGGCGACGATCGACAACGAACGTAGCAGCGGGAACAGATGAATGTCGTCCTCGGACAGCTCGCCGTTCACCGCGTCAGCGGAGACGATCAGCGGTGACAGGGTTTGCAGATCGGCCTCCAACTGAGCGATCAGATCGGCGCTGTTGGCGAGATGTTCGGCGAAATCTCCGATTGACGCCTGTTTTTTATCGATAAAGTACTGGCGCGCACTGGCGGTGGCAAACTCTTCGAAATCGGCGTGCGCAATACGCGGCAGCAGCAATTTTGCGCTGTAACCGCCGACCCGCTGCAGCCATTCGGCGATAGCCGGGTTGGTGCGGCCGGTCAGGACCGGCTTGCCGTCCAACCCATCGACATAGCGTACGATATCCAGGCTTTCCGGCATCGCTTCACCGTTGTCTTTAATCAGAATCGGCACCATTTTTTTGCCGATCAGGTTGAACGGGGTCGTCTCATCGTCGTTGAGCAACGTGACCAGGCGAATCGGCAAACGTTTCAGGCCGAAAATCATGCGGGCTTTAACGCAGAATGGGCAATGATCGTAAATGAACAGTTTCATGCTTGCTCCGGGTTGTCAGGTTTTAACAGCAATAGTTACCACAGCTTATCGAGGCTGTCTTGACGTGCGTGTGTTGGATGGTGCGTTATTGCGATATTGCCCGCGCACCGGCACGGGCTAGAGGGCGTTATTTCTTGGCCGGTACCGAGTTGAGCACATCGATCAGGTGAATGCGAGCTTCTTCGAGGTCGATTCTGTCACGTTCGTTGGCGGCGGTGACGACCTGCAGCTGCTTGATAATATCGTCCTTCAGGCCGGCGTCACTGGCGAGGATGTGGGCCAGTGCTTTTTCCACCAGGGTGGAACGCGCATAAATCATGCGCAAGTTCAGTATCATATGTTCGAGTAGTTGCGGTAATTTTGCTTCTTCGCTCATGCCGACGGGCTCCTGTGGGTGTTTTTACTAACAGGATAGCAGCTGTTGCCGATTCGGCCGGATTTCTATGGCGTTAACCGCCGCGCAGCATCATCGGGGCGCTGCGTCGTGGGCTGAACTGCCAGTACAGCGCCAGCAGCGTAGCGAAGCCTACTGCCCCAAGCAGCAACCAGGGCAGCTCCGGCATGTTCATCGTGCGTCCGGTATCGTACATCCAGCCGCCGCCGGTGTAACCCAACGCGCCACCCAGCGCCAGGCCAAGGCGACTGAAGCCCATATAGCTGCCGCGTGCACGCGGATCCGCCAGCGAAGCGCTTAGCGTTTCGCGCGCCGGCTCGGCGATAATCGATCCCAGATAGAAGCAGCAGATCAGTGTGAACACCCCCTGCAGGGTGGTGGCGAGGCCAATCGGCAGCAGGCTGAGCGTCATTAGCAACAGGCCCGCCATCAGGCGCTGCTCAAGCCGGAAGTGTTTTTCTCCCCAACGCGCCAACGGATAGAGC
This sequence comes from Serratia sp. CY43202, assembly GCF_052168755.1. Taxonomy (NCBI): domain Bacteria; kingdom Pseudomonadati; phylum Pseudomonadota; class Gammaproteobacteria; order Enterobacterales; family Yersiniaceae; genus Serratia; species Serratia sp. CY43202. The sequence continues at coordinate 437,625 of NZ_JBJNMB010000002.1, forward strand.
AGCGACAATGACAGCGCCGCTTCAATCGCATACATCCATTTTACTGCCGCCGGTGAACCGGCGATTTCGTTGACCACGATCGGCAGCATCAGCATCACCTGTACCGCCAGCATATAGTAACCGGTCAGCGTCAGGACATAGGTGAGGAAGCGGCGATCGCGCAGTACCCGCAACATGCCTTCCTTCATCGGTATACGCACGGTAGAGATGCGGTAAGCCGGCAGTAGCCAAGCGTTCCAGCCAGCGGCGAGCACGAAGATCGCCGCCCCAACCCAGCAGACAAAGTGGAAATCGTACTGCAGCAGCCAACTGCCGATCAGCGCGCCGACCACCGCCCCCGCGCTGTCCTGCATCATCAGCAGCGAGAAAAAACGGCCGCGTTCATGCGGGCGGGTCAACTTGATTACCAAAGCGGTGCGCGGCGGATCGAATAACGTGCCGCCGAGGGCGGACAGCGCGCAGGAGAACCACAGGATCCAAGGCTCATCCGCCATCGCCATGGTAGCGAAACCGGCGGCGCGCAGCAGCATGCCGGTGACGATCATCGGCTTGGCACCGAAGCGATCGGCGATGGCGCCGCCAAAGATGCCGAGCCCTTGTTGCAGCAGCTGACGCAAACCCAGCGCGATGCCGACGATCAGCGCCGCCCACCCTAATTGATCGACAAAGCGGATCGAAATAAGCGGGAACACGACAAAGAAGCCTAAAACCACCAGCAGGTTGTCGAGCAACAGAAAATATTTACCCAAGCTGCGCGCTTGCGACACCAGAGACATGCATCACCATGAGCAATTAAGAGAGAGGGGAAGGCAACCCCACCATTCTCTACCCAATTGCCAGACGGCGACAGGGGCGGAGTAGATAATATTTTTTTATCGTCAAGGTGTTACCTGCGCTGCAAAATGGGCGGAAAAACGCCGTAAAACGCGTATTCGGCGATTTACTGAGCGACCGGGATTTTACCTCGGGGGCGGGCTACGGTTATATTGAATGCAGGGAAGTGCGGTTCTGAGGCGCTATTGGCTAAATAAAGTCATGGCATTAGATCGGCGCCGGATAATTAACCATGCGACTTCCCAATAAATACTTCTTATCGAACCGTTTTGACTGCGGGGGAAATGATGTTCGGCTACCGCTCTGCATCGCCAAAAGTACGTCTTACTACCGACCGGATGGTGGTCCGTTTAGTGCATGAACGGGACGCCTATCGTCTGGCGGACTATTATGCCGAGAACCGGACCTTTCTCAAACCCTGGGAGCCGGTGCGCGATGAAAGCCACTGTTATCCGTCCGGCTGGCAGGCGCGCCTGGGGATGATCGCTGAAATGCAAAAGCAGGGCAGCGCCTACTATTTTATCCTGCTCGATCCGGAAGAGCAGGAAGTCCGCGGTGTGGCGAACTTCAGTAACGTATTGCGCGGTTCGTTTCACGCCTGTTTCCTCGGTTATTCGCTGGGGGAGAAATGGCAGGGGCAAGGGCTGATGTTCGAAGCCTTGCAGTCCGCCATCCGCTATATGCTGCGCCAACAGCGCATGCACCGCATCATGGCCAACTATATGCCGCACAACCAGCGCAGCGGCGCATTGCTGACGCGTCTGGGATTTGAACGCGAAGGTTACGCCAAGGATTACCTGCTGATCGATGGCCAGTGGCAAGACCACGTTTTGACGGCATACACCAATAAAGAGTGGCTCCCCCCACGTTGAGGCCAAACGATGAAATATGAATTGAACGCCAAAGAGGCCCGGGTCATCGGCTGCCTGTTGGAAAAACAGGTGACGACGCCGGACCAATACCCGCTTTCGCTTAACGCCATTACCCTGGCCTGTAACCAAAAGACCAACCGCGAGCCGGTGATGGATCTGAGCGAGAGTGAGGTGCAGCAACTCCTCGATCTGTTGCTGCGCAAACATTTCCTGCGCACCCTCAGCGGATTCGGCAATCGGGTAGTGAAATACGAGCAGCGGTTTTGCAATTCCGAGTTTGGCCAGCTGAAACTTTCACCCGCCGAACTGGCGGTGATCGCCACTTTGTTGCTGCGCGGTGCGCAAACACCGGGCGAGCTACGCACCCGCACCAATCGGATGCACGAGTTCAGCGATGTCAGCGAGGTCGAGCAGGTGCTGCAACAGCTGGCCACGCGGGAAGATGGCCCGTTCGTGGTGCGCCTGGCTCGTGAGCCGGGCAAGCGCGAAAGCCGGTTCATGCATCTGTTCAGCGGCCAGATTGATGAAGCGCCGCCGGCGGCGTTCGAATCCGAGGAAGACAGCGAACTGAGCGCCAGGGTCAGCGCATTGGAAAACGAAGTGGCGGAGCTGAAACGGCAGCTGCAACACCTGTTGGCGAGGGATGCGAATGACTAAATTACGAGTAGGCGTGGTGGGATTGGGCAGTATCGCGCAGAAGGCTTACCTGCCAATCCTCGGCCAAGCGGCGGATTGGACGCTGGTGGGCGGTTTTTCGCCCAATCAGCAAAAAGCGCAGCCGCTGTGCGACAGCTACCGCATGGCCTGTTTCTCCCGGCTGGACAGCCTGGCCGAACAGTGCGACGCCGTATTTGTCCACAGCAGCACCGCCAGCCATTTTTCGGTCATTGGCGAGCTGCTAAACCGCGGCGTGCACGTTTACGTCGATAAGCCGCTGGCGGAAACGCTGGAGCAGGGCGAGCAGCTGCTCGAGTTGGCCGAGCGGCGAGGCAAAACGCTGATGGTGGGGTTCAACCGCCGTTTCGCGCCGCTTTACCGGCAGCTCAAGCTGGAAATGAACCAGCCGGCCTCTATCCGTATGGATAAACATCGGGCGGACAGCGTCGGTCCGCACGATCTGCGTTTTACCCTATTGGATGATTACCTGCACGTGGTAGACACTGCGCTGTGGCTGGCGGGCGGACGCGAGCAACTGTTGAGCGGCAGCTTACGGGCCAGCGCCGCAGGCGAAATGCTGTACGCCGAGCACCACTTCGCCTGCGGCGACACGCAGGTGACGACCAGTATGCATCGCCGCGGTGGCAGCCAGCGCGAAAGCGTGCAGGCGGTGACCGACGGCGCGCTGTATCAGTTGACCGATATGCGCCACTGGCTGCGTGAAGATGTACAGGGTGAGTTGGAACAGCCGGTGCCGGGTTGGCAAAGCACGCTGGTGCAACGCGGCTTCGACGGGGCGGTACGGCATTTCCTTGATGCCGTCGCCAACCAGAGCGCGCCGGAAACCGGCGGCGAACAGGCGCTGGTCGCCCAGCGGGTGGTCGAGCGTTTGCTGCGGGATAACTCTATGTAACATATGGCGGTAGCTATTCTTTTCCGGATGCGTAAACTGAGCCGATTGTTTCACTGACGCCTGCTGTTGCAGGCGTTGATATTTACGGTACCTATCAGACAACCACATGAACCTACTCAAATCCTTGGCTGCCGTCAGCTCGATGACGATGTTTTCGCGGGTGTTGGGCTTTGCCCGCGATGCGATCGTCGCGCGCGTGTTCGGGGCCGGCATGGCAACGGACGCCTTCTTCGTGGCGTTCAAACTCCCTAATCTGCTGCGCCGTATCTTTGCCGAAGGCGCGTTTTCGCAGGCCTTCGTGCCGATCCTGGCCGAATACAAGAGCCAGCAGGGTGAAGAAGCGACGCGCACCTTTATCGCCTATGTCTCCGGGCTGTTGACGCTGGTACTGGCGGTGGTGACGGTGTTGGGGATGCTGGCCGCGCCCTGGGTGATCTACATTACTGCGCCGGGCTTTACCGACACGCCCGACAAATTTGCGTTGACCTCGGCGCTGCTGCGCATCACGTTCCCCTACATTTTGTTGATCTCACTGGCGTCGCTGGTGGGGGCTATTCTCAATACCTGGAACCGCTTCTCGATCCCGGCCTTTGCCCCCACGTTGCTTAACGTCAGCATGATCGGCTTCGCGCTGTTCGCCGCCCCGTATTTCCACCCGCCGGTGCTGGCGCTGGCGTGGGCGGTGGTGGTCGGCGGCGTGCTGCAGCTGGGTTATCAGCTGCCGCACCTGCGTAAGATCGGCATGCTGGTATTGCCGCGCCTCAAACTGGGTGATGCCGGGGTCTGGCGCGTGATGCGCCAGATGGGGCCGGCGATCCTCGGGGTGTCGGTCAGCCAAATCTCGCTGATCATCAACACCATTTTCGCTTCGTTCCTGGTGTCCGGCTCGGTGTCCTGGATGTACTACGCTGACCGCCTGATGGAGTTTCCGTCCGGCGTGTTGGGCGTGGCGTTGGGCACCATCCTGCTGCCGTCGCTGGCCAAAAGCTTCTCAAGCGGCAACCACGACGAGTATTCGCGCCTGATGGATTGGGGGCTGCGCCTGTGCTTCCTGCTGGCGTTGCCGAGCGCCATCGCGCTGGGTATTTTGGCCAAGCCGTTGACCGTCTCGTTATTCCAGTACGGCAAGTTCAGCGCCTTTGACGCAGCGATGACGCAACGCGCGTTGGTGGCGTACTCGGTAGGGCTGATGGGGCTGATCGTGGTTAAAGTGTTGGCGCCAGGCTTCTATTCGCGGCAGGACATTAAAACGCCGGTCAAGATCGCCATCATCACGCTCATCATGACACAGGTGATGAACCTGGCGTTTATTGGTCCGCTTAAGCATGCCGGTCTGGCGCTGTCGATCGGTTTGGCGGCCTGCCTGAACGCCACGTTGTTGTATTGGCAGCTGCGCAAGCAGAAGATCTTCCAGCCACAGCCGGGTTGGGCACTGTTCCTCACCAAGCTGGTGATCGCCGTGCTGGTGATGTCGGCGGTGCTGATTGGTGTGATGTGGCTGATGCCGGCCTGGGATCAGGGCAATATGCTGGAGCGTTTGCTGCGCTTGGCGGCGGTGGTCGTGGCCGGCGTGGTGGCCTACTTCGGCGTGCTGGCCGGGTTGGGTTTCCGCCCGCGTGATTTTGCGCGCCGCGTCGCCTGAGCCGAATGCAAGAATAAAAAAGGTCGCCTTGGCGACCTTTTTGCTTTCCGCGCAGTGCGGTTTACATACGTTCGACGGTTTCGATGCCGAGCGTATCCAGACCCGTTTTCAGCGTTTTAGAGGTCAGCAGCGCCAGCTTCAGGCGGCTCTGACGCGCTTCTTCGCTGTCGGCGTTGAGGATCTGGCAGTGCTCGTAGAAACCGGAGAACAAGCCCGCCAGATCGTACAGGTAGCTGCACATGACGTGCGGCGTGCCTTCACGTGCAACGGTAGTGAGCACCTCTTCGAACTGCAGCAGGCGAGTGGCCAGTGCAATTTCACGCTCTTCGGTCAGTGTCAGCGGCAGCGTCAGGCTGCTTTCGTCGATCCCGGCGCGTTTGAATACCGATGCCACGCGGGTATAGGCGTATTGCATATAAGGCGCGGTATTGCCTTCGAAGGCCAGCATGTTATCCCAGTCGAAAACATAGTCGGTGGTGCGGCTTTTCGACAGATCGGCGTATTTCACCGCGCCGATGCCGACCACGCGGGCCACGGTTTTCATTTCCTCTTCCGGCATGTCCGGGTTTTTGCCGGCGATCAGCTGTTCGGCGCGTTCGATGGCCTCATCCAGCAGATCGGAGAGCTTCACGGTGCCGCCTGAGCGGGTTTTGAACGGCTTGCCGTCTTTGCCCAGCATCATGCCGAACATGTGGTGTTCCAGCGAGACGGACTCAGGCACGTAACCGGCTTTGCGCACGATGGTCCAGGCCTGCATCAGGTGCTGATGCTGGCGGGAGTCGATGTAATACAGCACGCGGTTGGCGCCCAGGGTCTCGTAGCGATATTTGGCGCAGGCGATATCGGTGGTGGTGTAGAGGTAGCCGCCATCCTTTTTCTGGATGATGACGCCCATCGGGTCGCCGTCCTTGTTCTTGTATTCGTCGAGGAACACCACGGTGGCGCCTTCGCTTTCCACCGCCAGCCCTTTGGCTTTCAGATCGGCGACGATGCCCGGCAGCATCGCGTTATACAGGCTTTCGCCCATCACGTCGTCTTCGGTCAGCGTGACGTTCAGGCGGTTATAGGTCAGCTGGTTTTGCGCCATGGTGATGTCGACCAGCTTGCGCCACATTTTCAGGCAGTACTGATCGCCGCCCTGTAGCTTCACGACGTAAGCGCGCGCGCGCTCGGCGAACTCGGCGTCTTCGTCGTAATGTTTCTTGGCTTCGCGATAAAACTGTTCGAGATCGGACAGGCCCATATCGCTGGCGTTTTCATTCTGCATTTTTTCCAGGTAGGCAATCAGCATGCCGAACTGGGTGCCCCAGTCGCCGACGTGGTTGGCGCGGATCACTTTGTGGCCCAGAAACTCCTGGGTACGTGCCGCGGCGTCGCCGATGATGGTGGAGCGCAGATGGCCGACGTGCATCTCTTTCGCCACGTTCGGCGCAGAGTAGTCGATAACGATGGTTTGCGGTTCAACCGGGGCAATGCCCAGCTTCGGTGCATTCAGCACCTGGTCGGCCTGGCGGGCGACCCAGTCGCTGTTCAGGAAAATGTTGATAAAGCCGGGACCGGCGATTTCCACTTTACTGGCGACATCGCCGAGATCCAGCAGTTGCACCACTTTTTCCGCCAGCTGACGGGGCGGCATGCCCAGCTTTTTGGCGACTGACATCACGCCGTTGGCCTGGTAATCACCAAACTGCGCCTTGGCGGAAGGGCGGACCTGCGCTTCGCAATCGGCTGGCGCACCAGCGGCGATCAGCGCCTGGCTGACTTTATCTGAAAGAAGAACCTGAATATTCACCGGGTTACCTTAATGACGAACGAGGAGCTGAAGCCAGCCCCTGCGGGATTCAACGGTGGCGGGCGCGACGGGCGACCTCCACAAAACAGCCTGCAATTGTAACCGATCTGACGGAGCCCGTCAGCAGTTGGCGCGGCCGCTGCGATGAAACAGTTGTCGGGTGCGGCGCGTAGAATGCCTGAAGGTGAAAAGCAGAATGACCTGACCAGAATGTACGGAGGGGAGAGTTATGAGGCTAACGCTTTTTATTGTGACGCCTGGCATCCAGCGTGTTGGTGCGGCGTGATTTAAAATGACGGTAGATGGCGTATACGGCGATAATTATCAACACCAAGGAAATCGTCAGCAATAACATAATGATCATCTCGAATTTAAATTTTCTCCAAAGTAGCTGAGTTGTACTGGTGAATCAATTGTCCGAGGTTAAATTAAGATAATCCTTAGTTTTTTATTAATTATTGAATTTTATTGTCTTTATTTACAATGGGTTGATTGTTGTTTTTTTGTGAATTTGATAAGTGGATAAAGTGTGATTAAATGAAGCGATTCAATCGGTTTAACCCGCGAATCACGAATGGTTTTGTGAAAAATAACTTAAATCATAACGTCATGATGAAGGGTTATAATGGCTTGCGAAAATTCTTAATTTTTATTTTTCTGTTGACTTAATAAGCTGCCTTCTTAATAAAAAGTTGGTTTTTTGCTCTCTCCGCACGCAACCGAAAATCATTCTGAATGACTGCTGAAAACCCTCTCAACGCTGGCGAGCGCTGTCGCCACCGTGTAAATTACGGCGTTTAACTTTGTGCTCCGTTGTTTTGAGGTTCCTATGACCACTCCCTTGCAGGCCATTGCCGAGCTTGACGATCTGAAGCTCGACCTGCCGCGTTTCGAGCAGGCGTTGCAACAATTTGCCGCCAGATTGCGGCTTGATCTGTCTGCCTTTATCGCCGATCACATCTCCCTGCGTTGTCACCAGAACGCTACCGCCGAACGCTGGCGCCAGGGATTGATGCAGTGTGGGACACTGCTGTCCGAATCGATGATCAACGGGCGGCCTATCTGTTTGTTTGATTTACAGCAGCCGCTGGCCGTGGGGCCGTGGCGCATAGATTGCGTCGAGCTGCCGTACCCCGGGGAGAAACGCTATCCGCATGAAGGGTGGGAACATGTCGAATTGGTGCTCAGCGGCGATCCGCAGACGCTGCATGCACGGGCGTTGAGTCACCTTGCTGATGAAGCGTTGTTGGCGCCGGGGATCAAGCTGAAGCAAAGTTCGCCAAAAGGCGAAGGCGAACGGCTGCCGAACCCGACGCTGGCCATCACCGATGGAACGGTTACGATCAAGTTTCATCCTTATTCCATTAGAGACATCGTCGCCAGCGAACAAGGCTAGCCAGCCAGTGCCGCACAGGCTTGCGCCATGCGATCGAGCGCTTCATTGAGCAGGGCCCGCCGGCAACCGAAGTTCAGCCGTACAAAGCGCCGATCGCCGAAATCCAAACCGGCGCTTAACCCAACGCCTGCGCGCTCGAAGAACTGATGCGGGTTATCCACCGGCAAAGCGCTGCAGTCGATCCAGGCCAAATAGGTGGCTTCGATCGGTAACAACGTCAATCCCGGCATAGCGTTGATGCGCTCTGTCAACCGATCGCGATTGGCGCGCAGATAAATTAACTGCTCATCCAGCCAGGGTTGCCCGTATTGATAGGCCGCCTGAGCGGCGACCAGCGCCAGCAGATTAACCTCCGGGACAATGCCGCTGCGTGCGCGTTTCAGCTTTTGTCTCAACGCTTCGTTGGGGACGATCGCCATCGAGGCGCCGAGCCCGGCGAGATTGAATGTCTTTGACGGTGACATCAGCGTCACGCTGCGTTGGGCCGCATCTTCATTCAGGGTGGCGAAAGGGATATGTCGCACGCCGGGTTCAAGTAGCAGCTCGCAGTGGATTTCATCGGAGCAGACGATTAAATCGTGCTCGCGAGCGAACTGATGGTGCTGCAACAGTTCGTCCCGGCGATAAACGGTGCCTCCGGGATTTTGCGGGTTGCACAGCAGCAGGAGCTTCTCGTTGCCGCTGAGCAGCCCATGCAGCGCGGAAAAATCCAGCACCCAACGTTGGTTTGCCGCCGTTAGCGGCACCGTGAGGTGTTTACGCCCGGCGAATTTGGCCGCTTTGCGAAACGGCGGATAAATGGGAGAGGGAGCCAGCGTGCTCTGATGTTCTTCGGTGCAGGCGCGCACGCACAGGTTCAGGCCGCACACCAACCCAGGCAGGAAAATGATCCATTCAGGCTTGATGTGCCAACCGTAGCGCACTACCATGCGGCGGATAAAAACCTCAAGAAGATCAGGGGATGGGTGGGTGTAGCCGAATACGCCGTGCGCTACGCGCCGCTGCAAGGCTTCGATCACCGCTGGCGGCGAGGCGAAATCGCTGTCGGCGACCCAAAGCGGGAGGATGTCGCGGCCGCGATATTTATCCCACTTAACGCTGTCACTGTGACTGCGGTCTACCCATTGATCAAAATTGAATGCCATAGTTACAACCCTGAACCGGTTTATGCCTATGCATGAGCCTACGTGAGAAATGAAGAAATGAACAATTGCCGCCGTATGTTGGCCGTTATCTGGGGGTGACAATGATAAAACTGGAAGTTTGTTGCTTTAGCGTCGACTGTGCGCTGACGGCCGAACGGGCGGGCGCCGATCGCATCGAGTTGTGCGCCAGCCAGAGCGAAGGGGGATTGACGCCGAGCTATGGCACGCTGCGTCTGGCGCGCGAGCGGGTTGCGATCCCGGTGCATCCGATCGTTCGCCCTCGCGGTGGCGATTTTTGCTACGGCGCGGTGGATTTCGAGGTGATCAAGCAAGATATCCGCCACATCCGCGAGATGGGATTCCCCGGCGTAGTGGTAGGCATGTTGGACGAAGAAGGGCACATCGATCTGCCGCGCATGCGCGAAGTGATGAGGCTGTGCGAGGGGATGGCGGTGACGTTCCACCGCGCGTTCGACATGTGCCAGAATCCGATGGTGGCGCTGGAGCAACTGACTGAGCTGGGCGTGGCGCGCATTCTGACCTCCGGCCAACAGCAGAGCGCCGAACTTGGCCTGCCGTTGCTGCGTGATTTGCGTCAGGCCAGCCAGGGCCCGGTGATCATGGCGGGTGCCGGTGTGCGCCTCAGCAATCTGCACAAGTTCGTCGATATCGGCCTGCATGAACTGCACAGCTCTTCCGGCCATCTAGCGCCGTCGACCATGCGTTATCGCAAGGCGGGTGTCACCATGTGCTCCGATAACGAGTTTGACGAATTTAGCCATTATTGCGTGGATGGCGAAATGGTGGAGGCGATGAAAAACGCGCTGGCCTTGGTTGATCCCCTGGCGCAAAGCGCATAAACACGCAGCTAACCGTGTTTGATAACCCGTTTCCGGGCCGTAAGACCCCTTTGCGTGTCACCGAGCCCTCGGCGATCACGCAAGTACCAGGCCCCGGCGTTTTGCCGGGGCTTTTTTTATTTCACTATGACTCCAGCACGGTAGTTCGCTGGACTACGCCAAGACTCGACATAGCAGGTTTATCAACGGGTTAGGTTGATTCATCATATGCCGGTGCTTTACGAAACATGGCCCGGCTTCCTTTCGCGTGGCTCCCATGCAGCTCTTGGAAACCGGGCTTTCCGAGGAGTCATCATGGCGAAGATCAAACTCACCAAGACCGCAGTCGATGCGGCGCAACCCCAGGCGCAGGTTGTTGAACTCCGGGACACTGTGGTGCCCGGTTTCCTGTGCAAGATTACTCCAACTGGCCGCAAGGTGTTCATGCTGCAGTACCGCACGAACGCCGGGGAGCGCCGTAAGCCCGCATTGGGCCAGTACGGGGAATTGACTGTAGAACAGGCCCGTTCACTGGCTCAGGAATGGTTGGCCGAAGTGCGTAGGGGGGGCGACCCCAGCGCCGATAAGGCTGCTGCCCGTGCAGCGCCCACGGTCAAGGAGTTGTGCATCAAGTTTATGGAGGACTACTCCAAACAACGCAACAAGCCCAGCACCCAGCGCGGGTATCAGGGCGCCATTGACCGCTGCATCGTTCCGTTGCTGGGCCGTGTGAAGGTCCAGGATGTGAAACGGCCAGATGTGGCGACGGTGATGAAGAAAATGGCCCACAAACCCGCTGAGGCGAACCGTGCTTTCAGCGTGATGCGCAAGATGTTCAACCTGGCTGAAGTGTGGGGGTTCAGACCTGACGGTAGCAACCCCTGCCGTCACGTCCCGATGTACCCAAACGGGAGAGCCACTCATCTCATCAGCGACGAGGACATGGTTCGTATCTTCCGTCAACTGGATAAGGTGGAATCCGAAGGGCTGGAAAACTACGTCATTCCGTTGGCGATCCGCCTGCAATTCGAGTTCGCTGCTCGTTACTCCGAAATCGCCATGCTCCAGTGGCTATGGGTCGATTTGGAAAACCGGCGCGTGGTATGGCCCGACAGCAAGACTGGAGGCATATCCAAGCCCATGAGCGATGAAGCCTATCGCCTGCTTTCGGCCGCGCCGAGGGAGGAAGGTGTCCCCCATGTACTGCCATCCCCTAGTTGTCCCGGTAGCCATCTGACCGAGGGGGAGTACTACAGCGGCTGGTGCCGTGTGCTCAAAGCTGCGGGCGCGACGCATGTGGGTACGCATGGTATCCGCCATCGTTCGGCCACCGACATTGCCAATTCGGGCATTCCGGTCAAGGTCGGCATGGCGCTGACGGCGCATAAGACCGTGGTGATGTTCATGCGCTACGTTCACACCGAGGATGAGCCAGTTCGCCAGGCCGCGGATCTGGTCGCTAAGCGGCGCAAGACAATCACAGGCGCAAGCCATGTTGATGAGGTGGCAGAATGACCAGGCAGCGAAAGATCATTACTTCACCAACTGACTCCACGGTGCTGCTGGGTGACATCCGAGCGCTGATCGAATCGGCGCGCCAGCGCGCAGTCTCGGCGGTCAATAGTGAATTGACGATGCTCTATTGGCGTATCGGTCAACGCATCTATACACAGGTTTTGGCGGGACGGCGGGCTGAGTATGGCGAAGAGGTATTGCCCACTTTGGCGGCACAATTGGTGCAGGAGTATGGCGGTAGCTTCGCGGTCAAGAACCTGCGTCGAATGGTGCAGTTCGCCAGCACTTTTCCTGATGAGCAGATTGTCGTATCGCTGATACGACAATTGAGTTGGACACATTTCATTGCCCTGATCCCGCTGAAAGACCCGCTCCAGCGGGACTACTACGCGCAGATGGCCAGTGCCGAGCGCTGGAGCGTGCGAACGTTGCGTGAGCGCATCGACTCCATGCTGTATGAGCGTACGGCACTTTCCAAGAAGCCGTGCGAGACGATCGCAGAGGAACTGGCAACCTTGCGCGACGCACAGCGTATGTCGCCGGCACTAGTCATGCGTGACCCGTACCTCCTTGATTTCCTTGACCTGCGGGACACTTGGCAGGAAGGCGACCTAGAAGCGGCGATCGTCCGCGAGATGGAATCGTTCCTGCTGGAACTTGGTGCGGGGTTTAGCTTCGTAGCCCGGCAGAAGCGCATCCTGATTGACGACGAGGATTTCCATCTCGATCTGTTGTTCTACAACCGAAAGCTGCGGCGGCTGGTTGCAATAGAGTTGAAGGTTGGTGAGTTCAAGGCGGCTTATAAGGGGCAGATGGAGCTTTACCTTCGGTGGCTGGACAAGCACGAACGGGAGCCGGAGGAAGCCTCGCCGTTAGACATCATTCTTTGCACGGGAAAGAAGCGCGAGCAAATCGAATTACTGGAACTGGACAAGTCAGGCATCCACGTCGCTGAGTACCTGACGGCCTTACCACCGAGGGGGGTGTTGGCGGCGAGACTGCAGCAAGCAATGCAGCGGGCGCAATTGCAGATTGGAGCGCGTGGCGGCGAAGACCGTGAGCGATAAACCGATTGGGTGCGAGACTCTGGGGAACACCATCTTCACAGTATCCTTGGAGGCCAAGTGATAGCAACTGCGTTTTCCCATATCACGCTATTTTGACGTCGACAATTTCTACGGTTTATGAGATGCAGGCTCGGGCAGGAGCCTGTCACCCATCAGGGTAAAGTTGTTGACAGCAGTAGTCTTTCGAGCTGTACTGCTGCGAGTCCAGCTCTACATTTTTCCGAGCATTTGTGGAACATAAACGTGCGCCGCATATTGGGAGTTTGTTCATATTCTGTGCGGGTGCTACCCTGACTGCCTACCACTAAAGTCGCTGCAGAAAGGTAGACGTTGCAGTTAAGTCGCTGTAGAAATGGGGAAATATTCCCTCTCATCCTGCGAATCACTAGAACATGGCCAATAGCGAAGCCCGTATATTTATTGCCAAGCCATTCTCCTATTTTGATCTCAAGGGGGAATGCTGCTTCCCCGGCTCAGAGCTCATTCAATCCAATGCGCGGGAAGGCATTGTGACAGCCTTGGTGCTGGATGCGAACATCTGTCTTAACCTGGCTAACTACGCACGTGGGCAAAAGGACCCTATCAAAGAATCGATGTTTCGCCAATTCCTGTTGGCTGTTGAGTTCGTCAAAGTGGATGTCGTTCCTTACTTTGGTTGCATGGAACTAGCGTCAAATCGTGAGAGCGATCAGCTCGACACGGATAAGCTCTCCAGCATCGCTTCGAATGTCGCACGTGCTCTTGCGCAGAGTGAGGATTCCTTGGCGCGGGGGAGACAAGCTTCTGCCCGAATCGCGGACGGGTTGGAGATGACCGACAAGTCCTTGTCGGTGGCGTTTCCAATGCTGCGCTACGCTTATTGTTGTTTCCTGAAAATTTTTGAGATCCGTTCACGCGGATTCTTGAAGGCTCGTGCTGCAAAAAATTTCATCGAATTCTTTGATTGGTGCGAAGCCATGGAGTGTCATATAGGGCTGATTTCGCAAGCCGCGTTCGCCTTATTCGGGGGCGCGAAAGAAGCGGATAAGCTGTTGAGCCTGCGTGAAGGCAAGACACCGCTTGATGCTGCGTGGGGCGCTGCCTGGGACATCTGGCATTGCTGGATGGTGCAGAACTACTTTCCTGCGCTACCGGTGGACGGAAAGCCGCAACATGCAATCTTTGTCACCGATGATGCTGCAGCAGCCTTCATTGCTGGCCAGTGCTTGCCTCGTGCACTGTTTCTCAATGCCGGTGAACCGTTTTTGTCTGCATCTGTTTTGAGCTACAACTTTCCGTTCTATGCGGACAAGGGCGAACGCCTTAACGAGCTCTTGAGACAACGGGACTCACAGCGATTACGCCGCATATTATCCAATGTGAGCAACACCAATGAGTTTGATCACGCTCGTGTCCAGGTTGAGATTGAGAGGCTTGAGCAAGCCATCATGACCTCTTGGTGAGTCGGAGAGTCTGTGTAAGACAGGTTCCCTCGTTAAACATGTTGTCTTCACGCGCCTGGGCTGCGCACCATATCGTGGCCATCCAATTATGACCCCTGACCCCTACGGCCCTGATGGGCCTGCGCGCTTCGCTTGCTCAAAGATAGATATGAGCAGAGGGCAGCAGGGTGGGGGCGGTCTTGCTGTTCCCTTCACCTCATCACGGCGTTCTCGCCGTCAAGGGCTGCGCGTGCTTGCACGCTTGCGGCCTGGCTGCCGTCTCTGACCCCTGACTGCTTGCGCTGCGCCGTGCTCCTCACGGTTCCGGGCAATTCCGCCCGAGCAACCGGAGCACGATCATGTCGCAACTGTCCTTTTCCTCGTTCGATACCACGCTGATGGTGCGTGACACCCAGGGCCGCTATCTGCCGGCGACGGTAGACCAGATTCTGGAAGCCGCGCGCCAGGTCGTTGAGCAGAAGATGCAGCGTGGTACATCCTTCACGTCGCCAGCAGTGGTCAAAGAATATCTGTGCGCCAAGCTGGCTGGCTACGAGCGCGAAATCTTCTCGGTACTCTTTCTCGATTCACAGCACCGCCTGATCGAATACGTAGAGATGTTCCGTGGCTCCATCAGCAGCACATCGGTGCATCCGCGCGAGGTGGTCAAGCAGGCGCTGCGGCTCAATGCGGCGGCGGCAATCCTGGCCCACAACCATCCGAGTGGAAGCGCGGATCCGAGCGAGGCGGACCGCGCTCTGACCAAGAGGCTCAAGGAGACATTGGCACTGGTGGACGTGAACGTGCTTGATCATGTCATCGTCGCTGACGTCAACACCACGTCATTTGCCGAATGCAGCTTGCTTTGACTTCTGGGGGCATTGCCCCCTTTTGTTTCTTATGCGGCAGATAGTTTTCGATTTCAACAAGTCTTAGCCCTGTGACAGGGTCGTCTGGTACATTTTGCTCAACAACGGCTCCATCAATTTCTCCGTAGATTCCCATTCATCTTTATTGAGCATCCCGTACTTCTCTGTCAGGGTGACTTGATGATCGAAGAGAAAGTCGGTTGGTGTTTCTAAGCCGACAATGAGCTGCATGCCAGCGGGCAAGTCCTTTGCGATGAACTTGAGAACCGCCGGTAGATTGAAGTCGTCTTGAGCTTGCTGGTTGGGCGAGTCGATGACAACTGGGACGTCATATGTGCCCATCTTGCCTTGAATGGTCTGCCAGATAGCAGCGTAATAGGCAAGGATTGACCGCGGTCCGCCGCTGCCCGAAAGAGAGGGGCGTGATGCCAGCTGCATGGTTTTGGTTGCAACGGAGTGAAGCTGTAATGCGATGCGGCTAGCCGCATAGTGCTCACGGAACTCAGTCAAAATTGCCTTCGTGCGTTTGGGAGAACGCAGCTCGGCCATCTTCGTCTCGAGCACGTCGATAGTGAGAACCACTGAGTCGATAGAGTTTTGAATCTGCTTGCGTTCAGCCTCGAAAGCTGCAAATGCAGACTCTGCGCCCAGGCTTCCTACGACATCTTGGAACTTCAACTCACCTTTACGCGTGTCCAGCAAGCGGGAGATGCGTAGGTAGTTCTCGTTGAGTGAGTTTAGCTCCGTGAAGGCTTTCTGCGTCCGCTTTCGAACCTCTGTAGCATCCTCACGCAGTCGGGCGGCTAGCTCGCGTAGAACACGGGCGTCTTCTGCGAACTCCAGCAGGTCGAGGAAGGGTTTCTCGTGCTCGGCATGACAGGTGGGGCAGACTAGTGGCGCTGCGCCTTCTCTGAGGAGGTATTTTGTGTCACTGTCATATGCTGAAAGAGCGCTGTCGGCGAGCTGAATCTGATGGTCCAGATTCTTCAGAAGCTCTTGCTCGCGCACGGCCACATTGCGCAGTGCTTCCTGTCGGACGTTGAGTTCGTTGACTTCCTTGGTGAGCTGCTCAATCTCGACGACAAAGTTGTTGGCATTGACCTTTGGGCCTGATAACGGGACTGTCTTACTAAATCGCTCAATGGCGCGCTCGAGCAGGCGGTACTCGCGGCGGTGTTCTTCAAGAACCTTGGAGTACTGAGATCTTTCTGCGCTTGCCGTGTAGTACTCTGGTGGACATACGCCGGTGAAGTACTCAAGGATTGGCTTGAACGGTGCACTGAAGCGTTTCATGCCTCCGAACGTGTTCCAGTCAGATTGCCAACTGCCATCTTGGTTCACGTAGAACGGTGCGAAGAAGCACGCGGGGTCAGCGGAAACCACCTCTGCCTGTTTCTTGTCTGAGAACACCAGGTTGAAGTCGGTTATCTCGCAAAATCGCTTGGACCAATCGCCGAACTTTGAAGTTGAAATGAGAAGGTTGAACGTTTCGTCAAATAGCGCGCGCCGCCCATCTTGATGGAGGGCGAAGTAGTGTTTGTCATTAACCGAGAACTCAAGCAGCGAGGCTGCGTTCTCGTCCCACTGTTCGAGTTTTCCTTGCGGCTTCGCGCCAAGCGTCTCAAACAGACTCCGGATCAACGTCGTTTTTCCCGTGTGGTTCCTCCCCACCAGTAGGTTCTTGCTCGGATGGAATTTCACGTGTCGAGCTGTCTTCTCGCGATGAGAGAGCAGCCAAATGTTTTTGAATCGGAAGCGATGCATAGTCTTTTGTTCTCAGGCTTCGGACGAGGAGTCTCAGTTCTGGTCCACGCATTTCGTTATCGCTCTCATGACAAACCTCGCCATCAGGTCATAGTCGCGATGTCCGCAGAACTTGACCTTGAGCGCGGCAAGCGCGGCTTCTACGAAAGGCCGCAAGTTGGATGTCCATGGATTGGCTGCTATCCATTCGTCGCAGAAAGTGTCGATTTCGTTTGAGAGCTTGGTTCCCCCAATGAGTCGATCCTGCTGTGCACGTGCTGCAGCAATACGTACCGATGTGATAGTCATGAAGTCCAAACCCTCGGTTTGGAGTTGTTGCAGCCAGACGTCGAGCAACGCAAGGCGGTCTGGCACCGTCTCCAGCGCAGCCAGCGCTGCCAGGAACGCGTTTTTCGAGAAGCCACGCTCATTGACAAGTTCTTCGAACGATAAACAAGTGTCCGTGCGGCGGGTCAGTGGCGAAAGCTGCATCACCAATGAATCGACGAACGATTTTGCCTGGCCTGCATGCTCTGGGCTACGTTCGTTCAATAGCTCTAATGCTGCGGCAATAACCGGTGCGGTCAAGTTGTCGGGATGTATAGCGACCTTCTGCAACTTAACTCTTGTCAAATCTGGTGGAGGGGTGCTTGGTGACAGTGATGCGAAGGCATCTGTAAGCAATTGCACATGGTCGGGCGCAAGGTCTGCAAGCGAGCATGGCATCGTCGTGGCTGCAGAGCCTCCGTTGGCGAGCGGGAAGTCACAGCCTGCGTTAGAGATAAATACTCCTTCGACGGGCAATGCGTCAAAGGCGCTCAGGCTGAGATGCAGCTTGCCGAGAGCCGATTGTGGGACCTTCTCAAAAGTCGGTGCCTTCGCTGGTGCAACTGTCGTTGTAGCGGACTTCCTTGACTTGACCGACGGGGCCTTGGGGGCGATAGTGCCGGTGAGGACAGACCATGTCCAAGTGCCGGCATCTTTCTTCTTGACTTGGTAGACCTTAGCACGGGTTGGCATGGTCGCGGAGTCAAGTTCTGCGACGTCCTGGACGGACTCAAAAAGTAGGAGAAAGTCGGGTTCATTGGCCTTCTCCAACTCTATCATCCGGAAGACAGCCCACCAGCGAGGGAAGTCGACGCCCTTGGCCCCGTGCCCACCACCAGTTTCCGAATATTTAGGATTGTTAGCGACGAGCAAAAGCTCCGCCGTGCCATTAACTACGCCCAACGCATCCCCCATTTGCCCCCGTTATACGGAGAAATTCGGTTCTGAGCCAGCAATCATCGATGATTGTTGAGAATATGTAAAGTCTTGAAACGGCAGATTCGCTGTTGAATTGAGATAAGCGAGCTTGCAGAGTGACTGTTCCCAACATGGAATGTCATTGTGTCGCCTCGACCAGTTGAGTCCGTAGTCAATACAGTCACTCTGTAGCAATAAATAATACGCGAAATACTCCGTGCGTCTCCGCTCTGCGGACCACGCTGTTCCAGGTTCGCTATTCGCTCATCCCTGACGGGACTGGCTATCGCCAGCCTTCCGCATTCCTGACGCCTTCGGCCCGGCTTCCAGCTTCGGGCCTGCGCGCTTCGCTTGCCGTGCTATCAGCACATGGAGGCGGCCGTTGCCATGTCCAGCCGTCTTCCCTGACTCCATCACCTTGTCCGCGACTGTAGCCCGCTTCCGGGCGCCATCAAGGCGCGCGGGGCCGTGTCCTCGGCTACGCCTGCGGGCCGCACCAACCCCCACGCTTATCTCCTTGACAGCTCCCGTTCGCGCGCTCCTGACCGTCGCGGGCGATGAACTCAGGAAAGACGGTGGCAACAGGGCCAACCGGGTTCCTCGTGCCGACCGCACAGAACAGCCGACAGGCTGGGCTCCGAATCTTGGAATCCGGTGTGCGGTGTGAACAGCAACCCTTTTTTTGTCAGGAGAAAGATCAGGCAACTCGCATCCCGTTTCGCTTCCCATTCCCCGGCGCTGCGCAGCGATTACCCGCTGTCTGACGACCAGATCCGCCGCGTGGCTCCGTCCATCTTTGCGGATGCCCCGCACGAAAGTCGTTCGCAGCGATACGCCTACATCCCTACGGCGGCGGTGTTGACCGAACTGCGCAAGGAGGGGTTTCAGCCCTTCATGGTGTGTCAGACCCGCGTCCGCGACGAAGGCAAGCGCGAGCACACCAAGCACATGCTGCGCCTGCGCCATGCGAGCCAGATCAACGGTGCCGAGGCCAACGAAATTGTGTTGTTGAACTCGCACGACGGCACCAGCAGCTACCAGATGCTGGCCGGCATGTTCCGCTTTGTGTGCAGCAATGGCCTTGTATGCGGCGACACCGTGGCCGATGTGCGCGTCCCTCATAAAGGCAATGTGGCCGAGCAAGTCATTGAAGGCGCTTTCGAGGTGTTGAGCGGTTTCGAGCGGGTGAAGGAATCCCGCGACCTGATGCGCGGTATCACCTTGGACAACGGTGAGTCGGAGGTGTTCGCCCGCGCTGCGCTGGCTCTCAAGTACGACGACCCGGACAAGCCCGCTCCTATCACGGAAGCGCAAATCCTGATGCCGCGCCGGTTCGACGACCGCCGCCCCGACCTATGGAGCGTTTTCAACCGTACGCAGGAAAACCTGACCAAAGGCGGTTTGTCCGGCCGTAGTGCCAACGGACGCCGCCAGCGCACCCGCCCCGTGCAGGGCATTGATTCCGATGTGCGCCTGAACCGCGCCCTGTGGTTGCTGGCCGATGGCCTGCGTCAGCTGAAAGCCTGAATCCCGAAGTGGCAGGGGTAGGCAGCAGCCCTTGCCGCTTTTTCTCAACGCCGCATCCCTGAACCAGATAGGAGTACGAACCATGAACGCAATGACCCAAACCGAAGCCCGCGCCCTCAACACCGCCGCAGCTATTCCGTTGGAAGCTGCCGACCCGACCAAGAACCTGATTCTGGTGCCGCTGTCGCGGCTGGTGCTGCGCCCTGTGGGCCGCAACGTGCGCAAGACTCCGCGCATGTCCATCCCCGAGCTGGCCGCATCCATTCAGCGTGTCGGCCTGCTGCAAAACCTCATCGTGATTCTTGCCGCCGATGGCGAGCATTACGAAGTGGTTGCCGGTGGCCGTCGCCTCGCAGCCCTCAAGCTGTTGGCGAAAAAGCACCGCATCGCCAAAGATTGGGAAGTGCCTTGCCTTCTGGTGGCCGATGGCACGGCACGCACCGCCAGCCTCACCGAGAACGTGCAGCGCGAGGACATGCACCCGGCAGACCAGTTTGAAGCCTTCGCGGGACTGGTGGCCGAAGGCCGCCCCATCGAGGACATAGCGGCGGATTTCTCCGTTACGCCGCTGGTGGTGCAACGGCGCTTGAAACTGGCGAATGTCTCGCCGCGCCTGATGGCCGACTATCGGGCCGATGCTGTCACGCTCGATCAATTGATGGCCTTGTCCATCACCGACGACCACGCCGCGCAGGAAAGCGCCTTCTACGATGCGCCGACATGGCAGCGCCAGCCGTCCGCTCTGCGCGAACGCCTCACCGAGCGCGAAATCGACGCCTACCGGCATCCGCTGGTGCGGTTTGTGGGGTTGGATGTGTACGAGCAGGCAGGCGGTGGCACCCGGCGCGACCTGTTCGCGGAAGGCGATGCGGGCGTGTATCTGCTTGACGCCGCATTGCTGGAGCAGTTGGCACAAGGCAAGCTGGCGGACATTGCCGCCGCTGTTCGCGCCGAGGGCTGGGCTTGGGTGGATGCCACGCCCGCCATGACTTACGCCGACCTGCATTCTTTCCAGCAGGCACCGAAGGAGCGCCGCAGCCCGAACAAGCGCGAAGCCCTACGCATCGAAAAGCTGCAAGCCAAGATGTGGGAGCTTGGAAATGTCATTGACGCCGCCATGGATGCAGGGGACGAGGACAAGGCCGAGACCTTGCAGGAAGAAGGTGAAGCCTTGGGCCAGCAGTTGCAAGCGCTGGAAGACGGCTTGCAGGACTTTAGCCCGAACGTAAAAGCCGCAGCCGGTGCTATCGTCACCATCGACCGCAACGGCAAGCCCATGGTGCATCGCGGGCTGCTGCGCGAGGCCGAAGCCAAGGCGCTGCGCACGCTGGAAAGGCTGCGGCAGGGGGGAGGCAGTGAAGGCACTGCCGGGTGTGGCGACGAAGGCGAGGACAAGAACGATGGCAGGTCGCCCAAGACCGCTGACATGTCCGATAAGCTGGCGCAGCAGTTGAGCGCCCACCGCACGGCAGCGCTGCAAATCGAAGTTGCCCGGCACCCGCAAGTGGCGCTGGCTGCCGTGGTGCATGGCATGGTGCAGACCGTCTTGCAGAGCCGCCACTACGGCCATAGCTTGCCGCTGGGCGTCAGCCTCAAAGTGCAAGACCGGTTGGAAGGCATGGCCCCGGACATGCCTCACTCTCCGGCCGCTGTGGCGCTGCGAGAACTGCAACAGGTGGCAGGCGAAGCCTTGCCCGAGGACAGCGCCGAACTGTTTGCCGCACTGCTGGTGAAGCCGCAAGACGAACTGGTCAAGCTGCTGGCCGTGTGTGTGGCTTCCACGGTGGACGTAGTGACACCTCGCGCCACGGCGCATCAGCCCGGCGCAGAACTGGCGCAGGCCATGGAGTTGGACATGGCAGCATGGTGGAAACCGACCAGCGAGGGCTACTTCCGGCATGTGCCGAAGGCCGCGATTCTGGAAGCCGTGGGCGAATTTGCTCCCTCGCACGTCACCCGGCTGGCGAAGTTGAAGAAGGGCGACATTGTCAGTGAGGCCGAACGGTTGACTGATGGCACTGGCTGGATGCCTGCTATCTTCCGTGCCGAAAGTACGCAGCAGGCCGGGCAGGATGCGGCAACCGAAGCCGAAGCGCTGGAGAATGCCGCCGTGGTAGATGAGCAGTCGAAGGTCGAAGCACTGGCCGCGTGATCATTTATGTTAGCAAGCGCCTTGGTTTCGGCCAGGGCGTTTTGCTGTCCGATCAGCACCGGCCCCGAGCCGTTCCGCTTTGGGGCCGGTGGCAAAAAAATCCGGGCGCGGCGACGGCCGCGCCCGGATTTTCCCTCAACCGCCCTTGGTCAGGCGGCTGAGGGCGTGCGCGCAAGTAGCCTTGCGCGCGAGAAAACCTTGAAACCCCAAGCACGGCAACTGCGTGCCGGCAACATTCCAAGCCAGACCCGCTTTCTCTACAGCTTGGATAAAAGATCAACTGAGGGGCCCACGACAACTTGCGCCGCATTGTCGGCTTGAACGCCATTGATCGCTCTAACCTCTGCGGTGTTGGCGATTCGCCGAGCTACCGTTGTTGGCGTGATCGTACTTTGGGCTTGGGTCGCACACACAGCAAGCGACTTCGACAGCGGAACTGAAAAACCAAGCCCCAAGTTGGATTGTGGAAGCGGGGTATCACCAAGCACAAATGCTTCGCCAGAAGGAGCGTCCAACAAACACAATTCCAGCGTTTTTATAACGTCCGCGATCTGGGGTGCTGCCAAAAGCGCTTCCTGTTCGGGAAGCTCTGGTGACTGGGGTGAAAGAGCGTGCAAATCGGCTAGCTCGGAAGCCAATTGTTCTTCCGTTTTCTGAGCAAGCACCGTGTAGAAAGTATGCGCGTCCGTGTCATGGATACCGAATGTCGAGGCACGGCATGTGAATTCATCAAGAGACATGGAGTGAGCATCCGCGAGGAAGGCTCCGAACTCCTTTGAGAGCTTATGGCTGCGCGCCAGAACGTCTGGATGGCGGCTTGCCTGTAAAGCCAATGCTTGGCAAATTTGATCTCGATCACCGGGTGTTGGCATGTAGCCAGGTGTGTGTAGCTGCCGAAACAGTTGCGCATGCTTGGCTTCTACCGTGGAGAGTGTGTCTTCCAGCGTGTCCGATGGATTCCATTGATCATCAAAAACCGTGTAAAGCCAGTCGCGTTGCATGATCCTTTTTGGCGATACGCGCCTGATGATTGAGCCGAACTTGCCGTACAGATAGCCATCCGATCCTTTGAAACCACGTTGCCAATACTGAGGGACGTAGTGATGATTCTTTTTTTCAAACTTCTCCATGCTTTCCTTCTTGGTCTGTTATGAGCTGTTCAAGTTCCTGCCGGACTTGTGCCAGGAGCAGTTCCATCTTACGTGTGCTGTCGCCGGCATACGCCAGCGTCAGCAATGTGAGCGGATGCACGTCCATCACTTCGCACAACTCGGCCAATTTGTTGATCGTCGGGCTCTTCAAGTCCCGCTCCAGCGTACTCAGGTAAGTGCGGCTGGACACGTCGGAGAATGCCTCCTGGCTCAAGCCACGCGCTTTTCTTACTGTTCGTATCGCCACTGCCAATGAGTTCTTCGCTGTCACCTATGCTCTTCCCTCAAAAGCCAAGATGACAGCCCATTGAGCCCTATAGAGCTACAATCTATAGTGTTCATTTCGTGCGACTGTTTAGCTATTCCGTGCTTTTACGGAAATCCGTATCGGCGGATTTCCTCACACCCAGGGAAACGCATCCGTGTCTTTCCTGACTTCCGGCAATGCTCTTTCGTGTCTTTGCGGATTTGTGGCTTCACTCGATCTTGCCGATGGTCATTCAGCCGCTGGATTGGCCTCGGGTCGCCGGTCTCAGGAGTGATGCAGCACCCCGACCAGGTATCTCGCGTCGGGGCGCATTCTGACTATTTCTATCTCAGTCGATACACGGCCCATCTGAATCCACACTGTGTTGTGTGGCGCCACGCCTGCGCTCAAAATAGTCATGATCTCTGGCGTGTGCTGCGGCATGGTGTCCGATGCTGCAAGCCAATTTCCGGCGTTGCAGCCGTCGCATTAAGACAATCTCTGCCATGCCTTGGCGTCCTCGGTCTTGCCCCGGCAGACACAGCTTACCCCGATTCCGATGGCGGCTCGATGGCTACTCGATAGCTGCCGCGTGACGGTATAGAGCGACGTTCCTGCTTATCGACGGAGGGGCAGCGCCATGATGGGATCGAACACTGGGCAGTGGTATCCGACCGCAGCGTATCTGTACACGCTGCACCTCGATGGCCCCGCGCTGGCTTGGGAATACTTGCGCAGAAGCCCCCAATACCGGCTTGACTGGCTGCACCGTCATCGTCAGCCAGAAACGGCGCAGGCGTGGGGCCTGCGCTTTCTGGAAGATCCCGCCTTGGACGCACGCGATGCGCATCCAACTTGGCTTCCCCATCACGATACTGAGGTTCAGCTTCACCCTGACACCGATCCGCCGCCCACGGCGCAAGCCTTCGCGTTTTGGGGTGTCCCTGGGCACAAGCAACTGACCCACGACGGCAAGCGCCTGGTCCTCACATCGCACTGGCCGGGCCGCCGCCTGCGGCTCGCCCTTGGACCGGGCCTGGAGGACGGTATGGCTTATTTCTACGCCATTCGCGCGCTGGCCAAGCCCTACGCGCGCTATCGCACGCTCATTGCTGAACTTGAGGCCACGGCCATGGATGTCCTGCCTGCAGCAGCCCGCTCCCGGCCTACGGCCGCCGCGCTGATGGAATTGCATACCTTGCAAGCACTCGATGCTACCCAGGCAGGTGCGTCCCTGCGGGAGGTCGCCGATGGGCTGTTTGGCGCGGATGCCGTCGCGGCCGACTGGCACAAAGACAGCGCCTTGCGCGCCCGCGTGCGGCGGCTGGTGCGCCGTGGCGATGCGCTGATGCACGGCGGCTACCGCCGCCTGGCACAGCTTCCGCCGTTCCCGCTGCGCTAGGGGGACGTTTCGCGTCCCTTGCAGAACGTCCCTTAGCAAACAGCCTTGCTTTCTTGAAAGTACTTCCATCCGGCTGCGTGGTGTGGCCGGGCTTGATGGAGGACCACCCCATGCGACCCGCTCCCTTGCGGCCCCCTGTGACCGCTTCCACTGCTGCTGTCGCTGTGCCCGCGCAGCCCCAGCGCTATCTGACCAACGACGAAGCTGCAGAATACCTGCGGCTGTCGCCGCGCACGCTGGAGAAACGAGGCGTCGGACAGCCATTTCGAGAGCGTCTACCACTTCACGTTGCAATATCTGCCGCCGCAGGAGTCCCGCGCCCACGCTGCGGGTTTGCTGTACGAGAACCGGCCCTCTGAAGGCGTGGACTGGCGCGAGCGCCTGACGGCCTTCGTGGCGGAGACGGATCGGGTCTTTGACCTTCTCGATGGTGTGTTGCCGGAAATCGCCTGGCTGGATGATGGGCAGACGCTGACCTACCTGCATGCGGCCATCTCGACGCGGCGCTATCCGCTGGCGATGCCCGAGGTGCCGTTCCACCTCGATGCGCTGCTGAGCGACTGCGCACTGGCCGGCGGCCTGGCACCGATGCTTGGCGACCAGCACCTGCGGGTGGTATCGGTGCGGGGATTCCCGACATCGACCTGGCCGGGAATGCTGGACGACCTCAACCGCATGGGCTTTGCGTACCGCTGGAGTACGCGCTTTCTTTGCCTGGACAAAACCGAGGCGGAAAAAGAACTCTCTCGCCTGCGCCGCCAGTGGTTCGCCAAGCGCAAGAACGTCATCGCGCTGCTGCGCGAAACCATCTTCCAGCAAGAAAGCCCTCTGGTTGATACCGACGCCAACAACAAGGCAGCCGATGCGGACGCGGCGTTGCAGGAGCTGGGCAGCGATCAGGTAGCCTTCGGCTATGTGACTGCGACCGTGGCGGTCATGGACACGGACGCCGCCGTGGCCGACGAGAAGCTGCGCAGGGTGGAACGTGTCATCCAGGGCCGGGGATTTGTGACCATTCCCGAAACACTCAATGCCGTGGATGCGTGGTTGTCCTCGATCCCTGGCCATGCCTACGCCAATGTCCGCCAGCCCATTGTCTCGACGCTGAACCTGGCGCACTTGATGCCAATGTCGGCCGTGTGGGCGGGCCCCGAGCGCAATGACCATCTCGATGGTCCGCCGCTGATCGTGACCCGCACCGAAGGCGCGACGCCGTTTCGGCTGGTCACGCACATCGGCGATGTGGGGCACACACTGGTGGCCGGCCCCACCGGCATGGGCAAGTCGGTCTTGCTTGCCACGCTGGCGATGCAGTTTCGCCGCTATCCCGGCGCGCGTATCTTCGCCTTCGATATGGGGCGCTCGATGCGTGCCACGATCCTCGGGCTGGGCGGCGAGCACTACGACCTCGGGGTGGATGGCGGGATCGCTTTCCAGCCGCTGGCGCGCATCGACAGCGAGGGCTACCCCACCTGGGCGGCCGAATGGGTCGAAGGCCGCTTGCTGCACGAAGGCGTAGCCGTTGGCCCTGACGAGAAGGCCGCCATCTGGTCGGCACTGGAAAGCCTTGCCGGGGCGCCGGTAGAGCAGCGCACGATGACCGGCCTTTCCGTGCTGCTGCAATCGAACACGCTGCGTCAGGCGCTCGCACCCTATGTGCTTGGCGGCGCGCACGGCAAGCTGCTGGATGCCGAGCATGACCGTCTGGGCATGGCCGACGTGCAGGGCTTCGAGATGGAGGAGCTGATGCACAGCAAGGCTGCTGTCATGGCCGTGCTGCATTACCTCTTTGCGCGCTTCGATGAACGCTTCGACGGGGCGCCCACGCTGCTGATCCTTGATGAAGCATGGCTGTTCCTCGATGACCCGGTATTCGCCGCGCGCATCCGCCAGTGGCTCAAGACGCTGCGCAAGAAGAACGTGAGCGTCATCTTTGCCACACAGAGCCTTGCCGACATCAAGGATTCGAGCATCGCGCCCGCGATCATCGAGAGCTGCGCCAGCCGCAGCATCGTAGCCAGAGGGGAGGTGGGCGTCGCCGGACTGAGTTTGCCGGTGGTGTGTTATCTAGCTGTCGGCTCCGCAAAGTATGTCGCTGGTCTTCCGGCACTCATGTCTTGCGAATTTGTCATAGATCTTCTTCGTCAAGATCGTCTAGAAGCCCATCTTTGATCTGCTTGTCAATGTGCTGAATGGCGGCGTCGACATCCAGGACGAGCTGGTGAACCTCATCCATCGTTAGTTGATGGATGATCCCGTCGAGGGTCTTGCCATTGCGATGAACAATGTCATGGCGTATTGCGATGGCCTTCACCAGCTTGTCCATGTGTAGCTTTGGAATATCGGTCAGCAGCACATTCTTGTACAGCTTGTTGACGCTTACGATATTGTGGAAGCTCTCTGAGTCGATGACATCAGTAATAAACGAATCCAATTTCTCAAGCCATGTGTAGATGTCGCTCAAGTCAAGATGGTTGCCCTTAAATTTTCCGTGCGCTTCAACGAATCTGCGTTTGATCGCTGGCTTCACGAATACCTGTTTCCTGAGGGTATCAGAGAGATAGGTTTCCATTGCAGAGATCACGGCGGCATAGAGCATGCGAGCCAGTGTTTTGTTATCAGGTGCAATCTGTGTTAACGCCGAGATGTCCTCAAGTGATGCTTTGAAGATGCCATAGAAAGTGGTGAAATCCTGTTTGAACTCAACCAAGTCATCGAAGGCATTTGTCCAGCCACCTGCTATCAGTTCGCTGATGTCAAGAACGCACTCAATATTCTTCGGAAGTACCTCAAGTAGTGCGATTGCGTAGCCCTCGTATGTTTGGCAAGGGAAGTTGTAGTCGCCAGCTCCGGGATTGTCACTGAAATAGTATCCATCGGCGCTCATCATAAAGTTGAGCAACGTGTCACCGAATTCCTTGTCGACCTCACCAAAATGAATTCTTTCTAACTTTTGCTCAACAATTTTTCGAAGCCTCTGTAGCCAGTCGGCAAGTGTCGATTCGGCTAGGATCGGCAACAGTTCTTTTGTCTTGCCATCAGGGTCAATGTCGATCATCTCCTCACAGTCAGATTTCATCTGTGCAAGTTGCTTATTGAACTCCCTCTGGAGGCTTGCCATGTTGTGGCCATCCAACTCCAAGCGTCGCCGCAGGGTTTCACCCGACATCACATACTTATAGAGGGTGTCGCCCGTCGTGGGATTCTTTTCAATCACTCGCTCCTTATTGCGAAAGAACCATGTACTGAAGTGATTTTGAGTGGTGAGGATGGTTTGTCCATCTAACTTGATATCGGCCCAACTGGACATTTAAAAATCTCTATGCAATAAGGAGGCTGTGCCTCAGTTATGAACGGTTTTTTGGTGCTATTTTTTATTGGCCTCATTGCCAATCTATGGCTAGTGACGAGCGTGGTCTACTATCGTAAAATATATGACGATCGAAACCTATCGACAATACCGATGGATGCTGGAGAGCACTCCTTTTAAGGGGAAATACGCCCCATATGAATGGGGGGCACTTCCTCAGGCTCTGCATATGGTCTGGTTGCCCTATAGTCAGATGTTCAACGAGTTCTCCGGAGAATTGGCAAACGCGCTGAACGAGCTCGTAGGTTACACGCATCAGTTGGCTGCTTGGCGCGACCTGCTGGCTCCGATGGCTCAACAGCAGCAACTGGATGCTGCCGTTGATTTCGTTGATCCGGTGGCTACTGTCGCGCTCAATCTGCCATATGTAATCCGTTCGCGCTTCATTTTCGCCTCTGCGCATCTGTGTCATCAAGCCAATCGCGCGAAGCAAGGGGCTATATGGAAGGACGAATTTCCGCTGGATGGGGAGGTTTGGTTCGATGCGGCAGACAAGTACGGGAAAGCTTGGAAGCGTTACAACACTTTCAAGACTCGACTGGAGAAAGTCGGAGCCAAGGACTACCAGGCGGCTACCCACGACTTCCGAAACGCCTACAACCATCGGTTCTCACCTCGGATCGTGCTCGGGATCTCCAATTTGGTGACGCGACAGGTAAACAAGGCTACAGGTGCCGTGACCTACGGCTTTGGGGAGACTCCGGCCCTGACGCTGCCGCATATCGTCGAACACCTGGAAATTCAGTGTGATCGCGCTCATCGAACATTTGAGTCTTTCCAAAAGTTGGTCAGGGAGCACGAAGCCGCGATCCGCCTCCACAACACCGCGTCCCTAGCTTCTGTGAAAGCGCCCTCCCATGTAAACGGTGTTTAAGGAAGACGCAGTGCCTTTGAGGCGCGTTATCCTGGAAGGTGAGTAATGCATTTCCGTTGGTGACGATGCCTCGAACGCGCAGCTTTGGGCCGTGCGTTCTTCGTTCTTGGAGACGAGAGGGTATCCGCCGTCTGCGAGCTATTGGCACTGATGCAGCATGCTCAGGCTTCCTATCGCGATGCTCCTATGTGGCACCTAGCCCACAATGACGTTCTTCTGTAAGGTGATCAAAGTAGGGCTAACTCCACGTCTTATATAGTCTTTTTTCTATCAATCTGCATTCGCCAATGCTTGACGTGGATCTTTTTTTATTTTGCGGATGATTAGTGCTTTGCATCGGGCGAGAAGTTGAAGACTTCGCCCGGAGTAATGCCGCAGTTTAAAACGCGCACCGCATTATTGCCACTTCCGGGATTGACCAGGATATCGTGGATAGTGCGATTGTTGTTCATGACAAAACGCGCGTAGTAGAGGTTGCCGATGCGTATCCAGGGAATAGCTTCATTGCTCTCGACAGTGTCGGTATAATTATCGTTGTACGAGCGGGCCCAAATGCCAGTCGAAGCTTGCGCGGTAGATTGATCGCCGATAGAGGATGCGATGGCCCAGAATGTTCTCAATCCCATGCTCCGATGAATACGTTGACCCAAACCTTTATAAGCCGGGTTGTCTCCATTGGCGGTCAGGATATTGCTATCCGCCGTCAGATTCCCGTCAATAAACCAGCCAACAGGCTGTTTGTCAGCACCGATGGCGATCATATTGCTGTTCGTCAAACAATTTAGCGGAGCCGCATGTAGCTGATAGCTGCGTTGCGCAATGCTCAGTGTGCCTCTAAGAATGTTGTAACCCGCTTCATTGTTCAGACTGCCGTTCGTCCACATTGGCATGACGGTGTTGCTGAATGAAAGTTGATACCCGCCGTTCGCTTCGAAGCGAATGGCCTGAGGGGAGAGTGAACCCTTCGGTCCATTAGCGGTAGCGAAGTTAACATTGCTGATTTGCACTGGGGTAATATTTGATTGGCCAGTAGACTTTCTTAATACCAGGAACCCTCCAACGGTATCACCATAGTCATTAATATAAGAACCGTTGGCGATTTGAATATTGGCGGAGGAATCCGAGTCGATATCAATTCCGGTACCATTTCTGTCTGCCATGAAATTGCTCAGGCTAAGGCCGCCTAAATAGGAAGTTCCTTGTGTTGTAGTTTTGATAAAGATCTTTTTGCCATAAGAGAATACATTCACCATAAACGTATTGTCGTGGCGATCGAGATTGAAAGCACAAGAACCGGCTACGGCGATAGAGGCAGTCACCGCGTTTTCTGTCGGGCGCACGACGTTGGCATTGACGTGAACATTGGTAAATCTGTTGATGTCCCTGCTTTCATAAACCCTGTAGTCGCAGCGTACTGCCCAACCGTAGATATTCTCAAAGCTGTTGGCTTCTCCACGAGCTTCAACAAAATCATAGGCGCCTACATAACGGCAGTTGGCGACTGACAGAGCGCCGGTTGCGGTAATGGTGGCTCCGTATGGAACAAACGCCTCCGGCTGGGTGGCAGTATATTTCTGATCTGGATAGAGGAACGACCACCCATCAAAGACAACGTTCTTATCACAGGCGAAACAAACCGTACCTGCCGGCTTTTTGATGATGAAAGCACTATCGTCAGCAAGGCCTGCCCGATTAGGGCCATTGTTTGTAAGACTTGCAGGGCCTTGAGCAATACCGCGGCGGGATCCTCTGACTGTGACGCCATTTGCGACGTTGATAGGTTGAGTGCTGGTCAGCAGATATTGAGCATTTTCCGAAGCATAGACCACTTTGTTTTTTAAACTCGCGGCATAGTTTAATGTCGCGCTGATTGCTGCGTCAGAGGCGGAAGTGCCACTAGGATCGGCACCGAAGTGATCGAAAGTCAGTTTCTGATCCAGTCGTTTCCAGCGCGCTCCTCCCGTTGTAACCACCACGGTACCGTTATTGTCCGCACTGGTTGTATCCGTTTTCGCATAATAGAATTCGCCGCCTCCGGTGAAGTGTCCAGCGGTGTGAGAAACTAAAAAGACAATCTGGTCATCTGTAACTGGCGTCAGATTACGCAATTCACTGATGTTATTAACACTAATCATATTGTTCATGAAATTTCTCCTGTTGGTTGGCAACACTATTCTCAATCAGGCTGGACGTTTCAAAAAGTCGATGAGGTTTGCTGGGTGCTGATACAGCGTGAAGTTCAGGCCGCGGAAAGTGGAGCATGGATTGGCCTGGTACCTTGTAAAGACGCAGCACCGTTTCAACGCTGTTATTCGGTCGGCGGCCCCATCTCTTCTTGCGCTCGCTATGCCCTGCTGATAAATTTGTGAGTTAAAATCCTTTAAATATCATGATATTAAATGATTTTTTGGTATTTATTTGCGTGGTGAATGATTTGCGCT
Source organism: Serratia sp. CY43202 (assembly GCF_052168755.1). Taxonomy (NCBI): domain Bacteria; kingdom Pseudomonadati; phylum Pseudomonadota; class Gammaproteobacteria; order Enterobacterales; family Yersiniaceae; genus Serratia; species Serratia sp. CY43202. The sequence goes on from NZ_JBJNMB010000002.1 coordinate 468,739, forward strand.
CTGCCGCTCATTATCGCGTCTGCATTTTATACCTGCTCACCGCCGGTTTTATGGCCGGAACATCACAGCATCAATTGAGGAGAGCCGTCGGCGCAGCCACAGAGCACGCCGACGGCGGACTTTACAAGGAGATAACGATAATGACCCGAACGGCACACTGTTTGACCGCTGCGCTTTTGCTGACGTTGGCCCTGACCGGCTGCCAGACCGCCAAGCGGCCTGTTTCTACATTAAGTAAGCCGCCCAGCGCGGAAGAAGTTGCCGAGCAAGACAAACGGCAGCGTGAAGCTGAGCGCTTGCAGCAGTGCCAGCGCGAGCTGGATGCCATGCGCGGTATGGATAACGAAAAATACCAAAAATTCAAACGCGAGTTCGATACTTTGATGGGCGGCGCGGCGCAGTATGCCGGGGTACGCCAGCGGGTCAACACGGGCACGCAGGAAACCGTTGACGCCCTGTATCGTTATCGCACCAGCCGTCTGTGCGCAGACATCAGTTCTGCCATGATGACCGGCCTGGCTGAGCGTGGAGAACGCGCCCAATGACTCTCCGTGCGAGAAAGGCGCTACTGAGCCTGATGATAGCGTTGGCGTTTGCGCCGGCGGTGGTCGCTGCGGATGACGACGTGCCGGCGTTATTGCAGTTTGCCGAGCGCTATCAGCGGCAAGATGCACCGGCAGCGGATACCGCAGTCACTCAATCCCAGGCCCCACAAAAGTCAGCATCCCGGCCGGTTCAAACGCGTGAGACGGCGGCGCATAAGAAGCAGCTGGCGCAGTGGCAAAAGGCGCTGCGCGAGAAAGAGGCCCGATTGGAGCAACAGCAGACGGTAATTCAATCACTGCAGCAGGAGCTGACCGCGTTGCGCGTCGCGTCCACCCTGACGGCTGCCGACAAACCGTCACCGGCACCCGATCTGAGCGCGTTGAGCAACTTCGCCAGCGGCGTGCGGCAGGCGCTGAACCTGACGCCGCAGGAGCGTAAGGCTCAGGCGCAGATCGCCGAAACGCAAGCGGCGTTAGCGCGGCAAAAGCAACAAACCGCGGAGCGCGATCGGCGTATTGCCTTGCTGGAACAACGGCTGGCGGTGCTGCCTGGCCAGGCGGATAACGCCTGGCAGGAGAAATTGGCCGCGGTGCAGACCGCCCACGATAAAGCGCGCCAACGTTATGAGCAGGATAAAAAAGCGGCCGCCGCTGAGCTGGAACAGCAGAAGGCCGAGGCTGCCAGGCTGACGGGCGAACTGCAGCAGCAGCTGGCGAAACTGCAAAAAGAGCAGGAGAGTCAACGGCAGCAGGGGGGGCAGCAAGAGCAAAGCCTGAAGACGGCGCTGGCGCAGCAAAAGGCCGAAACCGCCAAGGCTGCGGGTGAACTTCAGCAGCAGCTGGCGCAGGTGCAAAAAGAGAGGGATATCGTACGCCAACAGGCCGAGTGGCAAGAAAAAAGCCTGAAGACGGCGCTGGCGCAGCAAAAGGCGGAAGCCGCTAAGGCTGCGGGTGAACTTCAGCAGCAGCTGGCGCAGGTGCAAAAAGAGAGGGATATCGTACGCCAACAGGCCGAGCGGCAAGAAAAAAGCCTGAAGACGGCGCTGGCGCAGCAAAAGGTCGAAGCCGCCAAGGCTGCGGCTGAACTTCAGCAGCAGCTGACTCAGCTGCAGAAAGAGCGTGATGGTCAACGCCAACAGGCTGAGCAACAAGAGCAAAACCTGAAGATGGCGCTGGCACAGCAAAAGGCCGAGGCCGCCAAAGCGACGGGTGAACTTCAGCAGCAGTTGGCAACGCTGCAGGGAAAAAACAAAACGCAAACCGAGCAGGCTAAGGCGCTGGAACAGCGTCTGGCGGCGCTGACGACGGAAAACGCGCAGACAGTGCAGCTACGGAATAAAGCGGCACAACAGGCGGATAAAACGGCGACGGAGCTGGCGGCCGCGCAACAGGCACAGCAAGCCTTGCGCGAGGAACTGGATGGGCTGAGATCGCGGGCTAAATGGCTGCCGGATACGCAGTCGCTCAAGAAAAAGCCGGAGCAACAGAGCTACGCCGCCGGTGTCGCTTTGGGGCGCGATATTCAAACGATGCTGGCGGAACGTAAAAATTGGGGTATCACGCCCGACAAAACCGTGCTGCTGGCGGGCGTGATCGATACCTTCAGCGGCCATTACCAGTTGAGCGATGCGCAGTTGACCAGCGCACTGGCGGAGTCGGAAAAAGCGGTAAATGACGCCAGAAACCAGGCGGCGAAGACGCAGACCAGCAAGGGTGAGGCGTTCGTCGCCGAGTTTAAAAAGAAGAAGGGTACGCAGAAGTCGCCTGCCGGTTTCTGGTATCGCATCGATTATGCGGGTGATGAGGCCATTAAGGAAAACGCGCGGGTGGACATCGTGGTGAAAGAAAGTTTAACCGACGGTCGCGTGATTCAGGATATGGATCGCAGTGGGAAGGTGATGTCCCAGCCGCTCTCCGCCTATCCGCCGTTGTTCCGCGAGGCGATCGGCCACCTGAAAAATCACGGCTCGCTGACGATGGTGGTGCCGCCGGCGTTGGCGTACGGTGAAACCGGCTATGCGCCGCAGATCCCGCCGAACGCGACGATGGTCTATGAGCTGCGAATTGTCGATGTCAGTAACGGGTGAATTCGGGCCGGCGCAGGCCGGCCCGATTAGCGAGTACTAGGGTTTTTTGGCGGTCAGTACGGCGCGCAGGGGCGCCGGATAGCCTTCGACCGTTTTGCTGCGATCGTTCGGATCGAGGAATTCTGCCAGCGACTCGCTGGTCATCCAGTCGGTGCGGCGCTGCTCCTCGAGGCTAGTGACGCACATATCGGCGATCTTCACGTCGACGAAGCCACACTTCTCTAGCCAGCACTTCAGCGCTTCGGCGGAAGGGATGAAATACACGTTGCGCATCTGCGCATAACGATCGCCCGGCACCAGCACCTGGTGGCGAGCGCCTTCCACCACCAGCGTTTCCAGCACCAGTTCACCTTCAGCCACCAGCTGATTTTTCAGCTGATACAGATGATCAAGCGGCGAGCGGCGATGATACAGCACCCCCATCGAGAACACGGTGTCGAACGCCGCCAAATCTGGCAACTGCTCGATGCCGAGCGGCAGCAGGTGGGCGCGCTGATCGCCGCCCAACAGCTTGCGCACCGCTTCGAACTGGCATAGGAACAGCTGCATGGGATCGATGCCTACGGCGAAGTGGGCACCGGCGCCGATCATGCGCCACAGGTGATAACCACTGCCGCAGCCAACGTCGAGAATGGTGCGGCCGGCCAGCGGAGAAATGTGCGGCAGCACGCGATCCCACTTCCAGTCGGAATGCCATTCGGTATCGATATCGATGCCATACAGCGAGAACGGCCCTTTACGCCACGGCATCAGGGTGCGCAGCATTTTCTCGATGCCTTCGAGCTGGCCCGGCGACAGGCCGGGCTCCATTTCGGCGCGCACGCCGTGCAGCAGATCGAGGCGGGTTGGGGTCAGCGTCGGCAAATGTTCTACCGAGTTGAACCACTGTTTGAATTTGCCGTGCAGCGATTCGCGTTGCCAGGCGCTGAGCTGCGCGGGCAGGGTATCCAACCAATGGCTGAGGGGACTCTTGGCAATATGCTGATAGAAATCACCGAACTCGATCATTGCGCCTCTCCCGCTTTCAGGGCGATCAGCGAACCGAAGTTGAAGCACTGGAACCACACTTCGGCATGCTCGAACCCGGCCTGTTGCAGTCGCGCTTTGTGCGCTTCTACCGAGTCGGTGAGCATCACATTTTCCAGCATGCTGCGTTTTTGGCTGATCTCCAGCTCGCTGTACCCGTTAGCGCGTTTGAAATCGTGATGCATGTTGAACAGCAGTTCGCCGACTTCGGCGTCTTCAAAGCTGAATTTCTCCGACAGCACCAGTGCGCCGCCTGGGCGCAGGCCGCGATAGATTTTCTCCAGCAGACGCAGGCGATCGGCCGGCTCGAGGAACTGCAGCGTAAAGTTCAGCACCACCATCGAGGCGTTTTCGATGTCGATGTCGCGAATGTCGGCTTCGATGATGTCGACCGGCGTGTCGGCGCGGAAGGCGTCGATATGGCGGCGGCAACGTTCCACCATCGCCGGCGAATTGTCGACGGCGATGATAGTGCAGCCAGGCACCTTGATATTCCGCCGCATCGACAGCGTCGCCGCGCCCAGCGAGCAGCCCAAGTCATACACCCGGCTGTCGGGTTGCACAAAGCGTTCGGCTAGCATACCGATCATCGAGATGATGTTGGAATAGCCGGGAACGGAGCGTTGGATCATGTCGGGAAACACTTCGGCGACGCGTTCGTCGAAGGTCCAGTCGCCCAGTTTGGCGATGGGGGCGGAGAAAAGGGTATCGCGGTTTGGCATAGCGGCAAATCAGTTCAGAATTCGAAGCTGCGTAGTCTAACAGAAAAGCGTAAAAAAGCGGAGCGGAAGCAGGCGGCGCGGCCGCCTGATGATAAAACGGGATCAATGCAGGCTGAAAATTAGATCCCAGGGCAGATAGAAGATATTTGCCAGAACCATCAACAACAAAGAGATATAGGTCGCGGCCATGCCTGAACGACGCCAGCGAACCTCGCGGTTGCGCAAACCGTAGTAATGCACCAGTCGCCCGGCCATCAGCATCAGGCCGCAAAGGTGAATCATCCAGATTTCCGCGCCGTTCATCTCCATGATCACCAGCAATACGGCAGCGATAGGAATGTATTCAACGGCGTTGCCATGCACGCGGATGGCGGTCTGCAATTCGTAAAAACCGCCGTCGCCGTAGGCTACGCGGTACTGCATCCTTAATCTGACTACGTCATAAGAGAGTTTGATCAACAACAATGCGCCGAGCACTACATAAAGCGCGCTTACCATTTTTAACTCCGTTCCCTAACCAAAACTGGCAGCCAGCATCATAGCCGTCATTGTATTCACTGTCGCGGGGAAATATTTGATGTTATTGGTCAGATTAATAGGTCAAAACAGTGCATCTTGCTCTGGCCAGTCCGGCGGCGCAGGCAAATCGGGGATCGCCCGGCGCAGCTGCTGCCAAATTTTTTGCGCTTGCTGGGGTGAATCGCCGTTGTCCGGCGTATGAATAAACAGATACGGTTGATGTTGTTGCTGCCACAGCGGCAGTTTTTGCTGCCAGGCTTCGAACCAGCGCAGGTTGTCGGCCAATTGGTCGCCGCCGATAAAGCGCACCAGCGGTTGGTCGGCGGTGACCAGAGCGTGCACCGGCAGCTTCGGTTTTTTCTGCTGGGCATCGCGCACGGCGGCGGTATGGGGGGCGGCGTGATGCACCGGGCGGCTGTCGAGGATCACCCGATTGATGCCGCGCTGATGCAGCCCCTGATTCAACGCGCGCTCTTCCTCGCCTTTGGCGAAAAATGCCGGATGACGCACTTCGACGCCGTAGGTGAATTCCTGCGGCAGGCTTTCGAAGAACTGCCACATGCGCGGCAGCTCGTCGGGGCCGAAGGCGGCGGGCAACTGCAGCCACAATTGCCCGATGCGTTGATGCACCGGGCTCAGGCAGTGGTAAAACGCCTGCAGCTCGGCGGCGCAGTTGCGTAGGGCGGCCTTGTGGCTGATGTCCGACGGGAATTTGAAGCAGAAGCGAAAATCGTCGCCGGTCATGTCGCGCCAGCGCTGCACGATGTCCAGCTTCGGCAGCGCGTAGAAGGTGGTGTTGCCTTCCACGCAGTTGAAGTAGCGGCTGTAATCCGCCAAGTCACGCAGCCCGATACGATTCCAGGCTGAATGTTGCCACTGGGGCAGTCCGATGTAGATCACGGCGTCGTCTTCCTTTACTTATCCTTGGCTTATCAGGCTACAACTTAACGTTACCGGTCGAGCGCGGCAAGAATTTCGCCGGTGTCGCGCACTCGCGCCAAACGCGGGAAGATGTGTTCGAACGCGAAACGGTGCATTTCCGCGTTCTGCGCGCTGCAGACGTCTTCGGCGATCACCAGCTCATAGCCGTGTTCCCAGGCGGCGCGGGCGGTGGATTCCACGCCGATATTGGTGGAAATACCGCCCAGCACCACAGACTTGATGCCGCGACGGCGCAGCTGCAAGTCCAGATCGGTGCCGTAGAAGGCGCCCCATTGGCGCTTGGTGATCAGAATATCGCTGTCGCAGACCGCCAGCGGCGCGGGGAACTCCCACCAGCTGGCCGGCAAACCGCCGGCGGGCGCGGGAGCCGGTTTATCCACCGGTTGTTTCAGCGCTTCGGCGAAGGAGTCTGACCAACCGACGCGCACCAACAGCACCGGCGCGCCTAGCAGACGAAAACGCGCGGCCAGCAGGGCGGCGTTCGCCACCACCTGCTCGGCGCCGTGCGGGCCGCCGGCGTAGGGCAGAATGCCATTTTGCAAATCGATCAGCACCAGAGCGGTGGTTTGGGCGTCAAGTTTCAGCATGGATTTCATCTCGTTGCGAAGTGGATAAAAACTGTTCGGCGCGTCGGGCGAGCTGCGTTCGGCGCAAAACCGGGGGAGAATCAGGCTACGTGAAAAAACTGTCGCAGGTTAATGGGAAATTTGTTAACCGATGTGTTGATTCGAGCAAAAACGCGCCATTTAGTGCAGTAACAATGCTGTGTTCGCACTTATCGGGCGGATGAATTTCCTTTATAATGACTCCCTTTTTTCAACACTCTTTAATCCAACGACCTATGCCGATTTATGAATATGCATGTGGTGCTTGCAACCATCGGTTAGAGAAATTGCAAAAATTTTCCGATGCGCCGCTGGCAGACTGCCCGGCGTGTGGGCAGCCCGCGTTGACCAAGTTGATTTCATCCTCCGGCTTCCAGCTTAAGGGCACCGGGTGGTATGCGACGGATTTTAAACCGGGTAACAAGTAGAATTTATCAGATAACAGCCGCGCGACAGGGGCGCAGTAGCCCGGCGCGGCATCGGCTGTGTAAAAGGATAGCGTATGCGTACTGAATATTGCGGACAGTTGAATCTGTCCCACGTGGGCCAGGAAGTCACTCTGTGTGGTTGGGTCAATCGTCGTCGCGATCTCGGCGGCCTGATCTTTATTGATATGCGCGACCGCGAAGGCATCGTGCAGGTGTTCTTCGATCCGGACGAGAAAGTGGCGTTCGACAAGGCCTACGACCTGCGCAATGAGTTCTGCATCCAGATCGTCGGCACCGTGCGTGCGCGTCCGGACAGCCAGATCAATAAAGATATGGCCACCGGCGAAGTGGAAGTGTTTGCCCACGCGCTGGAGATCATCAACCGCTCCGAGCCGCTGCCGCTGGACTCCAACCAGGTCAACAGTGAAGAAGCGCGCCTGAAATACCGCTACCTGGATCTGCGCCGCCCGGAAATGGCTGAGCGTCTGAAGACCCGCGCCAAAATCACCAGCTTCGTACGCCGCTTCATGGACAGCCATGGCTTCCTCGATATCGAAACGCCGATGCTGACCAAGGCGACGCCGGAAGGCGCCCGCGATTACCTGGTGCCGAGCCGCGTGCACAAGGGCAAATTCTACGCGCTGCCGCAGTCCCCACAGCTGTTCAAACAGCTGCTGATGATGTCCGGCTTCGATCGTTACTATCAGATCGTCAAATGCTTCCGTGACGAAGACCTGCGTGCGGACCGTCAGCCTGAATTCACCCAGATCGACGTCGAAACCTCCTTCATGACCGCCGATCAGGTGCGTGAAGTGATGGAGAAACTGGCGCGCGAGCTGTGGCTGGACGTGAAGGGCGTGGATCTGGGCGATTTCCCGGTCATGACCTTCGCCGAAGCGATGCGTCGCTTTGGCTCCGACAAGCCGGACCTGCGTAACCCGCTGGAGCTGGTGGACGTGGCCGACCTGGTCAAAGAGGTCGAGTTTAAAGTGTTCTCCGGCCCGGCTAACGACGCCAAAGGCCGCGTGGCGGCAATCCGCGTACCGGGCGGCGCACAGCTGACACGCAAGCAGATCGACGAGTACGGCGCTTTCGTCAACATCTACGGCGCGAAAGGCCTGGCCTGGCTGAAGGTCAACGACCGCGCCGCCGGCATGGAAGGCGTGCAGAGCCCGATCGCCAAATTCCTCAGCGCGGAAGTGCTGGAAGCTGTCCTGGCGCGCACCAACGCGCAGACCGGCGACATCCTGTTCTTCGGCGCAGACAGTTTCAAGATTGTCACCGACGCGATGGGCGCGCTGCGCCTGAAGCTGGGTCGCGATCTGGGGCTGACCCAACTCGACAGCTGGGCGCCGCTGTGGGTGGTCGACTTCCCGATGTTCGAAGAAGACGAAGAGGGCGGCCTGGCGGCGATGCACCACCCGTTCACCTCGCCGCGCGACATGAGCCCGGAAGAGCTGGCGGCAGCGCCGGTCAACGCTATCGCCAACGCCTATGACATGGTGATCAACGGTTACGAAGTGGGCGGCGGTTCGGTGCGTATTCACCGCAGCGAAATGCAGCAGACGGTATTCAGCATTCTGGGCATTAACGAACATGAACAGCGCGAGAAGTTCGGCTTCCTGCTGGACGCGCTGAAGTACGGTACGCCGCCGCACGCCGGCCTGGCCTTCGGCCTGGATCGTCTGGTGATGCTGCTGACCGGCACCGACAACATCCGCGACGTGATCGCCTTCCCGAAAACCACCGCGGCGGCCTGTCTGATGACCGACGCACCGAGCTTCGCCAACCCGGCGTCGCTGCAGGAGCTGGCGATCAGCGTGGTAAAGAAAGCCGGTGCGGAACAAGAGAGCGAGTGATGAGTTATAAGCGCCCTGAATCTATCCTGGTAGTGATTTACGCGAAATCCAGTGGTCGGGTGCTGATGTTACAGCGGCGCGACGATACCGAGTTCTGGCAGTCGGTCACCGGTAGCCTGGAACAGGATGAGTCACCGCCGCATGCCGCGCGGCGTGAAGTCATGGAAGAAGTCGGCATCGATATCGAAGCAGAGCACCTGCCGTTGTTCGATTGCCAACGCTGCGTGGAGTTTGAACTCTTTGTCCATTTGCGACATCGCTATGCGCCGGGAACCACGCGCAATAAAGAGCACTGGTTCTGTCTGGCGTTGCCCGAGGAGCGCGATCCGGTGATTACCGAGCACCACGCTTACCAATGGCTTGAGGCGGCCGAAGCCGTGAAGTTGACCAAGTCATGGAGCAATCAGCAGGCGATTGAAGAGTTCGTGATCAATTCAGTCCAGTAGTTTTTTTCGGAGATTTTTTATGGCAGGTCATAGTAAGTGGGCCAACACAAAGCACCGTAAAGCGGCGCAGGACGCCAAGCGCGGTAAAATTTTCACCAAGATTATTCGTGAGCTGGTCACTGCCGCGAAGCTGGGCGGCGGCGATCCGGATTCCAACCCGCGTCTGCGCGCGGCGATGGACAAGGCGCTGTCGAACAACATGACGCGCGACACCATGAACCGTGCGATCGCGCGCGGCGTGGGCGGCGATGATGATACCAATATGGAAACCATCATCTATGAAGGTTACGGCCCTGGCGGCACCGCCGTCATGATCGAATGCCTGAGTGACAACCGCAACCGCACCGTGGCGGAAGTGCGTCACGCTTTCACCAAGTGTGGCGGCAACCTCGGCACCGACGGTTCCGTAGCTTATCTGTTCACCAAGAAGGGCGTGATCACTTACGCACCGGGCCTGGATGAAGACAGCGTGATGGAAGCGGCGCTGGAAGCCGGTGCGGAAGACATCGTGACCTATGACGATGGCGCCATCGACGTGTTCACCGCCTGGGAAAGCCTGGGCGCGGTGAAAGACGCGCTGACCGCGGCGGGCTTCGAGGCCGAAGCGGCGGAAGTGTCGATGATCCCATCGACCAAGGCCGACATGGACGCGGAAACCGCGCCTAAGCTGTTGCGTCTGATCGATATGCTGGAAGACTGCGACGACGTGCAGGAAGTTTACCATAACGGTGAAATCTCCGACGAAGTGGCGGCGACGCTGTAATCCGGTAAAACGGGCGCCGCCGTTCGGCGGCGCCGTGCATGCAAGGTGGATGTAGATATGGCGATCATACTCGGTATCGATCCCGGTTCACGCGTCACCGGCTATGGCCTTATCCGCCAGCAGGGGCGTCAGTTGAGCTATATCGCCAGCGGCTGCATCCGCACGGTGGTGGACGACATGCCGACGCGGCTGAAGCTGATTTACGCCGGCGTCAGTGAGATCATCACCCAGTTTCAGCCCGACTTCTTCGCCATCGAACAGGTGTTTATGGCTAAGAATCCGGATTCGGCGCTCAAGCTCGGCCAGGCACGCGGCGTCGCGATCGTGGCGGCGGTGAATCAGAATCTGGAAGTGTTCGAGTATGCGGCGCGGCAGGTCAAACAGACCGTGGTCGGCACCGGTGCGGCCGAAAAGGCGCAGGTACAGCACATGGTGCGCTCGCTGCTCAAACTCTCGGCCAACCCGCAGGCGGACGCCGCCGATGCTCTGGCTATCGCCATCACCCACTGCCACCTCAGCCAGAACGTGCTGCGGATGAGCGAAGGGCGGTTGAACCTGGCGCGCGGGCGTTTGCGCTGACGCAAAGCGATGATTGCTCAGGCTGGATATTCATCCAGCCTTTTTTATGTTATAAGCTTTACCAGCAACGGCATGGCAGGGCGCCATGCCCGGTCATTCTGCAGGAGGGTAAATGATAGGTCGTCTCAGAGGAAATATTCTGGAAAAGCAGCCGCCGCTGGTGTTACTGGAGGCGAACGGCGTGGGCTACGAGGTACACATGCCGATGACCTGCTTTTACGAGCTGCCTGAACTGGGGCAAGAGGCCATCGTGTTTACCCACTTCGTGGTGCGTGAAGACGCGCAGCTGCTGTACGGTTTCAACGACAAGCAGGAGCGTGCGCTGTTCCGCGAGCTGATCAAGGTCAACGGCGTCGGGCCGAAGCTGGCGCTGGCGATCCTGTCAGGCATGTCCGCGCAGCAGTTCGTCAGCGCGGTGGAGCGTGAAGAGATCACCGCACTGGTCAAGCTGCCGGGCGTGGGCAAAAAAACCGCCGAGCGCCTGGTGGTAGAGATGAAAGACCGCTTCAAAGGGCTTAACGGCGACCTGTTCAACAACAGCAGCGAGATCAGCCTGCCGTCCGCCGCCGACAACGCGCCGGAAGCGGACGCGGAAGCCGAAGCCGTTTCGGCGCTGGTGGCGCTGGGCTACAAGCCACAGGAAGCGAGTCGCATGGTCAGCAAAATTGCCAAACCGGGCGCCGACTGCGAGACGCTGATCCGCGACGCGTTGCGCGCTGCTTTGTAAGGCCGCTAAGAGGTAGATAATGATTGAAGCCGATCGCCTGATCTCCGCCGAACCGATCAACGAGGAAGAAGTCCTCGATCGCGCCATTCGTCCCAAGCTGTTGACTGAATACGTGGGTCAGCCGCACGTACGCGAGCAGATGGAGATCTTCATCCAGGCGGCCAAGCAGCGCGGCGACGCGCTCGACCACCTGCTGATCTTCGGCCCGCCGGGCCTGGGGAAAACCACCCTGGCCAACATCGTGGCCAACGAAATGGGCGTGAATCTGCGCACCACTTCCGGCCCGGTGCTGGAGAAGGCGGGCGATCTGGCGGCGATGCTGACCAACCTTGAACCGCATGACGTGTTGTTCATCGATGAGATTCACCGTCTGTCACCGGTGGTGGAAGAGGTGCTGTATCCGGCGATGGAAGACTATCAGCTGGATATCATGATCGGCGAAGGGCCGGCGGCGCGTTCGATTAAGCTCGATCTGCCGCCGTTTACCTTGGTGGGTGCAACCACCCGCGCCGGTTCGCTGACCTCGCCGCTGCGCGATCGCTTCGGCATTGTCCAGCGGCTGGAGTTTTATCAGGTGGCGGATCTGCAGCATATCGTCTCACGCAGCGCCGGGTGCCTGGGGTTGGAGCTGTCCGACGAGGGCGCCCATGAGGTGGCCCGCCGCGCGCGCGGTACGCCGCGTATCGCCAACCGCCTGCTGCGCCGGGTGCGTGACTTCGCCGAAGTGCGCGCCAACGGCGTGATCAGCGGCGCAGTGGCGGCGCAGGCACTCGATATGCTCAACGTCGATGCCGAAGGCTTCGACTATATGGATCGCAAGCTGCTGCTGGCGATTATCGACAAGTTTACCGGCGGCCCGGTCGGGTTGGACAACCTGGCGGCGGCGATCGGCGAAGAGCGTGAAACCATCGAAGATGTGATCGAACCGTTCCTGATCCAGCAGGGCTTTATCCAGCGCACGCCGCGCGGCCGTTTGGCGACGCAGCATGCCTACCGGCATTTCGGCCTCGAACGCGAAGCATAAGTTTTCCACCCATCATAACAAAGGGCCGCAGATGCGGCCCTTGTCATATCCCGGCTTTAATCAAGCCTGCTGTTTTTTGAACAGGCTCAGCGTGAACAGCACGGCGGCGCTCAGCACAACTGAAGGGCCGGCCGGCGTATCGTAAAATGCCGAGAAGGTCAGGCCGCCGGTGACGGCCATCATGCCGAGCAGCACTGCGACGCCCGCCATCTGCTCCGGCGTGCGTGCGAAGCGCCGAGCGGTGGCTGCCGGAATGATCAGCAGTGAGGTGATGATCAGCGCGCCGACGAATTTCATCGCCAGACCGATGGTCAAGGCGGTGACCAGCATCAACACGGTGCGTGCGCGCACCAGATTAACGCCGTCGACGTGCGCCAGCTCCGGGCTGATGGTCATCGACAGCAGATCGCGCCACTGCCACCACAGCACCAACAGCACCACGGCGACGCCGCCGGCAATCATCACGATATCGCTCAGCGTAACCGACAGCAGATCGCCGAACAGGTAGGCCATCAGATCGACCCGCACGTTAGACATCAACGCCACCACCACCAGTCCCAGCGACAGGGCGCTATGCGCCAGAATGCCGAGCAGGGTATCCACCGAAAGCTGCGGGCGACGTTCCAGCCAAACCAGGGCCAGAGCCAGCAGCAGCGTAATGGCGATCACCGCATAGAAGGGGTTGATGTCGAGCAGCAGACCAAAGGCGACGCCGAGCAGCGAGGCGTGCGCCAGGGTATCACCAAAGTAGGACATGCGGCGCCAGACCACGAAGGAACCCAGCGGCCCGGCGGCGCTAGCCAGCAACACGCCGGCCAGCCAGCCGGGAAGTAACAGTTCAATCATGCTTCGCGGCTCCCGGTTTTCTTCAAGACAATTCTTCCCTGCAGATCGTGGCGGTGGTTGTGATGGTGGCGATACACCGCCAGCTGCTCTGCGCCGCGGTTGCCGAACATGGCGATGAATTCGGGATGCATCGAGACCACCTCCGGCGCGCCGGAGCAGCAGATGTGCTGATTGAGGCACAACACCTCGTCGGTTTTCGCCATCACCAGATGCAGATCGTGCGAGACCATCAGCACGGCGCACCCCAGCTCCTTGCGCAGCTGATCGATCAGATCGTACAGCGCCAGCTGGCCGTTGACGTCTACCCCTTGCGTGGGTTCGTCCAGCACCAGCAGCTGCGGTTTATTCAGCAGCGCTCGCGCCAGCAGCACGCGCTGGTTTTCACCGCCGGAGAGCTTTTGCATCGGCTGGTCGAGCAGGTGGGCGGCGTGCACGCGTTTGAGCGCCGGCAGAATGTCGGCTTTCTTTACGCCAGGTTTAAGACGCATAAAGCGGCTGACGGTCAGCGGCAGGGTGGCGTCGAGGTGCAGCTTTTGCGGCACATAGCCGATGCGCAGATCGGGCTCACGCTCCAGCGTGCCGGCGGTCGGTTTGACCAATCCCAGCACCACGCGCACCAGCGTGGATTTGCCCGCGCCGTTCGGGCCAAGCAGCGTGAGAATACGGCCGGGTTGCAGGCTGAGGGAAATGTTCGACAGCACCTTGCGGCTGCCGAAGGCGACGGAGATATTTTTTAGCGTTATCAGTGTAGACATCTCGAGATTACAGGTTGCAGAACGAAGCGAATGTTATAATATCACGCCTTGTTGATGAAAACGATGGGATTACTGATGATGGCAAAGAAAAATAAATGGCTGCAGCGTACGCTGTTGGCCAGCGCATTGTTGATGGCCGGCCCGCTGAGCAGCGCTTCCGCGGCGGTGGTGACCACGATTCGTCCGCTGGGCTTTATCGCTTCGGCGATCGCCGACGGCGTGACGCCGACCGAGGTGTTGCTGCCGGACGGCGCTTCACCGCACGATTTTGCGCTGCGTCCTTCCGATATCCAGCGTTTGCGCTCTGCGGACCTGGTGCTATGGGTTGGGCCGGACATGGAAGCGTTCCTGAACAAGGCGCTGGTGCCTATCTCGGCAACCCGAAAGCTGGCTGTCAGCGAACTGCCGGCGGTGAAGCCGTTGCTGATGAAAGGCGAAGATGACGACGATCATGATCATGCAGGCGAAGCGCATAACCATGCCGATGACGATCATGGGCATCATCACGGCGAGTACAATATGCACGTTTGGCTGTCGCCGGAGATAGCAAAAGTGACCGCGATCGCGATTCACGACAGATTGTTGGAACTTATGCCGCAAAACAAGGACAAATTAGACGCAAACCTGCGCCAGTTCGAGAATCTGCTGACGCAAACTGACAAAAATGTTGGTAACATGCTTACGCCTGTGCAAGGTAAGGGTTATTTTGTTTTTCATGATGCTTACGGCTACTTTGAGAAACACTACGGTTTGAGTCCGCTGGGCCATTTCACCGTCAATCCCGAAATTCAGCCTGGAGCACAGCGCCTACACCAAATTCGAACACAGTTGGTTGAGCAGAAAGCGGTATGCGTTTTTGCTGAGCCACAATTCAGGCCGGCCGTAATCAATGCCGTCGCCAAGGGTACCAAAGTGCGTTCCGGAACGCTGGACCCGCTGGGCATCGGCATCGCTCTGGGGAAGGACAGCTACGGGAAATTCCTGACTCAGCTGTCAAACCAGTACGTGAGCTGCCTGAAGTAAAGCTTATGAGGATAATATCGAGTGCAGCAGATAGTCCGAACTATCGCTCTGGCGTATAACAACCTGCCACGGCCCCATCGCGTCATGCTGGGGTCGCTGACAGTCGTCACATTGGCCGTCGCTGTTTGGCGGCCTTTTGTTTACCACCCAGAACACAACCCCATCGCCAAGAGCGTCGAGTTAGAATCCAGCCAGATGCGGTCATTGCTCCCCGAAGCCAGTGAACCGATAGATGTCGACCAACCCACCCCCGATGACGAAATCCCGCAGGATGAGCTGGATCAAAAAGATGCCGGCGATGATGGCGTGCATGAATATGTGGTTTCCACCGGCGATACCCTCGGCAGCATTCTGACGCAGTACGGCATCGATATGTCGGATGTCACGCTGCTGGCTTCGCAAAACCGCGATCTGCGCAACCTTAAGATCGGCCAACAGCTGTCGTGGACTGTGAATGATGCGGGCGATTTGCAGCAGTTGACCTGGGAAGTTTCCCGCCGCGAAACCCGCACCTACGATCGCGTCGGCAACAGCTTCAAAGAGTCGAAAGAGGCGCAGCAGGGCGAATGGCGCAACAACGTGATCAGCGGCCGGGTTAACGGCAGCTTCGTCAGCAGCGCCGGCGACGCCGGGCTGAGCCGTAACGAAATCAACTCGGTGATCAAAGCCCTGCAGTGGCAGCTCGATTTCCGCAAGCTGCGCAAAGGCGACCAGTTCTCCGTGCTGATGTCGCGCGAGCATTTCGACGGTAAGAAATCGCAAAGCCAGCTGTTGGGCGTGCGTCTGCGCACCGGCGGCAAAGATTACTATGCGATCCGCGCCGAAGACGGCAAATTCTACGATCGCCAAGGCTCTGGCCTGGCGCGCGGCTTCATGCGTTTCCCGACCATGAAACAGTTCCGCATCTCCTCCAACTTCAACCCGCGCCGCGTGAACCCGGTGACTGGCCGCGTGGCGCCGCACAAGGGCGTCGATTTCGCCATGCCGGTCGGCACGCCGGTGCTGGCGGTCGGCGACGGTGAGGTGGTGATCGCCAAACGCAGCGGCGCAGCGGGCAACTATGTGGCGATCCGCCACGGTCGTCAGTACACCACGCGCTATATGCACCTGAAAAAACTGCTGGTGAAACCAGGCCAGAAGGTGAAACGCGGCGATCGCATTGCGCTCTCCGGCAACACCGGCCGTTCCACCGGGCCACACCTGCACTTTGAACTGTGGACCGGCCAACAGGCGGTGAACCCGCTGACGGCCAAACTGCCGCGTTCCGAAGGGCTGGGCGGCAAAGACCGCAGCGATTATCTGGCACAGGTGAAGGAAGTGGTTCCTCAGCTGCAGTTGGATTAACGTCCCCCTTTTTTCCGGCGCTCCGGCGCCGTTAATTTCATCGGCCTGATTGCGGGCCGATGCTGTTTTATCTGGGTGGTTCGCGGTTGTTAATTGCAAAATCGGTGATGGCAATTATGATTAGCCGAATCGCTAAGCGAAGAGCACGTGCATGCAAAACGAG
Organism: Serratia sp. CY43202; assembly: GCF_052168755.1. Lineage (NCBI taxonomy): Bacteria > Pseudomonadati > Pseudomonadota > Gammaproteobacteria > Enterobacterales > Yersiniaceae > Serratia > Serratia sp. CY43202. Next base: position 485,142 of record NZ_JBJNMB010000002.1, read on the forward strand.
AAGAAATCGAACGTAGAGTTCATCCCGCAGTTTCAAAAAGCCTTTTTATATCCGCGCTACTGGGGCGTGTGGTTGGGAACCGGTCTGATGGCCGGCATTTCGCTGGTGCCTGCGCGCCTGCGCGATCCGGTGCTGGGTGCGGTCGGCAAACTGGCCGGCAAGCTGGCGAAGGGCGCGCGCCGTCGTGCCCGCATCAACCTGCTGTATTGCTTGCCTGAGCTGCCTGAAAGCGAACGCGAGCACATTATCGACCAGATGTTCGCCTGCGCGCCGCAGTCGATGGTGCTGATGGCGGAACTGGCCTGCACCAAGCCCGAAAAAGTGCTAAAGCGCGTGCGTTGGCACGGTGAAGAGGTGCTGGACAAGATCCGGGCGGAAGGGCGTAACGTGATTTTCCTGGTGCCTCACGGCTGGGCGGTGGATGTGCCGGCGATGCTGATGGCTGCGCGCGGCCAACCGATGGCTGCGATGTTCCACAACCAGCGCAATCAGCTGATCGACTACCTGTGGAATGCCGTGCGTCGTAAATTCGGCGGCCGCATGCACGCGCGCAACGACGGCATCAAACCGTTTATCAGTTCGGTACGGCAGGGGTACTGGGGCTACTACCTGCCCGATCAGGATCACGGCGCCGAGCACAGTGAGTTCGTCGATTTCTTCGCGACCTATAAGGCGACGCTGCCGGCGGTAGGCCGGTTGATGAAAGTGTGTCGTGCGGCGATCGTGCCTTTGTTCCCGGTGTACGATGGCAAAACCAGCATGCTGGATATTTATATTCGCGAGCCCATGGACGATCTGGCCGAAGCCGATGACCCACGGATTGCGCGCCGCATGAATGAAGAAGTGGAAAACCTGGTGGGCCCGAACCCTGAGCAGTACACCTGGATCCTAAAACTGTTGAAGACGCGCAAGGAAGGGGAGATTGAGCCTTACTCGCGCGACGATCTGTATCGCTAATCCTTCCTAACGTTAACGCCGGTCGGGCTATAACCCGGCCGGTATCACTTCAGATGTGCACCATACAGCCGCGCGCCCGCAGGATGTCGATGACTTTAGGCGTGCGGGTGAAATCATTCCAGCGCAGATCCAGCTTGCGCAGCCGGCTCAGTTCGCCGAGGCTTTCCGGCAGCTCGCTCAGGCGGTTGGCGCGCAGATCCAGACTTCTCAGCGCCGTCAGCTCACCGATATTTTCCGGCAGGCGCGTCAGTTGATTGAAACGCAGGTTCAGCTCGCTCAATCGCGGCAGGTGGCAGAAGGCTGCCGGCAGTTCGGTGATAGCATTGTTGGCCGCATCGAGTATCTCCAACTCACCGAGCAGAGCCATTTCCGCCGGCAGCGTGGTCAGGGCATTTTTCATGATATGCAGTTCGCGCAGCGCGCGCAGCTGCCCGATTTCGGCGGGCAGGTGGCTGATGCGATTGTTGTATAAACGCAGCTCCTGCAACGCCGCCAGCCTCGGTATTGCCTGCGGCAAGGCGGTCAGTTGGTTATCGGTCGCGTTGAGATAGATGAGCTGCTGCAGCTGTGCCAGCGAATGGGGCAGGTCGCTAAAACCGTTATCGCTCAGATAGAGGTATTTCAGCCGGTGCAGTTGCCCCAACGCTTCAGGCAGTTCGCTCGCGCGATTGTGGCCAAAGTCGAACATCTCGAGCTGTTGCAACTGACCAATCTCCGGCGGCAGACGGTCGAGCTGATTGCAGGAGATATTCAGCACCTGCAGATTCTGGTGCCGGAAGATTGGGGTGGGGAAGGCCGTCAGCTGATTGTCGTACAGGCTGACCTTGCGCAGCGCGCGGCCGGCAAGCTGCGATTCGTCGAGCTGCGTCAGGCTACGGCCGTCGAGATCGAGCTCATCAGCGCTCGCTGCGGGGTTGTGTTGGTGGAGCATGGCGTTCTCCGTCGTTTATGGCGATGTCAGCGCAAAAAAAATGCCGGCCAACGTGAGCCGGCCGGCATTTCGTCTGCGGCGTGAATTACTCGACGCGCAAGATACGGCTGGTATTGGTGGTACCGACGGTTTCCATCACGTCGCCCTGGGTGACGATCACCAGATCGCCGGAGACCAGGAAGCCTTTGTCACGCAGGCGATTGACGGCTTCATTGGCGGCGATCACGCCGTCTTTGTGGCTGTCGAAATATACCGGCGTCACGCCGCGATACAGCGCAGTCAGGTTCAGCGTGTGCTCATGACGCGACATGGCGAAGATCGGCAGGCCGGAGCTGATGCGTGACATCATCAGCGCGGTGCGCCCGGACTCAGTCATGGCGATCAGCGCGGTGACGCCTTTCAGGTGGTTGGCCGCATACATCGAAGACATGGCGATCGCCTCTTCGATATTGTCGAACTGCACGTCCAGACGGTGTTTGGAAACGTTGATGCTCGGGATCTTCTCGGCGCCCAGACAAACGCGCGCCATCGCCGCCACGGTTTCCGCCGGGTATTGGCCAGCAGCGGTTTCCGCCGACAACATGACGGCGTCGGTGCCGTCCAGCACGGCGTTGGCCACGTCCATGACTTCGGCGCGGGTCGGCATCGGGTTGGTGATCATCGACTCCATCATCTGGGTCGCAGTGATCACCGCGCGGTTCAGGGTGCGGGCGCGGCGGATCAGTTTCTTCTGAATGCCGACCAGTTCCGGATCGCCGATTTCGACGCCGAGGTCGCCACGGGCAACCATCACCACGTCGGAGGCCAGAATAATGTCGTCCATCGCTTCGTCGGTGCAAACCGCTTCGGCGCGCTCAACCTTGGACACGATCTTGGCGTTGCAGCCCGCATCGCGCGCCAGGCGGCGGGCATAGTTCAGGTCTTCACCGGTACGCGGGAAGGAGACCGCCAGATAGTCGACGCCAATCTTGGCGGCGGTCACGATGTCCGCCTTGTCTTTTTCGGTCAGCGCTTCGGCTGACAGGCCACCGCCTAGCTTGTTGATGCCCTTGTTGTTGGACAGCGGGCCGCCGACGGTCACTTCGGTAAACACTTTCATGCCCTGAACTTCGAGCACTTTTAACTGAACGCGGCCGTCGTCAAGCAGCAGGACATCGCCCGGCACGACGTCGGCAGGCAGGCCTTTATAGTCGATACCGACTTTTTCTTTATCGCCTTCGCCTTTTGACAGGTTGGCGTCCAGCAGGAATTTATCACCCACGTTGAGGAAGATTTTGCCTTCCTTGAAGGTGGATACGCGGATTTTCGGCCCTTGCAGATCGCCGAGGATAGCGACGTGACGTCCCAGTTTGGCCGCGATTTCGCGCACTTTGTCTGCGCGAGCCTGGTGATCTTCCGGGCTGCCGTGGGAGAAGTTAAGCCGAACTACGTTGGCACCGGCGGCAATGATCTTTTCCAGATTATTGTCGCGGTCTGTAGCCGGACCCAGGGTGGTAACGATTTTGGTTCTTCTGAGCCGTCTGGACATGTATTACTCCGTTGACTGGTGAAGCAAATATTGGTGTTGCGATAACGTCGGATAACGAAACCAGGCGTGAAATGTAATTTTACAACACTGATATTTCACCCGGGTTACCCGCATGAGCATGTTAACAGGGTACCGCCTCTGATGCCGTCATTCAAATGTCTGTTGAACGGCGATTTTTTTCTTCGTCGGGTCACGAATCAAAACTGTTGGGAATGACCACGCCTTTATCAAAGCGCGATTCTTTGAGCGCTTCTTTGACCCGCTTCAAGTTATCTCTGAATTTAGCCCCTCGGCGCAAGGTAAATCCGGTGGCAAGCACGTCAATGAGCGTTAATTGCGCGATCCGCGACACCATCGGCATGTAAACGTCGGTGTCTTCGGGCACATCGAGCAGCAACGCGAGGGTCGCCGCTTGGGCGAGCGGGGTGTCGCGCGAGGTGATAGCCAGTACCGTGGCGTCGTTCTCCCGCGCCAGGTGAGCCATCTCCACCAGATTTTTGGTGCGGCCGGTGTGTGAGATCAGCACCACCACGTCGCCCTCGCCGGAGTTCATGCAGCTCATGCGTTGCATGACGATGTCATCGAAGTAAACCACCGGAATGTTGAAGCGGAAAAATTTGTTCATCGCGTCGTGCGCCACCGCTGCGGAGGCACCCAGGCCGAAGAAAGAGATCTTTTTTGCCTGGGTGAGCAGGTCAACCGCACGATTGATTGCGGCAATATCCAAATTTGCCTTTACTGTATCCAGGCTGGCCATGACCGATTCGAAGATCTTGCTGGTATAGGAATCGACGCTGTCGTCTTCCTCAACGTTACGGTTTACGTAGGGCGTGCCGTTAGCCAGGCTTTGGGCGAGGTGCAGTTTGAAATCGGGAAAGCCTTTGGTATCAAGGCGGCGGCAAAAACGGTTGACGGTAGGTTCGCTGACGTCGGCCATGCGCGCCAGCGTGGCAATGCTGGAGTGAATGGCGGTCTGTGGGGAGGCCAGGATCACCTCGGCGACTTTCCTTTCAGATTTGCTCAGGCGTTCCAGATGGTTCTGGATTTTGTCCAGCGTATTCATATAACGAGAGTCACTCATGGTTTTATCCCTGTGGCTTTCAAGCAACAGCGCCGAATTTCGCCCGTGTTCGCCGTGCACGCAGACGCCAAACGAGCGGCTGTAACCTGGAATCGATAGGGTATGTCGATTTCAAACAAAGGAGAAATCAATGCCGGTTTAGTGAAAATATACTACGTGCTGGTAACCGTTGGCAGTCTCGACAGGGCGTATGCAGGCTTTTTTCACCAGAATATGACCTGTGTCTAACTTTCATAATGGTAACAGAGCGTCAAAAAAGACGAAAAATTACAGTTTTGCCCGCCTGTGCGGGCTCTGGCGCGCGTTGGCGCTACCGCTGGAATCTTGAGGTCTTTTTTCCTGCTTCTGCACCGGGTTTGCTGGCCGTAGTCAAACAGAGTACATTAGTAATGTAAGAAAATTACAAATATCCTGCAACGAGGAGATGAACATGGCGGTAACCTCTACAGCCCAGGCGTGTGACCTGGTTATTTTCGGCGCGAAAGGTGATTTGGCGCGCCGTAAGCTGCTGCCTTCCCTGTACCAGTTAGAGAAAGCCGGACACATCCACCCGGATACGCGGATTATCGGCGTCGGCCGCGCGGAGTGGGATAAAAAAGCGTATACCGAAGTGGTCAAGGAAGCGCTTGGCACCTTCATGAAAGAAAAATTGGATGACGAACTCTGGGCCACGCTGAGCGCACGCCTGGACTTCTGCAATCTGGACGTCAACGACAGCAAGAACTTTACCAAACTGGGTAAAATGCTGGATCAGAAACACCGCACCACCATCAACTACTTCGCCATGCCGCCAAGCACCTTTGGCGCCATCTGCAAAGGGTTGGGCGAAGCCAAGCTGAACCATGAACCGGCGCGCGTGGTGATGGAGAAGCCGCTGGGTACCGATCTGGCGTCTTCCCGCGTGATCAACGATCAGGTGGCGGAGTACTTCAACGAATCCCAGGTTTACCGTATCGACCACTATCTCGGCAAAGAGACGGTGCTGAACCTGTTGGCGCTGCGTTTCGCCAACTCGCTGTTCGCATCCAACTGGGATAACCGCACCATCGATTCGGTGCAGATCACCGTGGCGGAAGAGGTGGGCATCGAAGGGCGCTGGGGTTACTTCGACCAGGCCGGCCAGATGCGCGACATGATCCAGAACCACCTGCTGCAGATCCTGACCATGATCGCCATGTCGCCGCCGGCGGACCTGACGACCGACCGTATCCGCGACGAGAAGGTGAAGGTATTGCGCTCGCTGCGCCGCATCGATCAGACCAATGTACGGGAAACCACCGTGCGCGGGCAGTACACCGCCGGTTTCGTCCAGGGCAAGAAAGTGCCGGGTTATCTGGAAGAGGAAGGCGCGAACAAGAGCAGCAGCACCGAAACCTTCGTCTCCATCCGCGTGGATATCGACAACTGGCAGTGGGCCGGGGTGCCGTTCTACCTGCGTACCGGTAAACGCCTGCCGACCAAATGTTCGGAAGTGGTGGTGTACTTCAAAAACCCGCCGCTGAACCTGTTCAGCGATTCGTACCAGCAGCTGCCGCAGAACAAGCTGACCATCCGTCTGCAACCGGACGAAGGCATCGAAATTCAGGTACTGAACAAGGTGCCGGGGCTGGATCACAAGCACCGTCTGCAGACCACCAAGCTGGACCTGAGCTTCTCGGAAACCTTCAACCAGGAGCACGTGGCGGACGCCTACGAGCGCCTGCTGCTGGAGACCATGCGAGGCATTCAGGCGCTGTTCGTGCGCCGCGATGAAGTGGAAGAGGCCTGGAAGTGGGTCGACTCCATCATGGATGCATGGAAAGCCGACAACGAGGCGCCTAAACCTTATCAGGCGGGCACCTGGGGGCCGGTGGCCTCGGTGGCAATGATCACCCGCGACGGCCGTTCCTGGAACGAGTTCGAATAATGCGCAATGCCGGCAGCCTGTCTGCCGGCTTTTTTTTGCCTGCGATCTGCGCGTGGGCCACATCACTTACGGTACGGCCGGACGTTCGCGCGCTTGCGCGGAGCCCTGTGGCAGGGGCGTGCCATTGTTAACCGCGAGTCATGGAGAAATAACGATGAAAAACTGGAAAACCAGCGCCGAGCAGATCCTGACGGCAGGGCCGGTGGTGCCTGTTATCGTGATCAACAAGTTGGAGCAGGCGGTGCCGCTGGCGAAAGCGTTGGTTGCCGGCGGCGTGCGGGTATTGGAGGTGACGCTGCGCACCGCCTGCGGGCTGGAGGCTATCCGCGCTATCGCCAAAGAGGTGCCGGAGGCGATCATCGGCGCCGGTACGGTGATCAATCCGCAGCAGCTGCGGGAGGTGACCGAGGCGGGGGCGCAGTTCGCCATCAGCCCGGGGCTGACCGACGCTTTGCTGCAGGCGGCGACGGCGGGGTCAATCCCGCTGATCCCGGGCATCAGCACCGTATCTGAACTGATGCTGGGCATGGATTACGGCCTGCGCGAATTCAAATTCTTCCCGGCGGAAGCCAACGGCGGCGTGAAGGCGCTGCAGGCGATCGGCGGCCCGTTCCCGCAGGTGCGTTTTTGCCCGACCGGCGGCATTACGCCGAACAATTACCGCGATTATCTGGCGCTAAAAAGCGTATTGTGCATCGGCGGCTCCTGGTTGGTGCCGGCCGATGCGCTCGAAAGCGGCGACTATGCGCGCATCACTGAACTGGCGCGCAGCGCGGTCAGCGGCGCCGCGTTGTAACCCGCGCCAGGCCTGGGGTTGGCGCTTATTTGCTCACCCGCGGATATCGCAAGGCTCAACGCTCCGTTGGGCCTTTTTTAATTTTTATCGCAATTAACTTTCTTATTTTTAACCCGTTTTTTTCTGCTTTTTTATGAAAACGGCAGTTTGCTTTCTAATTTTGGCTGTGGTAAAAATATCTCAGTTGAAAATTTTACTTTTATGAGGATATTGGGCAAATCGCACGGTGTGCGGCTGATAATAGAGAACTATTATGATGACTATTAACGGAACTACCCTCAGAACCTCTACGTGCCAACTCTTCCTGTCTGCGATCCTTGCCAGTGAGCATCACTGGTGCAGCGAGCTATAGCGTCTTTCTCCCTTAACCGGTGCTGGTAGCGGGCTTAGGCCTTCGCATTACCGTTCAGCCGGGCAAACATTCTTTTTGCGTTTGGGTCAGTTTATCCCCAGGGATCTCTGCGTCTTGCGCGCCGCATTGCGGCCGTCCGACGAGATAAATCGGGATAAATATGCCTTGGCGCGCGTTATTCGCCGTTTGGGAGAAAAATTATGATTTATTGGATCTTTTTAGGTTTGGCCATCATGACCGAAATCATCGGCACCTTGTCGATGAAATACGCTAGCGTCAATGGCGGCATGATCGGGCACATCGTGATGTACGTGATGATTACCGCGTCTTATGTATTGTTGTCGGTAGCGATAAAACGCGTGGCGCTGGGTGTGGCCTATGCGCTATGGGAAGGCATCGGCATTCTGTTCATCACCCTGTTCAGCGTACTGTGGTTCGACGAACCGATCTCGGCGCTGAAGGTGTTGGGCTTGGCTACGCTGATCGCCGGCATCATGCTGGTGAAATCCGGTACCCGCAAAGAGCGAAAACAGGTCAGCCCGCGAGGTGACAACCATGCAACAGTTTGAGTTGTACCACATTGGGTTCCTGGGGCTGGCCATCGTGCTGGAAATTATCGCCAACATCTTCCTGAAGATGTCGGACGGCTTCCGTAAAATTTGGCTGGGATTGCTGTCGCTGCTGTCGGTGCTCGGTGCGTTCAGCGCCCTGGCGCAGGCGGTTAAGGGTATCGATCTGTCGATCGCCTATGCGCTGTGGGGCGGTTTCGGTATCGCCGCCACCATCGCCGCAGGCTGGATCATGTTCGGCCAGCGGTTGAACGCCAAAGGCTGGATTGGCCTGGCGCTGTTGCTGACGGGGATGGTGATCCTTAAACTGTCTTGATAGCGGGCAATAAAAAACCGCAGGCGTCGCCGTCTGCGGTTTTTTTTCGTCTGCGCTCAGGCTTACAGCGCGGCGATGATTTTGATTTCCACCTTGTACTTCGGATTCATCAGCTGCGCCTGCACCGTGCAGCGCACCGGCGCGCTGCCGGCGACCACCCAGGCGTCCCAGGCGGCGTTCATCGCGGCGAAGTCGGCGCTGTTGGCCAGGAAAATGGTGGCATCCAGAATACGGCTTTTGTCCGACCCTACGCGTTCCAGCAGCACGTCGATGGCGGCGAGGGCGTTGGCGGTCTGCGCGGTCGCGTCGTCGTCCAGGTTCTCCGGCACGCTGGTGTAGTAAACGGTCTCGTTGTGCACTACGGCTTCGGACCAGCGCTGATCGGGATCAATTCTTTCGATATTCATTTGCTTATCTCCATATCATAGTCGCGCTAAGGGTAGCACAGCCGGTGATAAAAAAGCGCGGCGATAAAGTGGGTGGTAGCCGGGCGGCAGGCTTGGCATAATCACCGTTGAATGACACCGGCAGAGAGACAGCGTGACAGACGATTTTGCAACAGACGGCGCATTGGCGCAGGCTATCAAGGGATTTAAACCGCGTGAGCCGCAGCGGCAGATGGCGCAAGCCGTTACCGAAGCGATCAATTTCAAGCAGGAACTGGTGGTGGAAGCCGGCACCGGCACCGGCAAAACCTTCGCTTATCTGGCGCCGGCGCTGCGTGCCGATCGCAAAGTGATCATCTCCACCGGTTCGAAAGCGCTGCAGGATCAGCTGTATGCGCGCGATCTGCCCACCGTCGCCAAGGCGTTGAAGTACAAAGGCAAGCTGGCGCTGCTCAAAGGGCGCTCCAATTACCTGTGTCTGGAGCGGCTGGAGCAGCAGTCGATGGCCGGCGGCGAGCTGGCGGGGCAGACGCTGATCGATCTGGTGCAGCTGCGCAAGTGGTCGTCGCAGACCAAAGAGGGTGATATCAGCACCTGTAGCGAAGTGGCGGAAGACAGCTTCGTCTGGCCATTGGTGACCAGCACCAATGACAACTGTCTGGGCAGCGACTGCCCGCTGTATCAGGATTGCTTCGTGGTCAAGGCGCGTCGCCGCGCGATGGATGCAGATGTGGTGGTGGTAAACCATCACCTGTTCCTGGCGGATATGGTGGTAAAAGAGGGCGGTTTCGCCGAGCTGATCCCGGAAGCCGAGGTGATGATTTTCGACGAGGCGCACCAAATCCCCGACATCGCCAGCCAGTATTTCGGCCAGCAGCTCACCAGCCGCCAGCTGCTGGATCTGGCGAAGGACATCACCATCGCCTACCGCACCGAGGTGCGCGATGCGGCTCAGCTGCAAAAGAGCGCCGATCGTCTCAGCCTGAGCACGCAAGATTTCCGTCTGAATCTGGGAGAACCGGGGTTCCGCGGAAATCTGCGTGACGTGCTCGGCGAACCCAACGTGCAGCGTGCTCTGTTGCTGCTCGATGACGCGCTGGAGCTGTGTTATGACGTGATGAAGCTGTCGCTGGGGCGTTCGGCGCTGCTGGACGCCGCCTTTGAGCGCGCCACGCTGTACCGCGCGCGTCTCAAACGCCTCAAGGCGGTAACGGAACCGGGCTACAGCTATTGGTATGAGTGCAATTCGCGCCACTTCGTGCTGGCGCTGACGCCGCTGACGGTAGCCGATCGTTTCCGCGAAATGCTGGACGAGAAGCCGGGCAGCTGGATCTTTACCTCGGCCACGCTGTCGGTCAACGATCAGTTGGGCCACTTCACCGAACGGCTGGGGCTGACCAAGGCCAAAACGCTGCTGTTGCCGAGCCCGTTCGACTATGCCAAACAGGCGTTGCTGTGCGTGCCGCGCTTTTTGCCTTCGCCGAATCAGCCCGGTGGGGCGCGCCAGCTGGCGCGCATGCTGCGCCCATTAATCGAAGCCAACAACGGCCGCTGCTTCTTCTTGTGCACATCGCACCAGATGATGCGCGAGCTGGCGGAAGAGTTCCGCGCCACGATGACGCTGCCGGTCTTATTGCAAGGGGAAACCAGCAAAGGGCAGCTGTTGGCGCAGTTCGTCGCCGCCGGTAACGCGCTGTTGGTGGCGACCAGCAGCTTCTGGGAAGGGGTGGACGTGCGTGGCGATGCGCTGTCGTGTGTCATCATCGATAAGCTGCCGTTTACTTCACCGGACGATCCGCTGCTGAAGGCGCGCATTGAAGATTGCCGCCTGCGCGGCGGCGATCCGTTCAATGACGTACAGTTACCGGATGCGGTCATCACCCTGAAACAGGGGGTGGGCCGTTTGATCCGCGATACCGACGACCGTGGCGTGCTGGTGATTTGCGATAACCGTCTGGTGATGCGCCCTTATGGCGAGGTGTTCCTCAATAGCCTACCGCCTACGCCGCGTACCCGCGATCTGAAACAGGCCATCGCCTTCCTGCAGGCCGCCGATACGTCGGCCACGTGAAAGATGAAGGGCTTACGGGGCTGTGCTACAATGCGCGCCCTGTATGAAAAACCCAGTTTTATTCCCGCCAGAGGTTGGCATGTCCACGCGAATTTTAGCGATCGATACCGCGACGGAAGCCTGTTCCGTCGCCGTCTGGAATCAAGGCGAAATCCACGCCCTGTTTGAGCTGTGCCCACGCGAGCATACGCAACGAATTTTACCTATGGTGCAGCAGGTGCTGGCGGAATCCGGTCTGGCGCTCAACCAGCTCGATGCGCTGGCCTTCGGCCGCGGCCCCGGCAGTTTTACCGGGGTGCGCATCGGCATCGGCATCGCTCAGGGCCTGGCGCTGGGCGCCGATTTGCCGATGATTGGCATTTCCACGCTGCAAACCATGGCGCAGGGCGCCTGGCGCGTCAGCGGCGCGGCGCGCGTGCTGGCAGCGATCGATGCGCGCATGGGGGAAGTCTACTGGGGGCAGTTCGAACGCCAAGTGGACGGCAGCTGGTTGGAAAGCGAAGGCGAGGCGGTGCTGTCGCCGGCGCAGGCGCTCGAGCGTGCACAGCGTCTGCAGGGCGAATGGGCCCACGTCGGCACCGGCTGGCAAACCTATCCCGACCTGGTCAACGGTTCTACGCTGAGCGTGCGTGACGGCCAAATGCTGCTGCCGCAGGCGCAAGACATGCTGCCGCTGGCGCTGCACGCCTGGCAACAGGGGTTGGCGGTGGCGGTGGAAAACGCCGAGCCGACCTATCTGCGCAATGAAGTCACCTGGAAAAAACTGCCGGGCCGCGAGTAATCGCGGCGTATTGTGCTGTTGTTGATGCCGGGCGATGAAGGCCTGCAACTTGAACGACGAAACGCGGTCAAAGTTACAGGCATTTCAGGAGATTGCGACCATGTTAATCCGCACTGCAAGTAAAAAGCTGTCGCTGCTGGCCGTCGCCTGCGGCGCGCTGGTTCTGACTGGGTGCGTCACCGTACCGGATGCGATCAAAGGCTCCAGCCCTTCGCCGGTGACTCAGCTTTCCTCGGTACAAAATGCACCGAACCTGTTTACTGGCGCGGAAGCCCGCTTCGGCGGCACTGTGGTGAACGTCGCCAACGAACAAGGGCGTACGCTGCTGGAGATCGCGGCGGTGCCGCTCGACAGCGGTGCGCGGCCGATACTGGGTGAACCGTCGAACGGCCGCTTGCTGGCCACGGTGAACGGCTTCCTCGAACCGGTCGATTTCAAAGGCCAACTGGTGACCGTCGTCGGCCCGATCACCGGCCTGAAAGAGGGGCGGATCGGCATGACGCCATATCGTTTCGTAACGATGAACGTGACCGGTTTCAAGCGCTGGCATCTGGTGCAGCAGGTGGTGATGCCGCCTGCGCCGATGGGCCCTTGGGGCTGGCGCGGTGGTCCGTGGGGGCCCGGCTGGGGCGCAGGCTATGGCTGGTACAACCCCGGTCCGGCACAGGTGCAAACCATCGTAACCGAGTAGCATACGCTTGATGTGAACATATTTGACAGGGCGGCTCAGGCCGCCCTTTTGCTTTTTGGGATAGGGAATATCCGACAATTAGTGACGTACATCGCAACCTGAATAATGTTTAAAACCCGAACTGGTCTGCTGAGTTAAAATATTGTTATGGTTAGGCTGCGAGTTTGAGGGCTGCGATGATAATTAGTAATGATTTCAGGAGTAATACCTTGGATAAGGTCTGGTTAAAACGGTATCCGGCAGATGTGCCCGCAGAGATTGATGCCGATCGCTATTCGTCGTTGATCGAAATGTTTGAGCATGCCGTGCAGCGCTATGCCGATCAGCCCGCCTTTATCAACATGGGCGAGGTGATGACCTTCCGCAAACTGGAAGAACGCAGCCGGGCTTTCGCGGCTTACCTGCAAAATGAACTGGGCCTGAAGAAAGGCGACCGTGTCGCGCTGATGATGCCTAACCTGTTGCAATACCCCATCGCTCTGTTCGGCATTCTGCGTGCCGGCATGGTGGTGGTCAACGTCAACCCGTTGTATACCCCGCGCGAGCTGGAGCACCAGTTGAACGACAGCGGCGCCAGCGCCATCGTTATCGTTTCCAACTTTGCCCATACGCTGGAAAAAGTGGTGTTCAACACCCAGGTCAAACACGTGATCCTGACGCGCATGGGCGACCAGCTTTCGGCCGCCAAAGGCACGCTGGTTAACTTCGTGGTCAAATACGTCAAGCGCCTGGTGCCCAAATACAACCTGCCGGACGCCATTTCATTCCGCAGCGCGCTGCAACGCGGCCGCCGTCTGCAATATGTAAAACCGGACATCATTAATAGCGATTTGGCTTTCCTGCAATACACCGGCGGTACCACCGGCGTGGCGAAGGGCGCGATGCTGACGCACCGTAACATGCAGGCCAACCTTGAGCAGGCCAAGGCCGCTTATTCGCCGCTGTTCCGTGAAGGGCAGGAACTGGTGGTGACGGCGTTGCCGCTATACCACATTTTCGCGCTGACGGTGAACTGCCTGCTGTTTATCGATCTGGGCGGGCGCAATTTGCTGATCACCAACCCGCGCGATATTCCGGGGCTGGTGAAGGAGCTGGGTAAATATCCGTTCACCGCCATGAGCGGGGTGAATACGCTGTTCAACGCGTTGCTGAACAACGAAGAGTTCCACAAACTCGATTTCTCTACGCTGCGTTTCTCGGTCGGCGGCGGTATGTCGGTGCAAAAAGCGGTGGCCGAGAAGTGGGAGAAAACCACCGGTAAACACCTGCTGGAAGGCTATGGTCTGACTGAGTGCGCGCCGCTGGTGGCCGGTAACCCTTACGATCTGAAACACTACAGCGGCAGCATCGGCCTGCCGGTGCCGTCGACGGACATTCGGTTGGTGGACGACAACGGCCATGACGTGCCGCCGGGCGAACCGGGCGAACTGTGGGTCAAAGGGCCGCAAGTTATGTTAGGCTATTGGCAGCGCCCGGAAGCCACCGATGAAGTGCTTAAAGATGGCTGGCTGGCGACCGGCGATGTGGTGACCGTGGACGATCAGGGATTTGTGCGCATCGTCGACCGCAAGAAAGACATGATCCTGGTCTCGGGTTTCAACGTGTATCCGAACGAGATTGAAGATGTGGTCAGCCAGCACCCGAAAGTGCTGGAATGTGCGGCAATCGGCGTGCCCAGCGAGGCCTCCGGTGAAACGGTGAAGATCTGCGTGGTGAAGAAAGACGCCTCGCTGACCAAGGAAGAGCTGTTGACCCATTGCCGTCGCCACCTGACCGGGTATAAAGTGCCTAAAATTGTTGAGTTCCGCGATGAACTGCCGAAGTCGAACGTCGGCAAGATTTTGCGGCGAGAACTGCGCGATGAGCTAAAAACGCCGAAGCCGGCCGATGCCGCCTAGGTGTCGCTTTCGCGTCTGACTATCAACAACGCCGGTGAATGCCGGCGTTGTTGTGTTTGAATCCTACAAGAGAATGATGTTTTGAATTATCAGTTGATCACTACCGATGCCGGATTGCAGCAGGTCTGCGAGCAGGCGAGAAAGCATGCCCAGATTGCGCTGGACACCGAGTTTGTCAGAACGCGCACCTACTATCCTCAGCTGGGCCTGATCCAGCTCTACGACGGTGAACAACTCTCCCTCATCGATCCTCTGCCGATCAAGCAATGGCAGCCGTTTGTCGACCTGCTGGCCGACACCGCCGTGGTGAAGTTCCTGCATGCCGGCAGTGAAGATCTTGAAGTGTTTCTCAACGCCTTTAAAACGCTGCCGACGCCGATGATCGACACCCAGATCCTGGCGGCCTTTACCGGTCGGCCGCTCTCCTGCGGTTTTGCGACGCTGGTGGCGGAGTACATGAAGGTTGAACTGGACAAGAGCGAGTCGCGCACCGACTGGCTGGCGCGCCCGCTGACTGAAAGACAGTGCGTGTATGCGGCCGCCGACGTGTTCTACCTGCTGCCGATGGCCAAACAGCTGGTGCAGGAGACCGAAGAGGCCGGCTGGACTGCTGCGGCCCATAACGAGTGCCTGCTGCTGTGCCAACGCCGTAGCGAGACGCTGGCGCCGGAAGTGGCCTATCGCGAAATCAGCAATGCCTGGCAGCTACGCCCGCGTCAGCTCGGCTGTTTGCAGAAGTTGGCAGAATGGCGGTTGCGCCAGGCGCGCGAGCGCGATCTGGCGGTGAACTTCGTGGTGCGTGAGGAGAACCTATGGCAGGTGGCGCGCTATATGCCGTCTTCGCTCGGAGAACTGGATTCTCTGGGGCTGAGCGGGCCGGAGATCCGTTATCACGGCAAAACGCTGCTGGCGCTGGTGGCCGAAGCCGAAGCGCTGGAGGAGTCCGAGTTGCCCGCGCCATTGGCTAACCTTATCGATCAGCCGGGCTACAAGAAGGTGTTTAAGGACATCAAGGCCGCTATCGCTACCGTCAGCGAGCAAAGCGGGTTGAGCAGCGAGCTGCTCGCATCCCGTCGCCAAATTAACCAATTGTTGAACTGGCATTGGAAACTGAAGGACGGCGAGAGTCGCCCTGAATTAATCAGCGGCTGGCGCGGCGATTTATTAATGGCGCCGTTGCAGGACATCCTGAAAGATTATTAATCGCTGGTTATCACCAGGGCAGGGTAGGGAAACTCTGCTCGGGTGAATATAGGCAGGAAATAATGCGTTGAAGGTAAATCTGGCCAGAATTTACTTTAAACGAGGTGGCGGCAAAGTTAATTGGGAATTGTCCCAAAGGGAAAAATCAATTTTTTGCTGCCGATAATGCTTAATAACTGGATACACATACAGTTACCCCCTGCATAAAATATACAGGGGGTAATTAATGCGTCGCAATCATTTAGCTGCTTCTTCCGATTCCGGTAATGTCACGTTAAGTTCAAGTACCGAAATATCGTCCCCTTTCTGCTCGAACTGCACATGCAGCATTTCAGGATCGATCTGAATGTATTTGCAAATAACCGCCAGAATATCGCGTTTCAGATCAGGCAGATACGGGGGCTCACTGTCCCCGCGACGACGCTCTGCGACGATAATCTGCAGCCGTTCCTTGGCTATATTGGCTGTCTGTTTTTTGCGGGACAGAAAGAAGTCTAATAAGGCCATGGTTTATCCCCCAAAAAGGCGTTTCAGGAAACCCTTCTTCTCTTCTTCAATGAAGCGGAATGGGCGTTCTTCCCCCAACAAGCGGCAAACGGTATCGTCGTACGCCTTACCGGCGTCTGACTCGGCATCCAGAATGACAGGCTCACCCTGGTTGGAAGCGCGCAGCACGGACTGGTCTTCCGGGATCACACCCACCAGCGGAATGCGCAGAATTTCAAGCACGTCTTCCATGCTCAGCATGTCGCC
This sequence comes from Serratia sp. CY43202, assembly GCF_052168755.1. Taxonomy (NCBI): domain Bacteria; kingdom Pseudomonadati; phylum Pseudomonadota; class Gammaproteobacteria; order Enterobacterales; family Yersiniaceae; genus Serratia; species Serratia sp. CY43202. Next base: position 501,361 of record NZ_JBJNMB010000002.1, read on the forward strand.
ACGGCTGACGCGGCCCGGGTTGTAACGGGTCAGCAGCAGGTGTTCCTTGATTGGCGATTCGCCTTTCTCGGCGCGGCGTGACTTGGAAGAGAGGATACCCAGGATACGGTCAGAGTCGCGTACCGAAGACACTTCCGGGTTGGTGGTGATGATAGCTTCGTCGGCGAAGTACAGCGCCATCAGCGCACCGGTTTCGATACCGGCCGGTGAATCGCACACCACGAAGTCAAAATCCATCTCGCCGAGATCGTTGAGGATTTTTTCAACGCCTTCGCGGGTCAACGCGTCTTTGTCGCGCGTCTGCGAAGCCGGCAGGATATAGAGGTTTTCAGTGCGTTTGTCTTTGATCAACGCCTGATTCAGCGTGGCATCGCCCTGAATCACGTTCACGAAATCATACACTACCCGACGTTCGCAGCCCATAATCAGGTCAAGATTACGCAGGCCGATATCGAAATCGATCACGACGGTTTTCTTGCCTTTCTGGGCCAGGCCGGTAGCGATGGCCGCGCTCGAAGTGGTCTTGCCAACGCCCCCTTTACCCGATGTAACAACAATAATGCGTGCCATGAAATGGATTCCTTGTCAAAAGGGCTTAATTTAAAGGTTGTATGGTTAAAGCGTTATCCAACAGGCTGAGTCGTACGGCCTGCCCGACGTAATCGGACGGGATTTGGTCGCTCAACCAGTACTGCCCTGCGATAGAGACTAGCTCAGCCGCCAGGTGGGTGCAAAAAATCTGACATTGCGTGTCGCCTGACGCGCCTGCCAGTGCGCGACCGCGCATCATGCCGTAGACATGAATATTGCCATCGGCAATCAATTCGGCGCCGGCGCTGACGCTGCTGGTCACGATAAGATCGCAGTTGCGGGCGTAAATCTGTTGGCCGGAACGGACAGGCGTACTGATGATGCGCGTTTTGGCGGGGGCGTTATCCGCCACCACGGGCGCAGGTGCAGGCTCCGGCGCAGCCATCTTCTGGCCTTTGCCTTCGCTCAGCAGCGGCAGCCCGGCACGGGCTATCGCGCGCTTTTGACGCTCATCTCTGCAACCGCTGATACCCACAACGCGCAGGCCTGCTGCCGCGACAGCCTGTTGAAGTTCTTTCCAGTTCGCATCGCCTTCCAGCGTTGCGACGTTGATAACAACAGGGGCGTTTTTCAGAAAAGCGGGCGCTTGCTCAACTTTTTCCTGTAACGCCTGACGTATTACCTCGGGCTGTGAATTATGCAAATGAACAACCGATAGGGTAAAACTGCTGCCTTTTAGCTCAATTGGCGATTGTGACATCTATCCTGACTCAGTCTCAGCAACTTTAAATCCCCGGAATACCACTCGGGGTGCGATATTCCGATGTACTATAAGCATGTTATAGTCAGAGTTATATCCAGGCAAGACGCTCCCTCAATTAAATAGAGTTAAAAAAATGCTTTGTGTGATCTATAGAAGCCCGAAACGCGATCAAACTTATCTTTATGTCGAAAAAAAAGACGATTTCTCTCGTGTGCCGGAAGCGCTGATGAAAAGTTTCGGCGTACCGCAATTCGCCATGATGCTGTCGCTCGATGAGCGCAAGAAATTGGCCTCGGCGGATATCGAAAAGGTGAAGCAGGCGTTGAAAGACGAAGGCTATTACCTGCAGTTCCCGCCGCCGGTAGAAAACCTGCTCAACCAGCATCTGGCGGGCGACAAGGCCTGAGACAGTTGCCACGGCCAGGGGAGGCGCGATGACACCTTCGGCAAGAAGAATTGTATTGGCCGCCTGGCTGACGTTGGGCGGGGTGCTGATGCCGGGCGCAGCGCAGGCGGCGCAGGAGACGACGCTGGCGACGAGCGGCCGGGATCCGGCGCAGTTCCCGGCGTATGTCGAACAGCTCAAGCGCCGGGCGCGGGAGCAGGGCATCAGTCAGGCCACCCTCGACCGCGCTTTTGCGCAAATCCATTTCGTCGATCGGGTGATCAAGGCCGATCGCAATCAGCCGGAGCAGAAGGTAACTCTGGACGACTATCTGCGGCGGGTGATGACGCCCGTTAAAGTGCGCCAGGGGCGCGAACTGTACCGGCAGCGCCACGCGCAATGGACGCGCGCCGGCGAGCGCTACCGGGTGCCGGGGCGCTATATCATCGCGCTGTGGGGCATGGAGAGCGCCTACGGCAAGATTCAGGGGCGGGAAGATGTGGTGTCCGCGCTGGCGACGCTGGCGTTTGAAGGGCGCCGCGAAGCCTTTTTCAGCCAGGAGCTGATGGCGGCACTGCAGATAGTCGAGCAGGGGCACGTCGGCGATACACCGCTGAAAGGTTCCTGGGCCGGCGCGATGGGGCAATGCCAGTTTATGCCGAGCTCTTTCCTGCGCTATGCGGCGGACGGTGACGGTGACGGGCGCATCGATATCTGGAACAACATTGATGATGTCTTCGCGTCTACGGCCAGTTATTTGTCCAAAGAGGGCTGGCAGCCCGGCATCGGCTGGGGGCGTGAGGTCAAACTGCCCGCCGGTTTCAATCGGGCCGAGCTGGGGTTGAAAGACGCGCAGGCGCGCAGCGTCAACGCCTGGCAACAACGCGGGGTACGTCGTGCGGATGGCAGTGCGTTGCCGCATGCCGTTCAGCGCGGTTGGATCATTGCGCCGGATGATCTGCAGGGCCGGACGTTCCTGGTCTATGATAATTTCCGCACCCTCATGCACTGGAATCGCTCTTACTATTTCGCTATCGCCGTGGGTATGATGGCGGACGCGATCGGACATTGATCCGGCACACCAATAATCGGCTTGGCGCGCCAAGCCTCTACAGTTTGGGAGAAGCGGTATGTATCAACATAGAGACTGGCAGGGTTCGCTGCTCGATTTCCCGGTGAACAAGGTGGTTTGCGTCGGCAGTAACTATGCCGATCACATCAAGGAAATGGGCAGCGCGGTTTCCGTCGAGCCGGTGGTATTCATCAAACCGGAAACGGCGCTGTGCGATATTCGTCAGCCGGTGGCCATCCCCAAAGAGTTCGGTGCGGTGCATCATGAGGTGGAGCTGGCGGTACTGATCGGCACGCCGTTGAAACAGGCCAACGAAGATCGCGTTGCGCGGGCGATCGCCGGCTACGGTGTGGCGCTCGATCTGACGTTGCGCGATTTGCAGGCGGGCTTTAAAAAAGCCGGCCAACCGTGGGAAAAGGCCAAGGCCTTCGACGGTTCCTGCCCGATGTCGGGGTTTATTCCGGTGGCGGAATTCGGCGATCCGCAAAACGCCGAGCTGTCGTTGACCGTCAACGATCAACTGCGCCAGCAGGGCAATACGCGCGACATGATCACGCCGATCCTGCCGCTAATCAGCTATATGAGCCGTTTCTTCACGCTGCGCGCCGGCGACATCATCCTGACCGGCACGCCGCAGGGCGTGGGCCCGATGGCTTCCGGAGACATGCTGAAAATCAGCCTGAACGGCAAAACGCTCAGCACCCGGGTGATCTGATTTTTCCTTGCCGCCGGCGGTGTCGGCGGCAAAGCTTGCATCTTGTGGCTAAAATGTCTATATAGTCCCCCCTCGAACCTGTGCGCAGGTGACTTATCCATTTACCGAAACCGGACGCTAACATGTCACAACTCGCTTTTTGGCAACAGAAAACGCTGGCGGAAATGTCAGAACAAGAGTGGGAATCGCTGTGCGACGGGTGCGGGCAATGCTGTTTGAATAAGCTGATCGACGAAGATACCGACGAGATTTATTTTACCAACGTAGCCTGCAACCAGCTCAACATCAAATCCTGCCAATGCCGTAACTATGAGCGGCGCTTCGAGCTGGAAGAAGACTGCATCAAATTGACGCGCGAGAATCTCACCACCTTCGAGTGGTTGCCGCCGACCTGCGCCTATCGCCTGATCGGTGAAGGCAAGCCGCTGTTCCCCTGGCATCCGCTGCTGAGCGGTTCCAAGGCGGCAATGCACGGCGAGCGCATTACGGTGCGGCATATCGCGGTGCGTGAAAGCGAGGTGGTGGACTGGCAGGACCATATCCTCAACAAGCCGGACTGGGCTAGGTAAAGGCGGGCGCCTGCAGAGCAATACGCGTTTTCATGCAAGAGGGCGGCGTGTTCAGACATGCCGCCCTCTGCGTTATTGAGCTAACCAACGGGTGTGGGGCTCATGGCATAAGCCGCCATTTCACGCTTTTTTGTCGCGGCGATGCCAGTTAGCCAGATTTTTCAGCGGCTGCTTCACATACGGGCTGGCCTTGATCAGGCTGAACAGCAGTTTATTCACCGCCGTACCTACTTTGTCCATTGGCCGGTCGATATCGAGAAACAGCACAGCGCGCAGTTCGTCGGTATCATTGCGAACCTCGTGTTCGTAGGAATCATCAAACAAAATCACCTTGCCTTCATCCCAGTGCAGAATTTGGTCGTCAACGCGGATCCAGAGCTTTTCCCGATCCTTTGGCACGATTAATCCCAAATGCGCGCGCACCACGGCACGAGTCGGGCCTTTGTGGGGGACGATGTGATAGTGCGGCTTAAGGATCGAAAACATGGCGGTGCGCATGCCGGGGATCTCGCTGACCGCCTGTGCGGTCTGCGGGCAAATGGCGCAGTTCTCATCAACCCGCTGCCCGTAGACAAACAGCCCGAAGGTTTTCCAATTATCCCCTTTGGAGATGCGTTGCTGATCCGGTGATATTTGGTGGAACGCGGGGATATCCTCCGGGTGCTCCAGCAACCGATCCAACTCCTCGCGAATGGCAGGCCAACGGGCTTCCAGCGCCGTGACCCAATTAAATTCATGATTACCGATCCGCGGTGTGGTGGAGATCAGCGAATGGCGAGTCTGAAAATCGCCGTTCCAGCGCAGGAATTTTTTCCCTGCTTTGAGCAGCATGCGCCGCAGGAACGGGCGCTGAGACGAAGGGGGCAATGTGGTATCCGGCATAGTATCGTGTCCTTGATGTCATATGATGTGCAGTAGTCAGCCAAAGCCTGGCTCACAGGAAGAAAGGGTGAAAGTCAACACGTCATTCAGCATAGGGAAAGCATCGCGAACGATTTTAATCTTTAATGCGCGAATGGCGTTGATGCTTGGTGCCGGATAGAGGGAAATTCCAACAATTTATTTAAGGCGGGTAAGGGGTTGCGTGATGGGGGATAGGGGGAAAAAAGCCCCTGCAAAGATGAGGGGCAAGACACACAACAACACCAGGGAAATCGGTAGTACTCACGTTGCCGATACTATAAGGATTTTATGGGTAAACTTCACCAAAATATTGTGCTCTGAATGTGACAAAGGCGCAGTCGTTCATAAGTAACGGTAATTTATTGATGCTCGAAGGTTGAAAGGAAGGGCCGGTTTTAGCCGCAGGTATTGCAGAAGTTTAATGTTATGTAAATTACGTGCTGAACTGAGCCGGGATGCTTCTTTTTAAACGATAAGTTGGGTAATTTGGCCGCTCTCCCGCAAGTTCGAGAGCATAACAATGAAAATGGTCCGTCTGTTTGCCGTAGCTGGAGCGCTAATCGTGCTCGTTTACTTCCTTACACATACCTGAAATGGGGTTATCTCTGAATTTGACAGTAATACCCTAAAAAAACGGCGCCTGGTGGCGCCGTTTTTTGTTTGTCTGCCGTTCAGCGGCCGAACAGATCGCGGCGGCGTGGGCGGACAAACTGTGCGATCAGTACAATCAGCGCCACCAGCAGATAGGCGCCGAAGATACCAACCAGCCATTGTGGCATTTCCAGCGTCAGGAACTGCCATTGACGCACGGAACAGTCACCGGAAGCGTGGAACACCGCCGGCAACCATTTGTCCAGCGGCAGCCAGGACGGGAAGCTGACGAAGAAATCGCAGGTATTGAATGGCGAAGGATGCAACTGGATCATGGTGTGCTTCCACGCCAGCTGTACGCCTTCCCAGGCGCTGTAGATCCACAGCAAGATCGCCGCGTAGCGCAGCGGGGTTTTCGGCGCGATAGCGCCTACCAACGAGGCGCCGAGGATGCCGAATAGCGCGCAACGCTCGTAAATGCACATCACGCACGGCTGCAGCAGCATAACGTGCTGGAAATAGAGCGCGACCAGTTCCAACACCAACGCTGTCAGGGCCATCAGCAGCCAGGCGCCGCGTCCTTGTGAACAGCGGTTAAAGAATTGCAACATATCTAGATTCTTCCATGCAGTAAGCAATTGAACCGGCAGTGTAAACCAATTCCCCCTCGCTGCCAGCCACTTGGGCCGGTTTCAGCGTAAAAATATCGGTTCACCCTGCCGGCGCCGTCTCAGTGGCTGACGGTGTCGATGGGCGGCAGCGTCAGCCAATGCCACTGCGTCAACAGCTCGGTCGCCGGCTCCAAAGTGAATTGGACGCACAGCAGGCCAACTACCGTCAACACCACCGTATAAGGCAGGGCCATCCAGACCATGCGGCCATACGACAGACGCACCAGCGGCGCCAATGCCGACGTCAGCAGGAACAGAAACGCCGCCTGCCCATTAGGGGTGGCGACCGAGGGCAGGTTGGTGCCGGTATTGATGGCGACCGCCAGCAGCTCGAACTGCTTCAGCCCGATCGCGCCGGTTTCCAGCGCGGTGCGCGCCTCGTTGATGTAAACGGTGCCGACGAACACGTTGTCGGAAACCGACGACAGCAGGCCGTTGAACAGGTAGAACAGCGAAAGCTGAGAGGAGGGCTCGGCGCGCAGCACAAACTGGATCACCGGGCTGAACAGGTGCTGTTCGATGATCACTGCGACCACGGTGAAGAACACCGTCAGCAGAGCGGTGAATGGCAGCGCTTCCTGGAACGCTTTGCCGATGGCGTGCTCGTCATTCACGCCGCACAGGGAGGTGGCGAGAACGATGACCGACAGGCCGATCAGCCCAACTTCTGCCAGATGGAAGGCCAACGCCAGCACCAGCCAAACGCCGATCAGCGCCTGCATCACCAATTTAAGCCGTTCTTGTTTGCTACGGCCTGCGCTGGCCTTGCGGTCATACTCTTTCAGCACGTCGCGCACCGCTCCCGGCAATTGCGCGCCGTAGCCAAACAGGCGAAAACGTTCTACCAGCCAACACACCAGCAGGCCGCACACCAACACCGGCAGCGTGACCGGCGCCATACGCAGGAAGAAATCGATAAAACCCCAGCCCGCGTTTTTGGCGATAATCAGGTTTTGCGGCTCGCCCACCATGGTCATGACCCCGCCGAGCGCGGTGCCGACGCCGGCGTGCATCAGCAGGCTGCGCAGAAAGGCGCGGAATTGCTCCAGCGTCTGTTTGCGCTCTTCGCCGGTAAAATCACTGTCATCGCCAATGTCACCGTCAGGGCGGTTTGACGTCACGTTGTGATAGATGGAATAGAAACCGGTGGCCACGCTGATCACTACCGCCACGACCGTCAGCGCGTCGAGGAAGGCAGAAAGGAAGGCGGCGGCCAGGCAAAACGCCAGCGACAGCAGCGTTTTCGAACGGATGTTGAGCAGCAGCTTGGTGAACACGAACAGCAGCAGCTGCTTCATAAAGTAGATGCCTGCCACCATAAAGATCAGCAGCAGCAACACTTCCAGATTATGTTCGATTTCCTGCGAAACCTGCGCCGGGCTGGTCATGCCGATGGCCACGGCCTCTAGCGCCAGCAGGCCGCCCGGCAGCAACGGGTAGCATTTCAGCGCCATCGCCAGGGTAAAGATGAACTCGACCACCAGCAGCCAACCCGCAATAAACGGGCTGGCGAAAAAGAACACCAGGGGGTTGATCGCCAGAAAAATGAGAATGGTCAGTTTGTACCAGTCGGGAGATTGCCCCAGAAAATTTTTGAGCAGGGCGCTGCGCAGGGTTGTTTCCATTGTCCTCTATGCATCCTTAATCAGTCGTAGCACGTACCCTAACAATGCGGTGGGGGCGTGTGCAACCGGAGCTTGTTTTACGGCGGCAAATTTCCTTCGGCCGGTGTTTTTGCGCGTTTTTTGCCACTTTATGCACACTTTCGTTTATTGTTTTTGGCTCACGCTATGTCATGTCAGCACGATCTGGTATGATGAGCTGATTACTTTTACTGATTTTATCGTCGCAACGGAACGTCAAACACATGGTCATAAAGGCGCAGAGTCCTGCCGGTTTCGCGGAAGAGTACATTATTGAGAGTATTTGGAATAATCGCTTCCCCCCTGGCTCTATTTTGCCCGCGGAGCGTGAGCTTTCGGAGTTGATTGGCGTCACGCGCACTACGTTACGTGAAGTGTTGCAACGTCTGGCCCGCGATGGTTGGTTGACCATTCAGCATGGCAAACCGACCAAAGTGAACAATTTCTGGGAAACGTCCGGCCTCAATATCCTTGAGACCGTAGCCCGTCTCGATCACAAAAGCGTCCCGCAGCTGATCGATAACCTGCTGTCCGTGCGCACCAATATCGCGTCGATCTTTATTCGCGCCGCGGTGCGCAATCATCCGGAACAGGCCCAGGAAGTGCTGGCGAAAGCCGCCGAGGTAGAAGATCAGGCAGACGCGTTCAATCTGCTCGATTACGAGATCTTCCGTGGTTTGGCGTTCGCTTCTGGCAACCCGATCTACGGCTTGATTTTCAACGGCCTGAAAGGGCTGTACACCCGCGTGGGCCGTTACTACTTCTCCAACCCGGAAGCGCGTAAGCTGGCGCTGACCTTCTACAGCAAGCTGTCCACGCTGTGCCATGAGAAGCTGTACGACCAGGTGATGGACACCGTGCGCAACTACGGTAAAGACAGCGGGGCGATTTGGCAGAGCATGCAGGGCACCATGCCGAGCGATCTGACCGAAGCGCGTCGCTGATTGCGTATTAATGAAATTAAGAAAGGGCGCCATTTTGGCGCCCTTTGTCGTTATGGCGGATTACAGCGGCGTTGGTCGCGGCGGGCACCGATCGAGCAGCTCCACGCTGCCGTCTTCGTTTTGCTGTTCTAGGATCACGTCGAAGCCCCACAGGCGGTGCAGGTGCTTCAACACGTCGCGACGGCTTTTATCCAACGGCGCACGCTCCTGTGGGATATAACGCAATGTTAGCGAGCGGTCGCCGCGCAGGTCCACGTTCCAGATCTGAATGTTCGGCTCGTGATTGCTCAGGTTGTATTGTGCAGACAGCTCCTGACGGATCGCCCGGTAGCCGGCCTCGTTGTGGATCGCGGCAATTTCCAGATAGTTGTTGCGATCGTCGTCCAGCACGGTGAACAAGCGGAAGTCGCGCATCACTTTGGGCGACAGGAACTGGCTGATAAAGCTCTCGTCCTTGAAGTCGCGCATGGCGAAGTGCAGTGTCTCCAACCAGTCTTTTCCGGCGATGTCCGGGAACCAGTAGCGGTCTTCCTCGGTCGGTGATTGGCAGATGCGCTTGATGTCCTGGAACATGGCGAAGCCCAGTGCATAAGGGTTGATGCCGTTATAGTACGGGCTGTTGTAAGGCGGCTGATACACCACGTTGGTGTGGCTGTGTAAAAACTCCAGCATAAACCGCTCGGTCACACGGCCCTCGTCGTACAAATGGTTGAGGATGGTGTAGTGCCAGAAGGTGGCCCAGCCCTCGTTCATCACCTGAGTCTGTTTTTGCGGGTAGAAATACTGGCTGACTTTGCGCACGATGCGTAACACCTCACGCTGCCAAGGTTCCAGTAGCGGTGCGTTCTTCTCGATAAAATAGAGGATATTTTCCTGCGGTTCGCTTGGATAGCGACGAGCCTGCTCCGGCGACTCTTCGCGCTCGACGCGTGGCAGGGTCTTCCACAGCGTGTTCACCTGGCTTTGCAGATATTCTTCGCGGCTTTTCTGGCGCGCTTTCTCTTCCACCAAGGAGATTTTCTGCGGGCGTTTGTACCTGTCGACGCCGTAGCTCATCAGTGCGTGGCAGGAGTCCAGCAACCGTTCCACTTCTTCTACGCCGTAGCGTTCTTCGCACTGGCTGATGTAGTGACGGGCGAACAACAGATAATCGACGATGGAACTGGCGTCGGTCCAGCTGCGGAACAGATAGTTATTCTTGAAGAACGAGTTGTGGCCATAGCAGGCGTGTGCCATCACCAGCGCCTGCATGGTGATGGTGTTCTCCTCCATCAGGTAGGCGATGCAGGGATTGGAGTTGATGACGATTTCATACGCCAGCCCTTGCTGGCCCTGTTTGTAGCGCTGTTCGGTTTCGATGAACTTCTTGCCGAAGGACCAATGGGTATAGTTGATCGGCATGCCGACGCTCGAATAGGCGTCCATCATCTGCTCGGAGGTGATCACCTCGATCTGATGGGGGTAGGTGTCGAGCCGGTAATGCTTGGCGACGCGGTCGATCTGCTCCAAATACACCTGCAGCAGTTCGAACGTCCAGTCCGGTCCATCGCTCAGACGTTTATCATCCTTAACCTTTTCATGTGTTGAAGTAGTCATCAGCGCACCCTCATTATTCACGGGTCTTGCTCAAACGGCAGACCCTGTAACAAGCATAGTTCAAGTCATAATTAATCATTGCAAATCAGTGAAATAAAAATGCCGGTACGCAAAGGCGCGAACGGCGCTCAATTCGACGCCCGTCCTGGCAGAAGGCGGCACAGCACCGCGCGTCTTCTCCGAGTATAGCCCTGCGGCAAGGGCGTGCAACACATGCCTGTTGTACGACAGGGATTGAAAGTTGTTATGTTATATTGTAACTTTTCATTTTCTCAATAACGGACAAGGAGCGCATTTTGGCGAGGCATTTTGGCAAAGTGGCGGTGGCGCTGGCAGCGCTGTTTATCAGCGGGCAGGCGTTTGCCCACGGGCATCATTCACATGGCAAGCCGCTGACGGAAGTGGAAAAAAAGGCCGAGGCGGGCGTGTTCGACGATAAGGACGTCAAAGATCGCGACCTGGCGGATTGGGAGGGTGTGTGGCAATCCGTGTACCCTTACCTGCTCAATGGGGATCTCGATCCGGTGTTCAAGAAGAAAGCGGCGCAGGATAAGAGCAAGACCTTCGCAGAAGTGAAGGCGTATTACCGTAAAGGGTACGCCACCGATGTGGATACCATCGGTATTGAAAACGGCGTCATGGAGTTTCACCGCGGCGACCAAGCCAGCGCTTGTCAGTATAAGTACGCCGGGCATAAGATCCTGACCTATGTCTCTGGTAAAAAGGGCGTGCGTTATCTGTTCGAATGCCAGGAAGCCGGCAGCCTGGCGCCGAAATTCGTGCAGTTCAGCGATCACATTATCGGCCCGCGCAAATCGGCGCATTTCCATATCTTTATGGGCAACACCTCGCAGGAAGCGTTGCTGAAAGAAATGGATAACTGGCCGACTTACTACCCATTCCAACTGCAGACCAAAGAAGTCGTGGACGAGATGCTGCATCATTGATGCCCCCCGCTCCCGCGACCCCAAGCCCGCTTAGGTGGGCTTGTCCTCAGTCAAACGGTCTGACTTGCAGATAATCGTCCGTCACTTCCATTTCAAACAGCGTTTTATCCGCCAGCAAGGTCGCACGCATTCGTTCCCGGGCTTGCCGGTAGCGTTCATCCAACTGAATATCACCGGCGCTTTCCCATGCGACTCGGCTTGGCCATTGTGCATAGCCGATAAACTGCCCGCTCACATCCTGATGCAGGCGCGAGCCTAGGCTGCCGCGCTGCAGATAGATACCTTGGGTCAATTCAAGCCAGGCCTGGCGAAAGGCGTGTTCGTGCCCGGTTTTGACTGAAAATTGGTAGATGGCGATGAACATAAGGCGTTCTCCACGATAGCGACAGTGTGAACTTTAGGCGTTGCTTCTGGCGTTAACGTTCATATCGTGCTGCAGCGTTCAATGTAAACGGGCGGGCTAAGGGCTCGGGTGTTTTATTCCAGCACTGAAAGCAAGGTTAACGGTAGCTGTAATTTTACGCGATTTTTCTGCTGCGGAGGGAGGGGGCTCTCTTTGTTTGTTATGTTGGAATTTTTTATTTTATTAGTTTTTTGTTCTGTTTATGTGTTGGCTGGTATTTTTATATTCTGTTAAATCAATGTTGCTTATTACGCCTTTTTTGATTGCTGTCATTGATAGCATTGCTATCTATTCAGCGGCGGTTTGACGCCATAGGCCCCTCTAAACCGCATCTTATCGCTATTTTCAGGTGGCTATTGCAAATGCATGACCCATCGACGATAAATTAATTGTGAATATTGTCACGTTTGATGACGAAGTTGTTGGACGGATTTTTTCACTGAGTTAATTTCCTGTGAGCAGAAGATTATGCTTTGTGAAGCCTTAGGCTGGAGTCAGCGATGCGAGTGGTAATTTTAGGTAGTGGAGTGGTGGGCGTAGCCAGTGCCTGGTATTTGGCGAAGGCGGGGCATGAGGTGACGGTGATCGATCGTCAGCCAGGCCCCGCACTGGAAACCAGCGCTGCGAACGCTGGGCAGATCTCACCGGGCTATGCCGCACCCTGGGCGGCGCCGGGCGTGCCGCTTAAGGCCATCAAGTGGATGTTCCAGCGCCATGCGCCGCTGGCCATCCGTCTCGATGGCAGCAGCTTCCAGCTGAACTGGATGTGGCAGATGCTGAAAAACTGCAACACCGAACACTACATGACCAACAAAGGCCGCATGGTACGTCTGGCGGAATACAGCCGCGATTGTATCAAGGCGCTGCGTCAGGAAACCGGTATCCAGTACGAAGGTCGCCAGGGCGGCACGCTGCAGCTGTTCCGCACTCAACAACAGTTCGAAAACGCCGCGAAAGACATTGCGGTATTGGAAGATGCCGGCGTGCCTTACCGATTGCTGGAAGCCGGCCAACTCGGTAGCGTCGAGCCGGCGTTGGCGCAGGTGGCGCACAAGCTGACCGGCGGCCTGCAGTTGCCGAACGACGAGACCGGCGATTGCCAGCTGTTTACGCAACAGTTGGCGAAGATGGCAGAGCAGGCGGGCGTAACCTTCCTGTTCAACCGCGGCGTCGATCGTCTGCTGGTTGAAGGCGACAAGATCGCCGGCGTCCAGTGCGGCGAGGAAGTGTTTAAGGCCGACAGCTATGTGGTGGCGTTCGGCTCGTACTCCACGGCGCTGCTGCGCGGCCTGGTGTCCATTCCGGTTTACCCGCTGAAGGGCTATTCGTTGACCATTCCTATCACCGACGAAGCGGCGGCGCCGTTCTCTACGGTATTGGATGAGACGTATAAAATCGCCATCACGCGTTTTGACCAGCGCATTCGCGTCGGCGGCATGGCGGAGATCGTCGGTTTCAATACCCAGTTGGAGCAAAAACGGCGCGAAACGCTGGAGATGGTGGTGCGCGATCTCTACCCGAACGGCGGCAGAGTGGAAGAGGCGACGTTCTGGACCGGCCTGCGGCCGATGACGCCGGACGGCACGCCAATTGTCGGCCGCACTTCGCTGAAGAACCTGTATCTCAATACCGGGCATGGTACGTTGGGCTGGACGATGGCCTGCGGCTCCGGGCAGTTGTTGTCCGATCTGATGTCCGGCATTACGCCGGCGATCCCTTCCGATGACCTGGCGGTGGCGCGTTACAGCGCCGGGTTTCGCCAGCAACACGCGGTTCCGCTGAACGACGTGCATCCCGCACGTTAGTCGTCGACGCTGTCATAGACTTTTCCGGCCACGCGCAGGCGCGCGTGGCCGCTGTACGCTGCCCCAAGGAGAACCGATGCCCCGTCCGATAACCGCCACGATGCATCTCGGCGCGATTGAAAATAACCTGCAGGTGGTGCGCCGTTTCGCTCCCGGCGCCAAAGTTTGGGCGGTGGTCAAGGCCAACGCCTATGGCCACGGCATCAAACACGTTTGGCGCAGCATGGCGCAAACCGACGGCTTCGCCATGCTGGATCTGGCCGAAGCGGTGCTGCTGCGCGAGTCGGGTTGGCGAGGGCCGATTCTTCTGCTGGAGGGATTCTTCCAGCCGCAGGATCTGGCGTTGCTCGACCGTTATCGCCTGACGACGGCGGTGCACAGCGACTGGCAGCTGGCGGCGATCGCCGACGCCACGCTGAACGCGCCGCTCAATGTCTATCTGAAAGTGAACAGCGGCATGAATCGGTTGGGGTTCGCACCCGATCGGCTGCATGAGGTGTGGCGCAGGGCGCAGGCGGTTGCCAATATCGGCGAGCTTACGCTGATGAGCCATTTCGCCACCGCCGACGGCCCGGAAGGCGTGGCCCAGCAGATGGCCACTATCGAGGCAGCGGCAGTCGATATACCGTTGCCGCGCTGCCTGGCCAACTCGGCCGCCACGCTGTGGCACCCTTCGACCCACGGCAGTTGGGTCCGCCCTGGGATTGTTCTCTATGGCGCTTCGCCGAGCGGTTGCTGGAATGATGTTGCGGGGACGGGGCTGCAGCCGGCGATGACGCTGAGCAGCGAGATCATCGGCATTCAGCAACTGAAGTCTGGCGATCGCGTGGGGTACGGCGGCCGTTACAGCGCCGCCGGCACGCAGCGTATCGGCGTGGTGGCCTGCGGTTACGCCGACGGCTATCCGCGTCATGCGCCGACCGGTACGCCGGTGTGGGTTGACGGCGTGCTGACGCGCACCCTGGGAACGGTGTCGATGGATATGCTGGCGGTGGATCTGACGCCCTGTCCACAAGTCGAATTGGGCGCCGACGTGGAGCTGTGGGGGAAACGCCTGCCGGTGGACGAGGTGGCCACGGCGGCAGGAACGTTGGGTTATGAGCTGCTGTCGGCGTTAGCGGCGCGGGTGCCGGTCGTCACCGAAGCCTGAGCCGCGGCTCAGGCGACTTTTTTTATCTGCCCTTTAATCTGCTTGCTGAGCCGCCGTGCGTGCAGCGCCAGCAGGCAGCCCGCCAGCATGACCAATGCCAGCGACAACTTCGGCTGCAACGGCAACGCCATCGCCACCAGCCCCAGTGCGGCACCGCCGGCCATCTGTACGAAACCGACCAGCGCGGACGCGACGCCTGCCTCATTGGAGTACGGCTCCAACGCGTAGCTGGTGGCCGGACCCATCACGAACGCCAACCCGGCGCAGGCGCTGGCGACCGGCAGCATATACGCCAGCCAGTGCGCTTGCGCCGCCGCGGGCAGCAGCATGACGCCCAGCAGCAACCCCAGACAGCCCAGCCCCATCAAAATGCCGCCGGTCGCCAGGCAAACCGGACGGCCTACCTTGTGGATGATGCGGTTGGCGAAGAAGCTGACCAGCATGATCCAGAAACCGTTGGCGCCGAACACCAGCGAAAATTGCAGCGGGGTCAGGCCGGCGGTGCCCATTAGCACGTTCGGTGCCAGGGAAACGTAGGTCAGCGCCATGCCCATCGCCCCGGAGTTCACTACCGCAAAGGAAAGGAAACGCCGTTCGCTGAGGATGCGCGCATATTGGCGTACCGGCAGCCCCTTGACCGGGACGGTGTCGGCAGGGCGGGTTTCCGGCAGGCGCAGCGCGATGAGCACCAACACCAGCAGCGCATAACCGACCAGGAACCAGAAAGGGGCTCGCCAGCCGAAGGCTTCGGCGAGCAGGCCGCCGAGCAGCGGCGCCAGCGCGGGGATGATGTTCAGCGTGCCATTGAGAAAGCCGAAGGCGCGGGCAGCGTCGTCACCATTCAGGCGGTCGCGCACGCCGCTGAAGGCGACGACGGCGGTGCAGCAAACCGCCACCCCTTGCAGCAGACGCGAAGCGATGAAAAGCGTCGGGCTGGTAGCCAGCGCCGCCATCGCGGCGCCGATCATGTAGAGGATAATGCCGGCCAGCGCCACCGGCTTGCGGCCATAGTTATCCACCAGCGGGCCGGCGATGACCTGGCCGAGGCCGAGCACCAGAATAAACAGTGAAATGGTGGATTGGATCAGCGCTTCGCTGCTGCCCAGGCCGACGGCAATGGCGGGAATGGTCGGCAGGTAAAGATCGATGCCTAATGGGCCGAGCAGCACCAGGCTGAGAAGCATAAACAGAAACTTTTGCATAACAGGAAAGGCACGTCCGAGTGACAAAGAGGGCTAGAGTAGAGACTCCGGCGACAAATGAAAAGGGGCAAAGCGGGTCAGCGCTACGCCCCCTGGCGGTAATAGAGCGCCGAGACGGCATCGGCCACGTAACGGGCCTGGTGGCGAGCATCATCCAACGCACGGTGCGGCATGCCTTCGAACGGGCGTGTCTTTTTGGGGTTAAAGCCGTGAAGTTCTGCCAACGTGATCACCGTGCGCACGTCCTGAGTATCCCAGAATTTCCACGGGCAGGGCATTTCCAGCTGCTGGAAGGCGTGTTCGAGGATCGCACAGTCGAACTCTTTGCCGTTGCCCCAGACTTTCACCGTATCGGTGCTGTTCATATGGATAAAGCGGCTGAGGCTGCTCAACACGCGTTTCAGGCTCTCGGTGCCGCCGAAGGCCTGTTTGCGCGCTTCGTCGGACTGTTTCGCCCACCAGGCAACCGTATCCAGGCTGATGGTACGGCCCGGTTGCTCTTTCTGGCAACTGACGGCGGCTTCGAATTCGGCGCCCAGTTCCCCGGTTTGGGGATCGAAAAACACCGCCGCAACCACCAGAATGACGGCGCTGGGTTTTGTGTCCAGGGTTTCAATGTCTAACATCAGATGGTGCATCGGCGTTTCCGGTGGTAGGCGTGGTGGCTTAATATTACTACAGAACGTGCGCCGATGCGGGCCGATGCGCACATGAAATCCTTTTAAAGCGCCGCGTTCAGGTTATGATGCTCGGGATACTCTTATCAGGTTGGTCGTTATCGGTGAGAACGCTTATCTTTATTCTGTGCATGGTCGGCTACTTGCTGTTGCTGGGCTACCTTAGCATGTTCGTCACGGACAAGATCTGTGAGAAGGCGGGCAACTTCACTAAAATATGCCGCGTCGTAGACATTTCCGAACCTCATATCCCTAAGTAGCAGTCTGTTTACCCCAGATAGTCGGTGGTAATCAACGGGGTCAGGATGGCCGCCAGCGCCATGAGCGCTCCCCATTGCCGCCAGCCCAGCCGCGCCAGCCAGTCATGTCGCTGCGGCGGCGTGGCCAACTGCCCGACGGCCACGCCGCCGGTCAGCAGCAGCGTCAGAATCAGCAGCACCAGGCCGCGGCTCACCAGCGTGAACTCGACATGCAGCACATTGGCGTAATAGAGGCGCATCAGAATAAAATAGCTCAGCAAGATCCAGGCGAAAACGACGTTCTTCCTGAGTACCTGCTGCAGCATCAACGCGATGAACAGGCTGTGAAAAAGCGACAGTAGCGGGGCTTCGATCGGATGCCGAACGCAGACGTTGTAGACCGCCATGTAAATGTTGAAAACCAGCAGGATATAGATCACGTAAATATACCAGCCGTAGATGACTTTGAGCTTTTTCGGGTTCGGCGGCAGGGAGAGTGCGTCCGGTTTCATTAATGCCTCCTGATGATGCCATGCAAACGCTGCGGTTGAAGACGACGCGGCGACATCGTAATTTTAAATCCACTGGGTATATATCACCCGTGCGCTAAATGACAATTAAACGCATGAACGGCTTTATTTCCGCGTTGACCTGGAACTCTTTGGCGCTTGCGGGGTCGATTAGCGTGCGAATGTCTGGCGGTTTTCCCGCCACAATGGAAGACGTAATACATTGATATGAGAGATTATAAAAACACTTCTGGCACAAAAATCCTGCTGCTGTTCAGCCTGACATTTTACACACTGTTGCCACCGTTGTTGACGACGGCCGTGTTCAACCGTTTCAATCTTAATCCGTTCGCGATCGTCAAATTTTTTCACTTTAACCCGTTTTTGGCCGATCGGGGCATACCCAGCTATCAGACTTTCTTCTATTTGCTGATGCTATGGTTGGGGTTCAATGTTTTGCTCTGGCTGCTGGTGTGGGGGGGAGGGCGACTGTATCAGCGCTGGCGAGCGCCGCGCGGCTGATAGTTTTCCAAAGGGAAAAAGTTGCGTGGGGAAATGACTTTACATTCAATAATGAGACGTATTATCATTTGTTTCGCCGGTGAGGGGAAAAGGGTTGTCTCCTTCTGTGCCCCCCGATCCGGCACGACATTGCTCACATTGCTTCCAGTTTTCATGCCAGCCTTGCGCTGGCGTTTTTTTATCCCTCGCCCAAAACCACGACGTCGGTGGTCAGCCTCATTTCATTAACACGATTGCTTAAAAGCAACCGCGCGGCATGGGGGGCGTTAGAACAGCGAAAACAGCAACACGACCGGCAGGCTCAACGGCCAGGTTAACCCGATGGTCACTGCGCTGATACAGCGAATTTTGACGGTGTCCCGGCTAACCAGGTAGGTGAAAACCATAGAAACTAAAAGACCAATAAAATAACAGTATTGCGTTGCAACCCACAGCGGCGACATGAAACCCGATCCCAATTGTATTTTTACGCGCGAATTCTAGGAGCTTGGCGGGGGATAATCAATGACCAAAGGCCGTTTATTCAAACCTTTATTCATAAGGACGCATAATTCATTTCTATAAAGAACGTGGGGTTATTAACGGCTTTACGTTTATTACCAAAAGAAATCAACAGCATAGTTACCGGTAATATTCTGCGTCAGGCAAGCCATCGTTTTGGAGGAACTCCGCTGAGCAATAAAAGGGCCTGTGAGGGGGGAAACGCGATGAGTCTATAATTCATAAAGATTAATGATGTATTTGCGGCAAAAGGCTGAGGTGAAGTGCCGTTGTCCGTTCGCGAGCCCTTTAAGCGTCGGTTTTAGCGCATCGTAACGATGCGCCGCTGACGAGTCGGGAAGAGGGATTGTTGTCGTTGTAGGTTTAATGAATGTTAAGACCGTAGACGAACAGCCACGAAAACAGCAGCGCCAGCAGGCATGCCATAAAAACGATGGAGATCATTTCCTTCACAACTTCATTCCTTTTCCCGTGAGTCAAATTTACTTCTCTTTGTTTTTGCGCGAAATTTTAGATCGCCATGGGTAAAAATCCTAGTTTTAATCCCGTTTTTTTCTCTGGCATTGCGGCGTAAGCCGCGTCGATAGGCCGTGGCGACGCCGGAAAAGCAGGGGGCGTTAACTCGTCGTAGCTATTGCTGAACGCTGTGGGGCTGACTATATAAAATAGGGACTGTGTGACGTCGAAGGCAGCCAGGCGTGTCTCTTAAGGGGGGCCGTTCATCTGTCTACGGCGCTTTCCTATGAGATGAGGAGTCGGCAATGAGCACAAAACCCACTATCGTGCTGGTACATGGATTCTGGGGCGGCGCCGCGCACTGGAGTAAGGTTATCATCGAGTTGTCACGCAGGGGCTATTCGGCGATTCATGCGGTAGAAATGCCGTTGACCTCGTTGGCTGAGGATGCGGAACGTACGCGTAAGATGGTCGCGCAGCAAGCGGGACCGGTAGTGTTGGTAGGGCACTCTTACGGTGGTGCCGTGATCACGGAAATGGGCAACCAGCCTAACGTGGTTGGCCTGGTCTACATCGCCGCGTTTGCGCCGGATGCCGGTGAAAGTGCCGGCGATATTACGCAAGCGCATCCTCCTGCGGCAGTCGAGAATTTGACCCCGGACAGCGACGGTTATCTGTGGATCAAAACCGACAAGTTTCACGAAAGCTTTTGCCAGGATCTGACCGCCGACGAGGCGCTGGTGATGGCGGTGACGCAGAAGGCTCCGCTGGCTGATACCTTTGGTAACACCCTCGGTGAACCTGCCTGGAAACATAAACCGTCATGGTATCAACTCTCCAGCGACGATCGCATGATAGCCCCGGAGAATCAGCGACGTATGGCGCAGCGGCTGCAGCCTAAGAAAGTGATGGTACTCAATGCCAGCCACGCCTCGCTGGTCTCTCACGCCGAGGAGGTGGCGAGTTTGATTGACGAAGCGGCCGGTTCGCAATAAAGCAAGAGCCGAAAGGTTCTTCGGAATAAAAGGTGACAGACTATTCCTCCGCTGCCTATTACGCCGGGCTAAAGAGCCGGCGTAATAGGGGCCCATTAAGGATAAACGCTGATATCGCTATCGATATTAATGATTAACAGCATCATCAGCACGACGGCGGTGGCAATAATGGCGTAGATGTCTGCCTTACGCATATCGCCTTAACGCCCGTTAACCCCGATCATTTCTATTGCCGCACGATGCAGCCTCTGAAAATAATCATCGGGCTGTTTTTCTATCTCCTGGATAAGGCTGGCGAGCAGGTTCTGTTTGGTTATCGGCTTGTTGGCGGTCAGCACCAGAAGCACGTTTTTGCCGAGCAGGCAGCATATTTGCTTATGGTATTCATCAACGTCGTGTTTGTTGAGGCCATAGAGGGTGTAGTCGATCATGATGTTTAACCTGCTGACAGGTAGATGCCCGCCGCAGCGGGCTGAGAAGCCATAGAAAAATAAAATGAGGCAAATTTCGCTTAGGAAAGGTCTTAAGCGATGGGATAACGATAACTGAATGGGAATATTCCTATCAAGCCGTGTGGACGTGGAGGCGAATGTTTAGGAATAACCTCAGAAGAACAAATAATAGAGAGGGTCGTTCTGGGGAACGCGACTTATTATTGACATTGTTATTGTGTAAAAAACAAACACGGATGATGTAAATATAATGCGGAAAAGAAACAGCCGGAAAACGGCGTTTTCCGGCTGTGGTGACATTCATGCGATGTTATTCACACGGTCTGCTTGCGAAACAGTTCGCGGAATACCGGATAGATATCGTCCGGTTCGCGGATATGCTGCATGGCGAAGTTGTCGAACTTCGCCTGCAGATCCTCATATTCACGCCACAGCGTTTGGTGAGCGCGGCGAGTGATCTCTATGTAGCTATAATAACGCACCATCGGCAGGATCTTCTTCGCCAACAGTTCATGGCACAGCGGTGAATCGTCGGCCCAGTTGTCGCCGTCCGAGGCTTGCGCGGCGTAGATATTCCATTGCGCCGGGTCATAACGTTCTTCGACGACGTCGTTCATCAATTTCAGCGCACTGGAGACGATGGTGCCGCCGGTTTCCTGTGAATAGAAGAACTCCTGTTCATCCACCTCTTTTGCCTGGGTGTGATGGCGAATATAGACCACCTCAACGTTTTTGTAGGTTCGGCTCAGGAACAGATAAAGCAGAATGTAAAAACGCTTGGCCATGTCTTTGGTCGCCTGATCCATCGAACCGGACACGTCCATCAGGCAGAACATCACCGCCTGGCTCGAGGGCTCCGGCCGGCGCTCATAGTTTTTGTAGCGCAGGTCGAAGGTATCGATAAACGGCACGCTTTCGATTTTCTTGCGCAGTTCGGCAATTTCTTTGCGCAGCCGCTCCTCTTCCAGCAATTGCACGGGTTCGGTGTTTTCCAACTGGGTCAGCGCGTCTTCCAACTCGTGCAACGCGCGTCTTTTACCGGCGGTCATGGCGGTACGCCGCGCCAGCGAGTTCTGCAGCGAACGCACGACGCTGATGTTGGCCGGCACGCCGTTGGCGGTATAGCCGGCGCGATGGGTTTTGAACTCGGTCAATTGCTTGTACTGATTCTTCTTCAAGTTGGGCAGGGCGAGATCCTCGAACAAAAGATCGAGATACTCATCTTTGGATATCTGGAAGACGAATTCATCCTGGCCCTCACCGTCCTGACTGGCGTTCCCTTGGCCGCCGCCACCGCCTGCGCCACCCTGAGGCCGCTCAACGCGATCGTTCTGCACGAAGTGGTCATTGCCCGGGTGAACGCGATGGCGAGTGCCGCCGCGCCCCTGATGAAACATCGGTTCGTTGATATCGTCAGTGGGGATGGAGACCGACTCCCCGCTGTCTACGTCGGTGACCGAACGCTTGTTGATGGCTTCGGCAATCGACTGTTTGATTTGCGACTTGTAACGGCGCAAGAAGCGCTGGCGGTTCACCATGCTCTTGTTTTTGCCGTTCAGCCGTCGGTCAATGAAATAGGCCATACTTCCCCCAAACGACGTTGCCAACTCTTCATGTCCCGGTCGCGGCAGCGCAATGTGCCAGCCCCTCCGTGGGCTGCGCTGCAACGTCCATGACTGTGGACATGGCCCTGATAATGCCGCTTACCTGAGGCGTTATGAGGATTTTCTGACCCGCAGATACCATTCACACAGCAGGCGCACCTGCTTGCGGGTATAGCCTTTCTCCATCATGCGGTCGACGAAGTCGTCGTGTTTTTTCTGCTCGTCCGTCGACGTTTTGGCGTTGAACGAAATCACCGGCAACAGCTCTTCGGTATTGGAGAACATTTTTTTCTCGATCACGGTGCGCAGCTTCTCGTAGCTGGTCCAGTTCGGATTGCGGCCGTTGTTGTTGGCGCGAGCGCGCAGCACGAAGTTCACGATTTCGTTACGGAAATCTTTCGGGTTGCTGATACCGGCCGGTTTTTCAATTTTTTCCAGTTCGGCGTTCAAAGACTCACGATCGAACAGCTGGCCGGTATCAGGATCGCGATACTCCTGATCCTGGATCCAGAAGTCCGCGTAGGTCACATAACGGTCAAAAATGTTCTGTCCGTATTCCGAGTAGGATTCCAGATAGGCGGTCTGGATCTCTTTGCCGATAAACTCGGCGTATTTCGGGATCAGATAGCCTTTCAGGTGTTCCAGGTATTTCTCGGCCAAATCCTGCGGGAACTGTTCGCGTTCGATCTGCTGCTCCAGCACATAGAACAGGTGTACCGGGTTGGCCGCCACCTCAGCGTGATCGAAGTTGAATACCCGCGAGAGGATTTTAAAGGCGAAACGGGTGGAGAGGCCGTTCATGCCTTCGTCAACCCCAGCGTAGTCGCGGTACTCCTGATAGGACTTGGCTTTCGGATCGGTATCCTTGAGACTTTCGCCGTCATACACGCGCATTTTCGAGTAAATGCTCGAGTTTTCCGGCTCTTTCAACCGCGACAGCACGCTGAACCGCGCCAATGTTTCGAGGGTGCCCGGTGCGCAAGGCGCGTGGGTCAGCTCACTGTGATCCAGCAGCTTGTCGTAAATTTTGATCTCTTCAGACACGCGCAGGCAGTAAGGTACTTTGACGATGTACACGCGGTCGAGGAACGCTTCGTTGTTCTTGTTGTTGCGGAAGGTCACCCACTCGGATTCGTTGGAGTGCGCCAGAATAATGCCGCTGAACGGCAGGGCGGAGATGCCTTCAGTGCCGTTGTAGTTGCCTTCCTGGGTCGCGGTCAGCAGCGGATGCAGCACCTTGATCGGCGCTTTGAACATCTCGACGAACTCCATAATCCCCTGGTTGGCGCGGCACAGGGCGCCGGAGTAACCGTAAGCGTCCGGATCGTTCTGCGCGTGGTTCTCCAGTTTACGGATATCCACTTTACCGACCAGCGCCGAGATGTCCTGGTTGTTTTCATCGCCCGGTTCGGTTTTGGCGATGGCGATCTGTTCCAGAATGGAAGGGCGCACCTTCACGACTTTAAATTTGGTGATGTCGCCGCCGAACTCATGCAGGCGTTTCGCCGCCCACGGCGACATGATAGTGCCGAGGTAGCGACTCGGGATGTTGAACTCTTTCTCCAGGATCGAGGCATCTTCCTGCGGGTTGAACAGGCACAGCGGATGATCGTTGACCGGGCTGCGCTCGCCGTTGGCGCTGAGGGTGTAGATGGGCACGCGCTGCATCAACGCCTTAAGACGTTCTGCCAGCGAAGACTTACCGCCGCCCACCGGGCCCAGCAGGTAAAGGATCTGTTTCTTCTCTTCCAGGCCCTGCGCGGCGTGTTTCAGGTAAGAGACGATCTGTTCGATGGCCTCTTCCATGCCATAGAATTCCTCGAAGGCCGGATAGCGTGCGATCACGCGATTGGAGAACAGGCGCGACAGGCGTGATTCTAGCGCAGTGTCGACCATCACAGGTTCACCGATAGCCATCAGCAGACGTTCGGCCGCGTTGGCATAGGCACTGCGATCTTGCCGGCAAATGGTAAGAAATTCCTGCAGTGTGAACTCTTCGTCCTTGGCAGCTTCGTAGCGCTGGCGATAGTGGTCAAATATGTTCATGATGCCCGTCCTTTCGTTATTAGCACAGGTTAAAGAGAGCGTGTGATAGTGTTCTGGCCCCCGGAAGATGAGAATACGCCTGAGTACAGCAACCCGTATGCCAACTTGGTGCGCTTATTATCGCGAGTTGCGCTGTATGCCACTGGGCCCAGGATAAATTCGCCTTCTGATTTAAGCTTAGTTTGCTTGCCGGAAAATTTCCTGCCGCAGAAAAAGCTTTTTTTAAGTCATATCAATGACTCAGTTATTACCGTGTTAGCCAAATGCCTTGTCTGGCGCGGCCTGCGGGATAAAACGTCATCGATCCGCCATGATTAATTCATAATTCCGCTATAAGTTATTCGATCTTGGTCGTTTTCTATTGTAAAGATTAGGCGCGCAACTAAATTTTCACATAAACTATTGCGGCTATTAACCCTGTAATTTATGGAAAAAGAACCAGTGAAGATTTCAAAACTCAAAACGCTAGCAATTATCGCTTCCGCAATGGTTTGTGCGCAAAGTGCTCAGGCGGGGACCTGGTCACTTGGCGCTGCCGCGCTGGTTAGCCCGGACGCGTATCGCGGTTATCAGGACCGCGTTTATCCGGTGCCCGTCATCGACTATGAAGGTGATGACTTCTACTTCCGTACTCTGACCGCCGGTTACTACCTGTGGAAAGATCAAGAAAACCAGCTGAGCATCATGGGTTACTACACGCCATGGGGCTACCGTCCGGGCGACAGCGACGACGATCGCATGAAGCGCCTCGACAAGCGTCGCGGCACGCTGATGGCCGGCCTGGCCTATTCGCACAACGCGGAGTGGGGCACTATCCGTACTACTTTCACCGGCGACACGCTGAACAACAGCAACGGGCTGGTGGGCGATGTGGCTTACCTGTACAAGTTTGATCTGGACGCATTGACGCTGGTCCCGGGCGTGGGCGTAATGTGGAACAGCAAGAACCAGAACAAATATTACTACGGCGTCAGCGCCAATGAATCCCGCCGCAGCGGCCTGGATAGCTACACCCCAGGCGATAGCTGGGCACCGTATCTCGAGCTGAGCGCCAATTACCAGATCAACAAGAGCTGGAACGCTTTCTTCGTCGGCCGCTATGTGAAGCTGTCGGATGAAGTAAAAGACAGTCCGATGGTGGATAAATCCTACACCGGTTTGTTGATGACGGGTGTGAGCTACACCTTCTAATCACGCATTGCACGATTATCGTGCATGGCGTGCATTAAAAAGGGGCGCAAGCGCCCCTTTTGCACATCTGCAGTGCGCTGCCGCGCACGATCCCTCAGGCTTTTTTACGGCTGCGGAAGGTGACTCCCAAACGGGCGGGTTGCTCGCCGGCGGCGATCAGCGGTTTGCTGACGCGCCCGGTCTCGATACAAACCATGGTCTTGTAACCGTCGTTCGGCATATCCCCCATGCTGCAGGAGAGTTCTGCGCCGGGGTTCCAGGCGATGACGTCGCTCATATGATGGTGGTGAACCTCGATGGTGCGTGCGAGCGCCGGATCGCGGATCTGGCTGAAGGCCTCCGGGCGAGTATAGACACGGTCGGTTTGGCCGACGAAGGTCACTTCACCTGCCTGACGTGCCTCTGCACCGCCCGCCACCTTGTCGATATAAGGCTCGCCCAGACCCGCCACGCTGACCCGTTCGATGTCGCCGACCTGGAAGTAGCTATGTAGCGCCGCCGTGGCCTGATAATCGCCGTGCGATTCCAGTTCGATCTCGCACTCTGCACCCAGTTTGAAGCGGGCAATCAGCGTGAAGGCGTGCGGCCACAGTTTTCGGGTCTGCTCATTGTCTTTCAGCGTGAAGGTCAGAATGACGCCGTTGTCATCTTCATCGTGCGCCGTCAGGCTCCAGGGCTGGTTACGGGCAAAGCCGTGGGAAGGTTGCGCCACTGGACCGAACCACGGCCAGCAGATCGGTACCCCACCGCGGATGGCCTTGCCTTTGGCAAACGGGGTATTGTTGCTGAGCCAAATTACCGGCTGCTCACCGCTGGGCTGCCAGGCCAGCAAATGGGCGCCCTGCAGCGCGACGGCCGCGCGCACTTTCGGGTGCGAGACCACCACCACGCCCAGCTCATCGAGCTGACGTTGGCTGATGTAAGGTGAAATCTGTTCGGAAACGGGCAGGGTGAAAATTTTCTCGTTCATTTCATGACCTATTGTTTGCCGGAGAGACAAATAAAAAAGGGCGACAAAAATGTCGCCCTCATTATCAGCTTAACATCATGCCATTACTTGGAGATGTGAGCGATCAGATCCAAAACCTTGTTGGAATAACCGGTTTCGTTGTCGTACCAGGAAACCAGCTTCACGAAGTTGTCGTTCAGTGCGATACCGGCTTTGGCATCGAACACGGAAGTCAGCACTTCGCCGTTGAAATCGGTGGAAACCACGTCGTCTTCAACGTAGCCCAGAACGCCTTTCATAGAACCTTCAGCGGCGTCTTTGATGGCTTTCTTGATTTCTTCGTAGGTAGCCGCTTTTTCCAGACGTACGGTCAGGTCAACAACGGATACGTTAGGCGTCGGTACGCGGAACGCCATACCGGTCAGTTTGCCTTTCAGCTCTGGCAGAACCACGCCAACCGCTTTCGCTGCGCCGGTAGAAGAAGGGATGATGTTTTGGGATGCGCCGCGGCCGCCGCGCCAGTCTTTGTGGGACGGGCCATCAACGGTTTTCTGAGTAGCGGTGGTCGCGTGAACGGTGGTCATCAGACCTTCAACGATACCGAAGTTGTCGTTGATGACTTTAGCCAGTGGCGCCAGGCAGTTGGTGGTGCAAGAGGCGTTGGACACGATGTCCTGGCCGGCATATTTGTCAAAGTTAGCGCCGCGCACGAACATTGGGGTCGCATCTTTGGATGGGCCAGTCAGAACCACTTTTTTAGCGCCGGCGGTGATGTGTTTACGCGCGGTTTCGTCGGTCAGGAAGATACCGGTCGCTTCAGCAACCACGTCAACGCCTACTTCGTTCCACTTCAGGTTAGCCGGGTCTTTCTCTGCGGTAACACGGATGGTTTTGCCGTTAACAACCAGGTGGCCGTCTTTAACTTCTACCGTACCGTTGAAACGGCCGTGAGTAGAGTCATACTTCAGCATGTAAGCCATGTACTCTGCGTCCAACAGGTCGTTGATTGCAACGATCTCGATGTCAGAACGCTCTTGAGCAGCACGGAAAACAATGCGACCGATACGGCCAAAACCGTTGATACCTACTTTGATAGTCATATATTCCACCAGCTATTTGTTAGTGAATAAAAGGTTGGTTGTAAAATTACAAAAACCTTACCCAGCGTCAAGCGGAATCGTGTCAATTCTTGCGGCAAGTCAAACCAGAAGGGTGGTTTTGCACGCTTATTGCACAGTCCATTTGCGCTTGGCCTCATCCGTTATATGGGGACAAGCCGCCAAGTATAAAGTCAGCATACGCAAGATGTGTGATCGCTATCACATATCATCGTGACGTAGCCTTTATGGGCTACAGTTTAGGCCAAAAACCCCTGCAGCGGTGTTAATTTTTTGTTATTATTAATCATTGTTTTCGTTGACATTATCCACATTCAGAGATAAGCACAAATGGCTAAAGAGACAACCCCCGGTCATCCGGTCACGGAACTGAATGAAATCCAACGTTATGTGACGCAACAGCGTGGTACTGAAGCGCCGTTCAGCGGCAAATTGCTGCACAACAAGCGCGAGGGCGTGTACCATTGCCTGTGCTGCAACCAGCCGCTGTTCTATTCCGAAACCAAATACGATTCCGGCTGCGGTTGGCCGAGTTTTTATGAGCCGGTTTCCGCCGATGCAATCCGCTATCTTGATGATAATTCGCATAATATGCATCGTGTTGAAATCCGCTGCGGCCACTGCGACGCGCACCTGGGGCACGTTTTCCCCGATGGCCCGCAGCCGACAGGCGACCGCTACTGCGTCAACTCCGCCTCGCTGAGTTTCACCGATGGCGAAAATGGCGACCAAACGGCCGGTTAAGTGGTAATTTAACTAACAAAATCGATTCAGCTAATTATTCATCCGTAAGCGAGAAGGGCTCTGATGGACGTGAAAGATCTGATTGCGGCGATGACGCCCGAGATATACCAGCGCCTGGTACTGGCGGTTGAGCTGGGTAAATGGCCGGACGGCGTGGCGCTGACGCCGGAGCAAAAAGAAAACAGCCTGCAGGCGGTGATGCTGTGGCAGTCGATGAACAACGTCGATCCGCAGCACATGAGCATCGGCACCGACGGGCAGATCGTGATGAAGAGCAAGCAAGAGCTGAAACAGCAGTTCGTTGCCGAGCCGCTGGCCAAACTCAAACCGCAGTAAGGTTGCCCTAAAGCGGGGCGATGCCGCCATCGCCCCGTCGATTCACCGTTTTTCGCCCTTTATGCCCAGCGATTCCGCCAGCTGCTGCGCCAGCCGGTTGTTGTCGTCCGCGCCATACTCCCAGAACATCGCCCCTCCCAATCCCTGGCTTTTGATGTACTCGGCCTTGATGGCCACCGAACGCGGGTTCTCGTAGGAGATAGCGAACAAGGGTTTGCCTTCGGCGGATTGCAGCGTCAGGTAAGGTACCTTGGCGTCGTCATCCCAGTGTTCGCGAAAACGATGCTGCGGATCGTTGAGCAATTTGCTGACGATATCGTGGTATTTAAAGTAAGTGTCTTTGCTGAGATCCAGCCCCAGCGCGTTGAACAGGGCGGTTTCGCGCGCGCTGAAGTCAGGCTGCGTCACCGGATGCTTGGCGGCGTCCGGTTTGTCCCAGTCGATGCCCGCCTCGGTCGCCCGTTTCGGCACCCGGCCGTAGAAACCGATGCCCAGGTTCATCTGTGCCGGTTTCAGACCGGCGGCCAGATAATGCTTTACCACGTTATCGGCGCTGTAGCGATCGGCGGCGGCTACGGTTGGCCAACGCGTTGAATCGTACAGGTTGGCATTGAAGTACTGCGTGCCGTAAGCCATGTCGTAAGTCATCAGATTGATGTAATTGAGGTAGGGCGCAATATTTTTCACATCGACCCATTCCTGTGGGCTTTTGACGTTGGCCCCGACGGCGATGGTTAACAGCTTGCCTTGCCCCAGTGCTTGGTGAAGCTCTTTCAGCAGCAGGGTGAAGTTATCGCGATCCGCCGGTTGGCTTTCCACCAGCCCCCAGGCGCCGTTCACCGGGTATTCCCAGTCCAGATCGATCCCATCCAGCCGGTACTGTGCGATCACCTGCTGCGCGGAGCGAATGAATATCGCCCGGTTTTCCGCGGTAGCGGCGGCGGCGGAGAAACCGCGTGCGCCCCAGCCACCGACCGACAGCAGCACTTTCAGCTCGGGGTTCTGTTTGCGCAGCACCGGCAGCCGTTGCAGATCGGCCGTGACTTTCGGCGACAGGTAGATCTGGTGGCGGCGAGCGGGGTCTTTCAGCGCCGCATTGGTTTCGTCTTTCTCGCCGTTGTAGATCAGGCCGAACGAATAGTTGAGGTGGGTGATTTGCGTGACGTCCAGCTTATCGATATCGCCACCGGGGCCGGCGGTGACGTCGCCGCCGCCGTTGAAGTAGCCGACGGAGAGATAGGCCGCCTGGGCCGTGCTTGCGCCAGCCATAGCCAATTGCACCGCCGCCAGCAAAGGCAGCAGTTTTCGGGTTATTTTCATGTCAGTCTCCTTGTGGTCGGCAAGGCCGACCGTACCGCCAGGGGCGGGCACAATAAAGCCGGGCTCAGCGGGCCCCGGATGCGTATAACCGATTGACGCCAAAAGCGTCGCAGTCATAACAGCAAAAGCGCCTGCCGGTCACAAGCCGTTGGGGAAGAAGAAAGGCGGTATTGTGAGCAGCGTCGATAATTTCGCCGCCGCGCAGAGAGGGCGCCGGTGGCGCCCGAGCGGATTTAGTTGGCGAGAAACTGTGACAGGGTAACTAGCTGCGCGCCGGCGCGCGCCATGTCCTGCAGCGCTCGCTCACTGTCGTCCGGCTGCAGATTCACGCCGCGGCAGCCGTCGACGATCACTTGCGTCGGATAGCCGGCAGCCAGCGCATCCAGCACGCTGAACTTCACGCAGTAGTCGGTCGCCAGGCCCATGACAGCTAACCGCCGGACGCCCTGTGATTGCAGCCAGCCGTGGAGTTCGGTTTGCGCACGGTGGCCGTTATCGAAGAACGCGCTGTAGCTGTCGATGTTCGTATCTTGCCCTTTGCGAAAGACGGCATTGATGTGTTGCCGCTGTAACTGGGGATGAAAATCGGCGCCGTGGCTCCCTTGCACGCAGTGCACCGGCCACCACACCTGCGGCAGGCCTTCCAGCTCACCGAGAGTGCCGACCTGCGCATCGGAGTTCACCGCAAAGCTGCGGTGATTGGCGGGGTGCCAGTCCTGGCTGGCCACCACCGGCTCTCCCCGCGCCAGGCAGGCGGCGATCGCCTGATTGGCGACCGGGATGACGGCGTCGCCCGCCGTGACCGCCAGCGCGCCGCCGGGGCAGAAGTCGTTTTGCAGATCGATCAACAACAGGGCCGTTTTCATCGCCGCTCCAGAGTTCAGTCGATTAACCGTTGATGCTCAGCTCGCCGCGCAGATCTTGCTGCATCAGGGCGCGGATTTGTTCCGGCGTCAGCGGCTGGCTCAACAGATAGTGCAGCTTGGTCAGGGCGGCTTCCACCGTCATGTCGAAACCGCTGATAACCCCGGCGTGCGCCAGCGCGTTGCCGGTGGCGTAGCCTTCCATATTGACGCGCCCGGAGATGCACTGCGTCAGGTTGACCACCACGATGCCGCGTTCGGAGGCCGCACGCAACTCGTCGATCAGCTCGGCCTTCTGCGGCGCGTTGCCGACGCCGTAGGAACGCAGGATCAGCGCCTTGACCGGCTGCAGCAGGAAGTTACGCACCACCGCGCCGGAAATGCCCGGATAGATAGTGACCACGCCGATCGGCTGCGGCGTGATGTCGTGCACTCGTAACCCGCCGTTGCAAGTCGGGCTGTCGATGCCGTGCTGGCGACGAATGTGGATACCGGCTTCCAGCAGCGGCGGCAGGTTGGGTGAAGCGAAAGCGTCGAAGCCGTCGGCGTGCGCCTTGGTGGTGCGGTTGCCGCGGAACAGCTTGTTGTTGAAGAACAGGCTGACTTCGTTCACCGGATGGTTGGCTGCCAGGTACAATGCATTCAGCAGATTGGTTTGGCCATCGGAGCGCAGCTCCGCCAGCGGAATCTGCGAGCCGGTGACGATCACCGGCTTAGCCAGGTTCTCCAGCATGAAGGAAAGCGCCGAGGCGGTGAACGCCATGGTGTCGGTGCCGTGCAGGATCACGAAGCCGTCGTAGCGATCGTAGTTCTGCTTGATGTCGTCGGCGATGTGCTGCCAGTCTTCCGGCGTCATGTCCGAAGAGTCAATCAATGGCGCGTATTCATGAATGGTGAAATCCGGCATTTCCGGCCGATGGAATTCCGGCATCAGCGCCAGTTGGCGCTGCAGGTGGCCGGAAACCGGGATATAGCCGTGATCGGATCGCTGCATGCCGATGGTGCCGCCGGTGTAGGCGACGTAAATGGATTTCTTTTGCATGGTCATGATTTTAACAAAGATAAGATGGGCTGAATTATAGGGGCATGGCGGCAGAAAAAAAGCCCGGCGATGGCCGGGCTGCAGAATTATTTGTTAGCGGACTTCTCCGCAGGTCAGACAGATCGCGTAACGGTTCTGCGGATCGTTCAAGTTATTGAACAAACCCGGCTGCTCTTTCACCGCATTGGCGACCGAGGCCAGCGGGGCAGGTAGCATGGCCTGAATCGCCGCCGGCAGCATGGCGTGAATGGAAACGCCGAACTGGCTGAGCACCATATCGCTCAGGCTCGGGGTATCGACGAACCAGTCAAGCTGCCACTGCTGCAGCTTCGCCAGCTCAGCGGCTTTCTTCACCGCGTCGTCGAAATCGCCCAACTGATCGACCAGGCCGTTGGCCTTGGCGTCGCTGCCGAGCCAGACGTGGCCTTGGGCGATTTGATCGACCTGCTGCGGGGTCATCTTGCGCGATTTGGCAACCAAATCGAGGAAGTTCTTATACCCGTTTTCGATGTTCAGCTGCATCATCTGCGAGAACTCCTGCGGCAACGCCTTGGTGACCGCGATGTCGGCCAGCGGCGAGGTCGCCACGCCGTCGGTGTGCACGCCCAGCGTGTCCAGGGTTTTCTCGTAGGTATTGATGATGCCGAAAATGCCGATGGATCCAGTCAGCGTACTCGGGCTGGCGATGATGTAGTCGGCCGGCGTCGAGACCCAGTAACCGCCCGATGCGGCCATGCCGCCCATCGACACCACCACCGGTTTGCCGGCGGCGCGCACGGCGGCCAGCTCGGAGCGGATCACTTCGGACGCGCTGACGCTGCCGCCAGGGCTGTTGACACGGAACACCACGGCTTTGATGGCCGGATCCAGACGTGCCTGACGCAGCTCGGCGGCGGTGGTGTCGCCCCCGACGTTACCCGGCGTCTGCGGGCCGTCCATGATGGCGCCGTTGGCGAAGACGACGGCGATCTTGCCGCCCTGGTTCGCGTCCGGTTTCGGCTGATAGTCGTAGATGCTGATGGCGTTGAAATCGTTTACCTGTTTGTCCCAGCCGAAGGTCTTGACCAGCTGATTTTCGATCGCGGTGCGCGACGCCAGCTCGTCCACCAGCTTGTTGTCCAGCGCATAGCGAGCGGTGTCGCCACCGGCCGCCTGCAGGCCGCTCAGCACGCCGGCGGCGCCGGGGAACAGCTGCTGCGGCGTCAGCTGGCGGTTGGCCGCGACGGTCTCCAGATAGTTCTGCCACAGGCCGCCAATCCAACGGCTGTCTGCTTCGCGCGCCGCCGGAGACATATCGTCGCGGATCAGCGGTTCGACCGCCGATTTATAGGTGCCGACGCGGAAGATATTGGTGGTGACCTTGAGCATGTCCAGCAACGACTTGTAATACAGGTTGTTGGTGGCGAAACCGTGCAGATCGACCGCGCCCTGCGGCGACAGGTAGACCTTGTTGGCGTAGCTGGCCAGATAGTATTGCGTCTGGTTGTAGCTGTCGCCGATGGCGAAGATCGGTTTGCCGCTGTCGCGGAACTCGCGCAGCGCTTTGCCGATATAGCGCAGCGACGGCTGATCGGCGCCGACGAAATCATTCAGCTGCAACACCATGCCGGTAATGTTTTTGTCGTCTTTGGCCTTGCGGATGCTGTCGACTACGTCGAACAGCGAGTTTTCCTGTAGGCGGCTGCTGGAGGCACCCAACAGTTCGCGGCCCCATTGCCGCACCCGGTTGTTTACCGAAGGCTGATCGACCACCACGCCGCTTAAATCGACCAGCAGCGCGCCGCGCGCCGGGGCCGTCGAGGTGGAGGAACTTTGGAAGGACAGATAGATGCCGACCCCAACCAGGATCAGCAAGACCAGGAACAGGTTAAGGATCAGTTCCCTGATAAAATTCAGCAGACGCCATGTCCACCGGAAAATGCCGGCAATAATTTGCCACAATGTGCGCATGTGCTCTCCAACAAGAGTCGAGAATGTTCCGCTATCCTAATGAGCGGCCGGGTAAATGTCAGCTTTAAATCGTGGCACACAGACGCTATCGCCGAGGCTGTAACTCGTCGTTTAGCTATGTTAACGTGGCCGGAATGAAAATTGTTATCAGGAGTTTACGATGGATGCTCTGGATCTTTTATTGAATCGTCGCTCGGCTTCGCGCCTGGCGGAACCGGCGCCGGCGGGGGAAGTGCGCCAAAATATCATCAACGCGGGCCTGCGTGCACCCGATCACGGCGCGCTGCAGCCGTGGCGTTTCGTGATGATCGAGAATCAGGGCCTGGAACGCTTCAGTCAGCTGCTGCAGGCGGCGGCGAAGCAGGATCAGCTGGACGAGGCGGCGATCGAAAAAGCCACCAAGGCGCCGTTCCGCGCACCGCTGATCATCACCGTCATCGCGCACTGCACGGAAGAGACCAAAGTGCCGCGCTGGGAGCAGGTGGTTTCCGCCGGTTGCGCCGTGCAGGCGATGCAGATGGCGGCGCTGGCGCAGGGCTTTAACGGCATCTGGCGCACCGGCGCCTGGACCGAGCATGCGCTGGTGCGTGAAGCCTTCGGTTGCCGCGAGCAGGACGAGATCGTCGGCTTCCTCTATCTGGGGACGCCGCAGCTGAAGGCTGCCACCAAGGTGACGCCGCCGGACAGCACGCCTTTCGTCAGCTATTTCTGAGTTTTTTCCAACGGGGCGCGGTGAAAATGCGCCAAACCCCGCAAAATTGCATGGTTTCTGAGCAGGCCGTTCGCTTATCGGCGGCCCGCTCTTATCAATCCCCTCGGCAAGCGCTACCCTATGTTATCTTGAGTGCCGTTACCGAAGGGAGTGGACTATGACATCGCCAGCGATCCGTTTAACCCAGTACAGCCATGGCGCTGGCTGCGGCTGCAAAATCTCACCGAAAGTTCTCGAAACCATCCTGCATAGCGAGCGGGAAAAGTTTGTCGATCCGCGCCTGCTGGTCGGCAATGAAACCCGCGACGATGCGGCGGTGTACGACATTGGCAACGGCGTCGGCATCATCAGCACCACCGACTTCTTCATGCCGATCGTCGACGATCCATTCGATTTCGGCCGCATTGCGGCTGCCAACGCCATCAGCGACGTGTACGCCATGGGCGGCAAACCGATCATGGCGATCGCCATTCTCGGCTGGCCGATCGCCAAGCTGCCGCCGGAGGTGGCGCAGCAGGTGATCGACGGCGGCCGTTTCGCCTGCCAGCAGGCGGGGATCGCGCTGGCCGGTGGCCATTCTATCGATGCACCGGAACCTATTTTCGGCCTGGCGGTGACCGGCGTGGTCAATACCGAGCGGGTGAAGAAAAACAGCGCGGCACAGGCCGGATCAAAACTTTATCTGACCAAGCCGTTGGGCATCGGTGTGCTGACGACCGCCGAGAAGCAAAGCAAGCTGCGCCCTGAGCATCAGGGCCTGGCGACTGAAGTGATGTGTCGCCTGAATAAACCGGGTGCTGATTTTGCCGAGGTGGCGGGCGTCACAGCGATGACCGACATCACCGGCTTTGGCCTGCTGGGCCACCTGAGCGAGGTATGCCAGGGCTCCGGTCTGCAGGCGACGGTCTGGTTTGATCGGGTGCCGAAACTGCCGGACGTTGAGGCGTATATCGCCGAGGGCTGTGTGCCGGGCGGCACCGGGCGCAACTTCGACAGCTATGGCCATCTGGTGGGCGAGATGAGCGATTTGCAGCGCCAGCTGCTGTGCGATCCGCAAACCTCCGGCGGCTTGCTGTTGGCGGTATTGCCGGAGGCGGAAGCGCAGGTGCTGGCGATTGCCGAACAGCACGGTATCACGCTCAACGCTATCGGTGAATTGCATGTGGCATCGGCTGATAAGCCGCTGATCGAGGTCGCGTAGTGTCCAACATGCAAGGAAGGGCGGACAGCGACGATTACCAACGCATTTTCCTGCAGGACGTGCCGCTGATTGACGTGCGCGCACCGATCGAGTTTCAGCAGGGCGCCTTCGCTCAGGCACTGAATCTGCCGCTGATGATCGACAGCGAACGCCAGGCGGTCGGCACCTGCTATAAGCAGCATGGGCAACAAGCGGCGATCGCGCTCGGCCACAGCCTAGTGAACGGCAAACTGCGCGAACAGCGCACCGCCGCCTGGCTGGCGGCCTGCGCAGA
The DNA here is from genome assembly GCF_052168755.1 of Serratia sp. CY43202. Lineage (NCBI taxonomy): Bacteria > Pseudomonadati > Pseudomonadota > Gammaproteobacteria > Enterobacterales > Yersiniaceae > Serratia > Serratia sp. CY43202. Next base: position 536,952 of record NZ_JBJNMB010000002.1, read on the forward strand.
GCGGCCCGAAGGCTATATTTACTGCTTCCGCGGCGGGCTGCGCTCGCAGCTGGTGCAGCAATGGCTGCATGAGGCCGGCGTCGAGTACCCGCGTATCATTGGCGGTTATAAGGCGCTGCGCAATTATTTGCTCGGCGTGCTGGCGCAAAGCGCGGCATTGCCGATGGCCCTGGTGGGCGGCAATACCGGCAGCGGCAAGACGTTGCTGGTCAACGAACTGGCCGACGGCGTCGATCTGGAAGGCGTGGCGCGCCATCGCGGTTCATCTTTTGGTCGAACGCTGGCGGGCCAGAGCTCGCAGATCGATTTTGAGAATCGTCTGGCTGTGTTATTGCTGAAAAAACAGCATGGTGGCAGCCGCCGTTGGGTGCTGGAAGACGAAGGGCGGATCATCGGCAGCAACAATCTGCCGCTGCCGCTGTTCAATGGGATGCAGCAGGCGCCGGTGGCGGTGATCGACGATCCGTTCGACATTCGTCTGGCGCGTCTGCAGGCGGAATATATCGACGGCATGCGCGAACAGTTCGAACAGGCCTATGGTGTGGAAGACGGCTGGCGACAGTACGACGACTATCTGCACCACGGTCTGTTCGCCATACGCCGCCGCCTGGGGCTGGAACGCTTCCAGCAGCTGACGCAACGACTGGAAGCGGCGCTGCGGACACAGCGGCTCAGCGGCCAGGGCGAGGCGCACCGCGAGTGGCTGGCGCCCCTGTTGCAGCAGTACTACGATCCGATGTATTGCTATCAGTTGGAAAAGAAAGCCCAGCGGATTGTCTTCCGTGGGAACTATGCAGAAGTAAGAGAATTCTTGATGACGTTCAGCCAGAAAAACGGTGAATAATGCGACTGTTCATAGCCGAGAAACCGAGTTTGGCGCGCGCCATTGCCGACGTCTTGCCCAAGCCGCATCGCCGCGGCGACGGGTATATCGCCTGTGGCAACAACGACGTGGTGACCTGGTGCGTCGGCCACCTGTTGGAGCAGGCTCAGCCTGACGCTTATGACAGCCGCTATGCGCGCTGGTCGTTGGCGGATCTGCCGATCATTCCCGAAAAATGGCGGTTGCAGCCGCGGCCTTCGGTCAGTAAACAGCTCAACGCCATTAAAAAGTTGCTGCTTGAAGCCGATGAAGTGGTTCACGCCGGCGACCCGGATCGCGAAGGGCAACTGCTGGTGGATGAGGTGCTGGACTACCTGGATTTGACGGCGGAGAAGCGCCAGAACGTGCGCCGCTGTCTGATCAACGATCTCAACCCGCAGGCGGTGGAGCGCGCGGTCGAGCGGCTGCGCGACAACCGAGACTTTATCCCGCTGTGCGTGTCTGCGCTCGCGCGTTCGCGTGCCGACTGGCTGTACGGCATCAATATGACCCGCGCTTATACGCTGCTGGGCCGCAACGCCGGTTACGACGGCGTGCTGTCGGTGGGCAGGGTGCAGACGCCGGTGCTGGGATTGGTGGTGCGGCGCGATGAAGAGATCGAAAACTTCGTGCCGAAAGATTTCTTTGAGGTCAAAGCGCACATCGTTACGCCGAAAGAAGAACGCTTTGTGGCGCTGTGGCAACCCAGCGACTCCTGCGAGCCTTATCAGGATGAAGAGGGGCGTTTGCTGCACCGGCCGTTGGCGGAGCACGTGGTCAAGCGCATCGAAGGCCAGCCGGCCCTGGTCACGTCTTATAACGATAAACGGGAATCAGATACCGCGCCGCTGCCGTTTTCGCTCTCCACGCTGCAAATCGAAGCGGCCCGGCGTTATAACCTCAGCGCGCAACAGGTGCTGGACGTTTGCCAGCGGCTGTACGAAACCCACAAATTGATCACCTATCCGCGTTCCGACTGTCGCTATCTGCCGGAAGAGCATTTCGCCGGCCGCCACGCGGTGCTGAACGCCATCAGCGTGCACCAGCCTGAACTGTACCCGCAGCCGGTGATCGACAGCGATCGCCGCAACCGCTGCTGGGACGATAAAAAGGTCGATGCGCACCACGCTATCATTCCTACCGCCCGTGCCGGCAAGATTAACCTGACGCAGGATGAACGGAACGTGTATGGGCTGGTGGCGCGCCAGTATCTGATGCAGTTTTGTCCGGATGCGGTGTTCCGCAAATGCGTGATCGAGCTGGATATCGCCGGCGGCAAATTCATAGCCAAGGCGCGTTTTCTGGCAGAGGCCGGTTGGCGCACGCTGCTGGGCAGCAAGGAACGCGACGAGGAAAATGAGGGCGCCCCGTTGCCGGTGGTGGCTAAAGATGATGAGCTGCTGTGTGAGCGCGGTGAAGTGGTGGAGCGCCAGACGCAGCCCCCGCGGCCGTTTACCGACGCCAGCCTGTTGTCGGCCATGACCGGCATCGCGCGGTTCGTACAAGATAAAGCGCTAAAGAAAATCCTGCGAGCGACCGATGGTTTAGGTACGGAAGCGACGCGAGCGGGGATCATCGAATTGCTGTTCAAGCGGGCGTTTCTGTACAAGAAGGGACGCTATATTCACTCCAGCGAAACCGGGCGCGCGTTGATTCACTCGCTGCCGGATCTTGCTGCGCGTCCTGATATGACGGCAAACTGGGAAGCCACGCTGACGCAAATCAGCGAGAAATCCTGCCGCTATCAGGACTTTATGCAGCCGTTGGTCGGCACGCTGCAAGAGCTGATTTATCAGGCCAAGCAGAGCCGGGCGAGCATGGCGTTTCGTGGATTGCCGCCGCCGCCTTCCAGCGGAGGCAAAAAACGCAGGAAAAGCGCCAGCAAGGCGCAGGAGAAGAGTGAATGAAGCGTGGACTCACTGGGGCGCTGGCTGCCGCTATCTTGGCGTACTGCGGCCTGGCGGCCGCCAACCGGGGCGATGTGGACGTGGTGTTGCCGGTTTCGCCGGAGATTTGGGGCACGGCCAAAAGCGGCGTCAACCCGCCGCCGGCGCAGCCCTGCAACCGCTGTTGCGTCTACCAGAACCAGAACTATTCCGAGGGCGCGGTGCTTAAAGTGGAAGGGGAAGTGCTGCAGTGCGTGCGTGAGCCTAACACCATCGGCACCAACCCCTTAATTTGGGTGCGATTGAAGAAGTGACGATGTAACCTATCGCCGCGCTCAGCGTACATCGCCTTGCGCGGCAATATAGCCCTCCAGCAGTGGAACGTCAGCGGGTGCCAGAGCGTATTCCTGCGCCTGTTGCGGCGTGACCCAGACCAGCGCCGAGTGGCAGCGCTGTTGCAGTTCACCGGAGAACTCCGCGACTTGCCAGGCGTGCAGCCGGATGAGGCGTTCGCCTTGCTGCCACTGATTGCTGCCCACATAGTTGCCGATACGGGCGCAAATTCCCAATTCTTCATCCAGCTCGCGCGCCAGCGCCTCTGGCTGGCTTTCGCCGGCTTCAACCTTGCCGCCGGGGAATTCCCACAGACCGGCCTGGTCGCTGCCTGCGCCGCGCTGGGCCAGCAAAATGCGGCCATTTTTTTCCAGAATGGCGGCTACCACGTCGATAATTTTCATTGGCTTCACAGAGTAAAACCCCGGCGAGCGCCGGGGTGATGGGGTTACAGCGTAAATTCCGCCCAGACCGGTGCATGGTCGGAAGGTTTCTCCATACCACGGGTTTGGTAATCGATGCCGGTGGCGATGCAGCGCGAAGCCAGCGGGGTGCTGGCGAGCAGCAGATCGATACGCAGGCCGCGGTTGTCGTCGAACCCTTTGGAGCGGTAGTCGAACCACGAGAATTCGTCGCTGCGCCCCGGGTTGGCGTGGCGGTAGGTATCCACCAGGCCCCAGTTCAGCAGGCGGTCCATCCATTCACGTTCTTCCGGCAGGAAGGAGCATTTACCGGTGCGCAGCCAGCGTTTGCGGTTGTCTTCGCCGATGCCGATATCGTAATCGCTGGGGCTGATATTCATGTCGCCCATGATCAGCACCGGGGATTCTGCCGACAGCTGTTGCTCCAGGTAATTTTGCAGGTCCTGATAAAACCGCGTTTTAGCCGGGAATTTGATCGGATGGTCGCGGCTTTCACCTTGCGGGAAGTAGCCGTTGATCACCGTCAGCGTGCCCTGTGGCGTAGCCAGATCGGCCATGATGATGCGACGCTGCGCATCTTCTTCATCGGTCGGGAAACCGCGGCGCACGGCCAGAGGCTCCGCTTTGGTCAGCAGCGCCACGCCGTAATGGCCTTTTTGCCCGTGATAGAATACGTGGTAGCCGTGTTGGCTGACGTCTTCCAATGGGAACATGTCATCGTGAACTTTGGTTTCCTGCAGACCGATCACGTCGGGCTGGTGCTGTTCGATAATTGCCGCCAGCTGATGCGGACGCGCGCGCAGTCCATTGATATTAAAAGAGACAAACTTCATGAGCGGTGCCGTTTTCACGAGAAAAATGTGCTGTGATAGTAGCAGAGTTTGGCGGGAAATGTAACGCAGACAGCGGCGGGACCGCTGACTGCGCAGCGGGTTTATTTCGCCCAGCGGTCGTAATTTTTAGGTTGATAGTCGTCAAACTGTTGCAGCAGCGTTTGTGCCGATTCACTGATGTGCAGGGTACCGAGATAGTCGTGGCGCATGAAACCCTGATCGGCGACGTGCTCGAGGAACTGGCTCAGTGGGCGGTAGAATCCGTTGACGTTCAGCAGGCCGACCGGTTTGTTGTGATAGCCGATTTGCCCCCAGGTCCAGATTTCAAACAGCTCTTCCAGTGTGCCGATGCCGCCGGGCAGGGCGATAAAACTGTCCGCCAGCGCCGCCATACGGGCTTTGCGCGTATGCATATCGGGTACCACTTCCAGTTCGGTCAGGCCGCGATGCGCCGTTTCCGCTTCCACCAGGCGCTCGGGGATAATGCCGACAGCTTCACCGCCCGCTGCCAACACCGCGTCTGCCACGATCCCCATCAATCCTTTTTTGCCGCCGCCGTAGATTAAACGGCGCCCCTGAGCGGCCAGCAGCTGCCCCAGTTGACGAGCCTGCTCGGCATAAGCGGGATTGACGCCCTCACTGGCGCCACAAAAAACGCAAATATTGTTTCGCATCCACCTGTTCCTTACTGCACTAAAGAAGCCAGTGGTATAGCGAATTGTCGGCCGGAGTTCAAGTTACGGGCGGAGGAGAGAAATAAAACGTCTGGATGGAAGCGGTTAATAAGGGGAGATAACTTGATTTATTGATACGAAAACATTGGATGCAACGAGTTTTAAGTAGGGTTTGGATTTTTCTGCAAGAGATGGTGGTGGGGGAAGGATTCGAACCTTCGAAGTCTGTGACGGCAGATTTACAGTCTGCTCCCTTTGGCCGCTCGGGAACCCCACCATGGTATTCATGGATTTACAAATTGTTGTTCTGGTTTTATCCAGAAGAAACCTGGCCGGTTTCTTTACTGCGTCTTCGCTCCTGGCGGAGAGAAGATGGTGGTGGGGGAATGATTATTCGTCACTTCGTTCCTCACCCTTTGGGCCGCGCTAAAGCGCGTTATCCTTCCCTTTCTGACTCGCTTAAACTCAGTGCGTATCAGCAACGAAAAGATGGTGGTGGGGGAAGGATTCGAACCTTCGAAGTCAGTGACGGCAGATTTACAGTCTGCTCCCTTTGGCCGCTCGGGAACCCCACCATATTACATGGCTATTTAACTGGCCTTGCTTGCGAGAGCGCTGTCTCGGTAAGCGGGGCGCATCATATCAAATGAAGCGGATGTGTAAAGCATTGAAATGCAGAAAATGAATCGTTTGCCGTTTTTTTATTCTTGGCGGTGCATCCCTGAACGAAATGCACCGATTTATTGAGCGATTACAGAATAACGGTGCGGTTGCCGTAAACGAAGACACGCTGCGCCAGCACCTGATACAGCGCGCGGCTAAGCACATTTTTCTCTACGTCGCGCCCGGCGCGCATCATATCCTCGGCGGAATAGGTGTGATCGACGTGGATCACGTCCTGCATGATGATCGGGCCTTCGTCGAGATTGTCGTTAACGTAGTGGGCGGTGGCGCCGATGATTTTTACCCCGCGCTCATAGGCCTGGTGATAAGGGCGCGCGCCGATAAATGCCGGCAGGAACGAATGGTGAATGTTGATCACCTGATTCGGATAATGTTGCACGAAGGCCGGGGTCAGCACGCGCATATATTTGGCCAGCACCACGTAATCCGGCTGGTATTGATCGATCTTGGCCGTCATTTCGCGGTCGTGTTGCTCACGCGTCAAGCCTTCGTGGCTCACCAAATGGAAAGGAATATCGAAACGCTCCACCAGCGTTTGCAGCGTGTCGTGGTTGCCGATCACGGCGGCGATTTCAACGTCGAGGCCGCCATAGGCGCTTTTCATCAACAAGTCGCCCAGGCAGTGAGCCTCTTTGGTGACCAGTACCACGATGCGACGGCGCCCGGTGCTGTGCAGCTCGCGCAGCGAACCTTCCGGCAGCGCGCTGTCCAGATCGGCCAGCAGCGTGTTGTCGTTGAAAATGCCTTCCAGCTCGGTGCGCATAAAGAAACGCCCGGTGCGGTGATCGACGAACTCATTATTCTGGACGATATTGAGTTCGTGCTTGTAACAGATGTTGGTGATCTTGGCGATCAGCCCTTTGGCGTCCGGGCAGATGGTGCGTAACACTTTTCGTTGTACATTTTGGTGTGGCATGGGTTTGAGGATCCTGTCTGATACTGAACGGCCTGTCTGCGCAGGCGTAAACGTGAAGCGCCGGCCGGCTAGCGCCCGCAGCACTTCTTATATTTTTTCCCTGAGCCACAGGGACACATCGCATTTCTGCCGGGCTGGGGTTTGGTGCCGTCGATATAATACCAACGTTGATCGCGACGAAGGAAGCGTGAGCGCTCATGCATCGCTTGCGGTTCGCCGCTTTCGCCATCGGTAAAACGGGCGATGAATTCGACGAAGCCTTCATCCGGCTCATGACCGGCTTTCTCTTCCACGACAGTCAGGCCCAGCCATTCGGTATTCTTAAAACTGTCGACGATTGCATTGCGCCACGCTTCGGCACCGCAGTCGGGGTGCCAGGTGGCGATCAGATAGTCGACGTTATGACTCACGTAGGCGGTGAAGCGTGAACGCATCAGCTGGCCGGGCGTCGGCGCTGGCTGATTGCCGCTGATAAAAGGGGCGCAGCACGCGTTATACGCCAGTCCGCTGCCGCATGGGCATAATTCGGGCAAAATAACTCCTGAGAACACGAGGCAGAAAATGAATTTAGCGCATATGTTACCTAACAATATTCGTCAGTGACAATCTACCCTGAAAGCAGAGAACACCTTTCACCCTGAGGATGGCGCGATGCGGCAAATCAAGATCGGACTGGCGCTGGGAGCGGGCTCGGCCAAAGGCTGGGCGCACATCGGCGTGATCAATGCGATAAAGAAACTGGGGATTGAGGTTGACGTCGTTGCTGGCTGTTCTGTCGGCGCGTTGGTGGGCGCGGCGTTCGCCAGCCATCGTCTGCCGGCGATGGAGCAGTGGGTGCGATCGTTCAGCTATTGGGACGTCATTCGCCTGATGGATTTTTCCTGGCAGCGCGGCGGCCTGTTGCGCGGCGAGCGGGTGTTTAACGCCGTCGGACAGCTGCTGAAGGTCAATGATATCGCCGATTGCGCGTTGAAGTTCGGTGCCGTGACCACCAATCTCAGCACCGGGCGCGAGCTGTGGCTGACCGAAGGCGATATTCATCAGGCGATACGCGCCTCCTGCAGCATGCCTGGCCTGTTGGCGCCAGTATGGGCCGACGGCTATTGGCTGGTGGATGGCGCGGTGGTCAATCCTGTGCCGGTGTCGCTTTGCCGCGCCATGGGCGCCGATATCGTCATCGCGGTCGATCTGCAGCATGATGCGCATCTGATGCAGCAGGATCTGTTCTCGATACGTATCGAGGAAGAAAGCCCGGGCGATGCGCCTGCGGCGACCTGGCGCGGGCGTCTGCGGGAACGCATCGGCAAAATGCGACAGCGCAAACCGGCGACGGCGCCGACGGCGATGGAGATCATGAGCACCTCGATTCAAATGCTGGAAAATCGTTTGAAGCGTAATCGGATGGCGAGCGATCCGCCGGATGTGTTGATTCAACCTTTTTGTCCGCAAATCTCGACGCTGGATTTCCACCGCGCCGATGAAGCGATCGCAGCGGGGTTGCTGGCGGTGGAAAAACAACTGGATCGGTTGTTGCCGTTGATAAAAAATAGATAATTCTCGGTTCTCGGTTGGCAATGCGCGGTCAGTCTGTTTCAGACGAGCATAAGTGACCTTTTTGAGCCACTATTACACTATGGAAAGGGACGAGGCTCGGCTGATGGCATTACCACTTACTCACAAGCGCATCTTGATCGTTGAGGACGAACAGGTTTTTCGTTCAGTGCTGGTCGGTTATTTGGCCTCACTGGGTGCTGAAACCGGCGAGGCGACCAACGGTATACAGGCGCTGGGTGCCGTCGATGACTTCAAGCCGGATCTGATCCTGTGCGATCTCGCGATGCCGGAAATGGGGGGGATCGAATTCGTTGAGCACCTGCGTTTGCAGGGGCTGCAAATCCCGGTGCTGGTGATCTCGGCCACCGACAAGATGGCTGACATCGCCAAGGTGCTGAGGTTGGGCGTGCAGGATGTGCTGCTCAAGCCGCTGACCGATCTCAATCGCCTGCGTGAAGCGGTGTTGGCATGCTTATACCCCAATATGTTCACTTCCCAGGCGATTGAAGAGGTTGAACTGTTTCAGGACTGGGATGCGTTGAGCAAAAATCCCTCCGAAGCCGTCAAACTGCTTAAACAATTGCAACCGCCGGTACAGCAGACTATTGCGCATTGCCGGATCAACTATCGGCAGTTAACCACCGGCGAAAATCCTGGCCTGGTGCTGGATATCGCCGCTTTGTCAGAAAAGGATCTGGCATTCTATTGCCTGGACGTCACGCGCGCCGGCGATAATGGCGTATTGGCGGCATTGCTGTTGCGTGCATTATTTAATGGGCTGCTGCAAGACCATCTGGCTAATCAACAGCATCGTCTGCCGCAAATGTCGGCATTGTTAAAGCAGGTTAATCAATTATTGCGGCAGGGGAAATTAGACGGTCAATTCCCGCTGTTGCTGGGATATTATCACGCCGAAAATAAAAACCTGATTCTGGTTTCTGCCGGGCTGCATGCCAACGTCAATACCGGTGACAATCAAATCCAGCTGAGCAATGGCGTGCCACTGGGGACGCTGGGGGCCACCTACATGAATCAGATCAGCCAGCGCTGCACTGCCTGGCAGTGTCAGGTATGGGGAAGCGGTGGTCGGTTGCGGCTGATGCTCAGCGCTGAATAACAGGCAACGAACGGCGAGATCTTAAGCTATTCACTTATCGGTAATTAAACCGTTTATTTATTCTCCCGATTATCCGAACGGGTAATAGTCCTAAATGTTTTCTATTTGTGTTCTGGTTAATGCCAGGCGCGCATAAGCTGGTATACTCCGAAGGTTTTTTATATTGAGCCCAAGCTCATAAAATGAGCGCTTTAGCTTCAAGAGAGGAAATAATGCCTGCTGTAAATCGCAAAGTCAGAAAAGCCGTGATCCCGGTTGCAGGCTTGGGTACGCGGATGTTGCCGGCCACCAAAGCCATTCCGAAAGAAATGCTGCCGCTGGTTGATAAACCGCTGATCCAATACGTCGTTAATGAGTGCATTGCGGCGGGGATTAACGAGATTGTGCTGGTCACCCACTCCTCCAAGAACTCGATCGAAAACCATTTTGATACCAGTTTCGAACTTGAAGCGATGCTGGAAAAACGCGTCAAGCGCCAATTGCTGGATGAAGTGCAGTCGATCTGCCCGAAAGGCGTTACCGTGATGCAGGTTCGTCAGGGCAATGCCAAAGGCCTGGGGCACGCGATTATGTGTGCCTACCCGATGGTGGGCGATGAACCGGTGGCGGTGGTGTTGCCGGACGTGATCCTCGACGAATACAGCGCCGATCCGAAAAAAGACAACCTCCGCGAAATGCTGCAGCGCTTCGAAACTACCGGCGTCAGCCAGATCATGGTTGAACCCGTGCCGCATAAAGATGTCGGAAACTACGGCGTAGCCGACTGTAAGGGCGTTGCTTTGCAACCGGGCGAAAGTGCGCCGATGGTGAGTGTGGTTGAGAAACCTTCGCCGGATAAAGCCCCTTCCAACCTGGCGATTGTCGGTCGTTACGTGTTATCCGCCGATATTTGGCCGCTGTTGGCTAAAACGCCCCCTGGCGCCGGCGACGAAATTCAGCTGACTGACAGTATCGAAATGTTGATGCAGCAGGAAACGGTGGAAGCGTATCACCTGAAGGGCGTAAGCCATGACTGCGGTAACAAGTTGGGGTACATGCAGGCTTTTGTAGAGTACGGCATGCGTCATGCCAGCCTGGGCAAAGAATTTTCTCAGTGGCTGCAACAGGTTGTTGCCGCTGACAAGAAGTAATTTGATCTTTCGTATTAATTTGAAAAACTAGGATTTTCACATGAAAGTAACAGTTTTTGGTATTGGTTATGTGGGGCTGGTACAGGCCGCCGTACTGGCTGAAGTTGGCCATGACGTTATGTGCATTGATGTTGATGAGCGAAAAGTCGAAAACCTGAAAAAAGGGAATATCCCGATTTTTGAACCGGGCCTGACGCCGCTGGTACAGCAAAACTATGAGGCTGGGCGCCTGCATTTCACCACCGATGCCAAAGCGGGCGTGGCACACGGGAATATCCAGTTTATTGCCGTCGGCACGCCGCCGGATGAGGACGGCTCCGCCGATCTGAAATATGTCACCGCGGTTGCACGTACCATCGCCGAACACATGACCGATCGCAAAGTGGTGATCGATAAATCCACCGTGCCGGTCGGTACGGCGGACAAGGTGCGTCAGGTGATGGCGGAAACGCTGGCTAAACGCGGCAGCAACGTGGCGTTCGACGTGGTATCCAACCCTGAATTCCTGAAGGAAGGCGCTGCGGTAGCTGACTGCATGCGCCCTGAACGCATCGTGATCGGTACCGATAATAAAGAGGTAATCGAACCGATTCGCGAACTGTACGAGCCATTTAACCGCAATCACGATCGTATGATCATGATGGATATCCGCAGCGCAGAGCTGACCAAATACGCTGCCAACTGCATGCTGGCGACCAAAATCAGCTTTATGAACGAGATGTCCAATCTGGCGGAAATGCTGGGTGCGGACATCGAGAAAGTGCGTCAGGGCATCGGTTCCGACTCACGCATCGGTTATCACTTCATCTACCCTGGCTGCGGCTACGGTGGTTCTTGCTTCCCGAAAGATGTCCAGGCGTTGATCCGCACGGCGGAGCAGATCGGTTACCAACCGAAGCTGCTGCAGGCGGTAGAGCAGGTCAACTACCAACAGAAAGATAAGTTGAACAGCTTTATCAAAGATTACTTCGGCAGCGATCTGAAGGGGAAAACCTTTGCGCTGTGGGGCCTGGCGTTCAAGCCGAATACCGATGACATGCGTGAAGCATCCAGTCGCGTGCTGATGGAGCAATTGTGGGCTGCCGGCGCCACCGTTCAAGCCTACGATCCTGAAGCGATGAACGAAGTTCAGCGCATCTATGGCCAGCGCGACGACTTGAAGCTGATGGGGACCAAAGAGGCTGCATTGCACGGCGCCGATGCTCTGGTGATCTGCACCGAATGGCAGAATTTCCGCGCACCGGACTTCGATGTGATCAAGAGTGCGTTGAAGCAGCCGGTGATCTTCGATGGACGTAACCTGTACGATCCGGAGCGTTTGGAGAATCGCGGCTTTACCTATTACGCGATTGGCCGCGGCGCCTCGATTAAACCGGTTATTTAAGGAGTGGGCATGAAATTCCTGGTTACAGGCGCCGCAGGGTTTATTGGTTATCACGTTGCAGAGCGTTTGTTGACCGCCGGGCATCAGGTTGTCGGCATCGATAACCTGAATGACTATTATGACGTGGGCCTGAAAATGGCCCGTCTGGACAGACTGGCGGATAAGCCGGGATTCCGCTTTATCAAGCTGGATTTGGCCGATCGTGAAGGGATGGCGGCATTGTTCGCCGAGCATCAGTTCCAACGAGTCATTCATTTGGGGGCACAAGCCGGCGTGCGTTATTCGTTGGTTAACCCGTTGGCTTATGCGGACGCCAACCTGATCGGCCATTTGAACGTTCTGGAAGGCTGCCGCCATAATAAGGTCGAGCATTTACTTTATGCTTCCTCCAGCTCTGTTTATGGCCTCAATCGCAAGCTGCCGTTTGCTACCGAAGATTCTGTCGATCACCCTGTGTCACTGTATGCGGCCACCAAAAAAGCCAATGAGCTGATGTCACACAGCTACTCTCATTTATACGGTCTCCCGACGACGGGGTTACGCTTCTTTACCGTATATGGTCCCTGGGGGCGTCCGGATATGGCGCTGTTCAAGTTTACCAAGGCCATATTGGCGGGGGAGAGCATCGATGTATATAACCACGGTGAAATGCACCGTGACTTTACCTACATCGATGATATCACCGAGGCGATTGTGCGGCTGCAGGCGGTTATTCCGCAGGCAGATCCGTCATGGAGCGTTGAACAGGGATCGCCAGCGACCAGTTCCGCACCGTATCATGTTTATAATATCGGCAATAACACCCCCGTTAAACTGATGGAATATATCACGGCGCTGGAGCAGGCTTTGGGGGTAACTGCCCGCAAGAATATGCTGCCGATGCAACCTGGCGACGTGATGGATACCAGTGCGGACACCGCAGAGCTTTATCGTGACATTGGTTTTAAACCGGAAACCAGCGTTGAAGAGGGTGTAAAGCGCTTTGTTGATTGGTATAAGGCATTCTACCAGGTTCAATAATTGAACGAGGGTAAATGCGATAAAGGGGCCTTAGGGCCCCTTTTTTTCATTGGGGCTCCATGCAGGGAAGAAAATGCGAATTAGGATATTTACTAAAAGGAGAGGGGTGAGGTGGGATCACGTCGATAAGCTTTAAAATGAAAAGGCCCCCCGGAGGGAGCCTTTCAGATACGGACTGAATCGCTATTACAGCAGGAAATCGTCCAGAGATTTACCTTGCTCTTCGATAGCTTTCTTAATCACCGCAGGCGTACGGCCTTGGCCGGTCCAGGTTTTCAGTTCGCCGTTTTCATCTTTATATTGGTATTTAGCAGGACGTGCTGCACGCTTTGCTTTGCCGGCAGCCTTGTTGGCAGCCATGGTTTGCAGCAGCTCATTTGGATCGATACCATCAGCAATCAGCATTTCGCGGTATTGCTGCAGTTTACGAGTGCGTTCTTCGATTTCTGCTTGAGCCTGGCTGTCTTCTTCGCGACGTTCGTTCACAACAACTTCCAGTTTCTCGAGCATTTCTTCCAGCGTTTCCAGTGTGCATTCTCTTGCCTGGGCGCGCAGAGTGCGGATGTTGTTCAAAATCTTTAATGCTTCGCTCATTGTCCTAGTCTCAAATTATATTGGTGGGGGGCGTCTCGATAATAATAGAGTGCTATTTTCTTTTCTGCAATAGCCAAATTGACTTGAATACTCAAATTTACCTTTTAAAAAACCGTTAATCGGATCTGTCCGACTAATATAGGAAGGGCTGTTAACTATTATCCTCACCGCACTTAAGTCAAAATTTCAGCAGGCATGCTTTAAAAGGCGCGTGTCGCAAGGCTTTCATCGATAAGTTATCGTCGTAATTTATATCAATATTACAATGAGTTCTGTGGGCTTAATCACGCCATGGTAAGGCAGACATTGTAAACAATAGGGGTATATAGGTAAAGGTTGCGTCAGGAAACGTCGGGGGGATAGCGAAGGTGATTAAATGCCCTGTATTGGCCTCACGTATAATAGACAAGCACTCTCCCGCGGCTGCGGTGCCTGCCGCAGTGAAAGAGGATTATGCATTAATGGGCAAATGTTCGGGGTTAACCATTAGCAAGAATTAATAGTGATGACAGGCATACATTATCCTGTAAATAGCTGTAAAAAGAACGGGCCGACAGAACGATATGTTTCGCTTGAAAGCGCATTATTACGGCGAACGCAATATTCGTTCGCTTTGGGCTGAGCCGGGGGGCGGCTTATGGTACACTTACCGTCCTAATCAACATTTGAATATTTCTTATACCATCGGAGTTGCGGGGCCATGGCTCAACTTTATTTTTATTACTCTGCGATGAATGCCGGCAAGTCCACCGCGCTGCTACAGTCTTCATATAACTATCAAGAACGTGGTATGCGCACGCTGGTGTTCACCGCGGAGATCGATCACCGCTTTGGCGTCGGTAAAGTCAGCTCGCGCATCGGTTTATCCTCGCAGGCCCAGCTCTATAACAACGACTCGATGCTGTACGCCATGATTCAGCAAGAGCATCAACAGCAGCCGGTGCATTGTGTGCTGCTGGATGAAAGCCAGTTCCTGACCAAGGCGCAGGTTGAGCAATTGTGCGATGTGGTGGACCAACTGGACATTCCCGTATTGTGCTACGGCCTGCGTACCGATTTTCTCGGTGAGCTGTTTACCGGCAGCCAATATTTGCTGGCCTGGGCCGATAAGCTGGTGGAATTGAAAACCATCTGTCACTGTGGGCGCAAAGCCAACATGGTGTTGCGGTTGGATGAAAACGGCCAGGCGATGCACGCTGGTGAACAGGTGGTGATTGGCGGTAACGAGAGCTATGTCTCCGTCTGTCGCAAGCATTATAAAGAGGCGATTCACTCCCTGGAGTAGGAGCGAAAATGCCGCCAGCGCCCGCTGAGGCGTTTTGGCGGCGGGATAAGAAAAACCGCGCGCCAGGCGCAATAAAAAACCCGCCGTTTGGCGGGTTTTTTTATCGGTTCACGGAACCGTTATTTCTTGGGCTTCTTTACCGCGGTTTTGGCTGCAGCCGGAGCCGCCGCTTCCTCGTCGACCGCTTCGCTGAATTCGCGGCCGTAGAAGGTATCCAGCATGATTTGCTTCAGTTCGGCAATCAGCGGGTAGCGCGGGTTGGCGCCGGTGCATTGGTCGTCGAATGCGTCTTCCGACAGCTTGTCGACTTTCGCCAGGAAGTCCGCCTCCTGCACACCCGCCTCACGGATGGAGGTTGGGATGCCCAACTCGGTTTTCAGCTCGTCCAGCCAGGCCAGCAGTTTCTCAATCTTCTGCGCGGTGCGGTCGCCCGGTGCGCTCAGGCCGAGGTGGTCGGCGATTTCAGCGTAGCGGCGGCGCGCCTGAGGGCGGTCGTACTGGCTGAAGGCCGTTTGCTTGGTCGGGTTGTCGTTCGCGTTGTAGCGAATGACGTTGGAAATCAGCATCGCGTTGGCCAGGCCGTGCGGAATGTGGAACTCCGAGCCCAGCTTGTGCGCCATGGAGTGACAAACCCCGAGGAAGGCGTTGGCGAAAGCGATACCGGCGATGGTGGCGGCGTTGTGCACGCGTTCACGGGCAACCGGGTTTTTCGCGCCTTCTTTATAGCTGGCCGGCAGATACTCTTTCAACAGTTTCAGCGCCTGCAGCGCCTGGCCGTCGGAGTATTCGTTCGCCAGCACCGACACGTAGGCTTCCAGCGCGTGGGTTACCGCATCCAGACCGCCGAAGGCGCACAGGGATTTTGGCATGTTCATCACCAGGTTGGCGTCGACAATCGCCATGTCCGGGGTCAGCGCATAGTCGGCCAGCGGGTATTTCTGTCCGGTGGTGTCGTCGGTCACGACGGCGAATGGCGTGACTTCCGAACCGGTGCCTGAGGTGGTGGTGATGGCGATCATCTTCGCTTTCACGCCCATTTTCGGGAACTTGTAGATACGCTTGCGGATGTCCATGAAGCGCAGCGCCAGATCCTCGAAGTGGGTTTCAGGATGTTCGTACAGCACCCACATGATTTTCGCGGCGTCCATCGGCGAACCGCCGCCCAGCGCGATGATGACGTCCGGTTTGAAGGAGTTCATCTGCTCGGCGCCTTTGCGCACGATGCTCAGCGTCGGATCGGCTTCCACTTCAAAGAACACTTCAGTTTCGATACCGTGAGACTTCAGAACCTTGGTGATCTGGTCGGCATAGCCGTTGTTGAACAGGAAACGGTCGGTCACGATGAAGGCGCGTTTCGCCCCGTCGGTCGCCACTTCTTCCAGCGCGATAGGCAGTGAGCCACGGCGGAAGTAGATCGATTTCGGAAGTTTATGCCACAACATGTTTTCTGCTCGCTTCGCTACAGTTTTCTTGTTGATCAGGTGTTTAGGTCCGACGTTTTCAGAGATGGAGTTACCACCCCAGGAACCGCAACCCAGCGTCAGCGAAGGCGCAAGTTTGAAGTTGTACAGGTCGCCGATACCGCCCTGAGAAGCCGGGGTGTTGATCAGAATGCGAGCCGTTTTCATTTTATCGCCGAAGTAGGCGATGCGAGCCGTTTGGTTATCCTGGTCGGTGTACAGGCAGGACGTGTGGCCGATACCGCCCATTGCGACCAGTTTTTCGGCTTTGGCGACGGCGTCTTCGAAGTCTTTGGCACGGTACATCGCCAGGGTAGGCGACAGTTTTTCATGTGCGAAAGGTTCAGACTCGTCGACCAGCTTCACTTCACCGATCAGCACTTTGGTGTTGGCCGGCACTTTGATGCCTGCCATTTCGGCGATTTTCGGTGCGGATTGCCCGACGATGGCCGCGTTCAGGCCGCCGTTTTTCAGGATGATGTCCTGCACCGCTTTCAGTTCTTTACCCTGCAGCAGATAGCCGCCGTGGGAAGCGAAGCGCTCGCGTACCGCATCATAGATAGCGTCAACGACGATGACCGACTGTTCGGAAGCGCAGATAACGCCGCTGTCGAAGGTTTTGGACATCAGGATAGAGGCGACCACGCGTTTGATATCTGCGGTTTCGTCTACCACGACCGGCGTATTGCCGGCGCCGACGCCGATTGCCGGTTTGCCGGAGCTGTAGGCGGCTTTCACCATGCCCGGGCCACCGGTGGCGAGGATCAGGTTGATGTCAGGGTGGTGCATCAGTTGGTTGGACAGCTCGACGGTAGGTTGGTCGATCCAACCGATAATGTCTTTCGGCGCACCGGCGGCGATAGCGGCTTGCAGCACGATATCGGCGGCTTTGTTGGTGGCATTCTTCGCACGCGGGTGCGGCGAGAAGATGATGCCATTGCGGGTTTTCAGGCTGATCAGCGCTTTGAAGATCGCGGTAGAAGTTGGGTTGGTGGTAGGCACGATACCGCAAATCAGGCCGATAGGTTCGGCGATGGTGATGGTACCGAAAGTGTCATCTTCAGACAGGATGCCACAGGTTTTTTCA
Organism: Serratia sp. CY43202; assembly: GCF_052168755.1. NCBI lineage: Bacteria > Pseudomonadati > Pseudomonadota > Gammaproteobacteria > Enterobacterales > Yersiniaceae > Serratia > Serratia sp. CY43202. Next base: position 554,193 of record NZ_JBJNMB010000002.1, read on the forward strand.
TCTTTATAGGCGTTGTAGATGTACTCGGAAGCGAAGTGGTTTTTGATCACTTTGTCTTCGACGATACCCATTCCGGATTCTTCCACGGCCATTTTGGCCAATGGGATACGGGCATCAGCAGCGGCGAGGGCGGCAGCGCGGAAGATTTTATCCACTTGCTCTTGAGTGAAGTTGGCATATTCGCGCTGGGCTTTTTTGACACGTGCGACAAGCTCGTTCAGTTCAGCGACATTCGTTACAGCCATAATGCTCTCCTGATAATGTTAAACTCTTTCAGTAAATAAGCCGTGCGAGCCACTAGTATAGTCGTAACGGGGATAAGCGGTGATGAGAATACCGGGGTCTTCCCGCGTTATTTCTTCGCATGCTGCTGATTTGCTTAAAGAGCTTCACCCTACGCCAACCGGAGGGGCAGGCAGTGAGGAGAACGGAACCGGCGATGCTGCTGCCGACTTTGTTCTACTCCCTGACTACGACTAAGAGCTTACCCACTGTTGGGTAGTTGATTTGTGATCTAAATCATGAAAACTGCAAGCTGACACCTTTCAGCTTGCTGGTGTTGGGAATTATTCTCGATAACTGCGAGCGGTGACTCTTTTTTCAACATAAAAAATCAAAAGGCCATACATCACTTTAACAAAGGGCATTTGTTTTGTTGCATAACCTGCTGGTAGTCAAAAATGCTGCTCTGGCCGGATGGATTACCCGCGGCAATTCCATTACATTAGCGCGCATAGGCAGCACACCTTTTTATAGTACTTAATGCGGAGCCATCTGTGGGCCAATCTCTGTTGGATCTTTCCGGCTTTATCAAGTTCTTTGTCGGTCTGTTTGCGCTGGTCAACCCGGTGGGCATCTTGCCGGTGTTTATCAGTATGACCAGTTATCAGGCGGAAGCGGGGCGCAACAAAACCAACCTGACCGCCAACCTGTCGGTCGCCATCATTCTGTGGACCTCGCTGTTCCTGGGCGAAGGGATCCTGCGGATGTTCGGCATCTCTATCGATTCGTTCCGCATCGCCGGCGGTATTCTGGTGGTGACCATCGCCATGTCGATGATCAGCGGCAAGCTGGGGGAAGACAAACAGAACAAACAAGAGAAGTCGGAGAGCGCGATCCGCGAAAGTATCGGCGTGGTGCCGTTAGCGCTGCCGCTGATGGCGGGGCCAGGGGCGATCAGTTCTACCATCGTCTGGAGTTCACGTTATCACAACTGGCAAAGCCTGCTCGGTTTTACGGTGGCGATCGCCTTGTTCGCCTTTTGCTGCTGGCTGTTGTTCCGCGCCGCGCCGCTGTTGGTGCGTTTGCTTGGGCAGACCGGCATCAACGTGATCACCCGAATCATGGGCCTGTTGCTGATGGCGCTCGGGATCGAGTTTATCGTTACCGGCATTAAGGCGATATTCCCCGGCCTGTTGTAATACCCTTTGTTTAGCCGCGCACCTTTCGCGTTGGCGCGGCTAAAATTAATTTTAAAATTTAAATTATTTATTGGTTCGCATTATTATAGTGCAGAGGATGAATAAAATTTATTCGGTTGCACCCTTATGTTGCATAAATCTCATCTTGCTGTGCAAAAAAAACGCTAAGCGTTATTTCAGACACTTTTCTTCCCCCATTTCCGCGCGTTTTGTCCCCGTTCAACGGTAAAGCTGTTGTTAAATTAATCACATCATTCTGTGGGGCTTGTCTCACTTTCATCCAGGTGTTATTAGTGATTAACCGACCATAGGCAGGTGTTTGTTCTTTGAATGGCTGGATTGTTAACTGAATGTTTCTTTGTGCGGCGGTGAGATGACGCTGACGGTTTCAAACGAAATGATTTTGGTTTTTTTGTCTTTAAAATCAATGTGGTGATTTTGTTTCTCCGTCGCCCCAATCTCGGGAGGCGGATCGGGCTTCGTGCGATAAAAGAGAATTGCTTAACATTTTCGTAAAATTTATTGGCTATGGAATTTGGCTTCTGCTAATTTCCGAGCAACTTTCCCGTGGTCAATTAACTGAAATGCGCCATAAAAACGGGAATGATTTTTGCTGGTATCCGTTTATTTAGAATTCTTATAAACACTTCACAAACTTCGATAAGCGATGCTTGTCGGTGAAAAGGAGCCTCGATTATGCAGCAAACCCTGAAGCGTACTTCTTTGACCTTGTTGATTAGCGGCGCGCTGAGCGTCGGCGTCATAAATAACAGTTTGGCGGCGGAAGTGCCGGCCGGCGTTCAGTTGGCGCAGCAACAGAATATTGTGATCAACAACGGCAGCGAAGTGGCTTCATTGGATCCGCATAAGGTCGAGGGGGTACCGGAAAGCAATATCATTCTTAACCTGCTGGAAGGGCTGGTGAGCACCGACGCCAACGGGCATGTGGTGCCGGCGGCGGCGGCGAGCTGGGAAAACCAGAATTATCAGCAATGGACCTTCCACCTGCGCCCCGGCGCGGTGTGGAGCGACGGCACTCCGGTGACCGCGCAGGACTTCGTCTACAGCTGGCAGCGCCTGGCCGATCCGAAAATCGCCTCGCCTTACGCCAGCTATCTGCAATACACCAAAGTCGACAATATCGACGACATCCTGACCGGCAAGAAGCCTCCGCAGACCCTCGGCGTCAAGGCGTTGGATGACCAGACGCTGCAGGTGACGCTCAGCGAACCGGTGCCGTATTTCATCAGCATGCTGAGCCACACGTCGCTCAAACCGGTCAAACGGGCGGTGGTGGAGAAATTCGGCGATAAATGGACGCTACCCGCCAACTACGTCGGCAACGGCGCTTACCGCCTGAAAGAGTGGGTGGTGAACGAGCGCATCGTGCTGGAGCGCAGCCCGAGCTACTGGAACAACAAGCAGACGGTGATCAATCAGGCAACCTTCCTGCCAATTACCTCGGAAGTCAGCGACGTCAACCGCTTCCGCAGCGGCGAGATCGACATCACCAACAGCGCGATCCCGCCGTACCTGTACGTCAAGATGAAGCGCGAAATGCCCGAACAGCTGCACGTTAACCCTTATCTGTGCACCTTCTATTACGAGCTCAATAACAAGCGGGCGCCGTTTACCGATCCACGCGTGCGTACGGCGGTGAAGATGACGCTGGATCGCGACATCATCGCCAACAAGATCATGGGCCAGGGGCAGATCCCGGCCTACAGTTTCACGCCGACCTTTACGGAAGGCGCCAACTTTACGCAGCCCGCCTGGGCCGGCTGGAGCCAGGAACAGCGCAACGCCGAAGCCAGGAAGCTGCTGGCGGAGGCGGGCTACAGCGATGCCAAACCGCTGAAGTTCTCGTTGCTCTACAACACCTCCGATCAAAACAAACAGCAGGCGATCGCCGCCGCATCGATGTGGAAGAAGAACCTCGGTGCCGAGGTCACGCTGCGTAATCAGGAGTGGAAGACTTCGCTGGAGAGCCGCCATCAGGGGCAATACGACGTGGCGCGCGCCACGTGGTGCGGGGATTACAACGAACCCAGCGCGTTCCTGAATCTGGTGCTGTCCAACAGCAGTATCAATACCGTGTTCTATAAGAGCCCGGCGTTCGACGCCATCATGGCCGCCACGCTGAAGGCGCCGGATGAGGCCGCGCGCGCCGCGCTCTATCAGCAGGCGGAAGCTCAGCTGGACAAAGACTCCGCGTTGATCCCGGTGTATTACCGCGTCAGCGCACGGTTGATCAAGCCGACGGTAGGCGGGTTCACCGGCAAAGACCCGCTGGACTATACCGACGTTAAAAATCTGTACATTATCAAGCAGTAAAAGGGGTATTCCTTGCGCTAACTCGCGGAGGAATATAGGGAAGGCCGGCCGCCGCATTCGTTCCGCGGCGGCGGGAAAACAGAGTCCGCTTACGGGCAACGCAGGTTCCACGAAGAGCCTGTGATAATAAAAAACTGGAGTCGATAAGTATGACCAACATCACGAAGAAAACGCTCATTGCCGCCGGCGTCATCGCCGCGCTGGGCATCACAGCAACCACCTCCGCCTTTGCCGCCGACGTTCCTGCCGGCGTGCAACTGGCCGACAAGCAAGAAATTGTCAAAAATAACGGTTCCGAAGTGCAGTCGCTTGACCCGCATAAAATCGAGGGCGTGCCGGAAAACAACGTCACCCGCGATCTGATGGAAGGCTTGGCGAACAACAGCCCGGACGGTTCCATCGTGCCGGGCGTCGCGGAAAGCTGGGATAACAAAGATTTCAAAGTCTGGACCTTCCACCTGCGTAAAGACGCCAAATGGTCCAACGGCAAGCCGGTGACGGCGCAAGATTTCGTCTACAGCTGGCAGCGCGTAGTGGATCCGAAAACTGCATCGCCTTACGCCAGCTACCTGCAGTATGCCCATGTGGAAAACGTCGATGACATCATCGCCGGTAAAAAAGACAAGTCGACGCTGGGCGTGAAGGCCATCGACGACCACACCTTCCAGGTGACCCTGAGCGAGCCGGTGCCTTATCTGGTTGAAATGACCCCACACTACGCCATGAAGCCGGTTTACAAAGACGCGGTGGAGAAGTTTGGCGAGAAGTGGACGCTGCCAGCCAACTACGTCAGCAACGGCGCTTACAAACTGAAAGACTGGATTGTCAACGAACGCATCGTACTGGAACGCAACCCGGAATATTGGGATAACGCCAAAACCATCATCAATAAAGTGACGTTCCTGCCTATTTCGTCGGAAGTGACCGACGTTAACCGCTACCGCACCGGCGAAATCGACATGACCTACAACAACATGCCGATCGAACTGTTCCAGAAGCTGAAGAAAGAGATCCCGAAAGAGGTGCATGTCGATCCTTACCTGTGCACCTACTACTACGAAATCAACAACCAGAAGGCGCCGTTCACCGATGCGCGCGTGCGTGAAGCGCTGAAGCTGGGCATGGACCGCGACATCATCGTCAACAAGGTGAAAAACCAGGGCGATCTGCCGGCCTACAGCTTTACGCCGCCATACACCGACGGCGCCAAGCTGACTCCGCCGGAGTGGTTCGGCTGGACGCAGGAAAAACGCAACGAAGTGGCGAAGAAACTGCTGGCGGAAGCCGGCTACGGCCCGGGCAAACCGCTGACCTTCTCCCTGCTGTACAACACCTCCGATCTGCACAAGAAGCTGGCGATCGCCGCCGCGTCCATCTGGAAGAAAAACCTGGGCGTGGACGTGAAGCTGGTGAACCAGGAGTGGAAAACCTTCCTGGATACCCGTCATCAGGGGACCTATGACGTGGCGCGCGCCGGCTGGTGCGCCGACTATAACGAGCCGAGTTCGTTCCTGAACATGATGCTGTCCGACAGCAGCAGTAACACCCCGCACTATAAGAGCGCCGAGTTCGACAAGCTGATGGCCAACGTGTTGACCGCGAAGAGCAAAGACGAGCGCGCCGATCTGTATCAGAAAGCGGAAGTTCAGCTGGATAAAGATTCCGCCATCGTTCCGCTGTATTACTACGTGAACGCCCGTTTGGTGAAACCTTACGTCGGTGGCTACACCGGCAAAGACCCGCTTGATAACGTGTACGACAAAAACCTGTACATCATCAAGCATTGATACGGTAAGAGCCGGCGGCGCAGGCCGCCGGCCCATGTTGAGAATAATAAGCCGTCATCAGGCTGTCGCACAGGGTTAGGGCAATGCTTAAATTTATACTTCGTCGCTTATTGGAAGCGATCCCGACACTATTTATCCTTATCACCATCTCATTCTTCATGATGCGCCTGGCGCCCGGCAGTCCATTTACCGGGGAACGCGCATTGCCGCCGGAAGTTATGGCGAATATCGAAGCCAAATACCATTTGAACGACCCGATCTGGAAACAGTACGGTCATTATCTGGCGCAGCTTGCGCAGGGAGACTTCGGCCCGTCCTTTAAATACAAGGACTATTCGGTCAACGATCTGGTCGCCAGCTCTTTCCCGGTTTCCGCCAAACTCGGCCTGGCCGCGTTTCTGCTGGCGGTGGTGCTGGGCGTGAGCGCCGGCGTGATCGCCGCGTTGAATCAGAACACCAAATGGGACTACACGGTGATGGGGTTCGCCATGACCGGGGTGGTGATACCCAGTTTCGTGGTGGCGCCGCTGTTGGTGCTGATCTTCGCCATCACGTTGAAATGGCTGCCGGGCGGCGGCTGGAACGGCGGCGCGCCTAAGTTCATCATCTTGCCGATGGTAGCGCTGTCTCTGGCCTATATCGCCAGCATCGCCCGTATCACGCGCGGCTCGATGATTGAAGTGCTGCACTCCAACTTCATTCGCACCGCGCGCGCTAAAGGCTTGCCGATGCGCCGCATCATTTTCCGCCACGCGCTGAAGCCGGCGCTGTTGCCGGTGCTGTCCTATATGGGCCCGGCGTTCGTCGGGATCATCACCGGTTCGATGGTGATCGAAACCATCTACGGCCTGCCGGGGATCGGCCAGCTGTTCGTTAACGGCGCGCTGAACCGCGACTACTCCCTGGTGTTGAGCCTGACCATTCTGGTGGGCGCTCTGACCATTCTGTTCAACGCGATCGTCGATGTGCTGTATGCGGTCATCGATCCGAAAATCCGTTATTAATCTGGAGCACGCGAATGATGTTGACTAAAAAGAACAGCGAAGCTCTGGAACACTTCAGCGAGAAGCTGGAAGTGGAAGGACGCAGCCTGTGGCAAGACGCGCGCCGGCGCTTTATGCATAACCGTGCGGCGGTCAGCAGCCTGTTCATCCTGGTGTTGATCACGCTGTTTGTGGTGCTGGCGCCGATGCTGTCGCAATTTGCCTACGACGATACCGATTGGGCGATGATGTCCGCCGCGCCAAGCTTGGAATCGGGGCACTATTTCGGCACCGATTCCTCCGGGCGCGACCTACTGGTGCGCGTGGCGATTGGCGGGCGTATCTCGCTGATGGTCGGCGTGGCGGCGGCGCTGGTGGCGGTGATCGTCGGCACCCTGTACGGCGCGATGTCCGGTTATCTGGGCGGCAAGATCGACTCGGTGATGATGCGTCTGCTGGAGATCCTCAACTCCTTCCCGTTCATGTTCTTCGTGATCCTGCTGGTGACCTTCTTCGGCCAGAATATCCTGTTGATCTTCGTGGCGATCGGTATGGTGTCGTGGCTGGATATGGCGCGTATCGTGCGCGGCCAAACGCTCGGTCTCAAGCGTAAGGAGTTCATCGAAGCGGCGCTGGTGTGCGGCGTCTCCACGCGCAACATCGTGCTGCGGCATATCGTGCCTAACGTGCTCGGCGTGGTAGTGGTGTACGCGTCGCTGCTGGTGCCGAGCATGATCCTGTTCGAATCCTTCCTCAGCTTCCTGGGGCTGGGCACGCAGGAGCCGCTGAGCAGCTGGGGCGCATTGCTCAGCGACGGCGCCAACTCAATGGAAGTTTCACCGTGGTTGCTGCTGTTCCCGGCGGGTTTCCTGGTAGTCACTCTGTTCTGTTTCAACTTTATCGGCGATGGCCTGCGTGACGCCCTCGACCCGAAAGATCGTTAAGGAGTGCAACCATGAGCACCATTGAACATCCTCAACTGCAAACCGGCGCCGGCGTCAAAACGTCGCCGCTGCTGGACGTAAAAGACCTGCGCGTCACGTTTTCCACGCCGGACGGCGACGTGACGGCGGTAAACGATCTGAACTTCGATCTGCGCGCCGGCGAAACGCTGGGCATCGTCGGTGAATCTGGCTCAGGCAAATCGCAGACCGCGTTCGCCCTGATGGGGCTGCTGGCGAGCAATGGCCGCATCGGCGGCTCGGCCAAATTCAACGGCCGCGAGATCCTCAACCTGCCGGAAAATCAGCTTAACAAGCTGCGGGCCGAGGAGATCTCGATGATCTTCCAGGACCCGATGACCTCGCTCAACCCTTATATGCGCGTTGGCGAACAGCTGATGGAAGTGCTGATGCTGCATAAGAAACTGAGCAAAAGCGAAGCCTTCGAAGAGTCGGTCCGCATGCTCGACGCGGTGAAAATGCCGGAGGCGCGCAAGCGCATGCGCATGTACCCGCACGAGTTTTCCGGCGGTATGCGCCAGCGCGTGATGATCGCCATGGCGTTGCTGTGCCGGCCGAAGCTGCTGATCGCCGACGAGCCGACCACCGCGCTGGACGTGACCGTCCAGGCGCAGATCATGACGCTGCTCAACGAGCTGAAGCGCGAGTTCAACACCGCCATCATCATGATCACCCACGACCTGGGCGTGGTGGCCGGCATCTGCAACAAGGTGCTGGTGATGTACGCCGGCCGCACCATGGAATACGGCAGCGCGCGCGAGGTGTTCTACCAGCCGAGCCATCCGTACTCCATTGGTCTGTTGAATGCGGTGCCGCGTCTCGACGCCGAAGGCGAAGCGTTGTTGACCATTCCCGGCAACCCGCCGAACCTACTGCGGTTGCCGAAAGGCTGCCCGTTCCAGCCGCGCTGCCCGTACGCCATGGAACAGTGCGCGAGCGCTCCGCCGTTGGAGCAATTTGGGGAAGGGCGCCTGCGCGCCTGCTTTAAACCGGTGGAGGCGTTAGTATGACAGCGGTAACCGACAAGAAAGTGCTGCTCGAAGTCGCCGATCTGAAAGTGCACTTCGACATTCATGACGACAAACAGTGGTTCTGGCAGCCGCCGAAAACCCTGAAGGCGGTCGATGGCGTTACGCTGCGGCTGTTCGAGGGGGAAACCCTGGGCGTGGTCGGCGAATCCGGCTGCGGCAAATCCACCTTCGCGCGCGCCATCATCGGCCTGGTGAAGGCCACCAGCGGGCGCGTCGCCTGGCTGGGCAAAGATCTGCTGGGCATGAGCGACGCCGACTGGCGTAAAACCCGCAGCGATATCCAGATGATCTTCCAGGATCCGCTGGCTTCGCTCAACCCGCGCATGACCATCGGCGAGATCATCGCCGAGCCGCTGCGCACCTACTACCCGAAAATGCCGCGTCAGGAAGTGAAGGACAAGGTCAAGGCGATGATGCTGAAGGTCGGCCTGTTGCCTAACCTGATCAACCGCTACCCGCACGAGTTCTCCGGCGGTCAGTGCCAGCGTATCGGCATCGCGCGCGCGCTGATCCTCGAACCGAAGCTGGTGATCTGCGACGAGCCGGTCTCCGCGTTGGACGTGTCGATTCAGGCGCAGGTGGTGAACCTGTTGCAGCAGCTGCAGCGCGAGATGGGGCTGTCATTGATCTTTATCGCCCACGATTTGGCGGTGGTGAAGCACATTTCCGATCGCGTGCTGGTGATGTACCTGGGCCATGCGGTGGAGCTGGGCACCTATGACGAGGTGTATCACAACCCACAGCATCCTTACACCAAAGCGCTGATGTCGGCGGTGCCGATCCCGGATCCGGACAAGGAGAAGGAAAAACAGATCCAGCTGTTGGAAGGGGAGCTGCCTTCGCCGATCAACCCGCCGACCGGCTGCGTGTTCCGCACCCGCTGCCCGATCGCCGGGCCGGAGTGCGCCAAGACGCGTCCGCTGCTGGAGGGCAGCTTCCGCCACGCGGTATCCTGCCTGAAGGTCGATCCTCTGTAATGCGACGCTAGCCGGCAACAAAAAGCCCCGCTGAATAAGCGGGGCTTTTTTATCCGATGCGCTGGCGGCGAATCACTCTTTCCACAGAATGTGGCACAGCTTGTGGTCTTTCTCGCGGCAGATCAGCACGCGGGCGAACACGTCGTTGATTGGCTCGCCGTCGCTGTCCGCCAGACCGATCACCACTTCGGCGAAGAAGTCTGGGTTCAGATCGTAGTCCACGTGCTCGCTCCAGTCTTCGGAGGGATCGTACAGTTCTGCGCCGCCGCGCTCTTCAAACTGCAGATTGAACAGCAGAATATCCGCCGGATCCAGATTGTCGCCGGCCAATTCGAGAAAGATGTCGTAGGCCTGTTCCAGCGTTTCGTCTTCGGTAAGGCGGTTATTCAAATCCATAAAAAAATCCTGATAACAAATGATTTGGCGCTATTAAAGCACGCTCGTTGCGGCTTTTACAGCAGCGGGCTGAAAAAGTAGAACAGGCGCTCAACCAGGCGATGCCAGAACGGCCGCTTCAGCCACTCTTTGGCGTTCAGCAACTGGGAACGGGCGATGTAATCTTCCTGCACGCAGGCCAGATCGCTGCCGAAGCCGTCGTCGTCGATCACCAGGGTGATTTCGAAATTCAGCCACAGGCTGCGCATATCCAGATTGACGGTGCCGACCAGGCTAAGCTGGCCGTCAACCAGCACACTCTTGGTGTGCAGCAGACCGCCTTCGAACTGATAAATTTTCACTCCGGCTTCCAGCAGCTCGGAGAAGAACGCGCGGCTGGCCCAGCGCACCATCATCGAATCGTTGTCGCGCGGCACGATGATGCTGACCTCGACGCCGCGCAGGGCGGCGGTGCAGATGGCGTGCAGCAGATCGTCGCTCGGCACGAAGTACGGCGTGGTCATGATCAGCTGCTCGCGCGCGGAATAAACCGCGGTTAGCAGCGCCTGGTGGATCATTTCCTCGGGGAAGCCGGGGCCGGAGGCGATCACCTGAATGGTGTGGCCGCTTTCCTGCTCGAACGGCATGATGTTGACGTCCGGCGGCGGCGGCAGAATGCGCTTGCCGGTTTCAATTTCCCAGTCGCAGGCATAGACGATGCCCATGGTGGTGGCCACCGGGCCTTCCATGCGCGCCATCAGATCGATCCATTGGCCGACGCCCGCATCCTGTTTGAAGTAGCGCGGATCGACCATGTTCATGCTGCCGGTATAGGCGATATAGTTGTCGATCAGCACTACTTTGCGGTGCTGACGCAGATCCATGCGGCGCAGGAACACGCGCAAGAGGTTGACCTTCAACGCTTCGACCACTTCGATGCCGGCGTTGCGCATCATCGCCGGGTAGGGGCTGCGGAAAAATTGCAGGCTGCCGGCGGAGTCCAGCATCAGGCGGCAGTGTACGCCGCGCCGGGCGGCGGCCATCAGCGATTCGGCCACCTGATCGACCAGGCCGCCGGGCTGCCAGATATAGAACACCATTTCGATGTTGTGGCGCGCCAGCTCGATGTCGCGGATCAGCGCTTTCAGCGTGTCGTCGGTGGTGGTGAGCAGCTGCAGCTGGTTGCCCTTGACGCCGTCGATGCCCTGGCGGCGGTTGCACAGCTGGAACAGCGGTTCGGCGACTTTACTGTATTCGGTGGCGAAGATGCGACGGCTCTCTTTCAGTTCCTTCAGCCAGCGCGCGGTCGACGGCCACATGGCCTTGGCGCGCTCGGCCCGGCGCTTGCCCAGATGCAGCTCGCCGAACGATAAATAGGCCACGATGCCGAACAGCGGCAGAATATAGATAACCAGCAGCCAGGCCATGGCAGAGGGAACCGCACGGCGTTTCATCAAAATGCGCATCGTCACGCCGGCGATCAGCAGCCAGTAGCCGAACACCATGAGCCAACTGATTACGGTATAAAATGTTGTCATAAAGGCGAAAAATCCCGTTCGCAAACCACCAATGATGAGTGTACGCACAGATCGGGCAAGGCGAAACCTTTTATCGGCGCTTATGTTACATAAATATGATGAAGTTAAGGCACTTGCCGAAATTGAAAGGGGGGCTTTTGCCGGTGCGACGTCCGGTATGTTGCCGATAACGGCGGCTTGGATCACGGGCGGAAAGGGCTATAATGCCCGCGGTTGGCATTAGACGAACGAGTGACGGAATTATGAGACGCAGTAGAAATGAAGTGGGCCGTTGGCGCATGTTGCGACAGAGCCAACGTCGCCGGCATCGCTGGCTGGAACGCCAGTCGTGCAGCAATCGCCATATTATCCGGGTGCGGCGCCGCCTGGACGATCAGCATCGGCGTGCGCTGCTGTTTGCGGTATCCTGCGAGTGGTAAAACGAAAACAGTCCCGAGAGGGACTGTTTTGTTATGGCGTCAGGGTTATTTGCCCAGATAGGCGTTGAGCATCCAGACCTGTTTTTCCTGCTCTTTGATATAATCGCTCATCAATGACGCGGTGCCTTCGTCGCCGGCGTCTGCCGCTACCGTCAGCAGTTCACGCTGCTGCTGCAGCAAGATTGAATACCCTTCCAACAGGCCGCGCAGCGTGCCCTTATCATCGGTCACGTTGGTGTGTTCCTTGATGTCGGCGGTTTTCAGATAGTCGCTGAAAGCGTGACGCGGCTGCGAGCCCAGCGTCAGGATACGTTCCGCCAGCTCATCCACCTTGGTCAGCAGATCGTTGTAAGTTTCTTCGAATTTCGCGTGCAGCTCAAAGAACTGCGGGCCGGTAATATTCCAGTGATAGCCGCGCACGTTCATATACAGCACCTGATAATTCGCCAACAGCGCATTCAGCGCTTCGGCGAGTTTTGCCGATTGTTTACTGTCGAGGCCGATATGGGTTTTCGCTGCTTTCTTCGCCGTTGCCATAATAATCTTCTCCTGATTATTCGTTCCAAGGGTAGACAGAATCAATTTCCATAGCTGTTACAGTAACCGGATTTATCGCAGGGTTAAACACGATAACAGGCATCATTACCATCGCTTAAACCGATGACGATAAATCCGTCGAGCAAATTGCCGAATCAGTTTACGCAGGATCCGCCGGCGAAAAAAGCCGCTTTTATCGGTTACTTGCGCAGCGCCAGTTTTACCACGCCGGCGCCCAGCGCCATTAACAGCGCGGCGGCGATCAGCACCGTAATAAAGGCGCGATCGAAGGCCAAACGCGCCAGCTGCGTCAGCTGCTGCGCGCGATCGGCCGCCATTCCGGCGGCCAGCCGCAGGGCTTCGTCGATACTGTCGTAGGCCAAATCGCTGACCGGCAGCGCCGCCGGCAGCGCCAGGCTGTGACTGTAGACCGCCGTCATCAACCCACCGAGCAGCGTCACGCCCAGCACGCCACCCAGCTCGTAGGAGACGTCTTCGATAGATGCCGCCATGCCGGATTTCTCCTCCGGCGCGTTCAGCATGATGGCGGTGGACGCGGCGGTGATCACGCCGCCGAGGCCAAAGCCCACCAACGCCAGGCTCACCAGCTGCGGTGCCATGCTGCTTTGATACCACAGGGCGAGGCCGGCGATGCCGAAGGCGGTCAGGACGAAACCGCCGAGGATGATGCTGCGCTCACCGTAGCGCGGCAACAGTAAACCGGCCATTGGCCCCGCCAGCGCCGAGGCCAGCGGGATCGGCAAGATGAACAGCGCTGCCTGCAGCGGGCTGAGGCCGAGCACCAGCTGCAAGCGTTGGCTGAGCACCAGCTCGACGCCGATCAGGGCCACCATCGACAGCAACGCCACGCCGATGCCGCCGGCGAACAGCCGGTTGCGGAACAGGGAGAAATCGATCATCGGGTGAGCGCTGCGCTGCTGACGACGCACAAACAGCACCAGGAACAGGATGCCGATCAGGGCCGCTGCGAGCAACGCGCTGAGGTCAGGCGCCGGCTTGCTCAGTTCCTTCAGCGCATAGATAGCGCCGACCAGACCGATCATGATCTGCACCGAGCCGACGATATCGGCGGGGCGCGGGTTATCACCGCCGCAGCGCGGGATCAGTTTCCACGCCAGCGGCCAGACCAGCAACACCACCGGTACGTTGATCAGGAACACCGATCCCCACCAGAAATACTCCAGCAGCAGGCCGCCGACCACCGGGCCGATGGCCGCGCCGCCGGAGGCCACCGAGGCCCAGATGCCGATCGCCAGCGCGCGTTCGCGTTCGTCGGTAAAGACGTGACGCACGATGGACAGCGTGGCGGGCATCATCATTGCCGCGCCAACGGCGAGGAATACCCGCGCGGCGATCAGCCACTCGGCGGTGGGCGAGAAAGCGGCGCACAGCGACGCGACGGCAAACACCGGCAGCCCGGCGAGAAACAGCCGCTTATGGCCGATGCGATCGCTCAGCATGCCGGCGCCGGGCAGTAGCCCGGCGACCACCAGCGGGTAGGCGTTGACGATCCAGAGTTTTTGCGAGGCGCTGGCGTCCAGCGCCTGGGTTAAGCGTGGCAGAGCGGTATAGAGCACCGTCATGTCGATAACAATCAGGAACAGGGCGCTGGCGACCATTGTCAGGATTAACCAGCGGTTCTTGGCGTACATAAGTCATAATCCAGTTAACGTGGGCGGCGCGAAGGCGCCGCCATTGTGGTAACCCTCCGGCGATGCCGGGTGGTATACTGGCGATAATATATATCCATACGTTCGTATTGAAAAGAAGGGTTTCTTAATGGGACGTCAACGCAGCATCGATCGCGACAAAGTTTTGGACACCGCCGAAGAGATCGTCGCCACCCAGGGCGCCGCCGGCTTGACCATTGACGCCGTCGCCAAAGCGATGGGGATCTCCAAGGGCGGGGTGCAGTACTGTTTCGGCAGCAAAGACGCCCTGATCGACGCGATGTTCGATCGCTGGGGCAGCGCCTACGAGACGCTGTTCGCCGCTATCGCCGGTGACGATCCTTCGCCGCAGACCGGCGTGCGGGCGCATATGTTGGCGACGCAAAGCTCGGATCAGACCGCCAGCGCCAAGGCCGCCGGGCTAATGGCGACGCTGATTCAAACGCCGGAGCATCTGGCGAGCACGCGTGAATGGTATCGCAGCCGCATCGCCGGTTTGGATTTGACGACGGAAGAAGGCAAGCGCGCGCGCCTGGCGTTTCTCGCCACCGAAGGCGCCTTTATGCTGCGTTACTTTGGTTTAATGGATATCGACCAGGCGGAATGGGAAACGATGTTCACCGATATGCAGGCGTTGATTTTAACTGAGGGTGCCTATCGCACTGATAGCTAGTAAAGCCCGCAGTGAAAGGCGTATGTTTATCGCACAAGATATTCCCTCGAAGAACTTTTTAGCCAGCCACTCCGTGCTGGCTTTTTTTTTTGCCTGCGGCAAGCTTCGGAGCAAAGGCCCCCTGCGTGCAGGGGGCTCCGGACATTACTTGCGCGCGTCCAACAGTTGCTGGGCATTCTCTGTGGTAACGACGGTCCACGGAATGTAGTAATGCTTCTGCGTGCCACCCTCCCATTTCAGATCCTTGGCGTACTGTTTCCAGATATCCGACTGTGGTTGATAGCTTTCACCTTTCACGGCGCGCAGCGCGACGTCGATGGAACCCTGCATCTGGCCTTTGGCATCTTGCAGAATAGAGACCATTTCACCGGCCTGCACCGCATGAATCGCGTCGGAGACGCCGTCAACGCCGGCAATCGCGAAGTCCTTCACATTCAGGCCAGCGCCTTTGATCGCTTCGATAGCGCCCAGCGCCATCTCGTCGTTTTGGCCAATCACGCCGTTGATTTTACCCCGGTGCTTCTGCAGCCAGTTTTCCATCAGCGGCTGCGCTTCCGCGCGTGACCAGTTGGCCGTTTTGCGCTCAAGTACCGTGACCTGGCCGGCGCCGCACTCGGCAATCGCTTTATCGTTACCCTTGCCGCGCTGGATCTCGCCGCTGCCGCCTTTCGGGCCTTCGATAATCACCACATTCACCTTCTGATTCTTGCAGTCGAGTTTGTCCAGGACGGCTTTGGCTTCCAGATACCCCCCCAACTCGTCATTAGACACCACTTCAGACGTCATCGCGTCCGTGTTCAGGCGCGCGTTGGTGACCACCACCGGGATTTTGGCTTCGTTGGCATTAGTGACGATATCGATATTGGCCTCAAAATCCATCGGGTTGACGATAATGGCATCGGCGCGCGTTTGGATAGCGGTGGCGGCCTGATCGTTTTGCACCGATGCATCATAACGCCCATCGTAGAAGGTCAGCACGGCTTCGCCGCTTTTCACCGCCGGGTGCTCCTTCCCGAACCTTTCCATCAATTGCACGAACTCGGCTTTGTTGCCGTACATCAATACCGCGATTTTTACCGGGGCGGCCTGAGCTGCCGACAGGCTACCGAGCATCATGGCAGAGGCAAACAACGCTATCTTGGTCTTATTCATGGTTTTCTCCTGGTAGAGTTGGGTCTGATGTTATTAATCGCGCTGTTGCTTACGCGATGGGTCGAGCAATACGGCAAGAACGATCAATGCGCCTTTGATAATTTGTTGGTAATACGATTGCACGCCGAGCAGATCGAGGCCGTTATTCATCACCCCGATAATCAGCACGCCGAAGAAGGTGCCGACCAGCGTACCGACACCGCCGGCCATGCTGGTGCCACCGATCACCACCGCCGCGATGGCGTCCAGCTCATACCCTGCGCCGGCGTTGGTCTGCGCCGAACCGGTGCGTGCGGTGAGGATCAGGCCGGCGATGCCGGCCAGTGCGCCGCACAGCGTATACACCAGTATTTTGATGCGGGTGACGTTAATCCCCGAGGTGCGCGCGCTTTTCGGGTTGCCGCCGACGGCGTAGATGTAACGCCCGAAGAGGGTTTTATTCAGCACCAGCCAGGCGAGGGCGAACAGCACGATGAAGATGATGACGGGCACCGGAACGCCGCCGACATAGCCATTGCCTAACCAGCGGAAATCGCTGTTCAATTGCGATACTGGATTGCCGTTGGTGGTCAACATGGTTAACCCGCGCGCCGCGGAGAGCATGCCCATGGTGACGATAAACGGCTGCAGCCGATAACGGGCTAACACGGTGCCGTTCACCAGGCCGCAAACGATGCCGATGCCCAGCGCCACAATCAGCGGCGCCATGACGGCGGTCGCGGTGTCGCCGATAGCTAATCCGCTGTTGTTGGTGGCGAAGCGAGCGGCGACGATCCCGCTTAACGCCAGCACCGAGCCCACGGAGAGATCGACGCCGGCCGTAATAATGACAAAGGTCATGCCGATCGCCAGAATGCCGTTGATCGAGACCTGGCGCAGGACGATCAGGGTGTTTTCATTGCTGAGAAAATAATTGCTGCTCCAGGCGCCCTGAGCGACCTGATATTCGCCAATCAGCGCCACGATCAGGCACAGGGCGAAAAAGGCGATGATAATGCCGTACTTGTGCATACGGCGCTTATTGCGGGTGAAAAATGAAATTCCTGGTGATAAGGAGTGGGCGCTGCTCATTTTTTTTCTCTCTCTGTTAAACCGCAAGTTTCATCAGTGCTGCCTGAGTCGCATCGGCCGCCGAAAGCTCGCCGGCCAACTGCCCGTCGCGAAACACCAATATGCGATCGCTCATGCCGATAATTTCCGAAAGCTCGGAGGAAACCATGATGATCCCTTTGTTTTGCAAGGCGAACTCCGACATAAATCGGTAGATCTCTTTCTTGGCGCCGACGTCGATGCCGCGCGTCGGCTCGTCGAGCAGCAAAACCTCCGGATCCAGCAGCGCCCAACGGCCCAGCACCACTTTTTGCTGGTTGCCGCCGCTCAGGTTACCCACGGGTTGTTCGCCATCGTGGGTTTTAACGTTGAAGCGCTGGATCATGTCGCGGGTTCGCGCCTGCTCCCGTTTCTCGCTGACAAACCCCATCCGGCTGATGCCGGCAAAAGAGGCGATATTGATGTTTTCACTGACGGAACGGCACAGCACTAGGCCGGTTTCCTTGCGATCTTCCGTCACGTAGGCAATACCGCTGTCGATGGCCTTGCGCGGAGAATGGCGGTTCAGCGTCTTGTCACCCAAGCGGATCGTGCCGCTGTCGGCATGCTGAATGCCGAAGATAAGATCGAGAAACTCGCTGCGGCCCGATCCCACCAGGCCGTAGATGCCCAGGATCTCACCGTGCTTAAGCTGCAGGCTGATATCCTTTATCTTGCTGCGCCAACACAGGCCGTTGACCTCCAACAAGACCTCTTCACCGGGCTGATTGAATTTGGCGAACTCGCTGTCGTACTCGCCGCCAATAATGTGTTCGATCAGCTGCTCACGGGTAATGTCAGCGATATAGCCTTCATGGATATAGGCGCCGTCGCGGAAAATGGTGTAGCTGTCCGCGATTTGGAATATCTCTGACAAACGGTGGGAGACGTAGATAATGCCTTTACCTTTCGCCGCCAGTTGCTGAAGCGTCTGAAAGATTTTTTGCGCATCCTCCTCGCCAATCGCCGAGGTGGGTTCATCCATGATGATGATGTCGGCATTGGCATGCGACAGCGCTTTGGCGATCTCGACCAACTGTTGCTCGGCGACGCTCAGGTTGCGCATTTTCTCTCGGGCGTCGATCTTGAAATCGAGTTCCTTGAGCAAGCTGGTGGTGCGTTGATTGAGCGTCGCGAAATCGACGAACCCTAGGCGTCTCGGCTCGCGGCCCAGCCAAATGTTTTCGGCCACCGTCAGATCCGGGATCGCGCTCAGTTCCTGCTGCACGATGGCGATGCCGGCGTTGAGGGCTTCCCGGGGATGATGAAATTCACAGCGTTGGCCATTGATAAAAATGTCGCCGCCATCGGGTTGAATAAAGCCCATCAGAATGCTGAGAAAGGTGGATTTACCCGCGCCGTTGCCACCGCACAGGGCATGGATGGATCCACGCCGCAGGCAAAACTCCGCATTCTTGAGGGCCACGACCGGGCCAAAAGCTTTCCTGACGCCGCTGACCTCCAGCAGGTAGGCGGGCGCTTGCGTCTGGGGATCTCGCGTCACAGTTGCACCTCCGGATAGGTCTGCTGCAAGCGTTGCAGGTACCGTTGATAAAGCGTCTCGTATTGCGCCTGTCTGCCGGCATGTGGCCGTGTGCGCGTGGTCTCATCCAGCGCAACGAAACGTCGGCACAGTTCGGCCAGCAACGCGCCGGCGTTCCACTGCGGATCGTCGGCCAACGTCGTCGCCCACATCGCCTGAATGGCGCCGCCCAGCGCGGCGGTCTCTTTGGCTTTCAGACAGACTACCGGGCACCCCATCACGTCCGCGACGATTTGTCGCCAGGCGGCGCTGCGGGCGCCGCCGCCGGTGAGGCGGATCTCGCGCGCTTCGATGCCCTGACGGCGAAACAGCTCGGTGCCATAGCGCAACCCATACGTAGCGCTTTCGACTACCGCCAGGCAGAGATTGGCACGGGTAAAATTGTCGCTATCGAGGTTATGCAGACTGGCGCGCGCGTGGGGCAACGGCGGAACACGTTCGCCATTGAAGAACGGCAGCATCTCGACACCGCCTGCACCGGGCGCGGCCTGCGTCAACAAAGCGTTAAAGCCGGCAAGGTCTTCGTCCAGCAGCGTTTGTACCGCAGTGGTGGCCGAGGTGACATTCATGGTGCAAATCAATGGCAGCCACCCATTGGTGCTGGAGCAGAAGCCGGCAATCATGTCCGATTCCGCCGTGACGGGGGCGGCAGACCAGGCGAATAGCGTACCGGAGGTGCCCAGACTCAGGGTAAGGGTGCCGGCCTCGATGTTGCCGGAACCGATGGCCGCCATCATGTTGTCGCCGCCGCCGGTCGATACCCGAACTGCCGGGCCGAGGCCGAGTTTTTCCGCGGCGGCGGGGCGCACCGTGCCGATGCAGCACTCCGCGCTTTTGAGCGGCGGCAGAGCCTGCCACAGGCGGCCGCTGTCGTCGATGAGATCGACCGCGGTTTTGCTCCAGCGACGGGTGCGTACATCGAACAACCCGGTGCCGGAAGCGTCGCCATATTCCGCTACGCGCTCCCCGGTCAGCCAGAAGTTCAAATAATCATGAGGCAACAACACGGTGTGCAGTTTTGCCCAGAGCGCCGGATGGTGTGTTTTGAACCAAAGGATTTTTGACGCGGTATAACCGGTGGCGATCCGCAGGCCGAGTGTTTCCAGCGAGCCGTTGGCTCCGCCGAGCTGTTGCAGGAGCCGTTCGTTTTCCTCTGCGGTTTCGGTATCGCACCACAGCTTGACGCTGTGCAGCACGTTGCCGTCTGCGTCCAGTGGCACAAACCCATGTTGTTGGCCCGAGACCCCCAGAGCATGAATCTCCCGTGCATCAACGCCGGCGTTAGTCACGGCTTGGCGAAAAGCGATGACTAACGCCTCAATCCACCAGTCGGCCTCTTGTTCGCGCCGGCCATTGGCTTGGCTGATGAGACGGTGAGGGGCGTTGCCCTCACCGAGGATCACGCCCTGTGTGCTGTCGACAATCACGACTTTCGTGCCTTGCGTACCGCAGTCTATGCCAGCATAGAGCGCCATAGGATCACTCCATTTCCAGCATGATTTTGATGTCCGAGGCATGTCCTGCCGCCGCGCGCTCGAAAGCGGCTACGCTGTCGGAAAACTTGTAGGTTTGGCTTATCAACGGCTGGACGCGCAATTTGCCGCTGCTCAACAGCCGCAGCGTGCGCGGGTACATGTTGGCGTAGCGGAAAATGGTCTTGAAGGTGATTTCCTTGGCCTGCGCGGCGACGATATCCATCGGCGCGGCATCGATCGGCATGCCGACCAGCACGGCGGTCGCCCCGGGCGCCGCATGCTCGGCCAGCGTAGCGATAGCCGGTTTGGCGCCGCTGCATTCAAACACGACATCGGCGCCATTGCCGCTGGTGAGCGCGGCCACTTTCCCCGCCAGGTCGCCGGTTTTGATATTGACGGCGTGCAGCCCCTCATAACTGGCCGCCACGGCGAGTTTTTCGTCAAACAGGTCGCAGATAATGACGTCCGAACAGCCGCCCGCCAGCGCCGCGAGGGCGGTGACCACGCCGATCGGCCCGGCGCCGATCACCAGTGCGATATCGCCGGGTTTGATCCCGGCTTTGGTGGCCGCTTGCATGCCGATGGCTAAGGGTTCCACCATGGCGCCCTCAGCGAAACTGACGTTGTCCGGCAATTTGAACGTGAAGGCGGCGGGGTGGATGACGGTTTCGCGCAGGCAGCCGTGCACCGGTGGCGTCGCCCAGAAGCGAACGGCGGGATCCAGATTGTAAATCCCGGCGCGCGTCTGCGCCGAGTTGAGATCGGGAATGCCGGGCTCCATGCAAACGCGATCGCCGATGCTGAGGTGAGTGACGTTTTTACCGGTCGCGAGCACCACGCCGGCGGCTTCATGGCCGAGCACCATCGGGGCGTTAACCACGAACGGGCCAATGCGGCCATGTTGGTAATAGTGCACATCGCTGCCGCAGATGCCCACGGAATGAATTTTTATCTGCACATCATCGGGCCCCAGCGTTTCGGCAAGCTGGACGTCCTCGATAGCGATTTCCCCCGCTTTGGCCAACACTAATGCTTTCATATTGCCTCCTGGTGAATCATTTTTATGGTAACGATATCATTTCAATGCGGCGATAGTGGGCTAAAGCGGGGGGTTAAACTGTGATCGATGTTGGAATTACTCGACGGGAGTTAATTTTGCTGGTGGGTTGTTATTCAATATAGGGATGAAGATCACAAAATCGGCGATGCAATGACGGTTTTAATATCAGCATGCTGATATCGATACCGTTACTTTGCAGGGGAAATGATGAACAAACAACAACGTGCCATAGCCGCTACGCTGGAATACTTGCGTGAGGCGGACATTGTTTTGACTGAGGAAGAACAGCAACGTATTGAAATTGCGACGTTTGGCTTGGCTGACTATCCCGTCTCAGGGCTGCAGCTGCTGACCTATGTCAACTCACCTCGGTATTGCGCGAAAGAGCTGGTGCTGTTTCCTGGTCAGACTTGCCCGGAACATTTACATCCTCCCTTTGCCGGCACACCCGGCAAGCAAGAGACGTTCCGTTGCCGTTGGGGAGAGGTGTTTTTGTTTGTCGATGATGAAAACCTGACGCTTAATGATGCCGGCGGCGAACCGGTATGTCGGGTGCCAGAGGGCGCAGAACCTTGGTACACCTGCAATCGCTATATTCTCTTGCGGCCTGGCGAACAATACACCATCGCCCCCAATACCCGGCACTGGTTTCAGGCGGGGAAGCGGGGTGCGGTGGTGTCCGAGTTTTCTTCCGAGAGCCGTGACGAGCTGGATATCTTTACCGATCCCCGGATTAACCGCCTGGCAGGCGTAAACCATTAGCGCCACGATGGAAGTTCTGTCATGATGTTGCCAATGGTACAAAATGATACTTTAAGCTAAGGAGCTGCATTTGGCAGTGGGTCGAGGACGGAAAGCGACGCTGGCTAGCGTGGCCGCACAGGCAAACGTCAGTAAAATCACCGCGTCGCGGGCATTTTCACAGCCGGACAAGGTTCATCCGGAAACGCTGCGCCGCATTCGGGAGACGGCTGCCGAACTCGGCTATGTGGTCAATGCCGCGGCGCGCAACCTGCGGGCGAAAAGCAGCAGAACCATTGGCATCGTCAACCCGGATATGGCCAACCCGTTCTTTGGCGGCCTGACACGCCTGATGACGCTTGAAGCGCAAAAAATGGGGTACGACACCCTGGTGTTCGACTCCTATGAGTCTCAGGAAAGCGAAGACAGAATCATCGACAAACTGATTGGCTACAACGTCGATGCGATCATTCTCTCGGTCATTTCCAACGATCATCTGTACCAGCCTTCCTATCTAAAACGGTTGGAAACATTGAATATCCCGGTGGTGCTGATCGACCGGGAACTGGACAATCGCCACTGCAGCGGCGTGTATATCGATAACCTGGACTGCGGTCTCCAGGCGGGGCGCTGGCTTTTGGAACAGAAAGCGCAGCGGGTGGTGGTGGTGTCCGGACCGGAGAACTCCAACGTTGCACGGGACAGGGTCACAGGGCTGCAGGCGGCGTTGCAAGGGAAAGTGGCGTCGTTTGAAGTGCTGTATGCCGATTTCTTTATGGACGTCGCCTGGCAAGAGACGAGCCGCTGGCTGGCCAATCACCGCGCGCCGGACTTTTTCGTCGGCTGCAATAACCAGATCTCCCTTGGTATCATCAAGGCCTGTATCGAACATCGGCTGCCGTTGATGCAGGACGTGTCGCTGTTCAGCATCGATGAGGTTTCGCATGCCGAGATCTACGGTTTCCATTTCCCTTGCGTGTCGCATGATTTGCAAGAGATCGCCTGGCAAGCCTTGAATCTGGCGATCCGTCGTATTGCCGACCCCGAGATCAAACCGGGCAAAGTGGTGGTACGGGGAAAACTCGTTATATAACGGCAGGTGCAACCTTTATGGGGAGGCTTTGGCTCACTCGTTCCGGGCGTTAGTTTGCGCCCAGTCCAAACAGCGTTGCCGCATTGCGATCCAAAATGGCGTTCATCTTTTCTTCGGGTAATCCCGCGCGCCGGATGTAGTCCACCGTGGTTTGAAACAGCTCGCCCGGCTGGAACGGGAAATCCGTGCCGAACAGCAACCGCTCGGTGCCGAACGTCGCTGCTGCCGCTTGCAGCGCGGGCACCTGATCGTGGCCTACCGTGTCGT
This sequence comes from Serratia sp. CY43202, assembly GCF_052168755.1. Taxonomy (NCBI): domain Bacteria; kingdom Pseudomonadati; phylum Pseudomonadota; class Gammaproteobacteria; order Enterobacterales; family Yersiniaceae; genus Serratia; species Serratia sp. CY43202. The sequence continues at coordinate 577,341 of NZ_JBJNMB010000002.1, forward strand.
ACCACATGCGCAGGGCGGCGCGGCTTGGCGGTTCCGGCGTGTTCGGCGCCTCCCACGCGACGGTTTGGTCAAGGCGTTCCAGCGTCATCGGCAGCAGGCCGCCCAGGTGCGGCACAATGATTTTCATCTCAGGAAAGCGTTGGGGGATGCCGTTGAGGATAAAGTGCATGGCGGCGACTGTGTCTTCGATCGGCGCGCCGATCGACCAGGTCAAGGCGTAATCGGCGATGAGCGGCGAGTGCGCGCCGCGGCCGGCGGGATGAATGGCCAGCACGCTGCGGCGGCGATTGAGTTCCTGATAGAGCGGCTCGAACAGCGGGTTGGCGATAGACAGCCCGAGCACCGAGGTGGTGATGCAGGCGCCCAGCATATTGAGCTGGGTAAAGGCCCTTTCAAGCTCGCGTAACGCAGCGTCGATATGCGGCAGCGGCAAGGAAGCGATAGCCCGAAAACGGGTGGGATAACGCGCTACCAGCTCCGCATATTCATCATTGATCCGGCGCGCGGCCTCTACGGCGGCCTGTTCGTCTTCCAGATGCGGCGACAGCGGCGTCGCAGACAGGATTTGCATGTCGATGCCGGCGTTGTCCAGCAGGGCGAAACGCGCGTCGAGTTCGCGTTCGGTGCGGCCGGCGCCCAGGTGCCGATAGGCGGCAACGTCGTGTACGCCATGCGCTTGCAAAAGATCCAGATACTCCGTGCTCCACAGGTGAGCGTGTACGTCGAGTCGCATCGGTCGATCTCCAGAGTTCGCGGCGATGCCGCGGGTTCAGGAGAGTATAGGCAGGCGGCGTGACGTCCCCTGGCGAGAGAGCATTTTTTCTACCGACGGGTTAGGGTGAGAGCACGCATTGATCCGGGAGCGGCGCGCCGCTCCCGATCAGGCAACGTGCAGCAGGTCAGAACACCTGTTTGAACGGTTTCACCGTCACGTCGGCGTAGACGCCGGCGGCGATATAAGGATCCTGCTGCGCCCAGGCCTGAGCTTGCGCCAGCGAGGCGAATTCGGCGATCACCGTCGAACCGGTAAAGCCGGCGGCGCCGGGATCGTTGCTGTCGATGGCCGGGTTAGGGCCGGCGACCACCAGGCGACCGGCGTCACGCAGCGCCTGCAGGCGCGCCAGGTGTGCCGGGCGCACCGCCAGACGGTTTTCCAACGAGTTGGGGACGTCTTGCGCGTAGATCAGATAAAGCATGTTTCACCTTTAAAATCATGGCTATAAAACGGTGTTACCAAGGTAGCGCAAAAGGCGCGGCAGGGGAACGGTGCGCGGCGAATTTCCCCGCGGATTGGCGCTTATGCCTTGAAGCCGCTACTTTTTATTCGTATAGTGCGGCGCGCTTAAACTGATATGCCATTGAGGTGAGGATATGACGGAACTGGTAAGGGAAAAACTCGATTTGCCTGCGGGCAAAAGCAAACTGCTGCTGCATTCGTGCTGCGCGCCCTGTTCCGGCGAGGTGATGGAAGCGATCCAGGCCTCCGGGATCGAGTACGCCATTTTCTTCTATAACCCCAACATTCACCCGCAAAAAGAGTATCTGCTGCGCAAGGAAGAGAACATCCGTTTCGCCGAGCAGCACGGGGTGCCGATCATTGATGCCGATTACGACACCGACAACTGGTTCGCCCGCGCCAAGGGGATGGAGAATGAGCCGGAGCGCGGTATTCGTTGCACCATGTGTTTTGACATGCGTTTCGAGCGCACGGCGCTGTATGCGCATGAGCACGGTTACGACACCATCTCCAGCTCGCTGGGCATTTCGCGCTGGAAGAATATGCAGCAGATCACCGACTGCGGCATCCGGGCGGCGGAAAAGTATCCCGATCTGGTGTACTGGGATTACAACTGGCGCAAGAAGGGCGGTTCGTCGCGCATGATAGAGATCAGCAAGCGCGAACGCTTCTATCAGCAGGAATACTGCGGCTGCGTCTATTCGCTGCGCGACACCAACCTGCACCGTAAGGCGCAAGGGCGACCGCTGATCAAACTGGGCGTGCTTTACTATGGTGATGAAGAATAGCGCTGACTCACCGCAATTAACCCGCTCCGGCGGGTTTTTTACTTTTTGACGCCTGGCCAAACGTTAATGAAGCGTGTCGCCCCGGCGGTAAAAAAGCAACGGCCAGGTTAATATCCTTATGAGTTTGCTGGTTTTAGCCGCGCATACTGACGATTAAAGCGATAGTTTGCCTTTCGTTATTGAATATGATTGCTATTTGCATTTAAACTTGGCGAACCAGAGGAAACAGAATCATTATGCCGCTAAAAAAGATGTTCCTTAATCGCCGTATATCCGTGCCTTTCGTCTTGTCCGTAGGCCTGCACAGCGCCCTGGTGGCGGGATTGCTTTACGCTTCGGTAAACGAAGTGGTGGAGCTGCCGAAGCCAGAGGACGCGCCGATCAGCGTCATGATGGTCAATACCGCCACGATGGCCGAACCGCCTCCGCCGGCGCCGGCCGAGCCGGCGCCGCCGCAGGTCGAACCTGAGCCGGAGCCAGAACCGGAACCTATTGTGGAGCCGCCGCCGAAGGCGATCGTGAAGCCGGAGCCGGTCAAGCCGAAACCAAAACCTAAGCCGAAGCCAAAGGTCGAAAAACAGGTCAAACCGGAGCCGAAAAAAGTCGAGCCGCGCGAACCGTCACCGTTCAACAACGATTCGCCGGCCAAGCCGATCGACAAAGCGCCGGTGAAACAGGCGCCTGCCGCGCCGGTGCAGGGCAATTCGCGCGAGGTCGTGCCGAAGGCGTTGGTGCAGTCCAAACCGATGTATCCGCCGCGCGCGCTGGCCTTACAGATTGAAGGCAGTGTTAGGGTCCAGTTTGATGTCGACAGCGATGGTCGCTTGAGTAACGTGCGTATCTTGTCGGCCGAACCGCGCAATATGTTCGAGCGCGAAGTGAAGCAGGCGCTACGCAAATGGCGCTATGAAGCCAAAGAAGCGAAAGACCTCATCGTCAACATTCGCTTCAAGCTGGATGGCTCGACCGAATTGAACTGAGGTAGATCTGGCGACAGATATCAAGCGTGTTGATCGTTTGTCGCTTCATCTGACTACCGTCCTTGACTTCCTCGCCCGATGCCTGGGCGAGGAAGCTATCCAGACCTGATAATTCACGTTGATTGTTTTACGTGGACGTCCTCTTTTTTCCTACCGCAATGCCAAATTTATCCTCATAAATATTCGCAATCTGCCGGCAAACTTCACCGTTCTCATAGCAATACTTTTACATGCCTGTTGAAAAACATTCATTTTCATCAGGTTATGAGTTTTTTTGACATGGATACGCAGGTTTTAAATTTATTCCTGTCGTGATTATGCGCCAAGTCTGTGTAAAAAATAATCAATAGTAAACGTGTAATATTTAATTCAGGTTTACAATGGAGGGGTGATTTGCTTGAATGCGGAGCGAGATTTGTCACTACGCCCGCTAAGCCGACGACCACTGCATTGTTCGTCGGTGAGCGAGGGAAGGTGCGGTCTCAAACAGCCACTCAGATCAGTGAAGTCTCCGTTAATCTGTGTGACAGAACGGGGGCTGTCTGATGGGGCTGTCACTGCGAATAACATCAGGATGAAAATATGAGCTGGACGATTGATAAAGTGAAAGTGCTGTTTAATAAGCCTTTGTTGGATTTGCTCTATGATGCGCAAAAGGTGCATCGTCAACATTTTGATCCGCTGGAAATACAAATGAGCACTTTGCTGTCTGTTAAAACAGGAGGGTGCCCAGAGGACTGCAAATATTGTTCGCAAAGCGCAAGGTATAAAACAGGATTGCGGGCAGAAAAGTTGTTGCAGGTAGAAAAAGTCTTACAGTCAGCCCGTACAGCGAAAGAGGCTGGCTCCTCGAGATTTTGCATGGGAGCGGCCTGGAGTAATCCTCACGAACGCGATATGCCTTATTTGGAGGAGATGGTCAGAGGGGTTAAGGCGTTGGGGTTGGAAACCTGCATGACGCTGGGAAAACTGACTGATTCTCAGGTCGAGCGATTGGCTAACGTTGGCTTAGACTACTATAGCCACAATCTGGATACCTCTCCCGAATATTATGGCAGCATCATCACAACCCGCACTTATCAGGATAGATTAACGACGATCGATAAAGTCAGGGCGGCTGGCATCAAGGTCTGCTCCGGTGGAATATTGGGTCTAGGTGAAAGTAACCTAGACCGGATTGGTCTGCTTTTGCAATTGGCAAACCTTTCTAAAGCGCCGGAAAGTGTGCCCATTAACATGCTGGTCAAGGTGGCGGGCACCCCCCTGGAAGACAGTGAGCCGGTGGATGCCTTTGACTATATCCGCGTCATTGCCGTTGCCAGAATCATGATGCCGACCTCCTACGTGCGCATCGCGGCAGGGCGCGAGAAAATGAATGAGCAAATGCAGGCCATGTGTTTTATGGCGGGGGCCAATTCAATTTTCTATGGATGCAAATTGTTAACGGCAACGAATCCCGATGAGGATCAGGATATGAAATTGATACGGAAGTTGGGTCTGAAAACACAAAAAGTGCACCAATCACTGACAGACGAGGAAGAGGGCGCTTCATTGCTGAAAGACGTAATGACTATGGATGATGAGAAGTATTATCAGGTTATTTGATGCGGCATTTAAATATGCCCACGGATAAAGCGGCAAGCCAACAGCAGTATGCTGTTGGCTTCAATCATCTTATTCTTCGAAACCGACGCGGAAATTCATTTTGCCCTCAGGCAGCGCGCGCGAGTTGCCTTCTGCATCGACCGCCACATAGGTGAACACCGCTTCGGTCGCCCGGTAACGCTGGCCGATCGGGGCGGAAGAAACTTTCTTTACCCACACTTCAATATTGATGGTGATCGAGCTACGCCCGGTGCGGATACAGTGCGCATAGCAGCAAACCACGTCGCCTACCGCCACCGGTTTCAGGAAGGTCATGCCGTCTACGCGCACCGTCACCACGCGCCCTTCGGCGATCTCTTTTGCCTGGATGGCGCCGCCGATATCCATTTGCGACATCAGCCAGCCGCCGAAGATATCACCGTTAGCATTGGTATCGGCCGGCATCGCCAGCGTGCGCAGCACCAGCTCGCCGCTGGGTAAAGGTCGTTGTTGTGTCATAGCAGTCTGCTTTTAAAAGGAAGGGATAACATCATACTGCCCGCGGCAAATGCCGCAGGCATTAACAATTTTGTAACTATTTTGTTTCTTCTGCCGGTACGTGCCGGTATTTGTAACTATTTTTTCTGTTCTTCCGGCATGTGCCGGTAAATATAGATACCGCTGAGGAGGGTGAAGACCAGCGTCAGTACCGTCAGGCCAAAGACTTTGAAATTGACCCAGACGCTTTGCGGCAGCCAGAAGGCGACATAGATGTTCGCCAGGCCGCAGGCCAGGAAGAAGATCGCCCAGGCCAGGTTAAGGTTGCTCCACACTTTGTCCGGCAGCGTCAGCTCTTTACCCAGCATGCGCTGAACCAGCGGTTTTTTGAGTACCCATTGGCTGATCAGCAGCGCCAGCGCGAACAGCGCGTAAATCACCGTGACCTTCCATTTGATGAACAAATCGTTGTGGAACACCAGCGTCAGGGTGCCGAATACCAGCACCATCAGGAAGGTGATCAACGTCATCTTCTCGACCTTGCGGTATTTCACCCAGGTGAACACCAGCGCCAGCGCGGTGGCGACAATTAACGCGCCGGAAGCAACGTAAATGTCGTACAGCTTGTAAAACGCGAAAAAGACAATTAACGGGAGGAAATCAAGAAACTGCTTCATAAATCAATCCATCATCTGTTCATCGGCCGACTATACCGGATTCGGCGAGCTCTGTGTACCGCCGGGCGTTGCCGATTATCGGCGTTTAGCCGGCGGATTTCTGCCGCGAAAGCAGGAATTTGCATAAACTTACGCTAGAAAGAGCCGGCACATTGCCAGCGCGGGCCGCAGGCCGCATAGTAAGTGTCATAATAACCAGATAATTTACCGCGGAAAACAAGCATGCAGTGGAAATCTCTCCAGGCCCTGACGCCTGGTTTGACGCATTTATTGGGCTATCAACGCAGTTGGCTCAAGCCGGATATTCGCGCCGGCCTTTCCGTCGCCGCCGTCGCCCTACCGGTGGCCATCGCCTACGCCGAACTGGCCGGGGTTAGCCCGGTGGTGGGGCTCTATTCCTGTATCTTGCCGATGATGGCCTACGCGCTGTTCGGCTCGTCGCGCCAGCTGATCGTCGGGCCCGACGCTGCCACCTGCGCGGTGATCGCCGCCGTGGTGACGCCGCTGGCAGCGGGCAATATGGAACGCCATTGGCAACTGACCATTATGATGACCGCCATGATGGGCGGCTGGTGCCTGCTGGCCAGCCGGTTCAAGCTGGGGGCGCTGGCGGATTTGCTGTCGCGGCCGATCCTCAGTGGGCTGCTGAACGGGGTGGCGATCACCATTATTGTCGATCAGATCGGCAAGGTGTTAGGGTTTACGATGCGCCCGGCACAGCTGATCGAGCGCATCTACGCGCTGCCCGGTAACCTGCTGCACAGCGACTGGCTGACGATGGCGGTGTCGTTGCTGACGCTGGTGACGCTGCTCGGATTTAAAAAATGGCGGCCTAACTGGCCGGCGCCGCTGTTCGCTATCGTGCTGGCGGCGTTCGTGACCTGGGCGGGCGGCCTGCAGCAGCATGGCGTGGTGACGGTGGGCGGTTTCAGCGGCGTGCTGCCGATCGTCCAGTGGCCGGACTTCCAGCCCGGTTTGCTGCGCGACATGGTGATCCCGGCGCTTAACCTGGCGGTGGTGAGTTTTGTCAGCATGATGCTCACCGCCCGCAGCTTCGCCGCCAAAAACGGTTATGAGGTGAACGCCGACGCCGAGTTTCGCGCGCTGGGGCTGGTGAATATCGTCTCTGCGCTGTCGCAAGGTTTCGCCATCAGCGGCGCGGATTCGCGCACCGCGGTGAATGATGCCAACGGCGGCAAGAGCCAACTGGTGTCGATCATCGCCGCCGCGGTCATTGCCTTTGTCTTGCTGTTCCTGATGGCGCCGCTGCAGTTTATTCCGGTGGCCGGGTTGGGCGTGGTGCTGATGTATGCGGCCTGGTCGCTGCTGGATATCCGCGGCATCTGGATCTTGCGCCGTCGCAACGCGCAGGCGTTTCGCCTGGCGCTGTTTACCTTCCTCAGCGTGCTGCTGGTGGGGGTGATCAGCGGCATCGGGCTGGCGGTGTTGCTGGGGCTGATGCAGTTTCTGCGTACCGTCTTTCGGCCGACGGAACAACTGCTGGGCGTCAACGATGAAGGCATGATCCACTCCATGGGCAACAACAATGGGGTGAAGGCGGTGCCTGGCGTCATGATGTATCGCTTCAATTCGCCGCTGACCTATTTCAACGTGGCGTATTTCAAACGCCGTATTCTCAATTTGGTCGACGGCACGCCGTTCCAGCCACGTTGGGTGGTGGTGGATGCGGTGGCCAGTTTCACCCACGCCGATATCAGCGTGCTGGCGGCCATCGACGAACTGAAACGCGACCTGTTACAGCGTAACGTAAGGCTGGTGCTGGCGGGGCGCCGCACCGAGCTGACGCGTTGGTTCCGCATCAACCGCTTAGGGCGCGACAAAGAGCTGATTTTGGTGCCGGACCTGTATCTGGCCCTGAAGCTGATTCAGAGTAAGGAGCAGGCGGAAGCCGCCGTGGTGGGGTAAACAAAAAAAGGGGCGCGCCGAAGCGTGCCCCTTGGTTTTTGCTTGCGCCGGCGTTAGCCGCGCAGCAGCATGTACAGACGGAACAGGTAGATCAGCAGCAGAGCAGACACCAGGTTGCTCAACGCGGTCAGTACCACGCTGGCGACGTTCGGCGTCAGTACCGACAGATGGCTCACCAAAAACAGCACCAGCAGCTTGGCCGCCAGCCACAGCATCATCGCCGGCACCAGCACGCGCGCATTGGCGAAGGCTAATTTGCTGCTCAGCTTGAGCGAAGCGAAGACGCCTTTTTTGTCGACGGAGGCGATCACCGGCGCCAGTGCGAAGGCGATAGCCATCAGCACGCCCGGCACCACAAACAGCGTCAGGCCAAGTTGGATCAGCAGGGTGCAGATAAACAGCAGCAACAACAGGCGCGGCAGATCGGGCGCCGAAGCGCCGAGCGCGCGCAGGGCGCTGGTGCGTTGCCCTTGCGACACCAGACGGATCAGCGTCAGCATCCCGCCGACCAGCAGCACGTTGCCGACCAGCGCGGAGAAGGTGGCGGCCGCCGACACTTTCAGCAACACCATCTGCTGTTCCGGCGTCATCTGCTGGATCACTTCCTGAATGCCCATGCCGGTAGAGGAAGCGAAATCGCTGGTGGTGGCAGCGAGCGTCGCCAACTGTTCGGCATCGGGGCTGAAGGCCTGATTCAGCAGCACGGAGATAAACGCCGTCAACAGCGCCAGCATCAGGATGCTGGCCAGTTGATTGCGTAAAAAGTTAAAACTGTCACGGTACAAAGCGTTGGCCGTGATAGGCATGCAGACTCCTTGGCGTCGGGAAAACAGAGATAAATCAGTGGGTGATTGTACCCTGTTCCACGCCGCTGTGGCACCCCGCGAATTGCACTACGCCTATTTCTTCAACGATCGTCGTCTCAGGCAGCGATAGCGGCAAGGGCACCGGCAAGGGGGGCAGGCCGTAGCGTTCCCGGGCGCGATCGCAGGCTTCGTTACGCAGGCCGTTTTCACCGGACTGATCGAACTCTCTGCACGGGCTGGGTCGATTGAGGTAGATCGAGCAGGACACGGCTTTGCCGATCTCGCCGTCCAGCGCGGTGCAGCGGGGGGACTTGCTGTTGGTCCCCTGCATGCAGCGCAGGAACGGGCTCAAAGGCTCCGTCAGGGAAAGGGGGACGGTGCCGCCGCCGTCTTCGGCTTCGGCCCAATAGAATGACACTCGAAAATAACCGCAGCATGCGCCGCAGCTGACACAGGGATTAAGGATTTCGCTCATCTTGATTGCCCGCCGACTCCTCACGGCACCAACCAAAACCAACACGGAAAATGAAATTACCTCAGCCGCATTTTTCTCCGCAACTGAAATTTGAACATGTAGATAATTTGCAACAAAATCGTTTTTTTGATGCAGATCAATCCTTGATTTATTAGACGGTTAGGTAACCTTGTTTTTAGTGGGATTTTAAATTTTTACACATAAGATGTGATCTCGATGGGATCACAAATACCCGAAAGTAGGTATATTCCCCCTCGAGCGATTAACCACACAAATGGAATGGATAATGAAAAAGACAACTCTGATGGTATTGGCGACGATGATGGCGCCTATGTTGGCAAGTGCGCATCAGGCCGGTGATTTCCTGTTCCGCGCGGGAACCGCGACCGTGCGTCCAAATGCGGGTTCAGACAACGTACTGGGGTTGGGCTCGCTGGATGCGAAAAACAACACCCAGCTCGGTCTGACCTTCGGTTACATGGTGACGGACAACATCGGCGTTGAGTTGTTGGCCGCAACGCCATTCCGCCACAAGGTGACGCTGGGCGGTACCGATCTGGCGACCGTTCACCAACTGCCGCCTACGCTGATGGCGCAATACTACTTCGGCGACAAGCAGGACAAACTGCGTCCTTACCTGGGCGTTGGCGTTAACTACACCACCTTCTTCGACGAGAAGTTCAACGACTACGGCAAAAGCGCCGGGTTGAGCGACCTCGATCTGAAAGATTCCTGGGGCGTGGCGGCGCAGGCCGGCCTGGATTACAACCTGGATGAGCACTGGATGCTGAACATGTCGGTGTGGTGGATGAACATCGAAACCAAAACTCGCTTCAACGATGCGAATGGTGGGCACCATAGCTTCGATACGCGTCTGGATCCGTGGGTGTTCATGTTCGGGGCGGGTTACCGCTTCTGATGAAGGCTTCAAGCAGGGAGGCGTTGCGCCTCCCTGTGTCAGTATTATTTAATCTGCATCACGTTTTCAACAGATTTCACGCCGGCTACGCCGCGTGTGACCTGCACCGCACGGTTGGCGTCATCGCTGGACGTCACGAAGCCGCTCAGCTGTACGCGCCCTTTAAAGGTTTCCACGCTAATCTCGCGTGACTTGATGTTTTTATCCGCCAGCAACGCCGATTTCACTTTGGTGGTGACCACGGTGTCATCGATATAACCGCCTGTTCCCTCTGATTTTGCCGTCGGCGCGCAAGCGCTCACCGCGACCGCCACAACGGCTGCCATGCACAAGGCCGAAAGGGTTTTAAACAGCTTCATAAATTACTCTCCATGCAATGTTATGGTTGAAATTCGCTACGGTTTTTCGCCGCAGCGAGCGCATTCCCCAAATCAAACGAAGAAATGCATAGCGAACAAAGTTCATTGTGAGACAAGACTGGGTTTTGTTCAAATTTTTGCTGTAAATAAATGGAACAAACTTTGAGGGGAAACAAGCTGTTAAAGCGAGCGCCGGCAGGGCGCTCGCTAAAGAGGATCACGCCCGGGTGGCGCGCTTCATATTGCTGACAAAGGCCGCCAGCTTAGTCAGCATCTCCGCCGGGTTGGCATGGTGCTGTTCGATGATTTTGACGATTGCCGAGCCGGAGATCGCGCCGGCGGCCCCGGCCTGCAGCGCCGCCTTCACCTGCTCGGGTTCGGAGATGCCGAAGCCCTGCAGCGGCGGCGCGGCGTGATACTCGCGCAGCTTGTTCACCAGGTGATGCAACGGCAGCCGCGCTCGGCTTTCGGTGCCGGTGACGCCGGCGCGCGACAGCAGGTAGGTGTAGCCGCGGCCGTGCGACGCGATTTCACGCAGCAGATCGTCATCGGCGTTCGGCGGGCAGATGAAGATCGGTGCGATACCGTGGCGAATGGCCGCGGCGCGGAACGGCGCAGACTCTTCAAACGGCACGTCGGCGACCAGCACCGAATCCACGCCCACTTCGGCGCAGCGTTGGTAAAACGCATCGATGCCTTTATGGAACACCAGATTGGCGTACATCAGCAGCCCAATGGGAATGGTCGGGTGCTTCTGGCGGATGGCCGCCAGCATCTCGAAGCACTGGGTCGGCGTGACGCCGGCGGCGAAAGCGCGCAGCGTCGCGCTCTGGATAGTGGGGCCATCCGCCAGCGGATCGGAGAAGGGGATGCCCAACTCCAGCGCGTCCGCACCGGCTTCGATCAGGGTGTCGATAATCTGCAGCGATAGCGTCGGATTGGGATCGCCTAACGTCACGAACGGGACGAAGGCGCCTTCCTTGCTGCTTTCCAGACGCGTGAACAGTTGCTGATAACGTTCCATCAGATTTCTCCCCGAGCTTTCAAAATGTCGTGAACGGTAAATATGTCTTTGTCGCCGCGGCCGGACAGGTTGACCACCAAGATTTGCTCTTTCTGCGGCGTTTCACGGATCATTCTCAGCGCGTGCGCCAGGGCGTGTGAGGATTCCAGCGCCGGGATAATGCCTTCATGGCGCGACAGCGCCTTGAACGCTTCCAGCGCTTCGTCGTCGGTGATCGACACGTATTCGGCGCGGCCGGTGCTGTTCAGGTAGGCGTGCTGCGGCCCGACGGACGGGAAGTCCAGCCCGGCGGAAATCGAATAGGACTCTTCAATCTGGCCTTCGTCGGTCTGCATCATCGGCGCCTTCATGCCGAAGTAGATGCCGACGTGGCCGTGCTTGAGCGGCGCGCCGTGCTGACCGGTTTCGATACCCAGGCCGGCAGGTTCCACGCCGATAAGCCCAACGTCGGCGTCATCGATAAAATCGGCGAACATGCCGATGGCGTTGGAGCCGCCGCCGACGCAGGCGATGACCGCATCCGGCAGGCGGCCTTCGCGCTCCAGCACCTGCGCTTTGGTTTCTTCGCCGATCATGCGCTGGAATTCACGCACGATAGTCGGGTACGGATGCGGGCCGGCGGCGGTGCCGAGCATATAGTGCGCGGTTTCATAGCTGCCGGACCAGTCGCGCAACGCTTCGTTGCAGGCGTCTTTCAGGGTGGCGGAGCCGCTGTGCACCGGGATCACTTCCGCGCCCATCAGCCGCATGCGGAACACGTTCGGCGACTGGCGCTCGACGTCTTTGGCGCCCATATAGATGCGGCATTTCAGGCCGAGCAGCGCGCAGGCCAGCGCCGACGCGACGCCGTGTTGGCCTGCGCCGGTTTCCGCGATGATCTCGGTTTTGCCCATGCGCTTGGCCAGCAACGCCTGGCCCAGCACCTGGTTTGTCTTGTGTGCGCCGCCGTGCAGCAGGTCTTCACGCTTCAGATAAAGCTTGGTGTTGCTGCCGGCGGTGAGGTTTTTGCACAGCGTCAGCGCCGTCGGGCGGCCTGCGTAGTTCTTTAGCAGATCGATGAATTCCGCCTGAAACGCCGGATCGCGCTGAGCGCTGACAAAGGCTTCTTCCAGTTGTTTCAGGGCCGGCATCAGAATTTGCGGCACATACTGGCCACCAAATTCGCCGAAGTAGGGGTTAAGCAGCGTCATGAGAGTTCCCGTTATTATCCGTTATTAATGTTGAGCCGTATTCAGTAGGCGCGCAGGGTCTGGAAGACCGAGGCCAGGCGCGCGGGATCTTTGATGCCCGGTTCGCTTTCCACGCCGGAGTTGAAGTCCAGCCCGGCGCAGCCGAGCTTGGCCGCTTCGACGCAGTTGTCGGCGCGCAGGCCGCCCGCCAGCATCACGTTAGTCAGATCTTCGTCTTGCAATACCGACCAGTCGAAGCGTTGGCCGGTGCCACCGGCACCGTTGTCGAGCAGGTAGCGATCGACATACTGCAAATCGCGCGCCGGCACCCGATCTTTCACGCTCAGCGCTTTCCAGATGCGGCAATCGGCCGGCAAGCGGGCGCGCAGGGCGCTGATATAGGCCTGGTCTTCCGCGCCGTGTAATTGCACCGCGTGCAGACCGAGGCGCTCAACGGTCAACGCCACGGTCTCGACCTGGGCGTCGCAGAATACGCCGACGTACTTCAGCGGCGCGCCGGAAATCACTTCGCGGGCGCGGGTGATATCCACGTAGCGCGGGGAGCGGCCGACGAAAATCAGCCCGCCGTAGATGGCGCCCGCCTGATACGCGGCGGCGGCGTCCTGTGGGCGGGTCAGGCCGCACACTTTGTTGTCGCCCAGGATCACGCGGCGCACGGCGGCGCGCAGATCGGGTTCAGACATCAGCGCGCTGCCGATCAGAAAGCCGTTGGCGTAATGGCTCAGCTCGCGGATCTGCCCGTAGTTGTTGATGCCCGACTCGCTGATCACCGTTACGCCATGCGGCACGCGCGGCGCCAGCTCACGGGTGCGGTTCAGGTCGATGCTCAGATCGCGCAGATCGCGGTTATTGATGCCGACCACGCGCGCTTCCAGCGCGATCGCACGCTGCAGCTCTTCTTCACTGATCACTTCGGTCAGCACGCCCATATTGAGGCTGTGGGCCACCGCGGCCAGCTGGCGGTACTGCTCGTCGGTTAACACCGACAGCATCAGCAGAATGGCGTCGGCCTGATAGTAGCGCGCCAGGTAAATCTGATACGGGTCGACGATAAAGTCTTTGCACAATACCGGCTGGCTGACGGTCTTACTGACCAGCGGCAGGAAATCGAAGCTGCCCTGGAAGTATTTCTCGTCGGTCAGCACCGAGATCGCCGAGGCGAAATCTTTATAGACCGTGGCGATCTCCACCGGATCAAAGCTCTCGCGAATCAGCCCCTTGGAAGGCGAGGCCTTCTTGCATTCGAGAATGAAAGCCGTCCGGGTGCCCTGCAGCGCGTGGTAGAAGCTGCGTTCGCTCGGTACGATGTCATTCTGAAAGCCGGCCAGGGGCTGTTGCTGTTGTCGCGCCGCGATCCATTGCGCTTTGTCGCGGACAATCTTGTGTAGCACGGTTTCCTGCATCATTTATCCTCTTGCCGCCAGTGCGATGACACGCTCATAGGCCTGCCCGCTGTTGATCATATCCAGTGCCTGCCGCGCATTTTGGCGCAGGTCTTCATGTCCGAATAACTTCAGAAGCAACGCGACGTTGGCCGCGACCGCCGCGGCGTGCGCCGGCTCGCCTTTACCTTGTAACAGCCGCGCCAAAATGTCACGGTTTTCTTCCGGCGTGCCGCCCAGCAAGGCTTCCAGCGGATAGGTTTCCAATCCGAAGGACTGCGGCGTGAGCTGGTAGCTGCTGATTTCGCCGTTGTTCAATTCCGCTACGTGCGTCGGGGCGTGGATCGCCACCTCGTCCATGCCGCCGCCGTGAACCACCGCCGCACGTTGATAACCCAGCACGCGCAGGGTTTCGGCAATCGGCAGCACCAGTTCCGGGCTGTATACGCCGATCAGCGCCAGCGGCGGACGCGCCGGGTTAATCAGCGGGCCCAGCACGTTGAACAGCGTGCGGGTCTTCAGCTGCTGGCGCACCGGCATGGCGTGGCGAAAACCGGTGTGGTACTGCGGCGCGAACAGGAAGCACACGCCGAGGTCGTCCAGCGCCTTGCGCGCTTCTTCCGCCGGCAGATCCAGACGGATGCCGAACGCCGCCAGCAGATCCGAAGAGCCGGAACGGCTGGAGACGCTGCGGTTGCCGTGTTTGGCGATTTTCGCGCCGCACGCCGCCGCCACAAAGGCGCTGGCGGTGGAAATATTGATGCTGTTGGTGCCGTCGCCGCCGGTGCCGACGATATCGGCGAACGGGTAGTCAGGGCGCGGAAACGGCTGAGCGTCGTCCAGCAGCGCTTTGGCGGCGCCGGCGATCTCTTCCGGGCGCTCGCCGCGGACTTTCATGCTGATCAACGCCGCCGCCAGTTGGCTAGGTTCCAGTTCGCCGCGTACGATGGCGCTGAACAGCTGTTGGCTTTCCTGCTGGCTCATCGACTCGGCGCGGTACAGTTTCTCAAGAATAGGTTGCATCGTCGTGTTCCTTATATTACTTCGCCAGCGCCCAGGCGAGGGTCTGCTCAAGCAGGCGCGCGCCATGGGTGGTCAGAATCGATTCCGGGTGGAACTGGAAGCCGCACACGCGGCGGTGGTCGTCGCGCACCGCCATCACCATCTCGCCGAAATGGGCGTTGACGGTGAGATCGGCCGGGATGTTGCTGCCGACCAGCGAGTGGTAGCGCGCCACCGGCAGCGGGTTGGCCATGCCGGCGAACATGCCTTCGCCATCGTGAGCGATCGCCGAGGCTTTGCCGTGCAGGATCTCACCCGCCTGGCCGACCTGGCCGCCGTAGGCTTCGACGATCGCCTGGTGGCCGAGGCAGATGCCGATAATCGGCAGCCGGCCGCGCAGGCGCTGCAGCAGTTCCGGCATGCAGCCCGCTTCGGACGGCGTGCCGGGGCCGGGCGACAGCATCAGTACCGGCTGAGTCATGTGCTCCAGGCGTTCGATGATCACCTCGGCGGCGATCTGGTTACGGTAAATCACCACCTGGTGGCCGCTGGCGCGCAGCTGATCGACCAGGTTGTAAGTAAAGGAGTCGACGTTGTCGAGCAACAGGATATCGGCCATCAGAACACCTCCTTGGCATGGTGCGCAGTGGCGATGGCGCGCAGCACGGCACGGGCTTTGTTGCGGGTTTCGTCGGCTTCCGCCTGCGGGATGGAATCCAGTACCACACCGGCGCCGGCCTGCACGGTGGCGATGCCGTCTTCAACGTAGGCAGAGCGAATGACGATGCAGGTATCCAGATCGCCGGTGGCGGTGAAGTAGCCCACCGCGCCGCCGTAGCTGCCGCGGCGCGTGCCTTCTGAGGCGGCGATCAGCTGCATCGCCCGCACTTTCGGCGCGCCGCTGAGGGTGCCCATGTTCATGCAGGCCTGATAGGCGTGCAGCACGTCGAGATCGGCGCGCAGGGTGCCCACCACGCGGGAAACCAGGTGCATGACGAACGAATAGCGATCCACCTTGGTCAGGTCGGCCACGTAGCGGCTGCCGGCCTGGCAGATGCGTGCCAGATCGTTGCGCGCCAGATCGACCAGCATCAGGTGCTCGGCCAGCTCTTTGTGGTCGGTGCGCATTTCCAGCTCAATGCGGCTGTCGAGATCCAGATCCAGCGAACCATCGGCACGGCGTCCGCGCGGGCGGGTGCCGGCGATCGGGTAGATTTCGATCTGGCGATTGCCCGCGTCGTATTTCAGCGCGCTCTCCGGCGAAGCGCCGAACAGGGTGAAGTCATCATCCTGCATGAAGAACATGTACGGGCTGGGGTTGTTGTCTTTCAACGTCTGGTAGGCCGCCAGCGGCGCCGGGCACGGCAGGGTGAAGCGGCGCGACGGCACCACCTGGAAAATCTCGCCCTGGCGGATCGCTTCCTGCAGCTCGCTGACCACCGCGCCGTACTCTTCGTCGCTCTGGTTACAGCTCAGCTGCATGTTTTCCAGCGTTTGGTGCGGGATCGGCTGCGGGGTTTGTTGCAACTCGGCCTGAAGTTGTTCCAGACGTTGCTGCAAACGCTGCGCTTCACTCGCTTGTTCACTGAAGACGCTGGCCTGCAGACGGGCCGTACCGCGTTGGTGATCAAGCACCAACAGCGTTTCAGCCAGATAGAAGCAGAAGTCCGGGCAGCGCTGATCCTGGCGCAGTGCCGGCAGGTCTTCGAAACCGGCGACCAAATCGTAGGCGAACAGGCCGCCCAGCATCACGGCTTCGCGCTCGTCCGCCGGTGAGTCCACCAGGGTCAGCAGCGTACGCAGCGCGTCGAACACCGACAGTGAGCGCAGGCGGGCATCTTCGTCCTGCACCGCGTCGATCGCCGGGAAGGTCAGCTCGCGGCCGTTGGGGCGTGCCTGGTTGCGTACCTCAGGCGGCAGCGCTTCGTCCAGCAGCGGCAGCAGCGCCGCGCCGTTGGCGGTCAGTGCCTGCACGCTGACGGTGTGGCCCAGTGCGGTAATGCGCAGCGCGCTGTCGATCACCAGCAGGCTCTGCAGATTCTGTTTGCTGTTGATTTCCGCCGATTCCAGCAGCAGGGTGGCCGGACGGGCGCCGCACAGCTGGTGGAAAAGGGTGGTGGGGTCGCCCCGGTAGCTGGCTTGCGCCTTCAGCAATGTCAGTTGTGGTTTGGTGTTCATCATCGGTGGTTCCAGTGAATTCTGTCCATAAAAAAGCCCGCATCAAGTGCGGGCTCAGGAAATCTGCATTGTCAGATGACAGCTATGCGCGATTACACCGCCCGCAAGAGGGAGGTACGCCACCAACCGTGAAGAGAAATATAGTTGTTCATTTGCCGACTCTCTCTGTTAACGCTCATCTGACACGGCCGTTGCCGTGAACTTGTGTACTAGTTAACTGGTTCGTGGCGGCAAAGTCAACCCTCTTTTTGCACAATGTTTTAGCGGCCAGGGTGAATTCTATTCATCATCCGCCTGGCGCCTGCGGCCAGGGCAGAATAGATTTCCGTCCGGCCGTCGATCGCGGGTATGATAGAAAACCAAGCCATTGCCGGATAGCCGTTTTGACAGACAGTAACCCCCCATCCACCGCTTTTACTCTGTACGATCTCCACAGCCACACGACCGCCTCCGACGGTTACCTGACGCCGACGCAGCTGGTACTGCGGGCGGTCGAGATGCGTGTAGGCGTGCTGGCGATCACCGATCACGATACCACCGCCGGATTGGCCGAGGCCGCCGCGGCCATTGCGGAGCAGGCGTTGCCGTTGCGGTTGGTCAACGGGGTTGAAATCTCGACGCTGTGGGAAAATCATGAAATTCATATCGTTGGGTTGGGCATGGACGTCACGCATCCGGCGCTGGTGGCACTGTTGGCGGAACAAACCGAACGCCGCAACTGGCGGGCGCAGGAGATTGGCGTGCGCCTGGGTAAAGCGCGGATCCCTGACGCCTATGCCGGCGCGCAACGGCTGGCGGGCGCCGGCGCGGTCACCCGCGGCCATTTCGCCCGTTACCTGGTGGAGCTTGGCGTGGCGAACAACATGGCGCAGGTGTTCAAGAAATACTTGGCCAAGGGCAAAACCGGCTACGTGCCGCCGCAGTGGTGTACAATAGAACAAGCCATTGATGCGATTCATCAATCGGGCGGTCAGGCGGTGATGGCGCATCCCGGCCGTTACGATCTGACCGCGAAGTGGTTGAAACGTTTACTGGCGCATTTCGCCGAACACGGCGGCGACGCCATGGAAGTGGCGCAGTGTCAGCAGGCGCCGCATGAGCGCGCGCAGCTGGCGAAATACGCGCAGGACTACCACCTGTTGGCCTCGCAAGGCTCTGATTTCCATCAACCTTGTTCGTGGATCGAACTGGGGCGCAAGCTGTGGCTGCCGGGCGGTGTCGAGCCAGTGTGGCGCGATTGGCCGCAACCGGGCCAGGCGGTCTGATTTTACGCGCGTGGCAACGCGCGCGGGCATCATTTTAGGAGCAAGTCATGAGTCAGCTTTTTTATATTCATCCGGACAACCCGCAGCCGCGTTTGATTAACCAGGCGGTCGACGTGCTACGCAAGGGCGGAGTGATCGTTTATCCCACCGATTCCGGCTATGCGTTGGGTTGCATGCTGGAAGAGAAGGCGGCGATGGAGCGCATTTGCCGCATCCGTCAACTGGACGGCAACCACAACTTTACCCTGATGTGCCGCGATCTGTCCGAATTATCGACCTATGCGCACGTCGATAACACGGCCTTCCGCCTGATCAAAAACAATACGCCGGGCCACTACACGTTCATTCTGAAGGCGACCAAAGAAGTGCCGCGCCGCCTGATGAATGAAAAGCGTAAAACTATCGGCCTGCGCGTGCCCTCAAACCCGATCGCGCTGGCGCTATTGGAGGCGTTGAACGAACCGATGATGTCCACCACCCTGATGCTGCCGGGCAATGATTTTGCCGAGTCCGATCCGGAAGAGATCAGCGATCATTTGGGCAAGGTGGTCGATCTGGTGATCCACGGCGGCTTCCTCGGCCAACAGCCGACTACGGTTATCGATCTGACCGAATCCACGCCGGAAGTGGTGCGCGAAGGGGCGGGCGACGCGGCGCCTTTCCGCTGATGTAAAAGGTTGCCACCTTGCCCATTGTCTGAAAATCGGCTGAAGCGAGGCTATTTCGCGTGAAAGCCGCTATTCTTGATTACTTCAGAATTGATAATGGGCAGGATGCGCAGCAATGATTAAACAGGTTTCTTTTTTAGCGGCCTTATTATTTTCCTCAATGGCAAATGCGGGTTTTTATTCAGGCAGCGGTTTGCTGGCGGAATCCGGCGGTTACGTAAAAAATAAAAGCGGTGAAGCCACCGTGGCCGAAGCGCTGAATGGTGGCATGTTTATGGGATACGTCGCCGGCGTATTCGATACCTATTCTATGCAGGGCAATCGCAATATCTGTCCGGCTGCCGGGATGAGCATCGGTGTCGCCGCCGACGCGGTGATGAAGTATTTGAACGAGCACCCAGAGCAACTGCATTATTCCGCTCCGTCGGTGATCATGCTGGCATTAAGCGCTGCCTATCCCTGCGTGCGCCATTAAGTTCCCGTTCCAATTAGTGCGCATTTTTTCATAAGATGCGCTCGGGGCGCATTCCGCACGAACTTCAATAGATCAATGCCTGCTGCGCTGTCACCTTATTCCCGTCGGTATTTCCCGAACGGGTCGGGGAGAGACGCGCAGGAGGTAATATGACCGCATTTCACAGTGCCAACATGATGCTCGACTATCAGGATATCGGCTCAGGGCCGCTCACGCTGGTGCTGTTGCCCGGCTGGTGCGAACCGAAAACCGTGTTCGAGCCGTTCATTGCTTTGGCGGCCGAACGTTATCGGGTGATCAACATCGACTGGCGGGGCCATGGCCTGTCGTCGAAAGCCGCGGAGATGTCGCTGACGGCGGACGATTTGCTGGAGGATGTGCGCCAACTGCTGACGGCGCTGCGTTTGGATAACGTGGTCACCCTGTCGGTGGCGCACGCCAGCTGGCTGGCGGTAGCGTTAGCTGAAGCGTTGCCGCAGAGGGTGCAGGGCATGGTGTTTCTCGACTGGATCATGACGCAGCCGGAACCGGCGTTCTTTACGGCGGTGAGCCGCATGCAGGAGCCGCAGCAGTGGCTGGCGGCGCGCGACGCCTTGTTCGACTTCTGGCAGGGCGGCATCCGCCACGATCGGGTCAAACGCCATCTGGAGGTTGAGATGGCGCAGGAAGATTACCGGCTCTGGCGTGCCGCCGGCGTGGCCATCGAACAGGCCTATCGGCAATTCGGCTCACCGCTGCAACGCCTGGCGGGAATGAGCGCACCGCCGCCGTGCCGGCACATCTACTCGTTGGATCGCCGTGACGACTATCTGCGGCAACAGCAGGCCTTTGCCGCCGAGCAGCCGTTTTTCTCCGTGGTGCGTCTCGGGGAGGCCCGCACTCACCTCGGCATTCTGGAACGGCCTGACTCGGTGCTGTGGGCTGTGGAGGATTTTTTGGCGCCGTGAACGCCGTCTGAAGGGGGGCACCGCCGATAAAGTGGGTTTCAACACCCTAGAAAGCCTGTATAATACGCGGTTCGATCCTGATAAACGTATTATGACCGTTGTGGCTGTTGGCCACGACGGTATCCCCCCGACGCCTGTGAAGGCGACATTAGAGGTTGCTCAATGAGCGAAAAGTTACAGAAAGTATTAGCGCGCGCCGGGCATGGCTCGCGTCGTGAAATCGAAACCATGATTGAAGCCGGGCGCGTCAGCGTCGACGGCAAGGTCGCCAAGCTGGGCGACCGCGTTGAAGTGACCCCGGCGATGAAAATTCGTCTGGATGGCCATGTCCTGTCGATCAAAGAATCCGAAGAGGTGGTTTGCCGGGTGCTGGCTTACTACAAACCGGAAGGCGAGCTGTGTACCCGCAGCGATCCTGAAGGCCGCCCGACGGTGTTCGATCGCTTGCCGAAGCTGCGCGGTTCACGCTGGGTGGCGGTAGGGCGACTGGACGTCAACACCTCCGGTCTGCTGCTGTTCACCACCGACGGTGAACTGGCCAACCGTCTAATGCACCCAAGCCGTGAAGTGGAACGTGAGTACGCGGTACGCGTGTTCGGCCAGGTTGACGATGCGAAAGTGAAGCAGCTGAGCAAGGGTGTGCAATTGGAAGACGGCCCGGCCGCCTTCCGCACTATCAGCTTCCAGGGCGGTGAAGGCCTCAACCAGTGGTACAACGTGACCCTGACCGAAGGCCGCAACCGTGAAGTGCGTCGCCTGTGGGAAGCGGTGGGCGTGCAGGTGAGCCGCCTGATCCGCGTGCGTTACGGCGACATCGATCTGCCGAAAGGCCTGCCGCGCGGCGGCTGGGCCGAACTGGACCTGCCGGCGATCAACTACCTGCGCGAGCTGGTGGAACTGAAGCCGGAAACGGTCAGCAAAATGCCGGTGGAGCGTGAGCGCCGCCGCGTGAAGGCTAACCAGATCCGCCGTGCGGTCAAGCGCCACTCGCAGGTAGCCGGCAGCGGCCGCCGCAGCGCCCCTGGCAGCAAACCGGGTAAACCGGGCAAGCCAAGCAAACGCAGCTAATTCCTCATTCTGGCCCCGTTCGGGGCCAGAACTTTTTGTTACCAATCGATCCCTTGTTGCGCCTTCACGCCTGCGTCGAACGCGTGTTTCACCGGTCGCATCTCCGTGACCGTATCAGCCAGTTCCAATAGATCGCGATGGCAACCGCGCCCGGTCAGGATCACCGTTTGGTGCACAGGGCGCCGTAGGAGCGCTTCCTTCAACTCGTCCAGTTCCAGATAGCCGTAGGTCAGCATGTAGGTCACTTCGTCCAGCAGCACCAGGTCCAGGCTGCTGTCGGCCAGCATGCGTTTACCGTGCTGCCACACCGCCTGGCAGGCGGCGGTGTCGCCGGCCTTGTTCTGCGTCTCCCAGGTGAAACCGGTGGCCATTACCTGAAATTCAACGCCGTGTTGCTGTAGCAGATTCTTTTCGCCATTGGGCCATTCGCCCTTGATGAACTGGATCACCCCGGCGCGCATGCCGTGGCCAACCGCCCGGGTGACGGTGCCGAAGGCGGCGGTGGTTTTACCCTTGCCGTTACCGGTAAACACCAGCAGCAGGCCGCGGGTATCCTGCGCCGCGGCGATGCGCGCATCGACCTGTTCTTTCAGGCGCTGCTGGCGCTGTTGATGACGATCTTCCGCCATGAAACGCTCCTTATTATTCGGCCGCGCCGGGTTTACGGTTCGGCTGCGCGTCGAAGCTCATGCCAGTTTTGCGGCGGCTGTCCTCGCCCATCAGATACAGGTACAACGGCATGATATCGGCGGGGGTCTTCAGTTTGTTCTTGTCTTCGTGTGGGAAGGCGGATGCGCGCATTTTGGTGCGGGTGCCACCCGGATTGATGCAGTTCACCCGCAAATTGCGAGTTTTGTACTCGTCGGCCAATACCTGCATCATGCCCTCGGTGGCGAACTTCGACACCGCATAGGCACCCCAGTCTGCGCGGCCGGTACGCCCGACGCTGGAGCTGGTGAACACCAGCGAACCGGCGTGGGATTTCAGCAGCAGTGGCAACAGTGCCTGGGTCAGCATAAAGGTGGCGTTGACGTTAACCTGCATCACCTCTTGCCACATGGTCATCGACAGCTCGGCCATCGGCGCGATGTCGCCGAGCAGGCCGGCGTTGTGCAGCACGCCGTCAAGGCGGGGGATCTGGCTAGCCAGATCGTCGGCTATCTGCCGGCATTGCTCCTGAGTGGCGTGCAGCAAGTCCAGCGTCACCACCAAGGCCGGGGCGCCGCCCTGGGCCGCAATTTCTTGTTGTAC
Organism: Serratia sp. CY43202; assembly: GCF_052168755.1. NCBI lineage: Bacteria > Pseudomonadati > Pseudomonadota > Gammaproteobacteria > Enterobacterales > Yersiniaceae > Serratia > Serratia sp. CY43202. The sequence continues at coordinate 600,040 of NZ_JBJNMB010000002.1, forward strand.
CGCCAGCAGTTTGCTCTCGGTACGGCCCAGCAGCACCAGTTGGGCACCGAAGCGCGCGTAGGTCAGCGCCGCTTCACGGCCGATGCCGTCACCGGCGCCGGTAACTAAAATGATACGTTGTTCGAGCAGGTCTTGTTTGGGTTGGTAATGCACGATACATCCTCGCCTGGGTGGCTGTTCTCCCGCGAATATCGGGGAGCAAGGGTGAAACGCGCGGCCGGGGCGGGAGCAAAGGCTCGACCGTCTGCGGGCCGCGCAGCGAATCCGTCTCATCGTATTGATGAATAATGGGTGTTATATGCCTTAATCCGCGGGCATTTTCAATGCGTAGCAGGCTGAAATGGCATTCTTTTGTAACAAAAGCGCGGCAGCGGCGGCTTGGTTCGACCGTAAATCGTCCCCATAGTGATGCTCCGTGCGCAATGAATTTTCATTTAGCCGCGACAGCAGCCGCTGCGGTTGGCTAGAATGGAAAGAAGTATACTAACAACCTGTAAATAAAGGCGGAATCTGTGGAGTTTATATCTGTTTATGGCCTGTTTCTGGCCAAGGTCGCCACGGTGGTGCTCGCCATCGCCGCGTTGGCCATATTGGCGGTCAGCCTGGGGCAACGCAAGAGCCGCCAAAAAGGGGAGTTGCAGCTGACCGACCTCGGCGAACAGTATCGCGAGATGCAGCGCGATATGCGCCTGGCGCGCATGGATGCCGCCGAGCAGAAGGTCTGGCTGAAACAGTTCAAGAAGCAGACCAAATCTGATAACAAATTGAAGAAGCAGCGCGCCAAGTCCGGCGCGGTGGAAGTGGCCAAGCCGTGCCTGTATGTGCTGGATTTCAAAGGCAGCATGGACGCGCACGAGGTGACGTCGTTGCGTGAAGAGATCTCGGCGGTGCTGGCGGTGGCGTCGGCGCAGGATGAAGTCCTGCTGCGCCTGGAAAGCCCTGGCGGGGTGGTGCATGGCTATGGCCTGGCGGCCTCGCAGTTGGAGCGCCTGCGCAAGGGCGGCATTCGCCTGACGGTAGCGGTGGATAAAGTGGCGGCCAGCGGCGGCTACATGATGGCCTGCGTCGCGGATCGCATCGTGGCGGCACCGTTCGCCATCATCGGTTCCATCGGCGTGGTGGCGCAGATCCCGAACTTCCACCGCCTGCTGAAAAAGAATGACATCGACGTGGAGCTGCACACCGCCGGGCAGTTCAAACGCACGCTGACGCTGTTCGGTGAAAACACCGAGCAAGGGCGCGAGAAGTTTCGTGAAGATCTGAACGAAACCCACGAGCTGTTCAAGCGCTTCGTGCATGAGCAGCGCCCGTCGCTGGATATCGATAGCGTCGCCACCGGTGAGCACTGGTTCGGTTCTCAGGCCAAAGAAAAGGGGCTGATCGACGCCATCGGCACCAGCGACGATTTGCTGATCGCCGAGTTGGATAACCACGAAGTGATCGCCGTGCGCTACGCGCGCCGCAAACGCCTGATGGATCGCTTCACCGGCAGCGCGGCGGAAAGCGTCGATCGTCTGCTGTTGCGCTGGTGGCAGCGTGGGGAAAAGCCGTTGTTGTAACGGCGATGAGAGCAGGAATCAACGGGGGCCACCAGGTGCCCCCGTTTTCTTTACTCAATCGACCAGGTGGTATTTTTCCGAAAGCAGATGGGCCAAATGTTTAAACATATTAAATACCGCGGTGGTTTTGGCGGTGGGCAATCCGTCGGCATCCAAAAAGTATTCGCCGCGAAAAACTAAAACGCCGCTTTTTTGTTCAACGTCGGTGGCGATCATGCCGTGCAGATAATCTTCGTGTTGGCGGATGATGTTATTTGCTTCCGCCAGTAGGGCCTCGCGGCCGATAGGTGCAGTATTCTTGTGCATTTATTAGACTCCAAACAAAAAACGCTGCGCATATTCTAACGCCGGTTCGCTTTTATCCGCAAACCGACTAAGGTTTATTTGCCGTCTGGATGGCCATGGGCGGCCGCCGGTTGGCGAAATCTGCCTTTCCGTGCTAATTAGGTTGCGTGACGCTTTTTATCAGGTACAGTGTGGGATTTTGCGGCGTCGGGTGGAAGGTTTTGTTTACGCCATGAATAAAACTCACACAGCCATACTTCTGGGGCATGGGTGAATAGCAGGCAGGATCAACAACTTGCGTTCAGGTTGAGCAATTGGGCAACCAAAAGAAAAAAATCTGTTGATCTCTTGCCAGACTGCCGCAATATAAAAAAAGAGACACGAATTGCCGCGGCACGGCGAGATAAAAGACTTCTTTTTAGAAGAAATAAATTAGGTAAAGGTAAATATGGGTAAAGCTCTCGTAATAGTTGAGTCCCCGGCAAAAGCCAAAACTATTAATAAATATTTAGGAAGTGACTACGTGGTGAAGTCCAGCGTCGGTCATATCCGTGATTTGCCGACCAGTGGCTCAGCCAGCAAAAAGAGCGCTGACTCAACCGAAGACAAAGCCAAGAAAAAAGTTAAAAAAGATGAGAAGGCGGCGCTGGTAAATCGCATGGGCGTCGACCCTTACCACGGCTGGAAAGCGCATTATGAAATCCTGCCGGGTAAAGAAAAAGTGGTCGCCGAGTTAAAATCGTTGGCGGAAAACGCCGACCACATTTATCTCGCAACCGACCTTGACCGCGAAGGGGAAGCCATCGCCTGGCACCTGCGGGAAGTGATCGGTGGGGATGACAAACGCTTTAGCCGCGTGGTGTTTAACGAAATCACCAAAAACGCAATCCAACAGGCGTTCAAACAGCCGGGCGAGCTGAACATTGACCGCGTCAACGCGCAGCAGGCACGTCGGTTTATGGACCGTGTGGTGGGCTATATGGTCTCGCCGCTGCTGTGGAAGAAAATCGCCCGCGGCCTGTCCGCCGGCCGCGTGCAGTCGGTGGCGGTGCGTCTGGTGGTTGAGCGCGAACGAGACATCAAGGCGTTCGTGCCGGAAGAGTATTGGGAGCTGCATGCCGATCTGCTGGCGAAGGGTGAAACCGCGCTGCAGATGGAAGTGACCCATGCGCACGACAAACCGTTCAAGCCGGTCAACCGCGAGCAGACTCACGCCGCGGTCAAGCTGCTGGAAAAAGCCCGTTATACGGTGCTGGATCGCGAAGATAAACCGACCAGCAGCAAGCCGGGCGCGCCTTTCATTACCTCCACGCTGCAACAGGCCGCCAGTACCCGCCTGAGCTTCGGCGTGAAGAAAACCATGATGATGGCGCAACGGCTGTATGAAGCCGGCCACATCACCTATATGCGTACCGATTCCACCAACCTGAGCCAGGATGCGCTCAACATGGTGCGTGGCTATATCGGTGACAACTTCGGCGACAAATACCTGCCGAAGGCGCCGAATCAGTACAGCAGCAAAGAGAATTCGCAGGAAGCGCACGAAGCGATCCGTCCTTCGGACGTGAACGTGCTCGCCGAGCAGTTGAAAGACATGGAGGCGGACGCGCAGAAGCTGTATCAGCTGATCTGGCGCCAGTTCGTTGCCTGCCAGATGACACCGGCGCAATACGATTCCACCACGCTGACGGTGAAAGCCGGCGATTATCAACTGCGCGCCAAGGGCCGTACGCTGCGCTTTGACGGCTGGACCAAGGTGATGCCGGCGCTGCGCAAGGGCGATGAAGATCGCACTCTGCCATACGTCGAAATCGGCAGCGAACTTGATCTGCAGAAACTGATCCCAAGCCAGCACTTCACCAAGCCGCCGGCGCGCTACAGCGAAGCCTCACTGGTGAAAGAGCTGGAAAAACGCGGTATCGGCCGTCCGTCCACCTACGCCTCCATCATCTCGACCATTCAGGATCGCGGTTATGTGCGGGTGGAAAGCCGCCGCTTCTATGCCGAGAAAATGGGCGAGATCGTCACCGATCGCCTGGAAGAGAACTTCCGCGAGCTGATGAACTATGACTTCACCGCGCGCATGGAAGACGGCCTTGATGAGGTCGCCAACAACCAGGCCGAGTGGAAAGCGGTGTTGGACGAATTCTTCGTCGACTTCAGCGAGCAGCTGGAAACGGCGGAGAAGGATCCGGAAGAAGGCGGCATGCGGCCTAACCAGATGGTGATGACCAGCATTGACTGCCCGACCTGCGGCCGCAAGATGGGCATCCGTACCGCCAGCACCGGTGTGTTCCTCGGCTGTTCCGGCTACGCGCTGCCGCCGAAGGAGCGTTGCAAAACCACCATCAACCTGGTGCCTGAAGCGGAAGTGCTCAACATCCTCGAAGGCGACGACGCGGAAACCAACGCGCTGCGCGCACGCCGCCGCTGCCAGAAATGCGGTACGGCGATGGACAGCTATCTGATCGACAACCAGCGTAAGCTGCACGTCTGCGGTAACAACCCGGCGTGTGACGGTTATGAGATCGAAGAGGGCGAGTTCCGTCTGAAAGGCTATGACGGCCCGGTGGTGGAGTGCGACAAATGCGGCTCGGAAATGCACCTGAAAATGGGGCGCTTCGGCAAGTACATGGGCTGCACCAACGAGAACTGCAAAAACACCCGTAAGATCCTGCGTAACGGCGATGTCGCGCCGCCGAAGGAAGATCCGGTACCGTTGCCAGAGCTGCCGTGCGAGAAGTCCGACGCCTATTTCGTGCTGCGTGACGGCGCTGCTGGCGTGTTCCTGGCGGCCAATACCTTCCCTAAATCGCGCGAAACCCGTGCGCCGCTGGTGGAAGAGCTGGCTCGCTTCAAGGATCGTCTGCCGGAGAAACTGCGTTATCTGGCCGATGCGCCGGTCGCGGATGCCGAAGGCAATAAAACGCTGGTGCGTTTCAGCCGTAAAACCAAGCAGCAGTACGTCTCCTCTGAAAAAGACGGCAAGGCGACCGGTTGGTCTGCGTTCTACGTGGACGGCAAGTGGGTTGAAGGCAAGAAGTAAGGCTGATGTCCTGCCTGCAAGATGAAAAACCAGCCCTGGCGGCTGGTTTTTTATTGGTGAAAAGGGGCAAACGGATCTATCCTTTGCTGTTTTTATCCCTCCGACACCGCCGTTTCACGTTGATACCAATGCAAAATAATCGTTATCATAGTGTGACGCGGATCTATACTTGAAGCTGCAACGTGGTATAGTGGTTATATAAAAAGTTTTTTTATTATTAAAGCTTATTAACAACGGCGCTTTCTTCACCATCAGGGTAGAACACGGTGTTTATGGCTTGTGAGTTTCAGCATACCGGGGCGACACCGATATACCTGGCTGCGGGTAAGCCGCAGTGTTTAACCTAGGATGGTATAAGATATGAAATTGCAGCAGCTTCGTTACATTGTGGAAGTGGTTAACCACAACCTGAATGTCTCCTCGACGGCAGAAGGGCTCTATACCTCGCAACCCGGCATCAGTAAACAGGTGCGCATGCTCGAAGATGAGCTGGGCATCCAGATTTTCGCCCGTAGCGGCAAGCACCTGACCCAGGTCACCCCCGCCGGCCAGGAAATCATTCGCATCGCGCGTGAAGTATTGTCCAAAGTGGACGCCATCAAAGCCGTTGCCGGTGAACACACTTACCCGGACAAAGGCTCGCTGTACGTCGCCACCACGCATACGCAGGCTCGCTACGCCTTGCCCAACGTGATCAAGGGCTTTATCGAGCGTTACCCGCGCGTCTCGCTGCACATGCACCAGGGGTCGCCGACGCAGATCGCCGAAGCGGTCTCCAAGGGCACCGCCGATTTCGCCATCGCCACCGAAGCGCTGCACCTGTACGACGATCTCATCATGCTGCCGTGCTACCACTGGAACCGTGCGGTGGTGGTGAAGCCCGATCATCCTTTGGCGGGCAAAAGCAGCATCAGCATTGAAGAACTGGCGGCTTACCCGATCGTCACTTACACCTTCGGCTTTACCGGCCGCTCGGAGCTGGACACCGCCTTCAACCGCGCCGGCCTGACGCCGCGCATCGTCTTTACCGCCACCGACGCCGACGTGATCAAAACCTATGTGCGTCTGGGACTGGGGGTGGGGGTGATCGCCAGCATGGCGGTGGATCCGGTGCAGGATCCGGATCTGGTGACGGTGGATGCGCGCGATATCTTCACCTACAGCACCACCAAGATCGGCTTCCGCCGCAGCACCTTCCTGCGCAGCTACATGTACGACTTTATTCAGCGCTTCGCGCCGCACCTGACGCGCGACGTGGTCGACAGCGCGGTGGCGTTGCGTTCCAACGAAGAGATTGAAGCGATGTTCAAGGACATCAAGCTGCCGATTAAATAGCCGCCAGCGTTGACGACATCAAACAACACCCGGACAGGCCTGCGCCTCTCCGGGTTTTTTATGCGTAAAACCCTGCGCCATAACACACCCCATTCGCAAGCTGCGCTAATCCAATCTTGGTTGGGGGAACGCGTAATGGCGCTTTAACGTCAGACCGACTCCCTCTGTCATTTCCACTAAGTTTCTGAATAACGCCCATTCTGCCTTAAGACAGCTTATGTCTTCCTTGTTAGGAATCATCTGAAAACAAAGTGTTTTTGTTCTGGCAAAGAGTTTTTTTTCTCTCGGAAGTTAAAGTAATGCTAACCAATTGCCAGCGGAGCCGCTTATCTCATGACCAGCCGTATCTCTGTTCAATTGCCCGTTGAGGGCCTGCTTTTTTGGAAGCTGGCGGGCCGTGAGGCCTTGTCCGAGCCGTTTGCGCTTACGCTGACCTTGCTGGGCCGGGATGCCCGCATTAATCGCAGCGAGCTGTTGGGGCAACCGGTCACGGTGAATCTACCGACGGGACTGCTGTCAGCGGATCGCCATATCAATGGCAAAGTGACCCGCGTTGCCGTCAGTGCCGTCGAATTAAGTGGCACGCGTTATGCTGTGTATACGCTGACGGTGGAATCGGATCTATGGCCGATGAAGCGGGATCGCAATCTGCGCATCTTCCAGGGCCAGACGGTGCCGCAAACGGTGCATGCTTTGCTCAGCGAATATCAGGTTAACGTAGAGGATAAACTCACCGGTCGCTATCGGGTGTGGGATTACTGTGTTCAGTATCAGGAGAGCAGTCTCGATTTTATCAGCCGCCTCATGGAGCTGGAGGGTATTGTTTACCATTTTCGCCATGAGGCGGGCCGCCACACGCTGGTGCTGACGGATGCGGCAGGGCAGTATCAGCCGTTTAGCGGCTACGAGACGATTCCTTACCATCAGACTCCGTCTGGCGGCAGCACCCTCGAGCAGGGCATCGGCCAATGGGCACCGGAAGACAGCGTAACGCCGGGCATTTACGGTTTGGACGACTATGACTTTCGCAAACCGAACGCCTGGCTGTTCCAGGCTCGCCAAAACCCGGCCTCGCCGATGCCGGGCAGCATCGACGTCTACGATTGGCCGGGCCGCTATGTCGAGCACGCCGATGGAGAATTCTACGCACGCGTGCGCCAGGAACGCTGGCAGGTGGAACATCAGCAGGTACATGGCACAGCAACGGCGATCGGAATCGCGCCGGGCTATACCTTTACCCTGATCAACGCCCCGTTTTTCAGCGATAACGGCGAATACCTGACGACGGCCGCCGATTACACGTTCTCCGAGAACCGCTACGCCAGCGGCGAAGAAGGAGAGACGATTCATCGCATCGACTTTACGGTTATCCCGGCTGCTACCGTCTTTCGTCCGATGACGGTGACGCCGTGGCCGCGCACCTATGGCCCGCAAACGGCCAAGGTGGTGGGGCCCGTCGGCGAGAATATCTGGACGGACAAATACGGCCGGATAAAAGTGAAGTTTCACTGGGATCGCCGCGCCAAAGGGGATGATACCAGTTCGTGCTGGGTGAGGGTCTCGAGTGCCTGGGCGGGGCAAGGGTTCGGTTCGGTACAGATACCGCGCGTCGGTGATGAAGTGGTGGTGGACTTTATTAATGGCGATCCGGATCGGCCGATTGTCACCGGGCGCGTCTACAATGAAGCGAGCATGCCGCCGTGGGTGTTGCCGGCGGCGGCTACGCAAATGGGTTTTATGACTCGCAGTAAGGACGGAAGCCGGGACAACGCCAGCTATCTTTTTTTCGAAGATAAGGTGGGCAGCGAGGCCGTGGAACTGCACTCCGAAAAGGATATGAAGGTTTCGGTGGAAAATGACCAGCAGGTCAATATTGATGGTAACCGGTCGACAACTATCCTCAAGCAACAGCAAGACGAAGTGACGGGCAATGCCACCTTCCATTACAAGAGCCAGCGCACCACCACGGTGGATAAAAAAGAAACCGGCTATTTTAATGGCGGTGTCGCTACGGAGATCAAGGCAGGGCGGACGTTCGACATTAAGGACGGCGGTGACAAGGTAACGATCAAAGGCGACCGTACCAGCGATATCGACGGGAATGAAAGCCACCATGTCTCCGGCAAACTGACTGAGACCCTGGATAAAGGGCGGGACGTTACGATCGGCGCTGGCGGCCATAAAGAGAACATCACGGGGGGCGTTACCAGCGAGATCAAGGGCGGCGTCAACGAAACGATCAAAGACGGCGTTACCACCAATATCAATAGCGGCGACTGGACGCAAAACGTCAACGCGGGAACCATTACGATTTACAGCCCGCATCAGATAAAAATTGTCAGCGGCGAAAAGATCAGCCTCGAAGCGCCGGAGTCCGTGTTCAATCCCAAGCTGCACAGCCTGACCGTGACAGCCTTCAGTGAAAGCATTACCGGTAATAGCGTATCGGCATCGGCGATAGCCAGCAGCATCGTTGGCGTGTCCAACGGCCTGACGGGGCTATCCAATTCTTATAAGCTGAAAGAGTTTTCAAAGACGGCGTTCAAAACGGAAACGAACGGGGTGGTGGTGAATGTCGAGGTGACCAATATCAGCAACAGAACGCTGAATGTAACGAATAACTCGTTGTTTATAATTACATAAAATGGAGCAGCACGCTTATGTCTCTGGCTGATATGTCGAAGTACTTCCTGTATGCGGGGATCGCCACCCCTGTCGTGATGGGCATTTTCTTTTACTGTATTTTTAAAAACAACGGCGGTAACTCGACCGAGATGTCTGCAGTTAAAAACTATCTCAACAAGGACAGCTGGCAAGGTGAAATTATCGCCTCACACCTCGAATCCTGTCGGCAAACCAACACTCGATATGGCAATGACTTTTTCTTTGACGTTGATTTTTATCTCCCGGGCGACACCCGACTCCACACTGCCAAGGCCCTGGTTCAACCAGGCCAGATGCATCTACTGCGCAAAGGGATGGACATCAAGGTAAAGAAGGGGCGTAAGAATCAGCTGGCGGTTGTGGAGATGGATTTCCCCGCTGAGCTGTTGTAGCTAACCTTTCCCTGCCAAAGCGCCGCATCGTTGCGGCGTTTTTGTTGGCGTATTGCCTAACCCCTTGGCTGGGCTCGCACTTCCTTCCCGCTGATTGTTCCCACCTATCGTTGTGATCAAATCGTGTTGTTATCAAAACGTTAACTTATCTTTGTGGTATCTTTAAACAAGACCTCACTGATTACCCTGTTTTAGTCACAATAAGAAATGGAGGAGCTATGTCGTCCGATCTTCGTGAAACAAGTCTGGATAAGCTGGTTGCGCTGAATAGCGAATATTACTACTACAGTCTGCCGCTGGCGGCGAAGCAGCTGGGTGATATCGACCGGTTGCCGAAATCAATGAAAGTGCTGTTGGAAAACCTGCTGCGCCATGTGGATGGTGACACCGTGCAGGTTGACGACCTCAAGGCCATCGTCGCCTGGCTGCAAACCGGCCATGCTGACCGTGAGATCGCCTATCGTCCGGCGCGCGTGCTGATGCAGGATTTTACCGGCGTTCCGGCGGTGGTGGATCTGGCCGCGATGCGCGAAGCGGTGCGGCGACTGGGCGGCAACGTCGACCAGGTGAATCCGCTGTCGCCGGTGGACCTGGTGATTGACCACTCGGTCACCGTCGATGAATTTGGCGACGATAACGCCTTCGAAGACAACGTGCGTATCGAAATGCAGCGCAACCACGAGCGCTACACCTTCCTGCGCTGGGGGCAGAAAGCCTTCAACCGCTTCCGCGTGGTGCCACCGGGCACCGGCATCTGCCACCAGGTCAACCTCGAATACCTCGGCCAAACGGTCTGGCACAGCGACGAAAGCGGCCGCCGCGTGGCTTATCCGGATACGCTGGTGGGCACCGATTCCCACACCACCATGATCAACGGCCTGGGTATCCTCGGCTGGGGCGTCGGCGGCATCGAAGCGGAAGCGGCGATGCTGGGCCAGCCGGTGTCGATGCTGATCCCGGACGTGGTCGGCTTCAAGCTGACCGGCAAGCTCCGCGAGGGCATTACCGCCACTGACCTGGTGCTGACGGTGACTCAAATGCTGCGCAAGCACGGCGTGGTCGGCAAGTTCGTCGAGTTTTACGGCGATGGGCTGGACGATCTGCCGCTGGCGGACCGGGCAACCATCGCCAACATGTCGCCGGAGTTCGGCGCCACCTGCGGTTTCTTCCCGGTGGATGACGTTACGCTCGGCTATATGAAGCTCAGCGGCCGCAGCGCCGAACAAATCGCGCTGGTGGAAGCCTACGTCAAAGCGCAGGGCATGTGGCGCAATCCGGGGGATGAGCCGGTCTTCACCAGCTCGCTGGCGCTGGATATGTCGACGGTGGAAGCCAGCCTCGCCGGGCCGAAACGCCCGCAGGATCGCGTCGCGCTGCCGAATGTGCCGCAGGCGTTCACGGCCGCGACCGAGCTGGATATCGGCGGCCACAAGGCCAAGACAGACAGCAAAACCTTTACGCTGGACGGGCAGCAGCACGAACTGCGCGACGGCGCGGTAGTGATCGCGGCGATCACCTCCTGCACCAACACCTCCAACCCGAGCGTCATGATGGCGGCCGGCCTGCTGGCGAAAAACGCCGTCAAGAAAGGGCTACGCAGCAAACCCTGGGTAAAAACCTCGCTGGCGCCGGGTTCCAAAGTGGTGACCGACTACTTTGACAGTGCCAAACTCACCGCCTATCTGGAAGAACTGGGGTTCAACCTGGTGGGATATGGCTGTACCACCTGTATCGGCAACTCCGGGCCGCTGCCGGATCCCATCGAGCAGGCGATCAAAGAGGGCGATCTGACCGTGGGCGCGGTGCTGTCGGGCAACCGTAACTTCGAAGGGCGCATCCACCCGCTGGTGAAAACCAACTGGCTGGCCTCGCCGCCGCTGGTAGTGGCTTATGCGCTGGCGGGCAGCATGAAGATCGATCTGACCAAAGAGCCGCTGGGCGAGGGTAATGACGGTCAGCCGGTCTATTTGAAGGACATCTGGCCGAGCAGCCAGGACATCGCTCAGGCGGTGGAAGAAGTGCGCACCGAGATGTTCCACAAGGAATACGGCGAAGTGTTCGACGGCGACGCCAACTGGCAGGCGATCCAGGTGACCGGTTCGGCGACCTATCAATGGCAGGAGGATTCTACCTATATCCGCCATCCTCCGTTCTTCAGCACCATGAAGGTGAAGCCGGATCCGGTGCAGGACATCAAGGACGCGCGCATTCTGGCGATTCTGGCCGACTCGGTGACCACCGACCACATCTCGCCGGCGGGTAACATCAAGCGCGACAGCCCGGCGGGGCGCTACTTGAGCGAGCACGGCGTGGCGCCGCAGGATTTTAACTCCTACGGTTCACGCCGCGGCAACCACGAAGTGATGATGCGCGGCACCTTCGCCAACATCCGCATTCGCAACGAAATGGTACCGGGCGTCGAAGGCGGCTATACCCGCCATATTCCGTCGCAGCAGCAGCTGTCTATCTACGACGCCGCCATGCAGTACCAGCAGGAGAAAGTGCCGCTGGCGGTGATCGCCGGTAAAGAGTACGGTTCCGGCTCCAGCCGCGACTGGGCGGCGAAGGGGCCGCGCCTGCTGGGCGTGCGGGTGGTGATAGCCGAATCCTTCGAGCGCATTCACCGCTCCAACCTGATTGGCATGGGGATTTTGCCGCTGGAGTTCCCGCAAGGGGTGACGCGCAAAACCCTGGGGCTGACCGGGGATGAGCAGATTAGCGTCGGCGGCCTGCAGCAGCTGCAGCCGGGCCAGACGGTGCCGGTGCATATCACCTATGCCGACGGGCGCAAGGACGTGATCGACACCCGTTGCCGCATCGATACCGGCAATGAGCTGACCTACTACGAAAACGACGGCATCCTGCACTATGTGATCAGGAAAATGCTGTAATTAGGCAATAAAAAGGGCGCCGCAAGGCGCCCTGATTGTTTCCGCCGCGGCGGCGATCACTTCTGATCGAGCAAATGGCCCATTTTGGCGGCCTTGGTCGCCAGATAGTGTTCGTTCTTCGGGTTGCGGCCGACGATCAGCGGCACGCGCTCGCTGATGTTGATGCCGGCTTCGGTCAGGATCTCGACCTTTTTCGGGTTGTTGGTCAGCAAACGCACCGCGTCGACGCCCAGCAGTTTGAACATGTCGGCGCACAGGGTGAAGTCGCGCTCGTCGGCGGCAAAGCCGAGCTGGTGGTTGGCTTCCACGGTGTCTGCGCCCTTATCCTGCAGGGCATAGGCGCGGATCTTGTTCAACAGGCCGATATTGCGGCCCTCCTGGCGATGATAAAGCAGGATGCCACGGCCTTCTTCGGCAATCTGCTCCAGCGCGGCTTCCAGTTGAAAACCGCAGTCGCAGCGCAGGCTGAACAGGGCATCGCCGGTCAGACATTCGGAATGCACGCGTGCGAGCACCGGCGTTTCGCCGGAAATATCACCGAATACCAGCGCCAGATGGTCATGCCCGGTCGCCAGTTCTTCGAATCCTACCATCAGGAAATCGCCCCAAGGTGTCGGCAGTTTAGCCTCTGCCACCCGTTTAAGCTGCATGTCATTCTCCACAAAAAACTACGATTCAATCATTGTCGCGCATCCTAAGTCCGGTTCGGTAAATTGACCAAGACTAAAACGTGCTACGCCGATCTCTATTTCGTTAATTATCGGCTATTTTGCCACAACTTCTTGCCGGGCGGTGCTCAGCAAACCAGCAGATGGCGTTTTCTGGCCACCTATTACTGCGATAGGTTGCCTATCTGTTTAATTTTTCGCGTGTTATCAATATTGCACTCTTGTTACACTGCTGCCTGATTCACGCAGAGGAAGAATAGAATGTATGAGATAGCAAAACGCACGGCGGGCGGCGCGCTGTTGTTGCTGTTGATGCCGCTGGTAGTATGGGCATCCGGCTGGCACTGGCAGCCCGGCGGCAACGAGCCGCTGCTCAAAGCGCTGTACTGGGTGACCGAAACCGTGACCTCGCCGTGGGGCATTCTGACCAGCGCTATCCTTTGCGGCTGGTTTTTGTGGTGCCTGCGCTTTCGGTTGAAGGCGGCCATCGGTCTGGCAATCCTGCTTTCCGCCGCGTTGGTGATTGGGCAGGGGGTCAAATCGTTGATCAAGGATCGGGTGCAAGAACCGCGACCGTTTGTGGTATGGCTGGAGCAAACCCACGGTGTGGACGGAAAATATTTCTATTCGCTGCACCGCAAAGAGCGCAGCGTGCTGGTGCGCGAGCAGTTGCAAGACCAGACGCTGGTGCCGAACTGGCTGCGCAAGCACTGGCAGTTTGAAACCGGCTTCGCTTTCCCGTCGGGGCATACGATGTTCGCCGCCACCTGGGCACTGTTGGGCGTAGGGCTGCTGTGGCCGCGCCGCCATTATAAAACTGTCGCGCTGCTGATGGTGTGGGCAACGGGTGTGATGGGCAGCCGTCTGCTGCTGGGTATGCACTGGCCGCGCGATCTGGCAATGGCCACGTTGATCAGTTGGTTGCTGGTGGTGATCACCTGCTGGCTGGCGCAGCGTTGGTTCGGTCCGCTGACGCCGCCGCCGCAAGAGCAGCAGGAAATCGCGGCGCGCAAGCCGGAATAATCACTTCTTTCACAGGCGCCGTTCAGGCGCCTGCCACCAAGACCTTAACGCCTACCTTTTCAAATGCCTGCAGTGCGGAATCGCCAATTCCGTTGTCGGTAATCAAATAGTCGATATGCTGCCAGTCACAAGGCAGCGCAAACATTGAAACCTTATCGATCTTGCTTGAGTCGGCCACCACATACACCGTGTTGGCTGCATTGATCATCGCCATTTTCAGTTTGATGTCGGTTTCGCTTGGGAAACTGAGCCCGTGGCGGGGCGAGATGCAGGCCGTCGCGAGGAACAGCTTTTGCGCCAGCACGTTTTCGAAGAAGCTGGCGGCTTTGTCCCCGGAGGTGGAGAGCGTGGGGAATTTGAATGAGCCCCCGGTCAGCAAAATATTCACGCCCGGTTCGCCGCCCAGCTGCAGTGCAATATTGACGCCGGTGGTGATAACGGACAGTTTCTTTATGTGATTCAGGTGATTGGCGATAGCCGTGGTGGTGGTGCCCGAATCAAGAATGATGGTGTCGCCGGGCTCGATAAAACCGGCGGCGAGCTTGCCGATGCGATCTTTGGCGGTCAGGTTAACCTGGCGTTCCAGCAGCATGGCATGAGTATTTTGCTTGCCATCAACCAGAGTTGCACCACCGTGGAAGCGCTGCACATAGCCTTGCTGCTGCAGGACGCGCAGATCGGTACGAATGGTCGCCTCGGTCAGCTTGAAGGTATCGGTAAGCATTTTGACCGTCGCCGAGCCGTCTTCGCGGATCATGTCGAGGATCTTTTCGCGCCGTTGCTGCATTTCCGCCAGCTGTTCGCTTTTGCTTTTCAATCGAAAGACTCCTGCACCTGTCAGTTCCCGCCGCGCGGTTTGCCACGGCCACTCCTTATTGATGCGCTGAATTTTAGCTCGCGATTATTGATAAAGCCACGGATAAACCCGGTTAAGCAGTATTGATTTTTATTCGAAAATCATTGGTATCCGATGAAATCAACGGTGAAAACTAAATCAAAGCAGCCGAGTGATTTTTATCATGTTGTTATTTATTGGTTTTTATCGGCATGAGTGTTGTCTGGTAAGCGCTTTTGCTTGAAATTTGATCTTGCCCACATTAATTATCGTTTTTGCTGCATATGATTTCCATTCGAAAATCAATGATGGGTTAACGGATCGCTTTTGATGCGATAACGATAATCAAGGCGCTTAAGTAGAGGTGACGATGGACTTTCAAGCGATTAAAAACACGGCACGCCAGGCGCGCCGACATGTGGTGACCATGAACCATAAGGCAGGCAAGGGTCATACCGGCGCCGATCTGTCGGAAATCGACATCATCTGCACTTTGTATATGGCAGTGATGGATCGCAGCAATGCCCGGCCCGATCAGGATCGGTTCATTTTGTCTAAAGGGCATGGCGCCGGCGGTTTCTACTGCAGTTGCGCGGCGATGGGCTTGCTGGATCCTGCGGTGCTCGATCAGTTCATGGGCGACGACACCTTGTTGGCCGGGCATCCGGTGCGGCAGAAGCTGCCGGAGCTGGTGGAGATCAACTCTGGCGGTTTGGGGCATGGGCTGCCGATCGGCGTGGGGCTGGCGCTGGGCAACAAGCTGGCGGGGCGTGCGCATCGCCGCGCTTTCGTGTTGCTGGGCGACGGCGAACTGGCAGAGGGTTCCAATTGGGAGGCGGCGATGGCGGCCAGCAAATTTAAGCTGGATAACCTGATTGCCATCGTCGATCGCAACCGGCTGCAGCTGGCGGGAAAGACAGAGGCCATCATGCCGCTGGAACCGTTGGCGGAAAAATGGCGCGCTTTCGGCTTTGAAACTCTGGAATGTGACGGCCACGATCCGGCGGCGCTGGTGGCGGCGATCCAACGCCCGAGCCAGGACAAGCCGCGAGTGATTTTGGCCAATACCGAAAAGGGGCACGGCGTGTCGTTTATGGCTAACGTTGCCGCCTGGCATCACGCGGTACCGGACGAACAACAGCTGGCGCAGGCGCTGGCGGAACTGGAGGGGTAAACATGCAGGATTTACGCGATGCGGTGGTAACGGCGTTGATCGAACAGCAACGGGCGGGTGCGGATCTGAGCGTGATGGTGGCGGATTCCACGTCCACGTCGAAAATCGCGCCCTTTGAGCAGGCTTATCCGGAGCGGGTGGTGAACGTCGGTATCGCCGAGCAGAACATGGTAGGCATGGCCGCCGGCATGGCGCTCAGCGGCCGCACGGTCTTTACCGCCAACGCGGCACCTTTCCTTTTCGCTCGTTCTAACGAACAGATGAAAAACGATGTTTGCTACACGGAGACCAACGTGAAAATGCTCGGCCTGAATGCCGGATTCGGCTATGGGCCGCTGGGGGCGACGCACCATTGCATGAACGATATCGCCATTGCCCGCACGCTGGGCAATCTCTGCGTCTATGCGCCTGCGGATGCGCGGCAAGCGGCAGAGATTGTCCGTTATGTTATCGCACAACCCGGCCCAGCCTATATCCGTATGGACAGCGACAAGTTGCCGGTATTGAACGCGGACTATCATTTCCGTCCCGGAGAGCCGGAGGTGTTGCACCAGGGGACCGATAGCCTGGTGTTTTGTCTCGGGACGGTAGCGCATGAGGCGATGAAGGTACTGGAATTGGGCGACAACCCGACCATCGTCTCTCTCCCTTCGCTCTGGCCACTCAATGAGGCGGCGGTAGTGGCGCTAATGCGCTCGCACCGCCGGGTGCTGACCATGGAGGAACATGCGCTCAGCGGTGGTTTAGGCACCATCATCGGTGAATTGTTGCTGCGGCATCAGCTGCCGCGGCCGTTTACCGCGCTGGGCATGCCGGCTTACGAATTTACCCACAGCAGCAGCCGGGCGGCGCTGCGGCGGCAATACGCCATCGATGCGGCAGGATTGCACGCACAGTTAACGCAATAGGGGGATGCGATGGAGCGGAACGAATATGACGTTAATTTACGCTACGGTGTCGATAGCCGGATGTCGCTGGCAGGGAAGGTTGCGGTAATCACCGGCGGTTTGGGCGGCATCGCGATGGCAGCCAATCGCCTGCTGTTGGAAAAGGGCGCGCGCCTGGTGTTGATGTATCCGGCCTTTGAACAAGACAAGGCCGCGGCAGCGCTGCGAGAGTTGGGCGATGAACAGGTGTTCTGTCAGGTGTGCGACGTGACCGAACCCGACTCGGTGGCTGCCGCCTTCAACGCGGCTGAGCGGCGCTTTGGCCGGCTCGATATCCTGGTCAACTGCGCCGGCTACGTTAATTTGCAGCCGGCGACGGAGGTCACGCTTGAGGAGTGGCAGCGCCATTTGGCGGTCAACCTCACCGGACCTTTTCTATGTTCGCAAGAACTGGCGCGCCGCGCGATAACCGCCGGTCACGGCGGAAAAATCATCAATATCGCGTCGCAGGCGGCCTCCATCGCCATTGACGATCACTGTGCTTACACCTCCGCCAAGGCGGGGCTGCTGGGCATGACCAAGGTGATGGCCAAAGAGTGGGCGCCGCACGGCATCACCGTCAATACGTTATCGCCCACCGTGGTGCTGACGCCTATGGGAGAGAAAGCCTGGCGAGGCGAAAAGGGCGAGGCGATGAAAAAGCTGATCCCACTGGGGCGTTTTGCTTATACCGATGAAATCGCGGCGGCGATCCTGTTTTTTGCCAGCAACGGCAGCGACATGATTACCGGCGCGGACCTGATGATCGACGGCGGTTTTACCATTTGGTAAGCGGCAACCGCAGCGATCGCCAACACCAGACGATGTTCAACACAACGATAAGAGAACACCATCATGAGAAAAATAGCCACTTACCTCACCCTGCTCACCGGTTTTGCCTTCACCTCTGCCATGGCGGCGGAAAAGGGCACGATCGCCATCCTCGTCAACTCATTGGACAACCCTTATTACTCCGCGGAAGCCAAGGGGGCCGAGGCCAAAGCCAAGTCTCTCGGCTATCAGACGCTGGTGCTGTCGCACGGCGAAGACGTTAAGCGCCAGGGAGAGCTCATCAGCCTGGTTATCGGCCGTAAGGTTCAGGGCATCATTTTGGATAACGCCGATTCCCAGGCCAGCGTCGCCGCCGTACAGCAGGCTAAAAACGCCGGCATTCCGGTGGTGCTGATCAACCGCGAGATCCCGGTCGATGGCGTGGCGTTGGCGCAGATCACCCATAACAACTTCCAGGCCGGCTCGGACGTCGCCAACCAGTTTGTGGAAAAAATGGGGGAAACCGGCAAATACGCCGAGCTGACCTGCAACCTGGCGGACAATAACTGCGTTACGCGTTCGCAGTCGTTCCACAACGTGATCGACCAATATCCTGAGATGGTCAGCGTGGCGCGTCAGGATGCCAAGGGTAATCTGCTGGAGGGGAAACGCATCATGGACAGCATTTTGCAGGCGCATCCGGACATCAAAGGTGTGATCTGCGGCAACGGACCGGTGGCGCTGGGCGCAGTGGCGGCGCTGAAAGCCGCTGGCCGGCAGGATGTCACCGTGGTGGGCATCGACGGCAGCAACGATGAACGTGACGCCATTCTCAACGGCAACCTTTACGCCAGCGTGATGTTGCAGGCGCAGGCTATCGCTGCTCAGGGCGTTGAAATCCTCGACGGCTATTTCCAATCCGGCAGCTATACCGGCAAGGAACGCGTGATGTTCCGCGGCATCCTGATCGGCAAAGACAATGCGCAACGGGTCAGTGACTTCAACTTCAAACCGTAACCCGCGCTGAGCGGCGTCTTTCACCACCCCGTCCTGGCGGCGGGGTGCGATCGGAGGTGTTGTTATGTCGATGCGCATTGCGTTGACCCTCATCGTCGTCCTGGCGTTGAGCGGTTGCCGTATCGTCTCGGAGAAAAAGCTGGCGGAGCTTCGCTCCCCGGTGAATCCACATGTGGCGCAGGCAGCGGAGATTTACCGCAGCAAAATCGCCCCGCAAGTGGTCAAAACGGCGCAGCCGCTGGGCGAGCTGATCGCCCGGATCGCCCAGGCCAAGGATTTTGACAGCGCTTGCGGCCTGCTGGGGTACCGTGCTCAACCGGAGTTTCCTTGTTACTTCAACGTTAAGGTCAGCGGTGAAGTTGCGGCGGTCAACACCCGCTCGCGCAGCGGAAAATTAACGCTCGCACTGACCGATGCGCCGCTCAGCAGCGTGGAGGTGCAGATCGGGCCGGTCTACCGCGGTACGGCGTTACGCGACAGCTATCGCGGCCTGAGCTACAGCGATTTCAATGACCAAGCGCTGTTCGGCGATTTTGCCAGGGCGATTAACCAGGCTTCGATCGACGAACTGGCCGGATCCCAGCCCAAGGTGGGTGACCACATTACCGTGTATGGCGTATTCAGCAGCTGGCAGGCACCTGCCGAGCCGCTGTTGATCACGCCGGTGCGCATTCAACCTTAAGGGGGCGTGATGAGCGATCCGATCATTATTCAAACGCGCAACGTTTCGCGTCTCTATCCGGGCGTCACCGCGTTGGATAGCGTGTGTTATCAAGTGTTTCGCAACCAGGTCAACGTGCTGATCGGCGAGAATGGCGCCGGCAAGTCGACCATGATGAAGCTGCTGGCGGGGGTGGAAACCCCGTCCTCCGGCACTATCGAGCTGGAGGGGAAAGCGGTGACGTTAACCTCCACGCAGCAGGCGGAGCGGCTCGGGATCAGCATTATTTTTCAGGAGCTGAACCTGTTCCCCAACATGTCGGTCATGGACAACATTTTTATGGCCAACGAGTTCTTCCAGCGCGGCCGTATCAATGTGGACTATCAGTATCAGCTGGCCAAATCCTTGCTGCAGCGGCTGGAGTTGGATATCGATCCGCATACGCCGTTGGGCAGCCTCGGTATCGGTCATCAGCAGCTGGTTGAAATTGCCCGTGCCCTGGCGAAGGACACCCGGGTGCTGATCATGGATGAGCCGACGTCGGCGCTGAGTCAGGCCGAAGTGCGCACGCTGTTTCGGGTGATCGCCGATCTGAAAAAACGCGGCGTCACCATCATCTACATTTCTCACCGACTGGAAGAGCTGATGGAAATTGGCGATCGCATCACGGTATTTCGCGATGGGCGTTTTGTTGCCGCCGAACCGGTCAGTAACGTCAGCATTCCGTGGATCATCGAAAAGATGGTGGGGGAAAAGAGCAAGCACTTTGATTATTGCGCGGCAGAACAAGGGGATGAAGTGCTGAAGGTCGAACAGCTGACGCTGCCGCGTGAAAACGGCGGCTATTGCCTTAACGACGTCAGTTTTTCACTGCGCAAAGGGGAAGTGATCGGCATTTATGGCCTGTTGGGAGCCGGCCGTACCGAACTGTTCAAAGTGCTCAACGGCGTGATGCGTCAGACGGCAGGTCGCATTTTGCTCAATGGCAAAAGCGTGGAGCGGCTGGGATTCCGTCAACGCATGGCGTTGGGCATGGCGCTGGTGCCGGAAGACAGGCAGGCGGAGGGGTTGGTGCAGATGATGTCGATCAAGGCCAACATGACCCTGGCCAGCCTGGGACGTAATGCGCTACGGCCGTTGGCGTCGGCCGGGGAGTGTGCGTTGGTCGATGGCATGATCGAAAAACTGGCGATCAAGGTCAGTGACCGGGAGCTGCCAATTACTAGCCTGAGCGGCGGCAATCAGCAGAAAGTGGTGTTGGGCAAGGCGCTGCTGACCGGGCCGCAGGTGGTGTTTCTTGATGAGCCGACGCGCGGAATTGACGTCGGTGCCAAAACGGACGTTTACCACCTGATTGGTGCGATGGCGCGCCAGGGGCTGGCGGTGATGTTCTCTTCGTCGGAGCTGGATGAGGTGGTCTCACTGGCCGACCGGGTGATGGTGATGGCGGACGGGCAGCTGACGGCCGATCTGCCGCGTGAACGGGCCGATCGCGAAACGCTGATCCGCGCCTCAACCCCTCATGCATAAGGATAAGGCAATGCAAACCAAGTATCGGTTGTATATGTATTTGCTGCAGGCGCGCACCTTCATCGCCCTGTTGCTGGTGGTGCTGTTCTTCAGCAGCATGGTGCCGAATTTTCTGACCGTCTCCAATCTGCTGATCATGACGCAGCACGTGGCGATTACCGGGTTGCTGGCGGTTGGCATGACGCTGGTGATCCTCACCGGCGGCATCGACTTGTCGGTCGGCGCGGTGGCGGGCTTGTGCGGGATGATTGCCGGTGCGCTATTGACCGTCGGTATCCCGCTGTGGGAGGGCAATCGGCTGTTTCTCAACGTTTTTGAAGTGATCGGCGCGGTGGCGCTGTTGGGCGTGTTGTTGGGTTTGATCAACGGCACGCTGATCACGCGGTTCGGCGTTGCGCCATTCATCTGCACCCTGGGGGCGATGTACGTGGCGCGTGGGGCGGCGTTGCTGACGGCGGACGGCAAAACCTATCCCAATCTGGTGGGCATGGAAGCGCTGGGCAACACCGGTTTCGCTGCCCTGGGGTCTGGTACCTTCCTGGGAATTTACAACCCGATTTGGCTGATGTTGGCCATCGTGTTGTTGGGGATCTATCTCACTAAGAAAACGCCGCTGGGCCGTTATATCTATGCCATTGGCGGCAATGAGCCGGCGGCGCGGCTGTCGGGGGTGCCGATCGTCAAAGTGAAAATGTTCGTCTATGCGTTTTCCGGGCTGTGTGCGGCGCTGGTGGGGCTGGTCATCGCTTCACAATTGCAAACCGCGCACCCGATGACCGGCAATATGTTCGAGATGGACGCCATCGGCGCGACGGTGCTGGGCGGTACGGCGCTCAGCGGTGGTCGCGGCAGGGTATTCGGTTCGATCATCGGCGCCTTTGTGATCGTTTTTCTGGCGGACGGCTTGGTGATGATGGGCGTCAGCGAATTCTGGCAAATGGTGATTAAAGGGCTGGTGATCGTCACCGCCGTGGTGATTGACCAGTTCCAGCAGCGTTTGCAGAGCAAGGTCATTTTGATGCAGCGCCAGGAAAAAAAAGCGGTGCAGCCGCTGGCTGAGGTGAGCCATGGCTAAAGCGGATTGCATTGTCGCGTTGGACGAGGGCACCAGCAACGCCAAGGCCGTGGTGGTGGATGCGCAGGGTACGATCGTCGCCAGAGCCAGCAGGCCACTGACGTTGCAGACGCCGCAGCCCGGTTGGGTGGAGCAACGGGGTGAGACCTTGCTGGCGGCCTCTTTGGCGGTGTTGCGGGAGGCTATTGCGTTGGCCGGATCATCCCGCATTGCCGGTATCGCCATCAGCAACCAGCGTGAAACCGCCATCGGCTGGCGGCGTTCCAACGGCCAGCCTATTGGGCCAGCCTTAACTTGGCAATGCGCGCGTTCCGCCGATTTCTGCGAACGGCTGCGGTGCGATCGGCAGGAGGAAGCAGTGCGTCGCGCCACCGGTTTGCCGCTTTCACCGTTGTTCTCGGCGTCGAAAATGCGCTGGTTGCTCGATCACTGCGAAGAGGGACAACGGCTGGCGGAGAACGGCGAGCTGTGCCTGGGCACCATCGATGCCTGGCTGCTGTGGCAGTTGAGCGGAGGACAGGCATTCGGTTGCGATATCTCCAACGCCGCTCGCACTCAGCTGCTGAACCTTGTTTCCGGCGATTGGGACGAGCAGATGCTGGCGCTGTTCAATATTCCCCGTCAGGCGCTGCCGACGATCCATCCCTCCAGCCATCTGTTCGGTACGACGTTGGGATTGGACGGCATTGCCGACGGCATTCCAATTGCTGCGATGGTAGGGGATTCGCATGCGGCGCTTTATGGCCATGCGCTGGGTCAGGCTGGGCAGGTCAAAGCCACCTATGGCACCGGATCATCGGTGATGGCGCCAATCGCCGACGCGCAATGCGATACGAGCGCTCTGGCAACGACCATCGCTTGGCATGACGGTGGACGCATGCAGTACGCACTGGAGGGCAATATTCCCCACACCGGCGACGCTATCGCCTGGATGCTGGATATCGCCGCCATGCCGTCGGAGGACGAAGCGCCGTTGAGTGAACTGCCTGTTCGCGTGCCCGACAGCGGTGGCGTCTATTTTGTACCTGCGCTGACCGGTGCCGGCGCACCCTGGTGGGATGAGCAGGCGCGCGGCGTGGTTTGCGGGCTCAGCCGCGGCACGCGGCGAGAACATTTGGTGCGGGCCGCTTTTGAATCGGTGGCTTATCAAATCGCCGATGTGATCGGCGTACTGCGGCAACAACCGGGTTTTGCGCTGCAGGGGCTGATGGCCGATGGCGGCCCCAGCCGCAATGACTGGCTGATGCAGTTTCAGGCCGATCTGCTGGGTTGCCCGGTGTGGCGCAGCAACACGGCGGAACTGTCGGCCCTGGGGGCGGCGTTGATGGCGATGCGCAGCCTGTGGGGCGCTACCGATCGGCAACTGGCGGCACTGTTGCCTCAACATGATGAGTTTAAACCCGATATGCAGCGCCACCACCAGCTGCAGGAAAACTACAGCGCGTGGCGGCAGGCGGTACAGCGCACCTTGTGGCGGCCGCAGACGGCCTCATTGATAACAGGAGAACAATCATGAATCGTGACTTCACGGGGAAAACCGTGGTGATTACCGGCGCATGCCGCGGCATTGGCGCCGGTATCGCCGAGCATTTCGCCAGTTTGGGTGCCAATCTGGCGATCGCATCGAATGCGGAGCGCATTCTGACCGCGGCGGAAACGCTGCGCCAGCGTTATCGGGTGGCGGTGCTGCCGGTCATCCTCGACGTTACCGATGAAGCACAGGTAGTTGATTTTTATCGTCAGGTCTGGGAGCGATTTGGCGCGATCGACGTTTCTATTCAGAACGCCGGGGTGATCACTATCGATCGTTTTGACCAGATGCCCAAAAGCGATTTTGAGAAAGTGTTGGCGGTAAATACTACGGCGGTCTGGCTCTGTTGCCGGGAGGCGGCTAAATATATGGTCGGCCAGCGCAAGGGGCGCCTGATCAACACCTCTTCCGGCCAGGGGCGTAACGGGTTTATTTACACACCGCATTACGCCGCCAGCAAAATGGGGGTGATCGGCATTACGCAGAGTTTAGCGCTTGAGCTGGCGCCACATGGCATCACCGTCAATGCATTCTGCCCCGGCATCATTGAAAGCGAGATGTGGGAATATAACGACCGCGTTTGGGGAGAAATTCTCAGCGGCCCGGAAAAAACTTACGGCAAAGGGGAGTTGATGGCCGAGTGGGTGGCGGGTATTCCGCTCAAGCGTGCCGGGCAACCCGAAGATGTGGCGGGTCTCGTGGCCTTCCTTGCCTCAGATGATGCCGATTATATCACCGGCCAAACCATCAATGTGGATGGCGGGTTAATCATGTCTTAACGTGACGATGTCACAAAAAGCGCGGCGTCGGATCGGCGCCGCATCAATCGCTTACATTTTCCCGCCATTGCAATCCACACGGTTGCCCCCATATCCTTATAAATTCGACGTTTTGAGAAGCTTTCTCATCAATTTGTTCGCTAAAGCCGTTTACTGCCGAATATGCCAGCAGATATGTGGTTTTATCGTGCCGCAGGGTTTCCCTGCCGCAGCGGGAAATGCTAACTTAAGGGTTAGGGACGCCACGTTTTGGCATCGTTCATCCGATTCACTCGGCATCGCGGGAAAGAATGTGAAATATTTGCTGATTTTTTTGTTGGTTCTGGTGATCTTCGTGATTTCCGTCACTTTGGGTGCGCATAACGATCAGGTGGTCAATTTTAACTATCTGGTTGCGCAGGGCGATTATCGCGTATCGACCCTGTTGGCCACGCTGTTTGGCGCCGGCTTCGTTCTCGGTTGGATCATTTGCGGCCTGTTCTACCTGCGCACGCGCATTGCGCTGGGCCGCGCCGAGCGCAAGATCAAAAGGCTGGAGCTGCAGCTTGAGCAGCCCGCTGAACCGGCGGCTCAGGCCGTTGTCAGCAAGGAATAACCCTCTATGTTAGAACTGCTGTTTCTGTTGCTGCCCGTGGCTGCCGCGTACGGTTGGTACATGGGGCGCAGAAGCGCTCAGCAGGATAAACAGCAAGAAGCCAACCGCCTGTCGCGCGAATACGTGGCAGGGGTGAACTTTCTGCTTTCCAACCAGCAGGACAAGGCGGTCGATCTGTTCCTCGACATGTTGAAAGAGGACAGCAACACCGTTGAAGCCCACCTGACGCTGGGTAACCTGTTCCGTTCGCGCGGTGAAGTCGACCGCGCCATCCGCATCCATCAGGCTTTGATGGAAAGCGCTTCCCTGACCTTCGAACAGCGCCTGCTGGCGGTACAGCAGCTGGGCCGCGACTATATGGCGGCCGGGCTGTACGATCGCGCGGAAGACATGTTCAGCCAGTTGACTGACGAAGCGGATTTCCGCGTATCGGCGCTGCAGCAGTTGCTGGTGATCCATCAGGCCACCAGCGATTGGCAGAAAGCCATCGACGTGGCGGAAAAGCTGGTCAAGCTGGGCAAAGAGAAACAGCGCGTCGAGATTGCGCATTTCTACTGTGAGCTGGCATTGCAGGCGATGGGCAGTGACGATCTCGATCGGGCGATGAGCTTACTTAAGCGTGCGGACGCGGCCGATAAACAGTGTGCACGAGTATCCATCATGTTCGGGCGCATCTACATGGCGCAAAACGACTACGCCAAAGCGGCAGAGTCGCTGCAGCGCGTACTGAGCCAGGACAAAGAATTGGTCAGCGAAACGCTGCCGATGCTGCAGGAATGCTACACGCATCTGCCGGAACAACAGCACAACTGGGCTGAATTCCTTAAGCGCTGCGTAGAAGAAAACACCGGCGCTACCGCCGATCTGATGTTGGCCGAGATCATCGAGCAGCACGAAGGGCGCGACGTGGTGCAGGTCTATATCAACCGTCAGCTACAGCGTCATCCTACTATGCGGGTGTTTTATCGGTTGATGGATTATCACCTGGCGGACGCCGAAGACGGCCGTGCGAAAGAGAGTCTGCTGTTGTTGCGCGATATGGTCGGCGAGCAAATTCGCACCAAGCCGCGTTACCGCTGCCACAAGTGCGGATTTACCGCACACTCGCTCTATTGGCATTGTCCGTCGTGCCGCGCCTGGTCATCGGTCAAACCGATCCGCGGTCTGGACGGACAATAACGCGGCGGCGCGACAAAATAAAACGGGGCGATTCATCGCCCCGTTTTTCTACGTTCATCGCTTACTTTTTCTTGCCGCCTTTGGCGCCGGTTTTCAACAGCTGACGCAGTTTCTTCAGCTCTTTCTGGCTCAGCGGCTGTTCAATCTCTTCTTCGGTGCTTTGATTGTCGATCTCGCCGTGGTGCAGCTCATCCGCCTTTTTGGTCGGTTTTTCTGCCTTGGCGGCGGGGGCGCTGAAGCTGCTTTCCAGGCGCTGGCACACTTCCACGCTCAATGAAAACTCGTTTTCAGCGGCGGCGGCGCGGATTTTTTCCTTCAGTGCCAGAGGAATTTTAATGGTAAGTGTCGATATCTCGCTCATTTTGAAAGCCTTTCTGCAGGAAGATGCCTTCAAGCTAAGCCACTGGCGATCGGGTGTCTAGTGTGTAATAAAAATTTAATATTTTTGTAACAGTGTAAGGCGAGCAAGATGCGGTTTTTTCAGGCGGGAAACAGAGGCAGGGCCCGAGCGAGCGGGCCCTGTACGGAAACATTATTTGTAGATGACCGCGGTGCCGCTCAGCATGTTGTTACCACCGGCGGAGATGATGCGGTAGCTGCTGGCGCCCTGGGCATCCGCTTTAGCGGCCAGTTTTTTCTCCAGGCTGCTGAGGGTGGTCGCATGACCTGCGGAAACGACGCCGGTGGCGGTCAGGCTATCGGCCTGCTGGCTGCTGATCGGCTCAGCGGCGAAAGTGGCGAAAGAGGTCAGTGCGATAGCGGCAGCGGCTGCAAAATATTTGATGGTTTTCATAGGTGACTCCAGTCTGTTTATTTAGGAAGGAAGCCATTCGCTTCCGATGTGGTGAATAATAAAGCATCTTGGCCGATTGAAAATCTGATAATGCTGAGTAATTTATTCAAAATATTTGATTGATAATTTACGCATCTTTACGGCGTTTTACGCTGCGTGGTTTATCGCTGGCGCGCTTTCGTTGACGCGCCATGACAAAGGTGAGAGGTAACATGACAGAGCGCCGGTGCGCGCTGCGGCTGGGATTTCTGGCCCCCGGCATGTAGAATGCGGCGGTCAGTTTCGCGGGTGAGTCCCTGATTATGTCTATTTTACAGAAGGTAGAAGAAATGAAGTCTAAAAATAACGCTAATAACAATGACTTAAAATCATCTCCAATCGTTGTGGCGTTAGATTACGCCGATAAGAATGCCGCGCTGGCGTTCGCCGACCGTATCGATCCGCAAGACTGCCGGCTGAAAGTGGGCAAAGAAATGTTCACGCTGTTCGGGCCGCAGCTGGTGCGCGATCTGCACGGGCGTGGCTTCGACGTATTTCTTGACCTGAAATTCCACGATATTCCCAATACCACCGCGCATGCGGTCGCGGCGGCGGCCGAGCTGGGCGTTTGGATGGTCAACGTCCACGCCAGCGGCGGCGCGCGCATGATGACCGCCGCTAAAGAAGCGCTGACGTCATTCGGGGCGGATGCGCCGCTGCTGATCGCCGTGACGGTGCTCACCAGTATGGAAGCGGAAGACCTGCGCGGCATTGGTATCGAAGCCAGCCCGGCGGAACACGCCGAGCGCCTGGCGCGCCTGACCCGCGACTGCGGGCTGGACGGCGTGGTGTGTTCGGCTCATGAAGCGCAGCGCCTGAAGGCCGCCTGCGGGCAGGCTTTCCAGCTGGTGACGCCGGGGATCCGCCCTGAAGGCAGCGCGGCGGGCGATCAGCGCCGCATTATGACGCCAGTGCAGGCGCAGGCCGCTGGCGTGGACTACATGGTGATTGGGCGTCCGATCACCCAATCTGCGGATCCGGCCGCGACGCTGCGCGCGATCCGCGCCTCTTTGGCCTGAGGAACCGCCGATGAATGACGATAACAGCCGCCTGGTGTATTCCACGGACACCGGCCGCATCAAGCAGGAAGACGTTAAACCGCAACGCGCCAAGGGCGACGGCATCGTGCGCATCCAGCGTCAGACTAGCGGCCGCAAGGGGAAGGGCGTGTGCCTGATTACCGGCGTCGATCTGGATGACGCTGCGCTCGACAAACTGGCGGCCGAACTGAAAAAGAAATGCGGCTGCGGCGGTTCGGTGAAAGACGGGATCATCGAGATCCAGGGCGATAAACGCGATCTGCTCAAACAGCTACTGGAAGCCAAAGGCATGAAGGTCAAACTGGCGGGCGGTTGAGGCGAATCGCCATGCCGCAGTGCAATGCTGCGGCATGGCTTGAGGCTGTTGCTGCCGGGAGTTAGCCCGTTAACGGCGAAAGAACCATAGACTTAAAGTAAAGCAGACCTGAAATCATCGTTATTCTGGTTAATACGTCAAAGCGCCTCGGCGCTTTTGCCCGCCTGTCGGCAGAGGAACATCGGAAAGGTTATTTGCCAACCTGGTGACCGATGATGCCCCCTACCGCAGCCCCACCCAGCGTGCCCAACGCGCTGCCGTCTGTCAGCACTGCGCCGCCGACTGCACCGGCGCCGGCGCCGATAGCGGTGTTGCGATCGCGTTTGGACATGTTGGAACAGGCGCTCAGTGAAAACGCCAGAGTCAGAGCCAGAGCGGCGGTGGCGAAACGTTTATTGATAATCATCATAATGACTTCTCCTTAGCATTGGCTATATGGAAGTGCCCTCTAAGTATAGGCGCTAACCATAAATCAGGCCTGCTGTTGATTCCCGTACAGTATCGATATAAAAAATGGCACTTTTTGTTAACGGCCGAATAATTAGCAGGTTACGGCCCAAAAGTGACCGAAACTGAGTATAGGTTTCTCTGAAAGGATAAACAGGTAAATAGTCTTAAAATCCCGTTGTACAAGGGAAACGGCGCGCGGCGTGGCCCGCGCGACGCGAGAGGTGCGGTGGCGGCCCGCGTTATTCGTTGACCAGCTCCACCTGTACGCCCTGGCGTTTCAGCTGATGCTGATACTCCAGCGCCAGGCGTGAATCGGTGATCACTCGGCTGATTTGCCCCGGCTGCGCCAGCGGGTTGGGTTGGATCTGGCCGAATTTGCTGGAGTCCGTCAGCACGATATTCTCCACGCCCTTGGCCAGCACCGCGCTGACCACGTCGGCGCGCATCATGTCGCGGCCGGTAAAGCCGGTTTCGGCCTGAAAGCCGTCAATGCCGATAAACGCCTTGTTGAAATGCACCTGCTGGATGCACAGCCGTGTGAGCGGGCCGACCACGGTCTCGCTTTTCTTCTGATACATGCCGCCGAGGACAATCACGTCGCAGTCGGTTTCTTTCAGCAGGTTGGCGATATAGTGGCTGACGGTGATCAGCGTAATACGCTTGCGTTCGGCGATGTAGCGCGCCAGCAGGGCGTTGGCGCTGCCGCTCTCGATGAAGATCGTCTCACCGTCGTTGACCTGCGCCGCGGCGTACTGTGCCAATCGTTGTTTGAGGGTGAAATTGGACATCATGCGAGCGTCGACGTCGTCGCTTTCCAACGCCACGGCGGAACCGTGTACGCGCTTCAAATAACTGCGTTTTTCCAGCAGGTTGAGATCCTGCCGGATGGTGACTTCCGATACGCCCGAGGCCCGCGCCAGCTCATTGACGCTGATCCGCCGGCGATCGTTAACCAACTGCAATATGGTCTGTTGTCGTAAATTCATATCGGCCTGATGATGCGGCCGCCAAGGCGCGGCCGCTAAGAGTCAAAGGTTTAAAGAGTATGTTCTGTGCGCGCAATAATATCATCCTGCGCCTCAGGGGATAATGCGGTAAAGAAAGCGGAATAGCCAGCTACGCGAACCACTAAATCACGATATTGGTCAGGGTGTTGCTTCGCCGCCAGCAGCGTTTCGCGCGACACGATGTTGTACTGCACATGCCAACCGCGATAGCTCTCGAAGAAGGTGCGCAACATCAGCATCAGCTTTTCCCGATCGCGCGGGTTGTCCAGCGTCGCCGGATTCAGCTTCTGATTGAGCAGCACGCCGCCAAGGATCGCCTCGGTTGGCAACTTGGCGAGCGAATTGAACACCGCCGTTGGCCCCAGGTGGTCGGTGCCGGACGCCGGGCTGGCGCCTTCCGCCAGAGGCTGGTGCGCCTTGCGCCCATCCGGCGTGGCCAGGGTGGCGGCGCCGAAGGGCACGTTGGCCGAAATCGACGAGGTGCCGGCGTAGTAGCCGCCGCCGATCGGCCCGCGGCCGAAGCGGGTGTTGCGGTACTGTTTCAGTTCTTCGATGTAGGTTTGGTAGGCGCGCACCAGCAGCCGATCGACCTCGTCCACATCGTTGCCGTATTTGGGCGCGGCGTTGAGCAGCCGCTGACGCAGCTGTTCGCCATTCAGTCCGGCGAAGTCTTCGGCCAGCGCGGCCGCCAGCTGCTGCTGGCCGATTGCCCCTTGGTCGAACACCAGTTTGCGCACCGCCGCCAGGCTGTTGCCCAGGTTGGCGATGCCGACCTGCAGGCCGGAAACCCAGTCGTATTTGGCGCCGCCTTGCTTGATGCTTTTGCCGCGTTCAATGCAGTCATCCACCAGCGCGGAGCAGAGGATATCGTGGGCGTTCTCCTCCAGCACGCTGTCCACCACGCACTCGATCTCGATCGACTTGCGCGTGTAGTAGCGAATTTGCCGATCCCAGGCGGTTAAGACCTGTTCGAAATCGGCGAAGTTTCCTTTGGACAGCGCCTGTTCTTGCGGCAGGAAGATCTGCCCGGAGGTGGCGTCGCGGCCTTGTTCCAGCGCCGCCAGCAGCACGCGGGCGAAGTTGATGAAGCTCATGCCGGTGCAGCGATAACCCCATTTGCCGCCGACGGCGGTCTCGATACAGCCGATGGCGGCGTAGTCGTAAGCGTCCTGCGGCTCGACCCCCAGCTTGATGAACTCGGGAATGACGATTTCGTCGTTATTGAATGCCGGCATGCCGAAGCCGCAGCGGATCACCTGTACGCAGGCGTCGAGGAAATCGGCGCTCATCCCGGCGTGGTAACGCACGCTGAGGTTGGGCTGGGTGGAACGCAGGCGGCCGCAGGATTCGAGAATGGCGTAGGACAGCGGATTGACCGCGTCACACGGCCGCCCATCGACCCGTTTTTGCCCGCCGATGGTGACGTTTTGGTACAGCGGGCTGCCGGCGGAGGCCTTGGAGTGCGAGCCGGAGCGGATCTTGTTGATCTCCAGCAGCTTCAGCCAGCAGCTGTGCAGCAGCTCGATGGCGTCTTCCCGCGCCAGGTTTTGCTCCAGCTCCACGTCGCGCCGATACCAGGGATAAAGATATTGGTCGAGGCGACCGAAGGAAACCGAATGGCCGTTGGATTCGATCTGCAACGTCAGCTGGATGAAGTAGCACAGTTGCAGCGCCTGCCAGAAGGTTTGCGGCGGGCGATGGGCGATCAGGTCGCAGTTGTCTGCGATAGCCAGCAGCTCGGTGCGACGCCAGTCGCGGGTTTCGCGTTGCGCCATATCGCGCGCCAGGCGTGCGAAGCGTAGGATGTGCTCACTCAGCGCCGTCAGCACGATATCGATAGCGTTGAGAAACTGCGCTTTGTGCAGATCTTCCCACTCGGTCAGGCGCAGGCGGCTGCGGCGCGCGTTCACTTTTTCGCGCAGGCCGTCGAGGCCATGTTCCAGTAGCAGCGGGAAGTTGACCGCCAGATGGGCGTCGCCAGAGGTCATGTTGCCCTCGGCCTTGATGATGCCGGTGGCCAGCAGCGCCTTTTGTTCGTCGGTGAACATGCCGTAGCAGCGATCCTGCACCGTTTGGCCGCGCCACCATGGGCACAGACGGTGCAAAATCGCCTTATTCTCTTCGCTGACCGAGAAGCCGGCACCCGGCCGGTCTGCCAACTGGTCTATCTCGTTTTCTATCCAGCCGACGGTGTATTCGGGGAAGATCGGCGCGGCGCGCAGCTCGCTGGCCTGGTTGCCGACGATCAGCTCGTCGTTGGCGATCCAGATGCTGCGCTTCGCCAGGTGGTTGGCCAGCGCCAGCGCACGGCGCACCGGCAGCGGCCGATCCTGATGCTGCTGATAGGCCTCGGTATAGTGCTGCGCGCGTTCGGTGCACACCGGCGGTTTGACGATGTGGATCAGCGCGTTCTTATGCGCCTGAATACGGGCGCTGAGGGTGGTCAAATCCAATGTGGTCATGGCGTTATCCTCGCAAAATGGCGGTCAGGCCTTTGGCGCCGGCGTACGTTTCGGCGAAGGCCAGCAGATCGGGCGCGTCCAGCGGTGTGCGGGCGGCGCGGTAGGGTTCGCCGAGCAGGTGATACTTGTTGATGCCCAGCGTGTGGTACGGCAGAAAGTGGATCTCCGATACGCCGATCTCGTCGGCGGCGAAGTCGACAATCGCGCGGACAGAGTGGCGATCGGCATTGAAATCGGGGATCAGCGGTACGCGCACGGTCATTGGCACGCCGTGCGCCGCCAGCCGGCGAAAATTGTTCATCACCCGGCGGGCCGAGCCGCCGGTCCAGGTTTTGAAACGCGCTTCATCGGTGTGTTTGAGATCGGCCAACAGCAGATCCAGCCAGGGCAACGAAGGGGCGATGTAATGCCACGGCACGTGCAGACAGGATTCGACGGCGGTGTGGATGCCGGCTTCGCGACCGCGCCGCAGCAGCTCCGCCGCGACCTCCGGCTGCATAAAGGGTTCGCCGCCGGACAGCGTTAAACCGCCGCCGCTGCGCAGGTAGAAAGGCTTATCCCGCATCACCTCGGCCATGATATCGTCGGGGTTGACCACGCTGCCGCACAGGCTGAGCGCGCCGGTTGGGCAGGCGGCGGCCAGCGCCGCGTAGTCGTCTGCGCTGATGACGTCGCGCCGCAGCGTCAGTGCGCCCTCGTCACGTAGCAGGTCTTGTGGGCAGCGCTCGGTGCACAGCGTACAGCCGCTCAGACACAGGCGCTCGTCAAACAGCAGATCCGCGTGGCGCGAGCGGCTTTCCGGGTTCTGACACCAGCGGCAGCTCAGCGGGCACCCTTTTAAAAAGACCACGCTGCGGATGCCGGGGCCATCATGGGTCGAGTAGCGCTGCAGATTGAAGAACATGAATCACCCGTTTGGTGTTGCTGAATCTTTCGCCATTAAAGATCTTTCGAATGAAAGTTGAATTGATTTTGATCAAAAGTTGACGGGGTTTTTGCCCTATGATGATCAGAGTTTGAATCCGCCCACAGAACATGACACAGGAGTCCGTGATGGAGCTTTATCTCGATACCGCCGATGTGACCGCGGTAAAACGCCTGGCGCGCATTCTGCCGCTGCACGGCGTCACCACCAACCCGAGCATCGTGGCGAAGGAAGGCAAGCCGATCTGGGAAGTGCTGCCCGCGCTGCGCGACGCCCTTGGCGGCACCGGCAAGCTATTCGCGCAGGTGATGGCGGCCGATGCGGAGCGCATGGTGGCGGAGGCGTCGCTGCTCAGCCAGCGGGTACCGGGGCTGGTGGTGAAGATCCCGGCAACCGCGGAGGGATTGGCGGCGATCAAGAAGCTTAAAACGATGTCCATCCCGACGCTGGGCACCGCGGTGTACGGTGCCGGGCAGGGGCTGTTGGCCGCCTTGGCCGGGGCGGAATATGTGGCGCCTTACGTCAATCGGGTTGACGCGCAGGGCGGCGACGGTATTGAAATGGTGCACGAGCTGCAGCAGCTGCTGAGCCTGCACGCGCCGTCGGCGCAGGTGCTGGCCGCCAGCTTCAAAACGCCGCGCCAGGCGCTGGAATGCCTGCTGGCGGGCTGCCAGGCCATCACGCTGCCGGTGGATGTGGCGGAGCAGTTCCTCAGTGCGCCGGCGGTGCAGGCCGCGGTCGAGAAGTTCGAGCAGGATTGGCAGGGGGCGTTCGGCTCAACGCTGTTAGGCTAAAGCCAGTAAAAAGGGCGCCGCGGCGCCCTTGCTTGATGCTCGGTTCGCTTAGCCGCGGCCGGTCTCCTCTCGCAGCGCGGCGCCGACCTCGTGCGTCGTCGGCTGTTCGGAACGCAGCGCCCGGCGGATCGCGAAGAAGGCGGCAATCAGCATGGTTACCGCCACCAGCATAAAGAACCCGCACAGCGCGGCGTTGATCTGGTTGCTGAACACGATGGTTTCCATGTCTTTCAAAGACTTGGCCGGCGCAATGATCGTGCCTTGCTCGATGCCGGTGGAGAACTTCTTCGCCTGCGCCAGGAAGCCGATGCTCGGTTTTTCGTGGAAGATCTTCTGCCAGCCGGCGGTCATGGAGGTCACGAACAGCCAGGCGGTCGGTAAAATGGTGACCCAAGCGTAGCGCTGTTTTTTCATCTTGAACAGCACCACGGTGCCGAGGATTAGCGCCATCGACGCCAGCATCTGGTTGCCGATACCGAACAGCGGCCACAGGGTATTGATGCCGCCGAGCGGATCGACCACGCCCTGATACACGAAGAAACCCCAGCCGGCCACCGCCACCGTGGTGCCCGCCAGGTTGCCGAACCAGGAGCGGTTGTTGGCCAACTGCGGTACCGCCACGCCCACCAAATCCTGCACCATAAAGCGACAGGCGCGGGTACCGGCGTCGACGGCGGTCAGGATGAACAGCGCTTCGAACAGAATGGCGAAGTGGTACCAGAAGGCCATCATCGCCCGGCTGTTGAACACCTCGCTGATGATGTGCGCCATGCCCACGGCGAAGGTCGGGGCGCCGCCGGCGCGCGACAGGATGGAGTTCTCGCCCACCTCTTTGGCGATCAGCGCCAGCGTTTCCGGCGTGACGATAAAGCCCCAGCTGTTGATCACCTGCGAAGCATTTTCCACCGTGGTGCCGATCAGTGCCGCCGGCGAGTTCATGGCGAAGTAAACGCCCGGATCCAGCACCGAGGCACAGATCAGCGCCATGATGGCGACGAAAGACTCCATCAGCATGGCACCGTAGCCAATAAAGCGAATGTGGCTTTCGCGTTCCACCAGCTTGGGCGTGGTGCCGCTGGAGACCAGCGCGTGGAAGCCGGAAATGGCGCCGCAGGCGATGGTGATGAACAGGAACGGGAACAGGGCGCCGGCGAACACCGGGCCGCTGCCGTCGATGAAGCGCGAGACCGCCGGCATTTTCATCTCCGGCATGGCGAAGACGATGCCGATAGCCAGGCCGATGATGACGCCGATTTTCATAAAGGTGGAAAGGTAATCGCGCGGCGCCAGCAGCAGCCACACCGGCAGCACCGAGGCGACGAAGCCGTAGATCACCAGCACCCAGGTCAGGGTGGTGCCGTGCAGCGTGAAGAACGGCCCCCAATAGGGATCTTGCGCCACGTTGCCGCCGTAAACGATCGCCAGCAGCATCAGCACGAAGCCAATCACCGAAATTTCAGCGATTTTGCCCGGCCGGATAAAGCGCATGTAGATGCCCATGAACAGGGCGATCGGGATGGTGGCGGCGATGGTGAACAGCCCCCACGGGCTGTCGGCCAACGCTTTTACCACCACCAGCGCCAGCGCCGACAGGATGATGATCATCACCCCCAGTGCGCCGAGCATGGTGATCACCCCGGCGAACGCGCCCAGCTCTTGCTTGGCCATTTCCCCCAGCGAACGGCCGTCGCGGCGTGTGGAGATGAACAGCACCAGGAAATCCTGCACCGCGCCGGCCAGCATGACGCCGACCAGGATCCAGATGGTTCCCGGCAGGAAGCCCATCTGCGCGGCCAGGATCGGCCCCACCAGCGGCCCGGCACCGGCGATGGCGGCGAAGTGGTGGCCGAACAGCACCCATTTGTTGGTGGGCACGTAGTCCAGGCCGTCGTTGTGACGTTCTGCCGGGGTCAGACGACGGTCATCCAGTTCAAAGACCTTGTCGGCAATGAACCGGCTGTAGAAGCGGTAGGCGATGCTGTAGCAGGCGACGGCGGCGACCACCAGCCAGACGGCGTTGACGTGCTCGCCACGGCTGAGCGCCAGCATGGCGAAAGCGAAGGCGCCGACCAACGCCACCAGCAGCCAGATAAATCCGGACCTGATGTTTTTCATGAAACAACTCCTTGGCGTGCAGAGGTAAAAATCAACGTTGTTATTAGGAATGACGTTTTAACAGTAGAAGTTTTGCCGCCGAACCGCGGCAGGTCGGATGAGAAATGTGAAGCAGGTGGGGTTTTAGTGTAAAAACAACGTGATGAAACCGCGTTGGCGCAGGCTGTCGCCCACACCATCCTGAGCAGTTATTCATTCTGCATTTTCACGGCGCGCACAGCGAATTATCGTCGTTTTTTATCTGGGCACGGTGTCTGGCGGATTATTATTTTATCTGTCGAGGCGTGCCGAAATAAAATTATTCATGCCGTGTTATACCTTTATTTTCACCCGCAGGCTTAATCATTCATCAAATAAATAATAAAGCTACGAAAGGAATTTAATTATGATAAATAAAATCATCGAAGGGTATTTACCGCAGCTCACGGCCATTCGGCACGATATTCATCAGCACCCTGAATTGGGTTTCGAAGAGTTTCGCACCAGCGATCTGGTGGCGGATTATCTGAGTTCGTGGGGCTATGAGGTGCACCGCGGATTGGCGGGCACCGGCGTGGTGGGTACGTTGCGGGTGGGCGACGGCGTTAAACGCCTCGGATTGCGTGCCGATATGGACGCTCTGCCGATCGAAGAGAACAACGGCAAGCCCTGGAGCAGCAGCGTGGCCAACCGCATGCACGCCTGCGGCCATGATGGTCACACCACTATGTTGCTCGGTGCCGCCCGCTATCTGGCGCAAACGCGCAACTTCAACGGCACGCTGCACCTGATTTTCCAACCGGCGGAAGAGATGCTGAACGGCGGCGCGCGCATGGTGGAACAGGGGCTGTTCGAGCGCTTCCCCTGCGACGCCATCTTCGCCATGCACAACATGCCGGGGATGCCGCTCGGCGAGTTCTTCTTCCAACACGGTCCGTTTATGGCCTCGATGGATCAGTTCAACGTGCGGGTGCAGGGGCGTGGCGGCCACGGCGCCATCCCGCAGCTGGCGGTCGATCCGGTGCTGGTGGCTTCGCATATCACTGTCGCCCTACAGAGCATCGTTTCGCGTAATATCGATCCGCTGGAGGCGGCCGTGATCACCGTCGGCAGCATCAAGGCCGGTGAGGCGGCCAACGTGATCCCGGACAGCGCGGAAATGAAGCTCAGCGTACGCTCTCTGGATCGTCAGGCGCGCGCAATCCTGCTGGCGCGCATTCCGGCGCTGATCGAGGCGCAGGCGGCAAGCTTCGGTGCCCACGCGGTGGTGGAGCACGTTAACGGTACGCCGGTGTTGGTCAACGACGAAGCGATGACCCGCTTTGCCCACCGTGTGGCGGAGCAGCAGTTCGGCGCCGCCCGCGCGCACTACGGTGCCCGGCCGCTGATGGGCAGCGAAGATTTCGCCTTCATGCTCGATGCACATCCGCAGGGCTGCTACCTGATCGTTGGCAACGGCGATGGCGAAGGCAGCTGCATGGTGCATAACCCGGGATATGACTTCAATGACGGCTGTCTGGCAGCCGGCAGCCAGTATTGGGGAGCGTTGGCGGAAGCGTATTTAAAATAAACGCGAAAAATAATAACAGGGAAGATAATGATGAGTGAAAATACGGCTGAAACCCAAACGGAAATAATATCGGCCCCGAAGGTCGGTGGCAAAAAGGTCATATTCGCCGCCTCCTTCGGTAATGCGCTGGAGTTTTTCGATTTCGGTATTTATAACTTCTTCGTTATTTATATCAGCGTATTGTTTTTTCCCCCGTCTAGCGATCCGCATCTGGCGTTGCTGTTGGCGTTTGCCACGTTCGGCGTCAGCTTTTTCATGCGGCCGCTGGGCGGCATTCTGATTGGCGCCTATGCCGATCGCTGTGGCCGCAAGCCGGCGATGATCCTGACGATTTCCTTGATGAGCCTGGGCACGGCGATGATCGGCTTTGCGCCGACCTACGCCAGCGCCGGCTATTGGGGAACCGCCACGCTGGTGGCCGCGCGTCTGATCCAGGGCGTAGCGGCGGGCG
The DNA here is from genome assembly GCF_052168755.1 of Serratia sp. CY43202. Lineage (NCBI taxonomy): Bacteria > Pseudomonadati > Pseudomonadota > Gammaproteobacteria > Enterobacterales > Yersiniaceae > Serratia > Serratia sp. CY43202. The sequence continues at coordinate 637,917 of NZ_JBJNMB010000002.1, forward strand.
GCGAGGTGGGGGCGTCGATGTCGTTGCTGGTGGAGTCGGCGCCGCCCCATCGGCGCGGTTTCTATTCCAGCTGGTCACTGGCGACGCAGGGCATCGCCACCGTGGTTGGCGGCGTCACCGCGCTGGCGCTCAGTGCGGCCTTGCCGGTGCTTTCCGGCGAACCGAACGCCATGGCCGAGTGGGGATGGCGCATTCCATTCTTTATCGGCGTGGCGCTGGCGCCGCTCGGTTGCTGGCTGCGTCTCGGGCTGGAAAGCGATCGGCCGTCGGTGGCGCGGGCTCACGAGCCGCCTGCTCAGCTGCGCCAGCACTCGCGGGCGGTAGTGCTCGGTGTGATGCTGACCATCGGCGCCACCGTCGCCACTTACATCTCGATGTATTATCTCGGCACCTACGCGGTGAAATACCTGGGAATGGCGCAGGCCTACGGTTATGCCGCGATGCTATTGGCGGGGCTCATCACCTTCGGCGGCAGTCTGCTGGTCGGGCACTGGTGCGATCGTTACGGCCGTCTGCCGCTGATCCGCGGGTCGCGGATCGCGATTCTGATCGTGGCCCTGCCGGCGTTTTGGTGGCTGAGCGCGGTGCCGCATCCTGCGGTGCTGCTGCTGATCGTCGCGGTGCTGGTCGGGTTGACCACGCTCGGTTCGGTGCCGACCATGTTGATGATTTCGGAGCTGTTCCCGCAGCGCATTCGTGCGCTGGGGTTTGCGTTGGTCTACAGCCTCGGGGTGGCGATCTTCGGCGGCTTCGCCCAGTACATCGCTTCGCAGTCGATCGCGCTGAGCGGTTCGCTGCTGGCGCCCGCCGTCTATCTGATGGTGGCTACGCTGGCTTCGCTGGCGGTGCTGCCATTGCTGCGTGAAACCGGCGGAGAGCCGCTGCGCTAGCCGAAAAAAAACGCCGGCGGTTTTCACCGTCGGCGCTTTGCGTTGCGACCGTTTCAGGCTGGCGTTCAGACCGCCGGGCGGGCGATCACGCTGCGGGTTTCCATGCGCACTTCGGCGATGGTGACCTGCAAGGTATCGCTCTGGCGGTAAACCACTTCGCCTTTAATCTGCACGGTGCCGGTTTCCTGGCTGCACTGCATCTCGTCACGCACCGCGTGAATGAACGGTGCCGGGATGAAGGCAACCGCGCCGTTGTCCAGCAGGCGTACACGCAGGCCGCCACGGGTCACGTCGATGATCTCGGCGTTGAAGCGGGTATCGGTACCGGCCTTGTCCTGCAGGAAGCGGGCGTACAGCCAGTCGCCGACGTCGCGCTCCGCCATGCGGTTCAGGCGGCGGCGTTCCGCCAGCTGCACCGTCACGTCATCCTGCGGTTTTTCCGCCGGCTGCTGGTTGATGATCGCCTTCAGCAGGCGGTGGTTGACCATATCGCCGTATTTACGGATCGGCGATGTCCAGGTGGCGTAAGCCTCCAGACCCAGACCGAAGTGTGGCCCCGGCGTAGTGCTGATCTCGGCGAAGGTCTGGAAGCGACGGATGCGGCTGTCGAGGAACTGGGTCGGCTGCGCATCCAGGTGGCGGCGCAGTTCGCAGAAACCGTCGAGGGTCAGCAGCTTCTCGGCTTCGGCTTCCACGCCGTTGGCCTGCAGCACGGTGACCGCTTGTTCAACCAGCGCTGGATCGAAACCGGTGTGCACGTTGTACACGCCGAAGCCCAGGCGATCGCGCAGCACGATGGCGGCGCAGACGTTGGCGGCGATCATGCACTCTTCAACGATGCGGTTGGCGCTGCGGCGCTGCTCGGTAACGATCTCCAGCACGTCGCCTTTTTCACCCAGCACGAAGCGGTAGTCCGGACGATCTTTGAACACCAGCGCATGCTGGTGGCGCCAGGCATTGCGCGCATCGCAAACGCGCTTCAGCAGGGTGATTTGTTGCGCGATGGCGTCGCTCGGCGGTTGCCAGCCGGCAATGCCGTCCAGCCAGTCGGAGACTTCGTCGTACACCAGTTTGGCTTTGGATTCGATCTCGGCGGCGAAGAACTGAATATCGTCGCCTAGCGCGCCGTCGGCGGCGATGGTCACGCGGCAAGCCAGCACCTGGCGGCGCTCGTTAGGGCGCAGCGAGCACAGGTTGTCCGACAGATCGCGCGGCAGCATCGGGATGTTGAAGCCCGGCAGGTAATTGGTGAAGGCGCGCACGCGGGCGATATCGTCCAGCTTGCTGCCTTGTTCGACGTAGGCAGTCGGATCGGCGATGGCGATGGTCAACTGCAGCGAACCGTCACCGTTGTCGGTCACGTACAGCGCATCGTCCATGTCCTCGGTGCTGGCGCTGTCGATGGTGACGAATTCGAGCGCGGTCAGATCTTCACGCACCAGCGCAGCGTCCGGCTCGCTGAGGGCCTGCATCTCCGGCGCCTCTTTTTCCAGGTTGTGACGCGCCAGCGTCACCCACCACGGGGCGAAATGGTCTTCGCCTTCGGTGATAAAGTGGGTCAGGTCGGCGTTGAAGCCGCGATCGCCTTTCAGCGGATGGCGGCGCATTTCCGCCACCGCCCAGTCGCCGGCCTGGAAATTGTGGGTCAGTTCACGCACCGGGCGGCACGGAATCGCATCTTTCAGCAACGGATGATCGGGCACGATGGACAGGCGATCGTCGCGCTTTTGCACGCGGCCGACAAAGCGCGACAGGAACGGCTCGACCAGGGTTTCCGGCTCGGCGATTTCGCGCTCTTTCTCGGTGTGCAGGGTGGCGATAATGCGATCCCCGTGCATGACTTTCTTCATGTACGGCGGTGGAATGAAGTAGCTTTTTTGACCGTCTACTTCAAGGAAGCCAAAGCCTTTCTCGGTCCCTTTCACGACGCCTTCAACGCGCGGGGTCTGAGAGTGAAGTTGCTGTTTAAGCTGCGCCAGCAGCGGGTTATCTTGAAACATATCGTCCAGTGAATGGGTTGTGAGTGGCAAGATTTGCGGCTGACAGTTTTACGCGAATCACCCGTTGCGAGCAAGCCTAACGTCACGGAACCCCGCGTTGCCGCGCGATTTTGCGCAAGAATGGTCAATCGAAGGGCGAACGATGAAAAACCCCGGCGCGCAGGCCGGGGTGAAGGGCGTGGGACAATCAGTCCCGCAGCGGCGTCGGCTGCAGGATTTCAATCCAGTAATCGTCTGGATCGCGAATGAACGCCACGTAGTTCATGCGGCCTTCATGCAGGCGTTTCTGGAAGGTGACGCCCAGGCGCTCAAACCGCTCGCAGGCGGCGCGCACGTCCGGCACCGTGACGCACAGGTGGCCAAAGCCGCGCGGTTCGCTGTTGCCGTTGTGGTAGTGGAAATCCGCCTGATTTTCGGTGCCGTGGTTATGGGTCAGCTCGAGAATACCCGGCTGGCTCAGCGCCCAGCGTTTGCGTTCGTCGTCATCCTGCGGGATCTGCTCGCGCGGGCTGCGCGTCAGGTAGCAGATGGTGAAAGCGGCTTCTTTGAACTCTTCCAGATAGACCGGGGTAAAGCCCAGTACGCGCGTATAGAAATCCAGCGCTTTGGCCAGATCCTTCACGCGGATCATGGTGTGGTTGAACACGTAACCGTCGGTTACCGCGTCCGGTTGGGCCGCCACGCCGGGCAGCGTCAGTAAATCATTCAGTGGCATCAGTGATCCTCCTCAGGGTGTCGGCAGACTGTAGGTGAAATCGATGCTAATCTAAAGTAATTGTTTTTAACTAAAACACTAACTAAAAGTGAATGATAGATGAAGCTGAGCCAGCTGAAGTTTTTCTGCACCGTGGTGGAACACAAAACCATCGCCGCCGCCGCCCGCGAGCTGCACTGCGTGCCTTCCAACGTCACGCTGCGGCTGCGTGAACTAGAGGAGTCGCTGGGCGGCGAGCTGTTTTTCCGCGACAAGAACCGGCTGTACGTCAATCCCAAAGGGCGGCTGTTCTATCAGCAGGCGCGCGACATCGTGGCGCAGGCGGAGCGCAGCAAGCAGCTGTTCGCCGGCGAGCATCAGCATGGGCTGCTGAACCTCGGGGCGCTGGATTTCTCGCTGGTCAGCCATTTACCGGCGCGTATTGCCAGGCTGCGCCGTTTACAGCCTCATCTGCACATCAACGTACTGAGCCGCGACTCGCTGGTGCTGGAACGCATGCTGATCGACAGCGATCTCGACCTGGCGATCACCGACGGCCCGATTGAGCATCCGTTACTGGCCAGCCAAAAGGCATTCGATGAACGGCTGGTATTGCTGATGCCGGCCGATGTCGGGGAACCCGACGCCGCCACGCTGGTGCCGCTGGAGTTTTACACGTTCAGCCGCGAATGTTCGTTTCGCCTGAAGGTGGATCACTGGCTGGCCTCGCGCGGGCTGAAACCGCGCATGACGCTGGAAATGGAGTCTTATGCCGCGATGGCGGCCTGCGTGCAGGCCGGTTGCGGCGTGGCCTGCGTGCCCGGTTCGTTGCTGCCGCTGATCTTGCCGGCACCAGGGTTGAAGGTGGTGGAAATGGGTGAGGAGGGCGTGAGCGATCTGTACTTCGTCTGGCGACGGCATCAGTTGTCCGACGAGTTGCAGACTATCCTGGAAATATTGGCGCGCCCGGCGTGAACCGGGCGCGCATGTTCAGGCAATACGCAGCGAGGGTTGCTGCTCGCTGCGGCGAATCACCACCGGGATCGACTTCGAGGTCGGGGTGCCGGTACCGTCGCCGAAGCTGGCCAGCGGCACCAGCGGGTTGGTTTCCGGGTAGTAGGCCGCCAGGTTGCCACGCGGAATGTCGTAACTCACCAGCTTGAACCCGTCCACTTTACGCACCACGCCATCGTTCCACAGGGTTTCTATCTCTACCCGTTCGCCATCCTGTAGGCCCAGTGCCGCCAGATCCTCCGGATGGATGAACAACACTTCGCGCTGGCCGTAAACGCCGCGATAGCGGTCATCCAGACCATAGATGGTGGTGTTGTACTGATCGTGCGAGCGCAGCGTCTGCAGGGTAAACGGCGCTTGCTCGTCGCCCAGCTGCGGGAACAGGGTGGTCGGCAGCGCGGCGGCGCTGAATTCCGCCTTGCCGCTCGGCGTGGCGAAGCGCAGTTCGGCGGCAGCATTGCCCAGGTAGAAACCGCCGGGCTGGTCGCAGCGCCGGTTGAAATCTTCGAAGCCGGGAATGGTGGCGGCGATATGATCGCGGATCAGCGAATAGTCGTCGGCCAGTTCCAGCCAGTCCAGCTGTTGCGTACCTAGCACGGCGTCGGCGATGCCGCAGACGATCGCCGTCTCTGAACGTTGAGTATCCGCCAGCGGTTTGCCGATGCCTTCCGAAGCGTGAACCATGCTGAATGAATCCTCGACCGTGATGTACTGCGAGCCGCTGGCCTGCATGTCCAGTTCGGTGCGGCCGAGCGTCGGCAGGATCAGCGCGTCTTTGCCGGTCACCAGGTGGCTGCGGTTAAGCTTGGTGCTGATATGCACCGTCAAATCGCAGTTGCGCAGGGCGCGGGCGGTGCGTTCGGTGTCCGGCGCTGCGGCGGCCAGGTTGCCGCCCAGCGCGATCAGCACTTTCACTTCGCCGCGCAGCATCGCTTCGATCGCTTCCACCGTGTTGTGCCCCACCGCGCGATTGGCGGTGAAGTTAAAGTGGCGTTCCAGGCTGTCGAGCAGCGCCTTCGGCGACTTCTCATCAATCCCCATGGTGCGGTTACCCTGGACGTTGCTGTGGCCGCGCACCGGGCACAGACCGGCGCCTGGTTTGCCCAGTTGCCCGAACAGCAGCTGCAGGTTGGTGATTTCACGCACCGTCGCAATAGAGTGTTTATGCTGAGTCACGCCCATCGCCCAGGTGCAGATCACCCGTTCGGCACCCTGGTAGGTGGCCGCCGCCTGGCGCAATTGCGCTTCGCTCAGGCCCGATTGCGCGGTAATGGTCTGCCACTCGGTCGCGTCCACCTGCGCCAGGTAAGCCTCCACGCCGACGCTGTGCTGTTCGATAAATGCCAGGTCGAACAGGGCGGGTTCACCAGCGGCCATACGCTGGCGGTGAGTTTCCAGCAGCGCTTTCACCATGCCGCGCACCGCTGCCATATCGCCGCCCAGATTTGGCTGGTAATAGGAAGAGCTGATCGGCGAGGATTTTGGCGTCAGCATCTGTACCGGATCCTGCGGATCGGCGAACCTTTCCAGCCCACGTTCGCGCAGGGTGTTGAAACTGACGATACGCGCGCCGCGTCGGGCGGCGTTTTTCAGGCTGTGCAACATGCGCGGGTGGTTGGTGCCGGGGTTTTGACCGAACACGAAGATGGCGTCGGCCTTTTCGAAGTCATCGATGCGGATGGTGCCTTTGCCAACGCCGATGCTCTGCTTCAGCCCGACGCCGCTCGCTTCGTGACACATGTTGGAGCAGTCGGGGAAATTGCTGGTGCCGAGCATGCGGCCGAACAGCTGATAAAGGTACGACGCTTCGTTGCTGGCGCGGCCCGAGGTATACAGCTCGATCTGGTTCGGGTTGTCCATACCGTTGATGTGCTTGGCGATCAGCGCCAGCGCGTCCGGCCAATGGATAGGCTCATAGTGGTCGGTTTCGGCGTTGTAGCGCATCGGATGGGTGAGGCGACCCTGGTATTCGAGGAAATAGTCGCTCTGCTGCTGCAGGGTGCTGACGCTGTGGGCGGCGAAGAACTCAGGCTCCACGGCGCTGCGCGTCGCTTCCCAACTGACCGCTTTGGCGCCGTTTTCGCAGAAGCTGAAGGTGCTGTGGTTGTCGTCGCCCCAGGCGCAACCGGGGCAGTCGAAGCCGCGTGCCTTGTTGACGAGCATCAGGTTGCGCATGTTTTTTAGCGTTTGTTTACTGTCGAGGACAAAGCGGGTGGTGGCTTCAAGCGAACCCCAGCCGCCCGCTGGGCCGGTATAAGGCTTGATTGACGGTTTGAATTTCATGGTGACACTTCGCAGGTGGTTGTAGCTAAAAAGTAAACGCTTTTTTATGCGTCTTGCGTATTTATGTCACAAGTTTAGGGGCGTGGCAGGCAGGCGTCTAATCGAATGGGGCAATGGCGGCATAGAGCGTATCTATCGCAGGCGGACGCTGACCTAAACAAATGGTTGCATAAAGACACCCGCTGCAAAAGAGTAATGGTTTCGTCTGAAAGTGAATTCATGCAGTCTATCTCGCGGATTATATTGGCATTTTATTCAGCCTGCGGGCCTGAGGAACACAGCGTGAAGCGTTCAGTATCAGTGGTGATCGGCGGTATATTACTGCCTTTAGCGGCGCAGGCGGCGGAAACGACGCCCCATTTTCCCACCATGACCCCACCGGCGATAGACGCCGCCTCTTACGTTTTGATGGATTACACCACCGGCCAGGTACTGGCGGCCGGCAATGCCGACGAACGGCGCAACCCGGCCAGCTTGACCAAACTCATGACCGGGTTGGTGATCGACCACGCGCTCGATCAGCACAAGATTGGCCTCGACGATGTCGTCACCGTGGGGAAAGACGCCTGGGCGCAGGGCAACCCGGTGTTCAAAGGTTCTTCGTTGATGTTCCTGAAGCCTGGTGACAGGGTCACGGTTCGCGATCTCAGCCGCGGTATCATCATCGATTCCGGCAACGACGCCTGCGTGGCGATGGCGGACTATGTGGCGGGCAGCCAGGCCAACTTCGTCAAGCTGATGAACGAGAAGAGCGCGCAGCTGGGCCTGCAGAACACCCATTTCGAAACGGTACACGGGCTGGATGCGCCGGGGCAATTCACCACCGCCGGCGATCTGGCGGTGATTGCGCGCGCCATCATCATGAGTGAGCCGGCGGAATACCACATGTACAGCGAGAAATCGCTGACCTGGAACGGTATCACGCAGCAGAACCGCAACGGCCTGCTGTGGGATAAGACGCTGCACGTCGATGGGTTGAAAACTGGGCACACCGCCTCTGCCGGCTTCAACATCATCGCCTCCGCCACCGAAGGGGATCGCCGCCTGATTGCCGTGGTGATGGGCGGCAAAAGTTCCAAAGGCCGCGAGGAACAGGCGCGCAAGCTGCTGAGCTGGGGGATGCGCGACTTTACCACGGTACACCTGTTCAGCGCCGGCCAGAGCCTGGGGGAAGAGCCAGTCTGGTACGGCGAGAATCACCGGTTACCGGTCGGCAGCGTGCAAGAGCAGTCGCTCAGCCTGCCAAAAAACGAAGCGGACAAGCTGAAGGCGCAGTACGTGATCAATACCGCGCGGCTGGAAGCGCCGATTGGTAAAGGGCAAACCGTCGGCGAGATCCGCATCAGCAACAATGGCCAGGTAGTGAAAACCCTACCGCTGGTGGCGCTGCAGGCGGTACCGCAGGGCGGCGTGTTCTCGCGCCTGGTGGATTACGTGAAGCTGAGGCTCTGACTCGTCGGGCGGGCGGCGGCCCCCGGTGGTATACTGGTGCGAATGCCGATCATTGAGCTGCGCTATGGATATTAAACAACTGATTTATTTGTGCAATCTGGAACGAGAGCGCCACTTCGGCCGGGCGGCGGAGGCCAGCTTCGTCAGCCAGCCGACGCTATCCATGCGATTGAAAAATTTGGAAAAAGAGCTGGGCGTTTCGCTGATTAACCGCGGCAACCATTTCGGCGGTTTTACCGCCGAAGGCGAGCGGGTGTTGGCGTGGGCGCGTGAGATCGTCTCGGTTTATCAGGGGCTGAAGCTGGAAGTGGAGTCGCTCAAGCACGGTTTGCACGGCACGCTGCGCCTCGGCGTGGTGCCGCAGTGCAGTATCTCGGTATCGGAAATGCTCAAGGCGGTCAGCGAACGTTACCCGCATCTCGATTACCGGCTGGCGGTGCTGAGCGCTGATCAGCTGTTGGAGGCGCTGACGGCGCACACCGTCGACATCGGCATCGGCTTTTTCGAGCTGTCGACCTTGAAGGAGCTGCATTTCCAATCGCAACCGCTGGTGGAAACCGGCGTCGAGCTGGTATTTCATCCGCAACATTTCCCGAAGCTGGTGGGCGATACGCCGTTGCCGCTGGAGGCGGTGGCCGCCTTGCCGTTGTGTCTCGCCGAGCCGACGCGTTATTTCCGCCGCTATCTCGATCAACACTTTCGCGACGCCGGGTTGACGCTGCACACGCGGCTTGAGACCGCGTCGATCTTCCAACTGCTCGAAGGTATTTTCGTCGGTTTGGGCTGCGGACTGTTCCCGCGCGGCCAGCTGCAATCGCCGTTGATGCCGGCGTTGCAGCGGCGTCCGGTGGCCATCGGCGCCATGCCGCGTCATGCGGCGGTGGTCGTCGATATGGCGGAGCGCGCTACGCCGTTGGCGCAAAAGTTCTTCGATGCCGCCAGCGAGTGGCTGCGTCAGCAGAATGTCTAAAACGCGCCGTATTGCGGCCGGTAATAAGGTCGCATAGCGGTATTCAGTCGGCGGTGATGGAAGATGTTGCATCGCCCAACGTTTGGCGCAGGCGATTTTCCCAGGCGTAGAGTGCGGCGGTGAGGATCACTTCCAGCGCCTGCGCCTGATTCAGACCGCTGTTGAACAACGGCTGCACGCTCTGCGGGGTAAATTTCTCCGGTGCGCGCGTCAGCTCGGCGGCGGTGTGGATCACCGCGCGTTTGACCGTATCCTCGGTAGAGGCCAATCCCTGAGGCAGCCCGGTGAACAGCGCCTGTACCAATCCGTCATCCTGCATTTCATGCGCCACCGTGGCCGCGCAGTAACGGCTGCCGTTGATGCGCGAGACCACCAGCGTCGCCAGCGCCTTCAGGCGGCTCGATAACCCATACCCTTCGGCATTGATGCCATTGAACACGCCGTTGCGTTCGCGCAGTGCGGCGGAATCGTGCGCTAACAGCAGATAATAAGATTCGGCGCGCGCCTGCGGGTGGCTCTGATCCAACACGTCAAGCTGTTCGGCGGCGGCGGTTTCCGTGTCGATCGGCGACAGCCGCGCAGTCCAGCTCAATTCTTCGGTACTGAAAGCGACGCCATCGGCGTCTTCGACATTCGGGAAGCCGGGCACCACTACCGCCGGTCGGCCGGCTAACGCCGCGATGCCAGCTACCACACGCGCCTGATAGCTGACAAAACCGATGATTTGCGAAAAGGTGACGATATCCGCAGGGCTCAGCCCGACGTCGACAAGCTGTTGCAGCGCCTTGCGGCAAATCAGCGTGGGTTGGCTGGCAAGCTGGCGGGCATATTGGGTGATCTGGGCGAGCCGGATATTGCTTTCCCGGGAGGCGTCCGGGCTGTGCAGCGGGGCGAGGCGGGCGGCATAGTGGCTACAGAGGGACTGCACGCCGGTCACCTGCGCGACGGTCAGTGCGGTGCTGAGGCGATCGTAGGGTGACAATGTCACGTATCGTGATAGCGACACCTGGTCGGGAAACAGGGCGTGGTAACCGGCCAGTGAGGCGTTGAATACCCCGGCGCGGGCGCCGAGCGCGCTGTTTAACGCTTCATCGGCGAAGGCACCCAGCCCCAGCAGAAAACGATCGCGCAGGGTAGCCGCCTGCGGCTCCAACGGCGCATCGCCCCGCACGCTGCTTTGGGTTTCGTGATACCACTGGGCATTATGTTGTCGACGGAGTCGTTCCATAGGGTCAATCCTTAATCATGATCAACAGCCACCGCTGCGTACGGCAGCGGTGGCTGGACAAAGAGGCAACATGCCCGCAGGCGGGGCGAAAGGCGGATTTAGCGCAGCTCATCGCAGTACAGCGCGTGGCCGTAAACAGAGAAACCGGTGGCCAGCGTGAGCAGAAACTGCGCGAAGCGGCGATGGCGAAGGCTGTTCATCAGTGCGATATCCTGTCGTATGAGAGGCTCAACGTAGGGGATATCCTCACCGATCGCCCTGGCGAGATAAAATAATGTTACGGACTAATCAATAACTGAAAGGAATAAAATATAAGGATATATAACAAGAATGTAATTTGTATGTGCATTTTCTCGCTAAGCGACCGAGGCGCGCAGCAATAAAAAACCCGCCGCAGCGGGTTTGTTGCAGGCCAGGACGGGGCTCAGAAACGGCCGCCGTCGCGTCGCCAGGCGTCGGCGGTCAGCGCCTCGCCGAAGTGGCTGGCGATAAGACGCTTGGTCAATTCGTGCAGCGGCGCCGCCAACACCTCGGCGGTGCTGCCGCGTTCGACGATTTCCCCTTCGTGCATCACCAGCACCTGGTCGCTGATATGCTTCATCATGCCGAGATGCTGGGTGACGTAGATATAGGAAATGCCGTGTTTTTCCTGCAGTTCCAGCATCAGGTTGATGATTTGCGAGCGCATCGACATGTCCAGCGAGGCCAGCGCCTCATCGGCGACGATCACCTTCGGCTGCAGGATCAGCGCACGGGCCAGCGCGACGCGCTGTTTTTGCCCAGAAGCCAGCATGTGCGGATAGTAGTAAGCATGATCCGGCAGCATGCCGACCTGGCGCAGCGTTTGGTTGATACGCTGCTCGCGCTCGGCGGGCTCCAGATCGGTGTTCAACCGCAGCGGCGCATCCAGCAGCTGGCCGATGCGCTGACGCGGGTTGAGCGAGGTGCTCGGATCCTGAAAAATCATGCGAATGCGCTGGCTGCGGTAGCGATAATCACCGAACGCCAGCGGATGATCGTCGATCAGCAGTTCGCCGGCGGTCGGTTCCACCATGCCGGAGAGCATTTTCGCCAGCGTGGATTTGCCAGAGCCGTTCTCACCGATCACCGCCAGCGTCTGACCTTCACGCAGGGTAAAGCTGACGGACTTCACCGCCTCGACGTGCTGACGGCGGAACAGCCCGGTGCGGTAGCGGTAGGTTTTGCTCAGGTTGCGCACTTCCAACAGCGTTTCCATGTTATTGCTCCTCCATGTTCAGCGGGAAGTGGCAGGCGAAGAAGTGGTTTTTGACCGGGCGCAGGCGCGGCGTTTCGATGCACTTCTTCTGCGCGTAAGGGCAGCGTGGCCCCAGGCGGCAGCCGATCGGCAGGTGTTCCAGTGAAGGAATGGCGCCCGGTAGCGTGTTCAACCGGCTTTTGTGCGGCAGCGAGCGGCCGAAGTCCGGCATGGCGCGGATCAGCGCCTGGGTATAAGGGTGGTGCGGCGCCGCCAGCAGCTCTTCGCACTGGGCGCTTTCCACCGTTTGCCCGCAGTACAAGACGTTCACCCGGTCGGCCCACTTGCTCATCATCTGCAGGTCGTGGCTGATCAGCAGAATGGTGGTGTTGTTGTTTTGGTTGAGGCGCGCCAACAGGCGGAAAATCTGCGCCTGAGTGGTCGGCTCCATGGCGTTGGTCGGCTCATCGGCGATCAGCAGGCGCGGCTGGTTGGCCAGCGCGATGGCGATCATCACTTTCTGGCACTCGCCCTCGGTCAGCTCGTACGGGAAGCTGCCCATGATGTCGTCGTGATCCTTGATGCCGACGCGGTGCAGCAGTTCGATGGCGCGGCGTTTGCGCCAGTTGAAGCGTTGCCACCAGCGGCCCTTGTAGGTCCAGCCTGGGATGGCCTGCGCCAGCTGGCGGCCGATGCTTTCGGAAGGATCGAGACAGGACTGCGGCTCCTGGAAGATCATCGAGACGTTGTGGCCCACCAGCCTGCGCCGCTCGCGCGGGCTTAGCTGCAGCAGGTCGATGTCGTCGAAGCGAAAGCGATCGGCGGTGACGCGCCAGTTGTCTTTGGTCACGCCGCAGATGGCCTTGGCGATCAGGCTCTTGCCGGAGCCCGATTCACCCACCAGGCCGCGCACCTCGCCCTCGGTCAGCGTCATGCTGACGCGATCGACCGCCTTGACCGGCCCTTCGGCGGTCATAAATTCAATCGTCAGATTGCGGATATCGAGTAACGGCATTATTCCACCCCGGCATTGATTGCGCGGCGCATACCGTCGCCTAACAGGTTAACCAGCAGCACGCTGACGAGGATGGCCGCGCCGGGCAGCATCACCGTCCAGGGCGCAACGTACACCAGCTCGAGCGAATCGCCGAGCATCGCTCCCCATTCCGGCGAAGGCAGCTGCGCGCCGAGATCGAGGAAGCCGAGTGCGGCGATATCCAAAATGGCCATCGACAGCGCGCGGGTGAATTCGGTCACCAACACCGCCGCGATGTTCGGCATGACCGCGTACCACAAGATCTGCAGCGTGGAAGCGCCGTCAAGCCGGGCCGCCACCACGTACTCTTTCTCCAGTTCGTCGTGCACCGCGCTGTAGATAGTGCGCACCATGCGCGGCAACAAGGCGAGCCACACCGCCAGCATGGCGTGTTCAAGTTTGGGGCCGATAAACGCCACCACCACGATCGCCAGCAGCAGCGAGGGAATCGACAGCAGGGTATCGAGGATGTGGTTGAGCACCGCCGAGCGCAGCCCGTGGGTGACGCCGGCGAACACGCCGAGGATCACCCCGCAGAACGCCGCGGCCAGCGTCACCGCCAGCGCGGAGCCGAAGGTGGCGGCGGTGCCGGTCAACAGGCGGCTGAGGATGTCGCGCCCGAGATCGTCGGTGCCGAGGAAAAACGACACGTTGCCATAGCGCGACCACGACGGCGGTAGCAGCTGATAACCAAGGAACTGCTGATCCAGCGCGTAGGGCGCCAGCAGGCTGCCGAACAGCGACAGTAGCAGCAGGGCGATCACCCCGTAAAAACCGATCATCGCCAGCGCGTCGCCATAGAAAATCCGCCAGGTGTAGCGCAGCGGGCTCGGCATCTTTTTCTCGCGGTATACGTTATCGAAGGGCATACCATTCCTTATGTTTCAGCGGGTTGGTTGCCGCACCCAGAATGTCGGCCAGAACGTTAATGGTGATCACCAGCGTGCCGACCACCATGACGCCGGCGGAAATTGCCGCATAGTCCTGCTGGCGAATGGCGTTGATCAGCCACCGGCCGAGGCCCGGCCAACTGAACACCACTTCGGTGATCATTGCCAGCGTGAGCATGGTGGAGAACTGCAGCCCCAGCTTGGGCACAATTGGCGGCAGCGCATTGTGCAACACGTGGCGGCGAATGATGGTGAAGCGCGACAGGCCGCGGGTAGCGGCGGCCTTGATGTAGTTTTGGCTCAGCACATCGTCGGTGCTGATGCGCATCAGGCGCACCACTTCGGTGGTGGGCGCCACCGCCAGCGCGGCGATCGGCAGGATCATGTGACGCAGTGCGCTGCCGATCATCTCGGCGCGGTACGGCGAGTCCGACAGCCAGGCGTCGATCAGCGCGAAACCGGTGATAGGCTTCACCTGATACAGCAGATCGAAACGGCCGGAAACCGGCAGCCAGCCGAGATGCAGCGAGAAGAACAGCATCAGCAGCAGCGCCAGCCAGAACACCGGCATTGAAAAGCCCAGCAGCGCGAAGGTGCTGATGGCGGTGTCCTGCCACTTGCCGCGCAGCACGCCGGCGATGATGCCCAGCGGAATGCCGATAAACAGCGCCAGGGCGAACGCCAGCAGGCACAGTTCCATGGTGGCCGGGAATACTTCGCGCAGCTGTTCGCTGATCGCCTGGCCGTTGATGCTGGAGACGCCGAAGTCCCAATGGAGCAGGCTGACGAAGTAGAACTGATAGGCGTCCAGCAGGGCGGCGCCGTTCAGCGGCGCGCGCGGCGTGAAATAGCTCAGGCTGAAGCTGACCAGCGTCAGGAAGAACAGCGTGATCAGCAGCAGCAGAATGCGGCGCAGGGTAAAGATAATCACTTGTTCACCTCCGGCGCGGATTCACGGTACACCCCGGCGAACGAGGCGTTGCCGAACGGGCTCAGCACCAATCCCTTGATGTCGTAGCGGTAGGCCTGCAGACGCAAAGAAGAGGCCAGCGGCAGCACCGGCAGTTGCTGCTCGAGGATTTTCTGCGCCTTGCGGTAGTTGTCGATGCGCTGAGACAGCTGCTGCGACAACAGCGCGTTCTGCAGCACCTCGTCGAAGCCTGGGTCACACCAGTGAGCATAGTTGGTTTGCGAACGGATTGCCGCGCAGCTCAGCAGCGGCCGGAAGAAGCTGTCCGGGTCGTTGCTGTCGGTGGCCCAGCCGGTCAGGGTCAGATCGTGGTTCATCTCCATCAGGCGCGCCTCCTGGAAGCGCCCCTCTACCGGCACGATGGTGACGTTGATGCCCACCTGGCCGAGATCGGCCTGGATCAGCTCGGCGGTTTTCAGCGGGCTCGGGTTGTAAGATTGCGAGGCGGTCGGCACCCACAGCTTCAGGTTCAGTTGGCCGACGCCGGCCTGCCGCAGCATTTCGCGTGATTTGGCCGGATCGTACTCGGTGACGTGCGCGTCGTTGTCATAGGCCCAGGAGGCGCGCGGCAGGATTGAGGCGGCGGTTTCCGCCGTGCCGTAATAGATCGACTGCATCAATCGTTGGTTGTTGATCGCCAGCGAGATCGCCTGGCGCACATTGAGGTTGTCGAGCGGCGGTTTGCGGGTGTTGAACGCCAGATAGGCGATGTTCATCCCCGGGCGCAGCGTCAGGCGCAGGCGCGGATCGTCGCGCAGGATAGACAGCTGGCTGGCCGCCGGATAAGCCAGTACGTCGCACTCGCCGGTCAGCAGCTTGGAGAGGCGGCCGGTGCCGCCGGCGCCCAGATCGATCACCACCTGCGGCATGCGCGGCAGGCCTTTCCAGTAGGCGGCGTTGCGCGCCAGGCGAATATATTGCCCCGAGCGGTATTCGTTGAGCAGGAACGGGCCGCTGCCGACCGGCTCGCGGTCGATCAGCTCCTGATGGCCTTGGCGCGTCAGCGTGTCGGCGTATTCGGCGGACAGCACCGGCGCGTAGTGGGTCGCCAGGTGCCACAGGAACGAGGCGTCCGGTGACTGTAGGCGAATCTCCACCGTGTAGTCGTCGAGCTTTCTCACGCTCTGCACCGAATCGCCGAACTGCAGGCTGTCGAAATAGGGGTATTCGCCACCGTTGACGTCGTGATACGGGTGCTTTTGGTCAAATACGCGCGCGAAGCTGAACACCACGTCGTCGGCGTTCATCTTGCGGGTGGGCGTAAACCAGGCGGTGGTCTGGAACGGCACGTCCTTGCGCAGATGGAAGCGGTAGGTGGCGCCGTTGTCCAGCACCTCCCAGCTTTGCGCCAGTTCGGGGATCAGCCGGTAGGTGTACGGGTCGACGTCCAGCAGGCGATCGTACAGCTGGGCGGCCAGGGTATCCACCGTCAGGCCGCTGCTGGCCATTTGCGGGTTGAAGGTATTCAGTATGCCGCTGACGCAATAAACAAAGCCGCTCTGGCGAATGTCCGGCAGCGGCGCCGCGCTGGGCACGGGCGGTGTTGTCGCGGCCAGGGCAGAGCCCGTCAGGCACAACGACAGTATCCAAAGGGGTAAACCACGCATAGAGGCTCATGGGTTAATCAGCAATAGCGTTAGTGTATCGTACTCTGACCAGCAGCCCAATCCATTGAACAAAATCGCTGAGTTTTCTGCGACTTGATTAATCAGGCCGTTCAGCGGCAAGAAAAAAGTTTTTCATGTTATGTTATAATATAACAAAACCGTGTTACCGTTCCCCGGCAAAGTCACAATAACGCAAGGGGATGTATGAACGAAGTTGCACTTCCACCACGCCGTTCGCTGCCGGACGCTCAGGCATGGCGCGGCGAAATGAGTGATGTCGGGCTCGATTGGGTCGGGATGCAAGGGATCGCGCTGCCGCTGGAACTGGCTGGCAAGCCATTGATGGCGAAGGTCGACGCCGGCATCAACCTGCGCGCCGAAGCGGCGGGCGAACGCGGTATTCACATGTCGCGCCTGTATCTGGCGCTGGACGAATTGACGCAGGGCGAGCTGACGCCGCAGCGCATCGGCCGAACGCTGCAAGCCTTTCTGGATTCACAACCGGAACACAGCGATCGCGCCAGCCTGACGCTCAGCGGCGAGCTGTTGCTGTCACGTCCGGCGCTGCTGTCGCCACAGCGTGGCTGGAAGGCTTACCCGCTGCGCATCGAGGCCACCCTGGCAGGCAGGCTGACGCTGGCGCTGACCGTCGGCGTGCCTTACTCCTCTACCTGCCCGAGTTCGGCGGCGCTCAGCCGTCAGTTGGCGCAGCAACAGTTTCAGTTTGATTTTGAACAGGCGGCGGAGCGGGTCAGCCAACGCCAGGTGAGCGAGTGGCTGCTGGAGCAAGGTATGCCGGCCACGCCCCACAGCCAACGCAGCTGGGCCTGGATCACCGTGACGCCCGAGAATGAACGGGCGTTCGAACCGGTGAAACTGATTGACCGCATCGAACACGCGCTGGGCACGCCGGTACAAACGCTGGTGAAACGCCGCGACGAACAGGCTTTCGCATTGGCCAACGGTCAGAACCTGATGTTTTGTGAGGACGCGGCGCGCCGTCTGTATGGCATGCTGCGCAGCCAGTGCGACTACCGCGCTTTTTCGCTGCGCGTCGAGCATCAGGAGAGCCTGCATGCCCACAATGCGGTGGCGGAGCTGAGCTGGCGGGGAGAACACCATGCTGCGTAAAAATCCCAGCGGCCATCTGCCGCAGGTCTCGCCGCTGGCCTACATCGATCCCACCGCCATTATTTGCGGCCGGGTGATCGTCGAAGATTTCGTCTACGTCGGGCCGTATGCGGTAATTCGCGCCGACGAGTTGAACGCCGCCGGCGACATGGAGCCGATCGTCATCGGCTCGCACTCCAATATTCAGGACGGTGTGGTGATCCATTCCAAGAGCGGGGCGGCGGTCACCATTGGCCGTTACAGCTCTATCGCCCACCGCGCCATCGTTCACGGCCCGTGTCGCATCGACGATCGGGTGTTTATCGGTTTCAACAGCGTGCTGTTCAACTGCCACATCCAGTCCGGCTGCGTGGTGCGTTATAACGCGGTGGTGGATGGCGTGACGCTGCCGGAAAACCGCTATATCCCCTCGACCGAGCGCGTGGGGCCGGACAGCGACCTGTCGCGCTATCGCCAGGTCGACCGCGGCGCGCTGCAGTTTTCGGAAGAAGTGGCCGCCACCAACGTCGAGCTGGTGCGCGGTTACCAGGCATTACGCAATGAATTTTAGTGAGGCTCTCATGAAACAACTTCCCGTGACCGTGCTTTCCGGCTTTCTCGGCGCCGGCAAGACCACGGTGCTGAACCACATCCTGAACAACCGGCAGGGCATGCGCGTGGCGGTGATCGTCAACGACATGAGCGAGGTGAATATCGACGCCGCGCTGGTGGAGAATGAAGTGCACCTCGATCGCCAGCAGGAAAAGCTGGTGGAGATGAGCAACGGCTGCATCTGCTGTACGCTGCGCGAAGACCTGCTGGTGTCGGTGCGCGAGCTGGCGCAGGACGGGCGCTTCGATTATCTGCTGATCGAATCGAGCGGCATCTCCGAACCGCTGCCGGTGGCGGAAACCTTTACTTTCGAGGATGAAGAAGGGGAAAGCCTGTCGCAGTTCGCCCGGCTGGATACCCTGGTGACGGTGGTCGACGGGGTGAATTTCATCCAGCAATATCAGCAGGCGCAAAGCCTTCAGGAGGCCGGTCAAAGCCTGGGCGAGGACGATCTGCGCAGCGTGGCGGACCTGTTGATTGAGCAGATCGAATTCTGCGACGTGATCCTGGTCAGCAAAACCGATCTGTTGACGCCATCCCAGCAGGGCGAAGTGATGGCGCTGCTGGCCAGCCTGAACCCCGACGCCCGCATTGTGCCGATCGCGCCGGGCAAACTGCCGCTGGAGGTAGTGCTGAATACCGGCAGCTTCAGCTTTGAAAAGGCTCAGCAGGCACCCGGCTGGCTGAAAGAGCTGCGTGGCGAACACGTGCCGGAAACGGAAAGCTACGGCATCAGTAGCTTTGTCTATCAGGCGCGGCGGCCGTTTGCGCCAGACAAGTTCTACCGCGTGATCAACGGCGACTGGGGAGGCGGCAAGCTGCTGCGGTCGAAGGGCTTCTTCTGGCTGGCGACGCGGCCGCGGCAGGCCGGGCAGTGGAGCCAGGCGGGCGGCATCGCCCATTATGGCCTCGCGGGCACCTTTTGGCGCGCCATCCCGCAAGATAACTGGCCGCAGGATCCCGAAACGCGGGCGCATATTCAGGAGAAATGGGTGGAACCGTTCGGCGACATGCGCCAGGAGCTGGTGTTTATTGGCCAGCATTTGCAGCAGGCGACGATCGTGCGTCTGCTGGACGACTGCCTGCTGAGCGACGATGAAATGGCCGCCGGCGTGGACTATTGGCTGGACATGGCGGACCCGTTCCCTGAGTGGTAATTGCGCAATCTTCGTGTGGTAATGAGAAAAATTCTCAACAAAGTGCTTTACAGACGATACTGATAACTATTATCATCGCCTGGCAGTTCACGGAAGGCCACAGTTTGCGGCTCTGATGTGGAAGGCACGACATTGCTCACATTGCTTCCAGTGTTTTTTAAGCCAGCTCGGGTGCTGGCTTTTTTTTTGCCTGTTATTCCTCGTCCGCTTCGCCGTTTTGCAGCAGCGCATGCTTTTTCAGCATACCGCGCAGCTGATGATAGGTGAGCCCCAGCAGCTGCGCCGCCTTGCGCTGATTGAACCGCCCGTGCTGCAGCGCCGCTTCGATCAATGCCTTCTCCTGCTCCAGCTGCCAGAGTTTCAAATCCAACGGCAGCGGCGGTAACGCGCCGGCGTCTTCAGGAATGGGCGCGACCGGCGTGGCCTCGCGTGGCGCAAACGGGTTGATGACGATCTCATCCAGCGGGCTGTCGCTGTCGCCGTGACGATAGACTGAACGCTCCACCACGTTTTTCAGTTCGCGCACGTTGCCCGGCCAGCCATACTCGAGCAACGTTTGCCTGGCACGTTCGGTAAAGCCGGGAAACAGCGGCAGCGCCAGCTCGCGGCACATTTGAATGGCGAAATGCTCGGCCAACAGCATGATATCGGGCCGCCGTTGGCGCAGTGGCGGCAGTTGCACCACGTCGAACGCCAGCCGATCCAGCAGATCGGCGCGGAATTTGCCCGCCGCCGCCAGCGCCGGCAGATCGTCGTTGGTGGCGCACACCAGGCGCACATCCACCCGCAGCGGCTGGCTGCCGCCCACGCGTTCCAACTGACCGTATTCGATCACCCGCAGCAATTTCTCCTGCACCAGCATCGGTGCGGTTGCCAGCTCATCGAGGAACAGCGTACCGCCGTCGGCGCGTTCGAAGCGGCCCAGATGGCGCTTTTGGGCGCCGGTAAACGCGCCGGCCTCGTGGCCGAACAGTTCGGAATCCAGCAGGTTTTCATTCAGCGCCGCGCAGTTAAGCGAGATGAACGGCCCTTGCCAACGGTTGGAGAGGTAGTGCAGACGGTGGGCGATCAACTCCTTGCCGGTGCCGCGTTCGCCGATCACCAGCACCGGCTTGTTCAGCTTGGCGACCTGGGAGACTTGCTCCAAGACTTCGACAAAGGCGTTTGCCTCGCCCAACAAATTCTCTGGCTGTTCGTTCATGATGAAATTCGCCAATGTTTGGTGAAAATAATCACTCTACAGCAAGCGCGCAGAGAGTCAAAAATAAAGAGTTGTTGTTTTTCAATGATTTAAAAGTTGGCACGGGTTTTGATTATCTCTTTGGGCAAGCTGTACGACTTAACGCGGCGCTTCAGACGCCATCAGAACCAAGAGGAAGTGAATTATGGGTATTTTTTCTCGTTTTGCCGACATCGTGAACGCCAACATCAACACCCTGCTGGACAAGGCGGAAGATCCGCAGAAGCTGGTGCGGTTGATGATCCAAGAGATGGAAGACACGCTGGTTGAAGTTCGCTCTACGTCGGCGCGTGCGCTGGCGGAGAAAAAGCAGCTGCTGCGTCGCATCGAGCAGGGTGAAAACCAGGTCAGTGACTGGCAGGAAAAAGCCGAACTGGCGCTGCGCAAAGATAAAGAAGACTTGGCCCGTGCGGCGCTGATCGA
The DNA here is from genome assembly GCF_052168755.1 of Serratia sp. CY43202. Lineage (NCBI taxonomy): Bacteria > Pseudomonadati > Pseudomonadota > Gammaproteobacteria > Enterobacterales > Yersiniaceae > Serratia > Serratia sp. CY43202. Next base: position 658,709 of record NZ_JBJNMB010000002.1, read on the forward strand.
AAAACAAAAGGTGGCCGATCTGATCGCTACGCTGACGCAGGAAGTGGCGACCGTAGAAGAAACGCTGGCGCGCATGAAGAGCGAAATCGGCGAGCTGGAAAACAAGCTGACAGAAACCCGTGCGCGGCAGCAGGCGTTGGCGCTGCGTCATCAGGCCGCATCTTCTTCTCGTGACGTGCGCCGCCAGCTCGACAGCGGCAAGCTGGATGAGGCGATGGCGCGTTTCGAACAGTTCGAACGTCGCATCGACCATATGGAAGCCGAAGCGGAAAGCATCAGCATTGGTAAAAAGAAGTCGCTGGACCAGGAGTTTGCCGAGCTGAAAGCCGACGACGCCATCAGTGAGCAGTTGGCGGCGCTGAAAGCCAAAATGAACCGCTCCGAGTAAGGCGAGCCGCGGCCACACGCCGGAGGTGGCCGCCTATCCAGGATCCGATAAGAAGGAACAACAATGAGTGCTTTATTACTTGCCATTCCGCTGACAATTTTCGTGCTGTTTGTCGCGCCGATTTGGCTTTGGCTGCATTACAGCAATCGGCAACAGACCGGCATCCAGCTGAGTCAGCAAGAAATGCAGCGCCTGGCGCAGCTGGCGGAAGATGCCAAACGCATGCGTGAACGCATTCAGGCGCTGGAAGAGATCCTCGATGCGGAACACCCGAACTGGAGACAGTCCTGATGAGCACGACGCTGGGCAGTAAAAAGCTTTATCGCGTTCCCGAAGAAGGCATGGTGAAAGGCGTCTGCGCCGGTTTGGCGCACTATTTCGACGTACCGGTGCGACTGATCCGCGTGATGGTGGTGCTGTCGCTGTTCTTCGGGCTGTTCTTCTTCACGCTGGTGGCCTATATCGCGCTGGTGTTCGTGTTGGATGAAGCGCCGGCCAGCCGTTTCGAAGGCGAGCATCAGAAGACGCCGCGCCAGCTGCTCGATCAGCTGGAGTATGAGTTGGGCAGCGGCGAGCAGCAGCTGCGTCAGGTCGAGCGCTACGTGACGTCCGATACCTTCGGCGTACAGAGCCGTTTCCGCAAGCTGTAACCCTTCTTGCGATACCCGGCCTGCGCAGGCCGGGCATCTTCGCCGCCGTTATCCCGTTGAATGTACCTTAATCTCTTGTGCCGGAGGGCATTGTCATGAATAAAATCGATGTTGCAAACACCGCCAGAACGGGTGGATTTAAACGAGGAGCGGCGGCAATGTTGAAGACATTGGCTAAAGTCATCATCATAGCGTTATTGAACTATGGCCCGGCGGGCGCCGCCGGCTGGCTGCTGAAAACCGTCGGCCGTAAACCGGTGCGCGTCGTGCTGGCGCTGGTGCTGGAACCGCTGTTCCGTAAAGGCCTGAACAAGGCATTCGGGCGTTACGTCAAGGAGAGCAATGAAACGACTGCAAAATGAGTTAACCTCGCTGGTCAACCGCGGAATGGATCGCCATCTGCGCCTGGCGGTGACCGGCCTGAGCCGCAGCGGCAAAACCGCCTTTATCACCGCCTTCGTCAACCAACTGCTGCATGTGCACAGCGGCGCGCGCATGCCGCTGTTTTCACCGGTGCGCGAAGAGCGCCTGCTGGGCGTCAAACGCATCCCGCAACGCGATCTCGGCATCCAGCGTTTCACCTATGACGAAGGGCTGGCGCAGCTGTACGGCACGCCGCCGGCCTGGCCGACGCCGACGCGCGGCGTCAGCGAAATCCGGCTGGCGCTGCGTTACCGCTCCAACGATTCGCTGCTGCGGCACTTCAAAGACACCTCCACGCTGTACCTGGAGATCGTCGATTATCCGGGCGAATGGTTGCTGGATCTGCCGATGCTCGAACAGGATTACCTGGCCTGGTCGCGCCAGATGACCGGGCTGCTGCAGGGCGAACGCGCCGAATGGGCCAAGCCCTGGCTTGAACTGTGCAAGGCCTGCGATCCGCTGGCCCCGGCCGACGAAAACCGGCTGGCGGCGATCGCCCAGGCCTACACCGATTATCTGTTGCGCTGCAAAAGCGAAGGGCTGCACTTCATTCAGCCGGGGCGTTTCGTGCTGCCGGGCGACATGGCCGGCGCGCCGGCGCTGCAGTTTTTCCCGTGGCCCGACGTGGCCGCGATCGGCGAATCGAAGCTGGCGCAGGCCGACAAACACACCAACATCGGCATGTTGCGCGCTCGCTTCAACTACTACTGCCAGTCGATCGTCAAAAACTTCTACAAAGAACACTTCGTTCGTTTCGATCGGCAAATCGTGCTGGTTGACTGCCTGCAGCCGCTCAACAGCGGCCCGCAGGCGTTCAACGACATGCGACTGGCGCTGACCCAACTGATGCAGAGCTTCCATTACGGCAAGCGCACGCTGTTTCGCCGCTTGTTCTCGCCGACCATCGACAAACTGATGTTCGCCGCCACCAAGGCGGACCATATCACCGCCGATCAGCACGCCAATCTGGTGTCATTGCTGCAGCAGCTGGTGCAAGAGGCGTGGCAGAACGCGGCGTTCGAGGGCATTAGCATGGATTGCGTCGGCCTGGCCTCGGTGCAGGCGACCGAGAGCGGCATCGTCGATCACCAGGGGCAACGCATTCCGGCATTGAAGGGCAACCGCCTGAGCGACGGCGCGCCGCTGACGGTGTTCCCCGGCGAAGTGCCCGCCCGCCTGCCGGGGCCGGCGTTCTGGCAGAACCAGGGGTTCCACTTCGATGAGTTTCGTCCGCGCGCCATGAGCGTGGACAGCCCGTTGCCGCACATCCGCCTGGATGCAGTGATGGAGTTTTTATTGGGAGACAAATTGCGATGAGCGAGCCGATCAAACCGCGTATCGATTTTGACGAGCCGCTGCAGCCGCCGCAGGAGCCGGCGTTGCGCGCCGGCGTCGCTTTCGATGCCGAACAGGCAGAAAGCTTCTTTCCGGCGGCGCCGGAGCTGCAGCAGGAAGAGGAAGAAGGGCGCGCCGAAGGCATCATTAATGCCGCGCTGAAACCTAAACGCAGCCTGTGGCGCAAAATGGTCACCGCCGGGCTGGCGCTGTTCGGCGTCAGCGTGGTGGCGCAGGGTGTGCAGTGGGTGCATACCGCCTGGGTGCAGCAGGACTGGATCGCCATGGGCGGCGGTGTGGCCGGCGGCCTGATCGTGTTCGCCGGCGTCGGTTCGGTGGTCACCGAATGGCGGCGTTTGTATCGGCTGCGCCAGCGCGTGGAAGAGCGCGACGTGGCGCGCGAGCTGTTGCACAGCCACGGGCTGGGGCAAGGGCGCGAATTCTGCGAGAAGCTGGCGCGTCAGGCCGGGCTGGATCAGGGGCATCCGGCGTTGCAGCGCTGGCAGGCCTCGTTGCATGAAACCCAAAATGACCGTGAAGTGGTGGAGCTGTACGCCAAGCTGGTACAGCCAGTGCTCGACAACCAGGCGCGGCGCGAAATCAGCCGCTCCGCCGCCGAATCGACGCTGATGATTGCCGTCAGCCCGTTGGCGCTGGTGGATATGGCGTTTATCGCCTGGCGCAACATCCGTTTGATTAACCGCATCGCGGCGCTGTACGGCATCGAACTGGGTTACTTCAGCCGCATTCGTCTGTTCCGCCTGGTGCTGCTCAACATCGCCTTCGCCGGCGCCTCTGAACTGGTGCGTGAAGTGGGCATGGACTGGATGTCGCAGGATTTGGCGGCGCGGCTGTCGGCGCGTGCGGCGCAGGGTATCGGCGCCGGGTTATTGACCGCGCGGCTGGGCATCAAGGCGATGGAGCTGTGCCGCCCGCTGCCGTGGCTGGAGGGGGAAAAGCCGAAGCTTGGCGATTTCCGCAGCCAGCTGATCGGCCAGTTGAAAGACACGCTGAAAAAGAGCGACGGCAAGGCCAAATAACCCCGCGATGGCGCTCCCAGGAGCGCCGTTTTCTCAACGGCACCGACGCCGGACGTAATCGAGACTTGACGACAGTCGATCCCCCTGTGATTGCGTGATAAATCTCTGCAAAATTAATTCTGATTGTGATAACTCTCTGTTTGTAGGCTAAAATGACGCCGATGCTGTTATCCGCTTGCGTTTAAAATCAGCAACCACGGCAATAAATCAGAGTTCTGTCAACTTTTGCTGACAGATCGCTTCTACCGCCCGGTGCGAGGGAGTATCATCATCGTCAACGATCCCCGCACCTGCAGAGATAAGGCCAACACTGATGCGTTTGGAAGTATTTTGCGAAGACCGCCTCGGTCTCACTCGAGAATTACTCGATCTTTTGGTATCGCGCAGCATTGACTTACGTGGCATCGAAATCGATCCCATCGGCCGCATTTACCTCAATTTCTCCCAGCTGGATTTCGATACTTTCCGCGCGCTGATGGCGGAGATCCGCCGCATCGCCGGCGTGACCGACGTGCGCACCGTCAGCTTTATGCCTTCCGAACGCGAGCATCGCGCGCTGCGTGCGCTGCTGGAATCGATGCCGGAACCGGTGTTCTCTATCGACATGAAGGGCAAGGTCGAGCTGGCCAACCCGGCGGCGCAGGCGCTGTTCAGCCTGAACGAAGACAAGATCCGCAACCAGACTGCCGGAGCGCTGATCGGCGGCTATAACTTCAGCCGCTGGCTGGAGAGCGAGCATACGGCGCCGCACGCCGAGCGGGTGGTGATCCGCAGCCAGGACTTCCTGATGGACATCACGCCTATCTATCTGGAAGACGAACAGCAGCAGGCGGCCGCGGTCGGCGCGGTGGTGATGCTGAAGTCCACCGCGCGCATGGGCCGCCAGCTGCAAAATCTATCGGTGAACGACGATACCGAATTCGACCACATCGTGGCGGTGAGCGCCAAGATGCGTCACGTGCTGGAGCAGGCGCGCAAGCTGGCGATGCTCGATGCGCCGCTGCTGATCGTCGGCGATACCGGTACCGGCAAGGATATTCTGGCCCGCGCCTGCCATTTGCGCAGCCCGCGTGGCAAACAGCCGTTCCTGGCGCTGAACTGCGCCGCGCTGCCGGATGACGTGGTGGAGAGCGAACTGTTCGGCCATGCGCCGGGCGCTTATCCCAACGCGCTGGAAGGCAAGAAGGGCTTCTTCGAGCAGGCCAACGGCGGTTCGGTGCTGCTGGATGAGATCGGCGAAATGTCGCCGCGTATGCAGACCAAGCTGCTGCGTTTCCTCAACGACGGCACGTTCCGCCGCGTTGGCGAAGAGCATGAGGTGCACGTCGACGTGCGCGTGATCTGCGCCACCCAGAAAAACCTTACCGAGCTGGTGCAGCGCGGCGAATTCCGCGAAGATCTCTATTATCGCCTCAACGTACTGACCATCACCATCCCGCCGCTGCGCGAACGTCCGCAGGACATCATGCCGTTGACCGAGCTGTTCGTGGCGCGCTTCGCCGATGAGCAGGGGGTGTCGCGGCCCAAGCTGGCGAACGATCTGGGCGGCTTCCTCAGCAAGTACGGCTGGCCGGGCAACGTGCGTCAGCTGAAAAACGCTATCTACCGCGCGCTGACGCAAACTGAAGGCTACGAACTGCGGCCGCAGGATATCGTGTTGCCGGAGTTCGAGGTGGAGATGTCGCTGGGCGACGAGGTGCTGGACGGCTCGCTGGACGACATCAGCAAGCGTTTCGAGCGCTCGGTGCTGACGCGCCTGTATCGCACCTATCCCAGCACCCGCAAGCTGGCGAAGCGGCTGGGCGTTTCCCATACTGCCATCGCCAACAAGCTGCGCGAGTATGGCCTGAGCAGCCGCAAAGGCGGCGTTGAGGGCGAGGAATAAAAAAGGCGCCTTGCGGCGCCTTTAACGGGTTTCCAAAGCCGGCGTTCGCCGGCTTTGTTATTTCAGCGCAGCTAGCGCCGCGTCGTAGTCAGGCTCGGTGGTGATTTCGTTCACCAGCTCGCTGTACAGCACGTTGTCCTGGCCATCCAGCACCACGACCGCACGCGCGGTCAGGCCTGCCAACGGGCCTTCGGCGATTTCGACGCCGTACGCCTGCTTGAACTCGGCGCCGCGCAGGGTAGACAGGGTAACCACGTTGCTCAGGCCTTCCGCGCCGCAGAAGCGAGACTGCGCGAACGGCAGATCGGCGGAGATGCACAGCACCACGGTGTTATCCAGGCCGCTGGCCAGCTGGTTGAATTTACGCACCGACGTCGCGCAGACGCCGGTATCGATGCTTGGGAAGATGTTCAGGACTTTGCGTTTACCCGCGAAGCTGCTCAGCGCCACGTCTGACAGGTCTTTGGCAACCAGCGAGAAGGCCTTGGCCTGTTCGCCCTGCTGTGGCAGTTTGCCTGCTACGCTGACCGGATTGCCTTGAAAATGTACTGTCTGAGTCATTGCTAGATTCCTTTTACAGGTGTTTATACAAAGGGTATGAACCTGATGAAACGGCGCGCCGGCAACGGCATTTAACATCAGGTTCACACCCTGGCGCCAGTTTATGACAACCGGGGCGGATTGGATATCAAAGTTTGCTAAATAGTTGTATATATTAGGCTGTTCTATAAAACATCACCGGCGCATCAGCCTGGCTGAATGCGCAGTTTTCGCTCAGGAGCCGTTATGAGAGACATGCGTTTTTACCCGGAAGCCTGGCCGCTGCATACTGCCTTCGTGATTGCGCGCGGCAGCCGCACCGAAGCCCGGGTGGTGGTGGTCGAAATCGAACAGCAGGGCGTGCGCGGCACCGGTGAATGTACGCCGTACCCGCGTTACGGCGAGAGCGAGGAATCGGTGATGGCACAGCTGGCAGAGATGGCGCCGGCGATCGCACAAGGCATGACCCGCGAACAGCTGCTGGTGCAGATGCCGGCGGGCGCCGCCCGCAACGCGCTGGATTCGGCGCTGTGGGATCTGGAGTGCCGCCTGCACGGGCAGAGCCTGTGGCAGCGCAGCGGTGTGACGGCCCCGGCGCATATCCGTATGGCGCAGACCGTCAGCATCGGCACGCCGGAAGCGATGGCCTTCGCCGCGCGTGAACTGGAGCAGCAGGGCGCCACGCTGCTGAAGATCAAACTCGACGATCACTATATCAGCGAACGATTGGTAGCGATCCGCGCCGCGGTACCGCAGGCGACGCTGATCGTCGACGCCAATGAGTCCTGGCAGGCGGAAGGGCTGGCGGCGCGCTGCCAGCTACTGGCCGATCTCGGCGTGGCGATGCTGGAGCAGCCGCTGCCGGCCGGTGACGACGCTGCGTTGGAGCACTTTATCCATCCGCTGCCGATCTGCGCCGATGAGAGCTGCCACACCCGTGCCGATCTGCCGCGGCTGGCGCAACGCTATCAGATGGTCAATATCAAACTGGACAAAACCGGCGGCTTGACCGAGGCGCTGGCGCTGGCGCAGGCCGCGCGCGAACAAGGGTTCGCCATCATGCTCGGCTGCATGTTGTGCACGTCACGGGCGATATCCGCCGCCTTGCCGCTGGCGCCGGCGGCGCGCTTCGTCGATCTGGACGGCCCGACCTGGCTGGCGCGGGACGTCGAACCGGGTCTGGCGTTCGAATGCGGGGCGATCGTCGATATCGCCCCGTAGGGATTAATTCGGGTAGGTCAGCAGCTCGATCATCGCGTCGATGTAGCGCTCGCTGGCGGCATCGGCGGAGATCGGCGGGAATTCGGCGGTGATGCACGGTAGCGACAGATCTGCGCACCAGCTGCCGAACGAACCGGGCGTTTCATAGCCGACGCTGGTCACCAGCGGCAGTTCGAACTTGTGCGACAGCCAAACGCCGAGCCGCGAGCTGGCGGGATCTTCGATGCAGGCCAGCGGTTCGTGGAACGACACCACCCAGTGCGGCTTCAGACGATGGATCAGATGACACAGCGCCTGGGTTTCCGGTTCGGAACCGGGGCGCCCACCGGTGGAGAGCTTGACGTCGCGCACCGGCGCCGCGCTGTTCCAGCGGTAGACGGTATCGCCGGAGCGCCAGTTGGCGGCCGGGAAGTTGCGATTCAGATCGACGCCGTTGGCATTGGCGCGCAGCCCCAGCTGACAGCCGTCGGGGTTGACCGCCAGCACCACGTGGTGACGCAGTCGTTCGGGGGCGATGCTGCGCAGCGCGCAAGACAGGGTCACGATGGCGGCGCTCTCATCGCCGTGGGTGCCGGCGATGATAAGCCCGGTCTCCGGGCCGCTGATCGCCGCCGGGAAATAGAGCAGCGGCGCGCCCAGCAGCGAGCTGCCGTAGTTCTCTCCTGCGATGGCCAACTGGCCACGTTCACTGCGTGGTCGATGTTCGGTCATGGTGTTGTCCCTGGATTAAAGGTCGAGAGTCATTGTCATTTTATTCAGTGTATTACGCTTTGAGGCATCTTTCCCATCGCAATTGTGCGACGTTTGCGCAATCTGTGACGCCGCGGCGGTGAAAACGCCAATTAAACCGCACCTGGCCTGACGCTGTTGTTATACTAACGGCAGAGCTAAGCCAATCACCCGCAAGAGGATTTAACATGCCAGTAGCCAGAATCATCGCCAGCTATAGCGAAAATGAAAATGACACCATCACGCTGCTGTGCGGCGTGGATGCTGAAAACCAGATCCGTCAGGGGGAATGGTTCGGCGTGGTGAAAAATGACGACGGGCGCGGGGACGAATCGAACTATCCGTTCACCCTGCATATCGATTACCAAAAAGATGTCTTCTACCTCGACTACGGCTACGACGACGCCGACGCGCGCCAGCTGCAAAAAACCGATATCTCGGCCCGTCCGCTGGCCGAGAAAGGCTTTTTCACCGTGTTCGATGAAGAAGAGGGTGAAGAGTTCAGCTACCGCATCAACAGCATCCACCTGTACGACTGACGGTCGCCGCTGCAAACACCGCCCGTGCCGCCCTGCGCCGCACGGGTTTTTTATTGCCTGAATCGCACTTTTTGCAACTTCTCGGCCGTGAGCGCTAGGCCGGACGGATCTTGTGCTATATGATAAAAAATTCAGATGGTTAACGGGGGTAAATCATAATGACGGGAAGAAAAATGCAACGGGGTTTTCGTTTGGCGCTTTGCGCGGCGGCGATCGGCGCCTGTATGAGCAGCGCTATGGCGGCGCAGGTTCCCCCGGGCACCGCGTTGGCGGCCAAACAGGAAATCGTGCGCCACATTAAAGACGAACCGGCCTCGCTCGATCCGATTAAAGCGGTAGGCCTGCCGGAGGCCCAGCTGGCGCGCGACCTGTTCGAAGGGCTGGTCAATCAGGACGCCAATGGGAAAGTGATCCCCGGCGTCGCCACGCGCTGGCAGACCAGCGATAACCAGACTTATATTTTCCATCTGCGCAAAGATGCGCGGTGGTCAAACGGTGACCCTGTCACGGCGAAGGATTTCGTCTACAGCTGGCAGCGGCTGGTCGAACCGAAAAACCTGTCGCCGTTCGCCTGGTTCGCGCAGTTAGCGGGGATCCAGAACGCCGAGCAGATCATCAGCGGCAAACTGCCGGCCGATCGCTTGGGCGTGTCGGCGCCGGACGACTATACGCTTAAAGTACAGCTGGACAAGCCGGTGCCGTACTTCGTCAGCCTGACGGCTAACTTCAGCCTGTTCCCGGTGAATAAGGCGGTGGTGGAAAAATACGGCAACGACTGGACCAAGGTCGGCAATCTGGTGGGCAACGGCGCGTTCAAACTGCAAGAGCGGGTGGTGAACGAGAAGCTGGTGCTGACGCCTAACGATCATTACTGGGATCATGCGCAAACCGTGCTGACCAAAGTGACCTTCGTGCCGATCAATCAGGAATCCAACGCCACCAAGCGTTACCTGGCGGGCGATATCGACATCACCGAATCCTTCCCGAAAAACATGTATCAGAAGCTGCTGAAAGATATTCCGGGGCAGGTGTACACGCCGGATCAGCTCGGCACCTATTACTACGCGTTCAACACCCAGCGCGCGCCGACCAACGACGTGCGGGTGCGCCAGGCCTTGTCCTACGCCATCGATCGCAAGATTATCGCGGAAAAAGTGCTGGGCACCGGCGAAAAGCCTGCCTATCACTTCACGCCGGACGTGACTGCCGGGTTCAAACCGGAGGCGAGTTTGCTGCAACAGCAATCGCAGGCGGAGCTGGATGCGCAGGCCAAGGCGTTGTTGCAGGCGGCCGGTTACGGCCCGAACAACCCGCTGAAGCTGACGCTGTTGTATAACACCTCGGAAAGCCACCAGAAGATCGCCATCGCCGTGGCCTCAATGTGGAAGAAAAAGCTCGGCATTGACGTCAAGCTGCAAAACCAGGAGTGGAAAACCTATATCGACAGCCGTAATACCGGTAATTTCGACGTGATCCGCGCCTCCTGGGTAGGTGACTATAACGAGGCGTCGACCTTCCTGTCGCTGTTGACCTCTACCCACAGCGGCAACATTGCCAAGTTCAAGAACGCGGACTACGACAAGCTGCTGGCGCAGGCGGGACGGGAAACCAACCCGGCGGCGGTGACCGCCGATTACAACAAGATGGAGCAAATCATTGCCGATCAGGCACCGATCGCGCCGATTTACCAGTACACCAACGGCCGCCTGATCAAACCGTGGGTAAAAGGCTACCCGATCACCAATCCGGAAGACGTGGCCTATAGCCAAACGATGTATATTATCAAACATTGATTGGGCTTATTTTTCACCCCCGCGTAACGCGGGGGATTTATTTTTATTGACGGTTAAATGAAGAAGGTAATTAATTTATCCACGCGATAAACCCCGTTTAATAATAAACAGGGTTGCCATCATCACATTATTTTTTGCTATTTCAGAGAGCGGTTACGCTTATAGACAGTCTCGCATGGCATCCACCACCACACGGCCGCTCATGTCGGTTTGGGTGATGCGATAGCTGGTGGGATAAGAGCGGCGAGTGCTGAAACGATCGTGGACGGAGACCTTGCCAATCTGCAGGCCGGCGGCGTTTTTTACCACGAATTCACTGATCTCTTCCTGCCCCTGGTTTTGCAAATGGATATTGCTGATTTTTTCCAGCGTATCGCTGGCGTTTATTTTTAAATGGTCGCGTAACATAACTACCTCCTCGTAGTGAGAAAAGTATATGCCCCTAAAATTTGCGCTGAAACAGCTTTATGTTGATTTATTATTATCATTTTGAATTAAAAGTGATAGCAATATGTTAAGTCATAATAATAACGGCATTACCAGTGCTTTATCGGCGATATTGTCCGATTTATCGGCAATGGTTTATTTCATTACCGTTATTATTAGTCTGCATTAATCGGGAAAAGCGCCTGCCTGGCCGCCGGGGCGGGAAAGACGCAGGCGACGTTGTGCCCGCAGCCGGGAACGATCGTTAACCGATGCGGCTTATCCGGCGCCAGGTAACGCCGGTCATAGTCGGCATAGGCCAGGGCGCGCTGCAATCGATAGGGGCCCTGCAGCTGGGCGGCGCAGGATTTGTCGAGTATCCGATAGTAGGCGCCCGGCGCGGTGCCGGTATCCTCGGCGGCAGCCAGATAGGTGATATCGGCGGCGGCGTAACGCCGGCGCGCCGTGTCTGCGGGGCGCTGTAGATGAACGGGAAGCGCTTCCAGGCCGTATTTCCACTGGTTGGCCCGTGGACACTGGCCGGCGTTCAGCGTTTGCCAACGGAAGCGGCAGGTTGTTTCACTGCCGCAGCTTCCCCAGCTTGTGGGCTGAGGACGCAGATTCTCAAAGTAGAGCCAGCTGCCGGGATCGGCCACCACATAGCGCAGACGCACCCCGTTTGGCGGATGGGCAAAGCCGACATAGTGCTGCACGAACTGGGCGCCGGCGGAAAAACCGGCCACGGTTATCGACTGCAGCGATGGCCAGCGCCGTTTCAGATCGGCCAGCAGGTTATCCAGGGCGTTGAACGAACCGGTTTTCCCGCTATTATCCAAATCGCCTGCGATCCAGGAGCCGCAGCGCCACAGGGCATCGCCGTCTTGCGGTGACGGGAGCCCGGCGGAATGGCAATGAACGGCAAGTTTCTCCGGCACCTGGAACAGCGGGGCGACCAATAAGCCATTGTCTCCCGCTTCCTGCGCGGCATCGATCGCCGCTTGCAACGTCTTGGCGACATCGCGCGGGAGGCCGTGCATCACCACCAGTGCGGTGCGCGGCTGGCGGGAGCGAGCGTGAGCGACAAAATAAGGCAGTGAACCCGCCGCCGTCGGCGCGTGATAGGGCGTGGCGAGGCGTTCTAATACCGGCTCTGCACGAACCGATTGGCCGAACAGCAGCAGGGCGGCCATTGCGATGTAGCGCAGGCGGCGCATCCTCGTCAGGTTCGGCGCAGCGCAGTGCGCAGTTGTCTCAGGACTTCCCGGCATCGTTGTTCCTCACGCGCTCGTTGATAGTAGCGATAAAAGGCGCGTTCCGAACTGAGGTTACCCGCCAGCGCCAGTTGCCTGAAGATTAAGTATGTCAGACTGAGCATGATGATAATAAATATAAAGCCGGGGAACAGCAGCTGCCAGCCGTCGGTGATGCGCGCACCGGACATAAACACCAGCGACGGCGCGATAACCAGCACGCCAAGCTGCCGCAAGCCCCATTGCGCCAGCACAGGCATTAGCACCAACAGAGTGACGAATAGCAGGTATTTCAACAGATAGCGACAGGAAAGCAGCGAGCGTTTTAACGCACTGTCGGCGCGTCGTTGCAAAACGAAACCCTTGGACGTGGTGCGCAGGATCTGCTGTCGGCCGCCAGTAGGTCTGTAGCGCTCCAGCGCCGTTACGCCGTCCGGCAGTGCCAGCAATTGCTGCAACTCCGCCAGCCCGGCGGTTTTGCTACCGATGTAATCCCTAAACAGCAAGAGCTGCATGCGCTCACTGTGGGGCTTCTCGACGGATTCGAGTAGCTTGAGCAGCTTGTCATGGTTTTCCCGCCGAATACGAAATGGCGTTTTAACAACGGCGATAAACAGGGTGATAACGGTCAAACTGACTTTGAGAATATCTGCGGCGCTGATCTCAAACATGGGGGCTTCCTGTCGTTGCGATGTGTTCCCTAAGGCCAGAAGTATAGAGCACGTTTTTCACCTGGCGTGAAAACTGGCGTTACAGCTTGGCCTTTGATCTCCAAGGCGTTAAGGCTAGACTCAGCAACATAAGTAAGACTGAGGGGATAAATGAATGGATGTGATTGAGGGGAGCGAGCTGCAGATCGCCGATGCGGTTTACGCCTACCAGCTGGACGGCAAGGGCGGCGTCACGCCGATCGAGCAAGATGACAAGATCACCTGCGACGCGCCGTGCTGGCTGCATCTTGATTACGCGCACCCGGCCAGCGCCGAATGGCTGAGCACCACGCCGCTGCTGCCGGACTCGGTGCGCGAAGCGCTCTCCGGCGAAAGCTCTCGGCCACGTGTCAGCCGCCAGGGCGAAGGCACCATGATCACCTTGCGCAGCATCAACTTCAACGCCAACTCACGGCCGGACCAGTTGGTCACCATCCGTGTGTACATCACCGATAAACTGATTATCTCCACGCGGCACCGCAAGGTGTATTCCATCGATCAGGTGGTGAACGATTTGCAAAGCGGCGCCGGGCCGACCAACAGCGGCAACTGGCTGGTGGAGATTTCCGATGCGTTGACCGATCACACCAGCGAATTCATTGAGGATCTGCACGACAAGATTATCGATCTGGAGGACGCCTTGCTGGAACAGCAGGTGCCGGAGCGTGGTCAGCTGGCGTTGATCCGTAAACAGCTTATCGTGCTGCGCCGTTACATGGCGCCGCAGCGTGACGTTTTCGCACGGCTGGCCAGCGACCGCCTGCCGTGGATGAGCGACGACGATCGCCGCCGCATGCAGGACATCGCCGATCGCCTGGGGCGCGGGTTGGACGATCTGGACGGCAGCATCGCGCGCACCGCTATCTTGTCCGACGAAATCACCACAGTGATGGCCGACGCGATGAACCGCCGCACTTACACCATGTCATTGTTAGCGATGGTCTTTTTACCTACCACCTTCCTGACCGGGCTGTTTGGCGTCAACCTTGGCGGCATACCGGGCGGCGGCAACCCCTTCGGTTTCGCGGCATTTTGCCTGATGTTGGTCGGGTTGGTGCTTGGCGTCGCCTGGTGGCTGAAGCGCAGCCGCTGGCTGTAGGTGAAAATGACGAAAACCCGGTTAACATTGAGCAAAATCAACATTTAGCCGGGGGAAATGGGGCATGATCTCTCTCGCAGGTGAATGCAACGTCAAGCGATGGGCGTTGCGCTCCATAATTGTCTTACTTTCTTATTTTTGAATTACTGCATAGCACATTTGATTCGTACAATGCCGGTTTAATCACCGGCATTTTTTTATTCGGCTTCCCTTCTTCTTCAGGCCGCGCTTTCATCCCAGAAGCTGGCTTCAATCTTGTGCCCATCCAAATCCCGGACAAAGCAGCCGTAGTAAGCCTCACCGTAATGCGGCCGCGAACCGGGCGCGCCTTCATCGACGGCACCGGCCAGCAGCGCCTGGCGATGGAATTCATCCACCTGTTGCTTACTGGTGGCGAAAAAACCGACGTGCGTACCGTTGCCGGGTGAGGCCGGGCGGCCGTCGATCGGCACCTGCAGCCAAAACTCCGGGTAGTCGCGGCCGTAACCGATGGCGCCGGGATGCTCCAGCACCCGTCGGCATCCCAAGGCGGCCAGCGCACGATCGTAAAAGGCGGCGGCGGCCTCGAAATCGTTGGAGCCCAGCGAGATGTGGGACAGGCAGGGGGTAATATTCATTGCGCGATCTCCATATAACTGTATAAATAAACAGTATAGGGTAAAAACGGCACTGCCGAGTAAATTTTGCGCAAACTGTGAACAGGATCGAGATCGTCGAGAAAGGGAAATGTCGCCGCTCGCAGGATGGCAAGCGGCGAGGGGGCTTATTTGATTTCCAGCACGTTCAAACGTTCTGGCGCAGGTATCGCGTCGTCCGAGTCTTCCGGCTGCCAGCCGACCGGCTGCATCGGGATGTCTTCGCGATCGAAGGCCAAATCGCCGCCGTCTACCACGGCGCTCCCGTGGTGAATGCCCTTGAAATCGAACAGATTGATATCGCTCAGGTGCGAAGGCACCACGTTTTGCATGGCGCTGAACATGGTTTCCAGCCGGCCAGGATAGCGTTTGTCCCAGTCACGCAGCATATCGCCGATCACCTGGCGCTGCAGGTTAGGCTGCGAGCCGCACAGGTTGCATGGAATGATCGGGAACGCTTTGGCGATCGAGAAACGCTCGATGTCTTTCTCGCGGCAATAGGCCAGCGGGCGAATGACCACGTGCTTGCCGTCGTCGCTCATCAGTTTGGGCGGCATGCCTTTCATCTTGCCGCCGTAGAACATGTTGAGGAACAACGTCTGCAGAATGTCGTCACGGTGATGGCCCAGCGCGATCTTGGTGGCACCCAGTTCGGTGGCGGTGCGGTACAGAATGCCGCGGCGCAGGCGCGAGCACAGTGAACAGGTGGTTTTGCCTTCCGGGATCTTGTCTTTGACGATGCTGTAGGTGTTCTCTTCGACGATCTTGTATTCCACCCCCAGGCTTTCCAGGTAGGCAGGCAAAATATGCTCAGGGAAGCCGGGCTGTTTCTGATCGAGATTCACCGCGATCAGCGAGAAGTTGATCGGCGCGCTCTGCTGCAGGTTGCGCAGGATCTCCAGCATGGTGTAGCTGTCTTTACCGCCGGACAGGCAGACCATGATACGGTCGCCTTCTTCAATCATATTGAAATCGGCGATCGCTTCGCCCACGTTGCGGCGCAGGCGTTTTTGCAATTTATTCAGGTTGTACTGCTCTTTTTGGCTAACGGATTGCTTTTCTGACATTTAAATCGTGCTCATTCTCAATAGGGGGCACTAGGGGCATGGCGTTGTAGACCGCGAGTTTACCATTCAACCGGCCGATTTTGATCATTATTCATCATCCAGCTTCAACGCGCCCGACGCGAGGCCTGTATGGTACGGATTACGCGCAGGAATGCCAGCGGGTTTTATTGAGTCATCCCAACGATCTTCTTCGCGGCAGAAGGGGCGATGTGAATTACTCAGTATTGGGGCGAGCGAAAGCACGCAACGCGTCGTTTTCCAGACGGAAGTACTGTTTGGCCGTGACTTCGTCGGCGCCCAGCCGGCGATAGAAAAGCCCGGCGTTGGGGTTGGACTTTTCAGCTGTCCAGTCCAGACGGCTACAGCCATGTTCGAGCGCAATGGTTGCGATAAAACGCATCATTGCCTTGCCTACGCCCAACCCTCTGGCAGTGCGGCTGACGAACAGCTCTTTCATAAACATTTGACCGCTGAGCTTAGGGGCAGGGTGCATGATGCAAAAGGTACAAAATCCGCAGACCTTACCTTGTGACCAAGCACTGGCGACAGTAATACCTGAGTAGGGGCCAAACAGGGCGTTATTGAGGTAAGGGAGCACCTCTTGGCGTTTTATCACGTCGGGGCCGAAATAATATTCTTCCATTTCGATGATGATATCGACCAATGCTTCCGAATGGCTGCGATCTGAGATGATGATTTCCATGCGTTCTTTGGCTTCCTTTGGCTTCTGGCGCAATTGCAATGAGAATAGAAGGAAAAGCAACAGGGCGCGAATCGCTCGCGCCCTGAGGGAGGTTACTCAGCAGCGGACTTTTCCGCCTTACCGGCCAGCAGGCTGAGGAAATCGTATTTCTCCTTCAGCTCTTTCTCGGCGGCCTGATACAGCGCGCTGGCCACCTCCGGCTGCTGAGCGTTCAGGCGGCGGAAACGCTGTTCTTTCAGCAGCGTTTCCGACAGGTTGCTGTTTGGCGGCCGCGAATCCAACGCTAACGCGGCCTTGCCCTCGGCGCTGCGGCGCGGATCGAAGCGGTACAGCGGCCAGAAGCCGGTGGCGGTCAGCTGTTTCATCTGATCGTGGCTGAGCGCCAGATCGTAGCCGTGTTCTTCGCACGGGCTGTAGGCGATGATCAGCGACGGGCCCGGATAGGCCTCGGCCTCCTGAATCGCTTTCACCGTTTGGTTAAGCTGCGCCCCCAGCGAGATCTGCGCGACGTAGACATGGCCGTACATCATCATGCTGACGCCCAAATCTTTGCGCGCCTTGCGCTTGCCGTGTTCGCCGAACTTGGTCACCGCGCCAAGCGGTGTGGCTTTCGACTGCTGGCCGCCGGTGTTGGAGTAGCACTGGGTGTCGAGCACCAGCACGTTGACGTTCTCCGTCAGGCTGAGGACGTGATCCAACCCGCCGAAGCCGATGTCGTAGGCCCAGCCGTCCCCGCCGATCAGCCAGATGGATTTATCCACCAGGTAGTCGGCGTCGGCCGCCAGCTGGCGTGCGTCTTCACCTCCAATACTCGCCAGCAGCGTGCGCAGTTCGGCGATTTGCTTCCGGCGCGGCTCCGGTGCCACATCTTCCATCTGCAGGGCATTGACCAACTGCTCCGGCAGCTGCGGCGCCAGCGAATTCAGCAGGCGCAGCACCCGTGCGCGATGTTGATCGACCGTCAGGCGGAAGCCCAGGCCGAATTCGGCGTTGTCTTCGAACAGCGAGTTGGCCCACGCCGGCCCGCGCCCTTCGGCGTTGGTGGTGTAAGGCGTGGTCGGCAGATTGCCGCCGTAGATCGAGGAACAGCCGGTGGCGTTGGCGATCAGCAAACGGTCGCCATAGAGCTGGGTCAGCAGCTTGATGTACGGCGTTTCGCCGCAGCCGGAGCAGGCACCGGAGTATTCGAACAGCGGCGTGATCAGCTGCGAGGTGCGAATGTCGATGCGCTCCAGCTGCGCTGGATCGATTTCCGGCAGCTGCAGGAAGAAGTCGTAGTTGTCTTTTTCCGCCGTCAGATTATCGAGGCGCGAAGCCATGTTGATGGCCTTGATCTCTGGGTTCTGGCGATCTTTCGCCGGGCAGACCTCGACGCACAGGTTACAGCCGGTGCAATCTTCCGGCGCCACTTGCAGTACGTATTTCTGGCCGCGCATATCGCGTGATTTGACATCCAGAGACTGCAGGGAAGCGGGGGCGTGTTCCATCTCCGACGGCTGAACCACTTTGGCGCGAATGGCGGAGTGCGGGCAGGCGGCGACGCAGTGGTTGCACTGGGTGCACAGATCGGGCTGCCAGACCGGGATCTCTTCGGCGATGTTGCGCTTTTCCCACTGGGTGGTGCCCACCGGCCAGGTGCCGTCCGGCGGGAAGGCGGAAACCGGCAGCGCATCGCCCAGCCCGGCCAGCATCGCGGCGGTAACGGTTTTGACGAAGTCCGGCGCGGCGTCCGAGACCACCGGTGGGCGCATCGGGCTGCTGTCGTCGACCGGCTGCAGTGGAATTTCAATCAGTGCGCCACGGGTGGCGCCCAGCGCCTGCCAGTTGCGCTCGACGATCTCCTGGCCCTTGTTGCTATAGCTGCGCGCGATGGCATCCTGCAGCTGTTGCAGCGCCACGTCGCTCGGCAGGATCTGCGTCAGGTGGAAGAACGCCATCTGCATTACGGTGTTGATGCGCGCGCCGAGCCGGCATTCGCGCGCCAGCTTGGCGGCGTTGATGATATAGAAACGCGCCTGGCGTTGATGCAGCAGCGCCTGTACCTCCTGCGGCAAGCGTGACCAGACCTCGTCGGCGCCGTAAGGGGTATTGAGCAGGAAGGTACCGCCGGGTTTGAGACGTTCAACCATCTGATACTTATCGATAAACTGCAGCTGGTGGCAGCCGACGAAATCCGCCTGGCTGACCAGATAGGCCGAGTTGATCGGCTGCTCGCTGACGCGCAGATGCGACACCGTCAGGCCGCCGGCCTTTTTGGAGTCGTAGACGAAATAGCCCTGCGCATACAGCGGCGTGGCGTTGCCGATGATTTTGATGTTGTTCTTGGTGGCCGAGACCGAACCGTCGCTGCCCAAACCGTAGAACAGCGCTTCCAGCGAGGCGCGCTGCGGCAGGATTTCGTCGCTCAGCGGCAGTGAAAGCCCGGTGACATCATCGAAGATGCCGACGGTAAAGCGCGGGCGCGGCTGCGGCTGGGCCAGCTCGCGAAACACCGCCAGCGCACAGTCCGGGCCGAACTCTTTCGACGACAGGCCGTAACGGCCGCCGATCACCCGCGGCAGCGTGGCGCGCTCACCCCGGCTGTAGGCCTCCGCCAGCGCGGTCATCACGTCCAGATACAGCGGTTCGGCCAGCGCGCCCGGTTCTTTGGTGCGATCGAGCACCGCGACGTTGCGCACGCTGTCCGGCAGCGCGCCGAGCAGGTATTTGGCGGAGAACGGCCGGAACAACCGGACTTTCAGCACGCCGACTTTCTCGCCGCGGGCCAGCAGGGTGTCAATCACCTCTTCGCAGGTGCCGGCGGCGGATCCCATCACCACCACCACGCGCTCGGCCTGCGGGTGGCCGTAATAGTCGAACGGCCGATAGTGGCGGCCGGTGAGGGCGGCGAAGGCCGCCATGGCGTCGATCACGTGTTGGCCGGTGGCGTCATACCACGGGTTGGTGGCTTCGCGCGACTGGAAATAAGTGTCCGGGTTGGCGGAAGTGCCGCGCACCACCGGATGATCGGGCGACAGCGCCCGGCTGCGGTGAGCGTCGATCGCCGCCTGCGGCAGCATTTGCCGCAGCGTATCGTCGCTGAGCGGCACGATCTTGTTGATTTCGTGCGAGGTGCGGAACCCGTCGAAGAAGTGGATAAACGGCACGCGCGCGTTGAGAGTGGCGGTCTGTGAGATCAGCGCGAAGTCCTGCGCCTCCTGCACGTTGCTGGCGCACAGCATGGCGCAGCCGGTTTGGCGCACCGCCATCACGTCCGAATGGTCGCCGAAGATCGACAGCGCGTGTGTGGCTACGGTGCGGGCGGCGACGTGCAGCACGAACGGCGTCAGCTCTCCGGCCAGTTTGTACAGCGTCGGGATCATCAGCAGCAGACCCTGCGATGAAGTGAACGAAGTCGACAGTGCGCCGGTTTGCAAGGCGCCGTGCACGGTGGCGATCGCGCCGCCCTCAGACTGCATTTCCACCACCCGCGGAGTATCGCCCCAGATGTTTTGCCGGCCATCGCCTGACCAAGCGTCTGCTTGCTCCGCCATGGTGGAACTTGGCGTGATAGGGTAGATGGCAATCACTTCGTTGGTGCGATAGGCCACGGAAGCGACTGCGTTATTACCATCTGTAGTTATCATCGATATTACCTTTTCATTGCTCACAAAGCCGCGAAAGCACACTTTCGCAGTAATGGGAAAAAGTCTAACAGAGGGTTTGAACGTGGCTTTATCGCGTTTGTGTGGCGGGTGATAAATCGTCAATGGCGTATTTCCTCGCCGAATGAGATGCAGTGGCAATAAATTGTTTTGACCGTTTAAAGACAATTTATTTCCGGCGCGTCATAATTGCGCATCGGCAAACTGACAGAAGAAAATCATGAGCGCATTTATGTATTTGACGATGGCGATAGTCGCGGAAGTGATCGCCACCACCATGTTGAAAGCCTCCGAGGGCTTTACCCGCCTGTGGCCGTCGCTGCTGGTGGTGCTGGGTTACGGCGTGGCCTTTTGGGGGCTGTCGATGGTGGTCAAGAGCATGCCGCTGGGCATCGTGTATGCGATTTGGTCGGGTATGGGCATCGTGCTGGTGTCGATCGCCGCGGTATTCGTTTACCAGCAAAAATTGGATTGGCCAGCGATTGTCGGCATGGGATTAATTATTGCCGGCGTGCTGGTGATTAATTTACTGTCTAAAGCCTCGGTGCACTGAGTGTTATTTTAATGTGAAAAAAGGCCGGCGTGACAGCAAGTCGCGCCGGTTGAAGAATTCAGCCATCATTCACTGAAAATAGTGGAATGCTAATTACTTAGCGCCGCCAGCATAGACGCAAATATCGTCCTCTCCGGTAGCAAAAAATGCGTCGTCTCACTGAAAGCACGTGAAGATAATGAATACCGATATCGCGGGACAAATCTCTTCGTCAGCAGCGGTGACGTTATCACTTTCTTCGTGCGGCCGGGGCCAGGCACAGGGTGGCGCTGTCACGTTTGGCGTATCGCGCCGGGGCGGAAATATTCTGCAAACAAAATAAATGTCCGGCCGGTGCAAAAAAATGACAAATAATGGCTGGAATATATTTTCATTATTTATATATCGAGCTAGATTAAACAAGTTTGCATCAAAGATAGCGAAACGTGTCCGCTAAGTGACGCGCGTTATCAGCAATGGCGATTTTACACAGCGCAGTTCCGGGTTCAGGAGTGGGATAATGACGACATCAAAATGGTTGCTTGCCAGCGCCGTGCTGCTTTTAGCCGCCTGCAGCAGCAATAACGAAGAGCCAGTACAGCAGGGCAACAGTGCCAGAATCAATACGTTGCAGACCAGCGCCGGTTGCGCGGCGGTCGGCGGCGTTACTACCATCGCGCATAACCTGAACGGTGAAGCGCTGCGCATGTGCCAAATGCCGAATGGCAAGCAGTGCGAAGAACGCACGCTGGGCCTGGGCAGCTGCGCCGGGTAAGCCCGCAGCGACAGGCCCGGATCAATACACCCAGTCGCGCAGGGTATAAACCAGCGTGTGGCCGCTGCCGTTGAGCGTCAGTTGCTGCGCGTTCAGCATCACGTCGGCGCCGTTTTCGAGCACGGTGCCGATCACCTGATCCCAGCGGTTGCGCTGCTCATCAGGGCACAGCTTGCGCGTCGAGGCCAACGGTTTTACCGTCAGCACGCCGTCGCGTAACTGCCCCTGGCCGAAGAAGCGGTTGCACATTGCGCCGGAGACATGCAGGTTCTCGCCAAATTCCAAATTGAGCAGGCCGCCATCCGTTCGTGATTGTGCCGCTTCACCATCTACGCTCTGCAACACGAAGTTGTGATGCAACAGATCGCCGGGTGTGACGGTAGACTGTGGTTTCATGCTGCATCCCCCTAGGACCAGCGTCGTAAGGGCGGCCACCGTGGTTTTTCTCATTGCGTTCTCTCAAATAAACAGGGCGCCGCAAGGGCGCCCCGAAGTTACGCTCAGGCGTTCAGCTGGTTCGGGCAGGCTTCGCCGCGATCCAACAGGCTGATGTTCTGCAGCGTGGTTTGCGAAATGCTGGTCAGCGCCTCTTCGGTCAGGAAAGCCTGATGGCCGGTGAACAGCACGTTGTGGCAGGCCGACAGGCGGCGGAACACGTCATCCTGAATCACGTCGTTAGACTTGTCTTCAAAGAACAGATCGCGTTCGTTCTCGTAGACGTCCATCCCGAGCGCGCCGATTTTTTGCTGCTTCAACGCGTCGATGGCGGCGGTAGAGTCGATCAGCGCGCCGCGGCTGGTGTTGATCACCATTACGCCGTTTTTCATCATCGCGAAGGCGTCGGCATTCAGCAGATGGTGGTTTTCCGGCGTCAACGGGCAGTGCAGGGTAATCACGTCGGATTGCGCGTACAGCGTTTTCAGGTCGACATACTCCGCGCCCAGCGCCAGCGCCTGTTCGCTCGGGAACGGATCGTAGGCCAGCAGCTTCATGCCGAAGCCTTTCAAAATGCGCATCGTCGCCACGCCGATTTTACCGGTGCCGATCACGCCGGCGGTGCGGTTGTGCATGTTAAAACCGATCAGCCCTTCCAGCGAGAAGTTGGCGTCGCGAGTGCGTTGATAAGCGCGGTGAATACGGCGGTTCAGGCACATCATCATGCCTACCGCGTGTTCTGCCACGGCCTCCGGCGAGTAGGCCGGCACGCGCACCACCTTGATGCCCAGTTCTTTGGCGGCGTCCAGATCGACGTTATTAAAACCGGCGCAGCGCAGGGCGAGGATCTCGACGCCCAGTGCCGCCAGTTCTTCGAGCACTTCACGGCTGCCGTCGTCGTTGACGAAGATACACACCGCCTTGCAACCGGCGGCCGTTTTGGCGGTTTTTTTGCTGAGTAAAAAGTCGAAGAATTCCAGCTCATAGCCAAACTGCTGATTCACCAGTTCGAGATATTTACGGTCATACTGTTTGGTACTGTATATCGCCAATTTCATCGTGGTTTCTCCACCGTGATTTTGTGATCAATTTAACAGATTTTAGTAAATTCGACAATTGGTTAGCGGTTTGGCCAGCGTGGGGTTTGTTCGGTCAACCAGGAGGATGAAACCGGCCCGCATTGGGCCGGTTCACGCGAT
Source organism: Serratia sp. CY43202 (assembly GCF_052168755.1). Lineage (NCBI taxonomy): Bacteria > Pseudomonadati > Pseudomonadota > Gammaproteobacteria > Enterobacterales > Yersiniaceae > Serratia > Serratia sp. CY43202. The sequence goes on from NZ_JBJNMB010000002.1 coordinate 681,727, forward strand.
GTTAGCGAGCGATTTCCGTGTAATGATGCTCATCGTAGTCATGGGTCAAGTACCCGTTGACGGCATCGTTAAAGGCGACCCAATGCGGGGTTTTCTGGTGTGCCGAAAGCGCCGCCTTATCGTCCCAGTTTTCGATCAGCGCGTAGCTGTTTTCATCGTTCTGGCATTGCCAAAGCTGGTAAAAAGAGCAGCCGGTTTCTTTATTGGATTCCTGCACCATGGTGTTGAGCAGGCTGAGAAACGCGGGGCGTTTGGCCGGATTGACCTGAAAAAAGACATTGAGCGTGATCATGGTTTATTTCCTCAGTCGATAATGAAACTGGAATTTCCAGGTGGCAGCAATGTGCTGACTGCGAGGATTCTACGGACTTGATGGTTGACTAAAAGTGAAATAAAGTTCCGTTGCTATTCATTTTTGGTGAAGGCTTGTGATGTTGAAACGTGCTCAGTTGGTGACCTTTTGCATGGTGGTTGAGTCAGAGAGTCTCACGGCAGCGGCTGAGAGGCTGTTTTGCGTGCCCTCTAACGTGACCAAGAAATTAAAAGAGTTGGAAATGGCGTGTGGCGTTACGCTATTTGATCGTGAGCGCAATCGACTGTCGCTCACACCGGAAGGCCGGGCGCTTTACCATAAAGCCAAGCGCTTTTTGGCTATCGAAGAGCGGGCGCGAGCGCAGCTTGAACAGGATCCGGTGCAGGGTGAACTGAAGCTTGGCGCGCTGGATATCGCCTTGAGTCATCATCTGCCGCAAAAGTTGGCGCATTACCGTGCGCAGAACCGCCGCGTTCAGTTGAGTGTGGTGCAGGGTTATTCGCTGGATCTGGAGTTTCAATTGCAAAAAGGAACTCTGGACGTGGTGTTTTCAGATGGGCCGATAGAACATCCGCAGCTGCAGAGCCGGCGTGCTTTTCAGGAGCGTTTGGTCTTCATTGGCGGGGCGTATCAGCCAGCGTTGTTGGCAAAAAGCGATCTCTATGTTTATTCGCGTCAATGCCACTATCGCCATCTGGTGGACGCCTGGCTGCAAAAGCAGCAAGTGATCCCCGCCGCGCTGCTGGAGGTGGAATGCTATGACGTGATATTCGCCTGCGTAAGCGCGGGGTTGGGGTATGCGTTTGTCCCTGAGAGCCTGGCGCGACAGCGGGAGGTTGCGTATACCGAGTGCGGGAATGAAATGCGCAGCGATATTTATGCTATCTGGCGTAAAGCGAGCGACAGCCGCATAGTACAGGCTTTTATTGAGGCCGTGATTTGAAATTAGCGGCAAAAAAATCCCCACGGGGGTGTGGGGAATGGCTTCTCTAGTACACAGTTAGCTAGCAGCTAAACTTTTATTAGAATGGTTGCAAGACTATTAATCATCAACGGTAACGACAATAACAAAAGTCTGAAAACCGTCCTATTTATGTGATGTATATGTAACGAAAATCTACAACTTCGCACACGTTTGCGCTAAAAAGGTGCAAATCGCCTTTGCGACCCCGCTCAGCTTCACCCTATGTCAAATTCGTGCCATCATTATTGTCAATTCAGGCATAGACTTAACCAATGCCTAACTCAGGAACGAAGCAATCATTTAATGACCAGGCGATTGAAAGTATTCATAGGGACCGTGGCGGGCTGTGCAATTCTGGTGCTGGCGTTATGGCAAACTTTGCCGCGCTGGCTGCCGGGGGTGTTATCGCATTGGTTGCCGGCGGGAAGCCGACTTGAGTTACAGGGCAAGTTGCATTGGCGCCAAGGCGGCCTGGCGTTGCCGGGGGCACGTTTCACCGCGCAAGATTGCCTGCTGGCCAACGTCGGTCCGACGCGGCTGGCTTACCGCCAAGGCCGCTGGCAGCTGTCGAGCGATAAGGTCAGCGTCGATAGCGCCTGTTTATCAAAACTGCCGGGCGGCGACGCCAACAGCGCGCCGCTGGCGCTCGATCAATTGCAGCGGCAACTGCCGGCGCTGGATCTCACCATTAATGATCTGACGCTTATTCCCTGGCAGCGCTATGCCGGCAAGCTGCAGCTTTCCTCCGGCCCCGACGGGCAACGTCTGCATTATCGGGGACCGAATCTCAGCGCCGAGGCGCGGCTGGATGAAAAACAGCAGCTGACGTTGCAGAGTCTGACCGTCGTCCCGCCCAACAGCGCGCAACCGCTGCACCTAGCCGGTAAGATAACTCTCCCGCTGGATCTGGCCAGCCTCCCGAAGCAGGGCGCGTTGCAGGGTGAAATGCAGACGGCCTATCTGGAAAAACCGGTTTTGCTGGATATGCGCTGGCAACAGCAGCAGGGCGTGTTGACGGTGAGCGAGAAAGGCGACGATCGGCCGCTGGCGGTGCTGCCGTGGGAAGTGACCCCGCAGCGGGTCAGCATCAAGCAGGGCGAGTGGCGTTGGCCCTACAGCGGACAGCCGTTGAACGGCGGCCTCAGCATCGCGCTGCACGACTGGAGCAAGGGATTGGATGAAACGGAGATCAGCGCGCGGCTGAACGTGATCACCGCCGGCCACAACGGCAAGGGTAATGCGGTGCTCACCCTCGGGCCGGGCAAGGTGGGGTTGACCGACAGCGATCTGCGCTTCCAACTGACCGGGCAGGCCAATCTGGCCGATTTCTCCACCACCGCGTCGATCCCGGGCGTGATCGGCGGCAGCATTCTTAACCCGACGCTGGTTCTGCAGCCAGGTTCGCTGCTGCGTCTGTGGGGCAAAGTGACGCCGGAAATGACGCTGGAAGAGGCGCGTCTACCGCTGGCCGGCGTGAAGGTGACCGCCGCCGGCATCACCGGCCGCCTGCAGGCGATTTTGAGCGCCAGCGACAGTTATTGGGGGCGTTTCAAGCTGCACCTGGACGGCCAGGCGCAGGATTTCTGGCCGGACAAGGGCGACTGGCAGTGGCGTTACTGGGGCAACGGCCGGTTGCCGCCGCTGCAGGCCGCCTGGGACGTCGCCGGCAGCGGTCGTTGGCAGGACAGCGAGCTGGTGCTCGACAAGCTCTCCACCGGTTTCGACAAATTGAAGTACGGTCTGGTGACGGTCGCCGCGCCGCGCTTGAGCCTCAACCAGCCGCTGCGCTGGCAGCGTGATGAACAAAGCCCGCAGTTCAACGGCGAATTCCAGCTGGCGGCGGATAAGGTCAGCTTCAGCGACGGTGGCTATCTGCCGGCGCCGGTGCTGGCGCTGCAGGTGAACGGCCGTTCGCCGGACAGTTTCCAGATGCAGGGCAAGCTGCAGGCGCAACAGATCGGGCCGATCGCGCTGCGCGGCCGTTGGGACGGCGAACGTCTGCGCGGCGAAGGCTGGTGGCCGAAACAGTCGCTGAAGGTCTTCCAACCGCTGTTGGCACCGGATCTCAATCTCACGCTGCGCGACGGCGAGTTTTACGCGCAGTCGGCGTTTTCCGCCGCCCGTGAACAAGGGTTCGAGGCCGGTGGCCACTGGGTGGTGAAAAACGGCGGCATGTGGCTGAAAGACGGCGAAATGAGCGGCCTGGATTTCATCCTGTCGTACCGTTTCAAGCAGCATCACTGGCAATTGGGAGCTAAACAGCCGGTATCGCTGCGCATCAAGTCTTTCACCAACCTGTTCGAGATGCAGAACATTTCCGCCGATCTGCAGGGCACCTATCCTTATAGCGAAGGGCAGCCGCTGACGTTGAGCAACGTCGGCGTGGACATGCTCAACGGGCATATCAGCCTGTCGGCGCTGCGGTTGCCGCAGCATGACGCCGCGGTACTGAAGCTGGATAAGGTCGATCTCAGCGCGCTGTTTACCGCCCTGAAACCGAAGCAGTTCGCCATGTCCGGCCGGGTCGACGGCGAGCTGCCGCTGTTCCTGAACCATCCGAAGTGGTTGGTGCAAAACGGCTGGATCGCCAACGCCGGCACCTTGACGCTGCGCCTGGACAAAGACATGGCCGACGCCATCGGCAGCAATAACCTGGCGACCGGCGCGGCGATCGACTGGCTGCGCTACATGGAAATCAACCGTTCGCATGCCCGGGTCGATCTCGACAACCTGGGCGAGTTGACGCTGAGCGCGCGCATCGACGGTATCAACCCGCAGAAAAGCGCCAAGCGCGAGGTGATCCTGAACTATCGCCATCAGGAAAACGTGTTTCAGCTGTGGCGCAGTTTGCGCTTCGGCGACAATTTACAGGAGTGGCTGGAGCAGGCCCTCTCACAACCTGGGGAGCAACAATGAAAATCATGAGTGTGTCGACGCTGGCAGCGGTGCTGTGCGTTTCGCTGCTGAGCGGCTGCGTGCCGCGCATCGAGGTGGCGACGCCGAAGGATCCGATCACCATCAATATGAACGTCAAGATCGAGCATGAAATTCATATCAAGGTGGATAAGGACGTCGAAAACCTGCTGAAAACCCAAAGCGGTCTGTTCTAGGAGCCGACATGAAAAAACGTTATTTGTGGCTGGCCGGCGCCGCCTGGTTGTTCAGTGGCATGGCGATGGCGTTGACGCTGGATGAGGCGAAGCAGCAAGGGCGGGTAGGTGAAACCCTGAGCGGCTACATCGCGCCGGTGAAGCAGGACGCGGAAACCCTGGCGCTGGTGAAACGCATCAACGTCGGCCGCGCCGAGAAGTATCAGGAAGTGGCGAACGGCAACCATATCGCCGTCGACGAAGTGGCGCGCATGGCCGGGCAGAAGCTGGTGACGCGGGCGCAGAGCGGCGAGTATGTGCGCGGCATCAACGGGCAGTGGCTGAAGAAATAAAAAAAGCGCGCCGTCTGGCGCGCCAAAAGATACGGATAGATGATTATTATGAGGGTAGTGCAGGTTTGACAGGACTTGCTTCTTGTCCGGCAGGGGCTCGGCGCCCCTGCGCAGGGTCTTAGGCAGCAACCACCTGAGACAGGGCCGCCTTGGCGTCTTCCTGTGCTTTGGTCGCCACTTCCGGGCCATAGGCGATGCCTTCCGCGAAGACGAACTCCACGTCGGTGATGCCGATGAAGCCCAGGAACAGACGCAGGTAAGGTTCTACCAGGTCGGTCGGGGTGCCTTTATGGATGCCGCCGCGGCTGGTCAGGATCACGGCGCGTTTGTTTTTTACCAGGCCTTCCGGACCGTTTTCGGTGTAACGGAAGGTCACGCCGGCGCGGGCAACCAGGTCGAAATAGTTTTTCAACTGGGTCGGAATGTTGAAGTTGTACATCGGTGCGGCAATCACGATGACGTCATTGGCCTGCAGCTCGGCGATCAGCTCGTCCGACAGGGCCAGCGCTTCTTGTTGACGTGGAGTCAACGGAGCATCGGAAGGACGCAGCGCGCCGACCAGTTCACCGTCCAGCACCGGGATTGGCTGTGCGGCCAGATCGCGCACGGTGATGGTGTCGCCGCTGTGGGCGTTGCTCCATTGCTCTACGAAGAAATCGGCCAGTTGGTTAGACTGAGAGTAGGTCGCCAGGATGCTTGATTTCAGAACCAATACGTTGCTCATCGATAATTCCTTACGTTGTGACAGTGACATCAGGACTCAGCGTCCCTTGCATGAAGTACATGCTATTCACATTCCCCCAACAGTGATAGCGCAATATTTCGAGATCTCCGTTCAATTTTATTGAATGACATGGCGACGCTTTACTCGCGGAAGTAGGGGGAGAAAGCCGTTTGTGATAGGCTGTGCGGCTAAAGCAAAAAAATCGCTAAAAAAACATTAAACCGTTGCCAAGCCTGGCCTTGGCGGCGAAGAAACAAGGAACACCGAACGTGAAATCTCCGCTCGAGGCACTGCCGGCCCAACTGGGCGAGCTGATGCTCCGCGATCAACAACGCCTGCGTCGTCGCCTGCAGGGCGCACGAAAAATCAAAAATCCCGATGCCCAGCTGGCGGTCGCCGCCGACGTGGAAAGCGACATCGCGACGGCGCGGCAAAAAGTGCAGGCGCGCGCCGCGTCTTGCCCGCGCATTACCTATCCGGAAAGCCTGCCGGTCAGCCAGAAAAAGCAGGACATCTTAAATGCTGTCCGCGACCACCAGGTGGTGATCGTCGCCGGGGAGACCGGCTCGGGAAAAACCACCCAGTTGCCGAAGATCTGTCTGGAGCTGGGGCGTGGGGTGAAAGGGCTGATCGGCCATACCCAGCCGCGCCGCCTGGCGGCGCGCACCGTCGCCAACCGCATCGCCGACGAGCTGGAAACCCCGCTCGGCGGCAGCGTCGGCTACAAGGTGCGCTTCAACGATCAGGTGGGGGAAAACACCCTGGTCAAGTTGATGACTGACGGTATCTTGCTGGCGGAGATACAGCAGGATCGCCTGCTGATGCAGTACGACACGTTGATCATCGATGAAGCGCACGAGCGCAGCCTGAATATCGACTTTATTCTCGGCTACCTGCGCGAACTGCTGCCGAAGCGCCCGGATCTCAAGGTGATCATCACCTCGGCGACCATCGATCCGCAGCGTTTCTCGCGCCACTTCAACAATGCGCCGATCATCGAGGTTTCCGGCCGCACCTACCCGGTGGAGGTGCGTTACCGCCCGGTGGTGGACGACGGCGATGATACCGACCGCGACCAGCTGCAGGCGATTTTCGATGCGGTGGACGAGCTTGGGCGCGAAGGGCCGGGCGACATTCTGATCTTCATGAGCGGCGAGCGCGAGATCCGCGATACCGCCGACGCTTTGAACCGCCTCAATTTGCCGCACACCGAGGTGCTGCCGCTGTATGCGCGCCTGTCGAACAGCGAGCAGAACCGGGTTTTCCAGTCGCACCACGGCCGCCGCATCGTGCTGGCCACCAACGTGGCGGAAACCTCGCTGACGGTGCCGGGCATCAAATACGTCATCGATCCGGGCACCGCGCGCATCAGCCGCTACAGCTTCCGCACCAAGGTGCAGCGCCTGCCGATCGAGCCGGTGTCGCAGGCCTCCGCCAACCAGCGTAAAGGGCGCTGTGGCCGCGTGTCGGAGGGCGTGTGCATCCGTCTGTACTCTGAACAGGATTTCCTCTCGCGGCCGGCGTTTACCGATCCGGAAATTTTGCGCACCAACCTGGCGTCGGTCATTCTGCAGATGACCTCGCTGGGGCTGGGCGACATCGCCGCGTTTCCGTTTGTCGAGGCGCCGGACAAGCGCAACATTCAGGATGGCGTGCGCCTGCTGGAAGAGCTGGGGGCGATCACCACCGCCGATAACGGCCACTATCAGCTGACGCCGCAGGGCCGGCAGCTGGCGCAGTTGCCGATCGACCCGCGTCTGGCGCGCATGGTGTTGGAAGCGCAGAAGAGCGGCAGCGTGCGCGAGGTGATGATCATTACCGCCGCGCTGTCGATTCAGGATCCGCGCGAGCGCCCAATGGATAAGCAGCAGGCCTCGGATGAAAAACACCGCCGTTTTGCCGACAAAGACTCGGACTTCCTGGCGTTCGTCAACCTGTGGGATTATCTGCAGGAGCAGCAAAAGGCGAACTCTTCCAGTCAGTTCCGCCGGCTGTGCCGCAACGATTTTCTCAACTACCTGCGGGTGCGCGAGTGGCAGGATATCTATACCCAACTGCGCCAGGTGGTGAAAGAACTGGGGCTGCCGATCAACAGCACGCCTTCCGATTATCGCAGCGTCCACACCGCGCTGCTGACCGGCCTGCTGTCGCACATCGGCCAGAAGGATACGGACAAGCAGGAATTTACCGGCGCGCGCAACGCCCGCTTCTCGATCTTCCCCGGCTCCGGCCTGTTCAAGAAGCCACCGAAGTGGACCATGGTGGCCGAACTGGTGGAAACCAGCCGCCTGTGGGGACGCATCGCCGCGCGCATCGAACCGGAATGGATCGAGCCGCTGGCTCAGCACTTGGTGAAACACAGCTACAGCGAACCGCACTGGTCGAAGTCGCAGGGGGCGGTGATGGCCAGCGAAAAGGTCACGCTGTTTGGTCTGCCGATCGTTGCGGCGCGCCAGGTCAACTACGGCGCCATCGATCCGCTGCTGTGCCGTGAGCTGTTTATCCGCCATGCGCTGGTAGAGGGAGACTGGCAGACGCGCCACGCCTTCTTCCGCGAAAACCAAAAGCTGCGCGCCGAGGTGGAAGAACTGGAGCATAAATCGCGCCGCCGCGACATTCTGGTGGATGACGAAATGCTGTTCGGCTTCTACGATCGCCGCATCCCCAACGACGTGGTGTCCGGCCGTCATTTCGACAGCTGGTGGAAGAGCGCGGCCAAGCAGCAGCCGGATCTGCTGAACTTCGAAAAAGAGATGCTGATCAAAGACGGCGCCAACAAGATCAGCGCGCTGGATTACCCGAACTTCTGGCATCAGGGCAACCTCAAGCTGCGGCTGAGCTACCAGTTTGAACCGGGCACCGACGCTGACGGCGTGACGGTGCACATCCCGCTGCCGATCCTCAACCAGGTGGAGGAGCAGGGCTTCGAATGGCAGATCCCCGGCATCCGCCGTGAGCTGGTGATTGCGCTGATCAAGTCGCTGCCGAAACCGGTGCGTCGCAACTTCGTGCCGGCACCGAACTACGCCGAGGCGTTCCTTGGCCGCGTAACGGCGCTGGAATTGCCGCTGCTGGACGCGCTGGAGCGCGAGCTGCGGCGCATGACTGGCGTGACCGTGTCACGTGATGACTGGCAGTGGGATCAGGTGCCCGATCATCTGAAGATGACCTTCCGCGTGGTGGGCGAGAAAAACCAGACGCTGCGCGAAGGCAAAGATCTGGCCGCCTTGCGCCTGCAGTTGAAAGAGAAGGTGCAGGAGACGCTGTCGGCGGTGGCCGATGACGGACTGGAGCAGAGTAACCTGCATGTCTGGAGCTTTGGCCAATTGCCGGCGTTTTACGAGCAGAAGCGCGGCGGCTATTCGATGAAGGCATACCCGGCGCTGGTGGATGAAAAGGACAGCGTGGCGATCCGCCTGTTCGACAGCGAAAGCGAGCAGCAACAGGCGATGTGGCAGGGCACGCGTCGCCTGCTGTTGTTGAATATTCCTTCACCGATCAAATACCTGCATGAGAAACTGCCGAACAAAGCCAAGCTGGGGCTCTATTTCAACCCGTACGGCAAGGTGCTGGAGCTGATCGACGACTGCATATCGTGCGGCATCGACAAGCTGATCGCCGAACACGGCGGCCCGGTCTGGCAAGAAGCAGACTTTGCACGGCTGCAGGAGCAGATCCGCGCCGAGCTGAACGACACGGTCGTCGAGGTGGCCAAGCAGGTTGAACAGATCCTGACGGCGGTCTTCAACATCAACAAACGGCTGAAAGGCCGGGTGGACATGTCGTTGGCGCTGGCGCTGTCGGACATCAAGACCCAGCTCGGCGGGCTGGTTTACCGCGGCTTCGTGACTGGCAACGGATGGAAGCGCCTGCCGGATACGCTGCGCTACCTGCAGGCGATCGAGCGGCGGTTGGAAAAACTGGCTATTGATCCGCACCGCGATCGCGCGCAGATGTTGCGGGTGGAGCAGGTGCAGCAGGCCTGGCAGCAGTGGCTGAACAAGCTGCCGCCGAAGCGACAGCAGGAGGAAGAAGTAAAAGCGGTGCGCTGGATGATAGAAGAGCTGCGCGTCAGCCTGTTCGCACAACAGTTGGGCACGCCTTACCCGATCTCCGATAAGCGCATTTTGCAAACTATCGAGCAGCTTTCGAGCTAAGCTCAGCCGCACCGGCCGGCAAGCGGCCGGCGCAGCGCAAGTTGAAATTCGCAGAGCAGAGCAACAGCAACGGCGCATAATGCGCCGTTGAGAGAGGATTATTTGCCTGCCGCCAGCGCGTCCAGCGCTTCGCGGATACCGGGCACCGCCAGGGCACGGTTATCGGCGCGATAGCGATCTTTCGCCGCCGGTGCCGAGCTTTGGATGGCGATCAGTTGCCAGCCGTCGGCGGTTTTCAACAGCAGCGGCGAACCGCTGTCGCCGGGCAGAGTATCGCACTGGTGCGACAGTACGCTTTGCTGGGCCCAGCCGGTGACCTTGCAGTTTTGGTGGCTGTAGAGGTCATCCAGATGATCCTCCGGGTAGCCCGCTTGAGTTATCAGCCGTTTGGCCTGTTTCAGGGCCTGAGTCAGCGCCTTGCTGTCGCCTTGCCACAGCGGCAAGGGTGCGATCGGCAGCGGTTTTTTGTCTTTCAGACGGATCAGCGCAAAGTCATAAGCGGCCGCGGCGGGCGGGACGATCCAGCCATCACCGTCCGGCTTCAGCTTTTTGCCCAGTTTGCTGTCGACCAGGGTCTCGATATTGTCGGTTTGATACTGCCACGACTTATCACCCGCCACGAAGCGCAGAGCGATGGCTTTATCCAATTGCCCCGGCGGTGCCAGCACGCAGTGGCCGGCGGTCAACGCCAGGTGTGGGGAGATCAGCGTGGCGGTACACAGATTGCCGCTGGCGGTTTCGACCTGGCCGATGGCCTGCCACGGCTTGGCGGCGGTATCCGTGACCTTGATTCGTTCATCTTTGCCGAAAAACAGACGCGTTTGCTCGGCCTTGGACGGGCCGTCTGCGCGTGCCGCCTGAGAAGCGATGAGCGGGAGTGAACACAGCAACAGTAAAACGGATATGCGCATAGATCTCTTGCCTGACAAATACGGATCATCCATAAACACACTGAATGCTAACTATAGACTGATTTAGCAGCCATGTGGATGGGCAATAATTGATTTTTCAATAATTTCCCGCCGGCGATGCGGCAGGCTACAGGTAAAAAAAGACGGCGATCAGTCCGCAAAGGATCAGGGCGGTCAGAACGATCTCGAACAGGTAGCGGCGCAGCATCAATGAGAACCCCCCGATGAAAAAACACCCGGTGAACCGGGTGTCGTACACGTCAAGCCTGAAACGGTGAGGGGACCCTCACGACATTACGCTTTTTTGTGGCTGGCTTTCTTGTGGTGCTTTTTAGCCGCCTGGGCTTTTTGCGCCGGGGCTTTCTTGCCGGCTTTTTTGTGATGCTTTTTGGCCGCCTGAGCTTTCTGAACCGGGGCTTTCTTGCCGTGGTGTTTCACCTGAGCTTTAGCCGGCGCAGCGGTGGCGGTGGTTGCGGTAGCCGCAGGTGCGGTGGTGGCAGCCTCGGCAGCGAAAGCCACGGAAGACAGACCCATTGCAGCGGCAACAACCAGAGCTAATACTTTTTTCATCGCAGAATCCTCAACATGACTTTTGGGTACCAACCCCACTGCGGGGCCGTTGAGATGATAGTAGGCAAACGGCGTCCGGCTTTCCGTGAGTGATTGGTTTCGGCATGTAACCTAATGTACAGGGCGGCGGTGGCGAGGGGGATTGCTGCTATAATGACCGCCAGACAAGGAAAAAGGGATTTAAAATGAACGAGATAACGATTCGTTGTGGCGTGACTGAACAGGGCGAGGTGCCGCTGGCCTATGAGGACTGGGGCGATGAGACGCACCCGCCGTTGTTGCTCATCATGGGCATCGGCGCGCAGCTCCTGTTGTGGCCTGACGACTTCTGCCGCGCCCTGGTGTCCATGGGGTTTCGGGTGATCCGTTATGACAACCGCGACGTCGGCCTTTCAGGAAAAACGCAGGCACAACGCTCACAGCCATTGTGGCTGCTGATGTTGCGCGCCCAGCTTGGCTGGCAAACGCCGGTGCCTTATACCCTGGCGGACATGGCAACGGACGCGGCGCATCTGCTCGATCATTTACGCATTCCGCAGGCTCACGTACTGGGCGCTTCGATGGGGGGGATGATCGCCCAGGTGCTGGCCGCCGAATACCCGCAGCGCGTCGCCTCGTTATGCATCTTGTTTTCCAGCACCAATCAGCCGCTGTTGCCGCCGCCGGCGCCTTCGCTGCTGTGGTTGCTGGTGCGCCGGCCTGCCGCCGATATGACGCTGCAGCAGCGCCAGGAAGGGATGAAGGCCTTTCTGCGCGCGCTTGGCACCGCGACTTATCCACCGGAGGAGGCGGAGCTGGATGCCCTGGTGACGCGGTTGCTGAAGCGGGGTGTGGATCCGGCAGGCATGCAGCGGCAACTTTCCGCGTTGCTCGGCAGCGGCGATCTGCGGCGTTACAGCCGGCGCATCGCCGCGCCGACGCTGGTGATTCACGGCGATCGCGATCGGCTGGTGCGCAAGGCCGGCGGGGTGGCGATCGCTCGGGCCGTCGCCAACGCCAGATTGCAGATTATGCCGGGCATGGGGCATGACCTGCCCGCCGCGTTGAGGCCGCAGCTGGCGGCGATGATCGCCCGCCATGCATTGGGATGAGAGGCCGGTTGGTTCGGTATTTTTGCTTTTTAGTTACAACATACTAATGGTGGGTAGCCACCCGCCACTCTGTAGCCAAGGCGTTACCCGCAGGAAAGTGCACTATGGAACAGTGTCAGGTCAACCAGAGGAAAAAAGGGCGCGGCAGGGCCGCGCCAGGAGAGATTACAGGTAGCGGTTTTCCAAATGCTGACGGAAGTAGCGTGGGTTGAGCGCTTCGCCGGTCGCGTTGGCGATCAACGTCTCGGTCGGGAAGCGGCTACCGTGGCGCCAGATGTTGTGCTGCAGCCAGTGGAACAGCGGCTGCAGATTGCCGGCGGCGATATCCTCGCTCAGCGAAGGTAGGGCCTGGCGCACGCTGTGGAACAGCTGCGCGGCGTACATCGCGCCGAGGGTGTAAGTCGGGAAGTAGCCGAACGCGCCGTCTGTCCAGTGGATATCCTGCATGCAGCCGTTGCGATAGTTGCCGATGGTGTCGAGGCCGAGGTAAGCGTGCATCTTTTCATTCCACAATGCCGGAATGTCTTCCACTTCGACCTCGCCTTCGATCAGCGCTTTTTCAATTTCGTAGCGCAGGATGACGTGGGCAGGATAGCTCACCTCGTCGGCGTCGACGCGGATCAGGCCCGGTTTAACGCGCTGGTTGAGGCGAATGAAGTTGGCTTCTTCCAGCGCCGGCTGTTCGCCAAATTGCGCGGTGACCAGCGGACGCAAGATTTTCAGGAATTCATTGCCGCGCGCCAGCTGCATTTCGAACAGCAGGCTCTGCGATTCGTGGATGGCGGTAGAGCGGGCCAGGGCGACCGGCTGGCCGAGCAGATCGCGCGGCAGGTTCTGTTCGTAACGGGCGTGGCCGGTTTCGTGCACGATACCGAGCAGCGCGGTCAAGAACTCTTTTTCGTTGTAGCGCGTGGTGATGCGTACATCTTCCGGCACGCCGCCGCAGAACGGGTGGGCGCTGACGTCGACACGGCCGTTGTCGAAGTTGAAACCGAGCAGTTTCATGACGCTCAGGCTCAGCTGGCGCTGGGTGTCCACATTGAACGGACCTTGTGGCGCCTGGCAGGGCTCATTAGCCTGTTTGGCCACCACGCGCTGCAGCAGATCCGGCAGCCAGGTTTTCAGATCGCCGAAGATGCGGTCGAGATCGCTGCTGCGCATGCCCGGTTCATACAGATTGAGCAGGGCGTCGTAACGGCTGGTGCCGGCCGCCTGCGCACGGATCTGCGCCTCTTCCCGGCTGAGTTTGACCACTTCGCGCAGGTTCTCGGCGAAGCCGTCCCAGTCGTTGGCCGGGCGCTGGGCGCGCCAGGCGTGTTCGCAGCGCGCGCCGGCGAGCGATTTGGCTTCGACCAGCGACGCCGGTAGCAGCACCGCGTCTTCATACTGGCGGCGCATTTCGCGCAGGTTGGCGCGGTCGATCTCGTCCAGCGTCTCTTGCTGCGCGCGATCCAACAGCGCGCCGGTGCTTTCCGCTGTTAAAAGCTGGTGCTGCAGCACGCTCAGCTCGGCCAGTGCTTCGGAGCGCGCCTTGCTGCCGCCCGGCGGCATCATGGTTTGCATGTCCCAACCGGCGATGGCGGACAGGTGGCCGAAACGCGACAGACGGCTAAAAAGCGCGCGCAGGTGATCGTAAGCAGACGTGTTGGAATGTGCAGATGTCATTATTATTCGACTCCAATGAGAAGGGTCCGGCGGTATTACGCCAGATCGGCTTTTAAACTGAATGTCGGCTTCACCGGCCAACAGAAACGGAAACTGGCGCCGCCGAGCGAACTGCTCTCGACGAACACCTGTCCCTGGTAGGCGACGGCGATGGAATGGACGATGGCCAGCCCCAGTCCGCAGCCGCCGGTGGCGCGATCGCGGCTGGGATCGAGGCGAACGAAAGGCTCGAATACCCGCTCGCGCTCTTCCGGCGGGATACCCGGCCCGTCATCTTCGACCTGCAAACAGGCGAGGTCGCCGTCGAACCACAGACCCACGCGCAGACGCTGCTCGGAATAGCGCAGCGCGTTATTGACCAGGTTATCGAGCACGCGTTCCATTAGGCGCAGATCGACGCCGCCGAAGTCGCCGACGTGCGGGATATCGAGCTGGATGTCGCGTTCCTGATGAATAAGACGGATATCGTCGACCTTGTCCTCCAGCCACTTTGGCAGATCGATGGGTTCAATGTTTAGCGCAACCTGCGGCCGGTCCAGGCGGGCATAGGTCAGCAGCTCGTCGATCAGCGACTCCAACTGGCCGATATCGCGGTTCAGCGCCTGCTGTTCGCCTTCGGACAGGTTATCGCTCATCTCGAGCCGATAGCGCAGGCGCACCAGCGGCGTGCGCAGCTCGTGCGCGATGCCGTCGATCAGCTGTTTCTTGCTGGCGATCAGGGTGTTGACGTTGTCGGCCATCTGGTTGAACGCCACGCCGAGCCGGCTCAGGCTGGAAGTGGGATCGAAGTGGGTGCGTTCATCCAGATGCCCGGCGCCGAGCCGCTGGGCGGCGTTTTCCAGTTTGAGCAGGTCTTGCCAGTGCGGCCGCATCCACAGAAACACCGGCAGCGCCAGCGACATGCCGATAAACACCAGCAACACCAGATCCAGCAGGCGCATCTGGTGCAGATAGAACAGATAAGGAATGGGGCCGACCACCAATACATAGTGGCTGCGCGGAATGCGCTGCATAAAGGTGTACTGATCGTCGAGGGCGATGATTTCACCCAGCCGCAGCCGCTTTTTCAGATCCTCGCTCAGTTCCTGTTTGCCGAGCGGTTCGATATGCAGCTTGAACGACAGATTGAGATCCAGCGTGGCGATAGTCTTGTTCCAGTCCTTCAGCGGGATTTCGCGCAGCTCGCTGCGCATCAGGTACAGCGAGCTTTTCATCAAATCGTCCATCGACTGGCGGCCTGCGCGCTCGGCGGTCACCTTGTACACCAGGCCGACCAGCATCGCCATCACCAGAAAACAGACGAACAGCAGCAGGAAGAACTGGACGAAAAGTTTTCTCATTGTTGCACCGAAGCCCAGGCGTTAGGGGCGAACAGATAGCCCTTGTTGCGCACCGTCTTGATACGGAAAGGCTCCAGCGCATTGTCGTACAGCTTACGACGCAGGCGGGAGATCGCCACGTCGATGCTGCGATCCATACCGTCGTAGCTCACGCCGCGCAGGTTTTGCAACAACGCCTCGCGATCCATGATCTGCCCGGCGTGGGTCGCCAGCTCCCACAGCAGATCGAAATCCGAGGTGGACAGGGTGATGGTTTCTTCGCCCAGCGTAACCTGACGGTTGACCGGATCGATGCACAGCAGCCCGAAATGCAGCGCGTTATGCTGGGTGAGCGGCTGAACCGACTCTTCTTTCGGCTGTTGGCTGTGTTGGCGCAGGTGCAAACGCAGGCGCGCCAGCAACACCGCCGGTGGCGTGGTTTTCAGGATATAGTCGTTGGCGCCCATCTCCAGCGACAGGATATGGTTCATGTCACTGTCGAGCGAAGTGAGCAGCACGATCGGGCCGGGGAAGGTAGGGCGCAGATCGCGGCACAGCGTCATGCCGTCTTTGCCGGGCAGCATGATGTCCAGCAGCACCAAATCGGGTTGCTCGCGCTCGATGCGCGCCTGCGCGCTGTCGCCACGCGGTTCGATCAGCACCTCGATGTCATGTTTGCCCAGATAGGCGGCGATCAGTTTGCCGACTTCAGGATCGTCTTCCACAAAAACAATTTTATGCATATGCCCGTGTTTTAATATAAAAAGCGGATTTGAGCATAGCGCGGCCCGCGACGTTGCGCCATGCGGATCTTGGCGTCAGCGCAGCGGCCGGCCGCCGTCGACGCCGTGGGTGCGGCCGGTGACGTAGCGGCTTTCCAGCAGGTAGTTCACCAGATTGACCACTTCACTTTCGCCGGGCGCGACCTTCATCAGCGATTTCGCCAGCGCCTGCTGGCGATAGGCTTCGTCGTCGCCCGGATTGAAGATGATCAGCGCCGGCGCGATGGCGTTGACCTTGACCTCCGGCGCCAGCTTGCGGGCAAACGAACGAGTCATATTGTCCAGCGCAGCCTTGCTGGCGGCGTAGGCGATATGCTTGTCGCTGCCTTTTTCCACCACGTAGTCGGTGAGATGGATAATGTCGGCGCCAGCCTGGCCCTGGCCGGTCAGACAGGATTCGAGCAGCTGGTTGAGCAAATAGGGCGTGTAAACGTGAATTTGCAGCATTGCTGCCATTACCTGTTCCGGCGGCACCTCCGGTGACTCGGCCTGCCAGGCGCTGGCGTTGTGGATCATCGCGCGCAGCTTGGGCGCCACTTGCCGCACCTGGTCGGCGAAACGGTAGATACCTTCATGTGTGGCAAAGTCGCCCTGAATGCAGCGGGCGCCCAAGGCCTGCAACTCGGCCATCGCCGGATATTCGCTGCGATAGGCGATAATGACCGGAACGCCGCGCTGGAGAAACGCTCTGGCGAGCGCCAGCCCTATGCGCCGCGCGCCGCCGGTAATCAGCACCGGGGCAGAGTTGGGGTGTTCCATTGATTAAAGCTCCTGGACAGACTGGCAAACAATAGGGGAATTATGCCATCATACGGCGGAAAGTCGTTAAAGCTTCGCATGATTATCCATTTCTGGATGTAAGATCCCCAATGCATTTCAGGTTGCCGTCCGGCGGCGGCTTGAAAGACCACGGGTTAACACTGGCCATGAGAGGAATGAGGGGATGAACAGCAATCACCTTGCATCCATCGCGCGCAGTGAGAAAATCTGTTTTGACTACATGGATTTTCTGTCCGCATCGTGCAGGAAGCACTGGCGCTTTGTTGATGCTATTTATGGTGTGATGCCGATCTTCGGCATGGTGTTGAAATCGCGCGTGACCACGTCACAAACGCGCAAAGAGCAGTTGAAAGAGCTGGCGCTGCAGGTGGTGTCAACGCAGGTTAGCGATGAAACCAATATCGTGCGCCTGATTGACCTGGCGCAGCAGCAGGGCCTGACGGTATTTGATATTCAGCTGCCCTATGCGCTGGAGGCGCAACAGCTGGCGGCCATTCAAAAAGAGTGCGCGGAAGGCATTGCGATCGCCCTGGTGGGTGAGCGAATGACCGTCACCATTCCCCCTAAAAGCTGACCGGGAATCAACCCGGCCGCCCGTTCATGGTTAGGCAATTGACCTGCTGCGATCGCCTAACCATGAACGTGAAATCTCACGCCGCGTGACGCGTGCTGTCTAAAGTCGGGTCCCGGCATTGGGACCGGAACGCAGGGTGTAAATACTGTCTATATGTATTAACACCGCGTATTTCGGCGGATTCATCCCGTTTTTTTCTGCAAATGCCAGCGCCTCGTCAAACGGTTTGCCCGTCAGAAACAGTTCGGGTGTACCAACGAAGCGGTAGCCGTCCAGTGCCTCACGGTCGATGACCACAACGGCCATTTTCGAGCCTTCCTTGATGTTTTGCAGCGTTTGGCCACCGGTATTTTCGTTGTAAATCAGTGTACGGTCATCATAGAGGCGCAGAGAACGCTTGGGGCCGATATCGGGCACGCCGCTCGGGCTGCTGGTTGCCTGCACTGGCAGCTGTTTAGCCAGCATCTTCTTCATCTCGTCATTCAATTCATTCATGGGCAGATTACCCCTCAGGTTGATGTGTCACTGTTAATGCACGGTGGCGGAATGGTGGGTAGCGGGCGCGCAGATGCTGGTTTCCGGCAGACGGTGCTCGCGCAGTAAGTGCAGGGTTTCAATCCTGAAGCGCAGCAGGTGCCGCTCAGCGATCTGCTGCATCTGTTCGCACAGCGACGAATCGGCCAAGAGTTGCTCGATAGCGACTCGGGCCCGATGAACATGCAGCTCGACGCCGCGCAGAGGCTTCTGCCGCAGGCGCAGATGGGTGATGTTGTTGAACGTGACGATCAGCGCGGCAAGGGCAGACTCGAAAATATTCAGCGCTTCAAATCTGGCGGTATAGTCCGCATTCAGCCAAGGCTTCTCGGCGATGATCGCCTGAGCCCCCTCCAGCGCCTGTTGATAGCTGGTCATCGCCTGGCGATCGTGCCGCTGATTAAACGCCGTGTTGCCCTCGGCGATCAGCGCCTCCCAGGCGGCAAACAAAGGTAATGCGTGCAGCAGTTTCTCAGCCATGAAATGCCTTCCATTTTAGCCTGTCTTCATCCGCCGCCTGACGCCTCTCGCCAGGGGCACTCGCGTCTACCATTAATTAATCAATAAATGATAATGATAATTAATTGCATTTGAGATCGCAAGCGTGGCGCATGGCTGACTGTGCAAAGGGGGGGAGCGTGGTAGCAGGGAAAAGAGGAAGCAAAATGCGGCTGACGGGCAGCCGCATTGACGGGGCACTTTAGTGCAGCATAAACCAGGCGGCGGGCAGCGTGGCCACCAACAGCAGTAAGATACTGCCTTTTTCCAGGCGATTCAGCAGATTGATATCCTGATGGCCGCGGCGGGCGTACATGAACACCAACAGGCCCGGCGCATACAGCAGCACCGACATCAGCAGGTGCATCAGGCCGGAAGCGTACAGCAGCCATAAACCATAGACGCAGGCGCCGGTGGCGGCGAAGATCAGGCGTTTGTCGCGGCGGCGGTAAGCCACCTTGAACAGAAATGCGCCGACCAGGAAGTAAGGCACCAGGATCATTTCCGACGCGATGGTCAACAGCGAGTTGTAGTTGCTACCGGTCAGCCAGATCAGCACCAGCGCCAGCTGCACCGCGATGTTGGTCAGCCACAGCGAAGACGCTGGGGCGTGATGGCGGTTCTGCTTGCCGAACACGCGCGGAAACGCGCCGTGCTGTGCGGCCAGCAGCGGCACTTCCGCCGCCATGATGGTCCAGCTGAGGTAGGCGCCGCACACGGAGATGATAAGACCGGCGGCGATGATCACGTCTCCCCACGGGCCAATCAGTTCCACCATCAGCACCGCCATCGACGGATTGCGCATGTCGGCCAGTTCGCTGCGTGGCACCACGCCCAGCGACAGCAAGGTGACCATCAGGTACACCGCCAGCGCCGACAGCACTGCCAGCATGGTGGCGCGGCCCACGTCTTTCTTATTGCGGGCGCGAGCAGAAACCACCACGGCGCCTTCCACGCCGATAAACACCCACAGGGTGATCAGCATGGTGTCCTTGACCTGTTCCCACACCGGCTTGCCGAGGGCGATACCTTTGAAATCCAGCGTGAACACGTCCATTTTGAAGGCGATCGCCGCCAAAACGGCGAACATCCCCAATGGCAGCAGCTTGGCGAGGGTGGCCGCCAGGTTAATGCTGGCGGCAGTTTGCACGCCGCGCAGTACCAACGCGTGCACGATCCACAGCAGGGCGGATTCGGCGATCAGCGCCTGCCAGGTATTGCCGTCACCGAGAATCACGTTGCCGCCGCGATCGGTGAAAATACTCAGCGCCGCAAACACGATCACCAGATACGAGACGTTGGCGATCACGGCGCACAGCCAGTAACCCCAGGCGGAGCAGAAGCCCATCAGCTCGCCGAATCCTTCTTTGGCGTAGGTGAAGATGCCGCCGTCCAGATCCGGGCGCAGACGCGTAAGCAACAGCATGGCGAACGCCAAAAACAGAATGCCGACGCCGGTGATCCCCCAACCCAGCAGCAACGCGGCGGGGCTGGCGACCTGCGCCATGTTTTGCGGCAGACTGAACACGCCGGCGCCCAGCATCGAGCTGAGCACCAAAGCGGTTAGCGCGGTAAGACCGAGTTTTTTTTCCAATGACGGATCCTGAACGCAGAATAAACAACTGGAAGGGAACTGCTTGGCGGCAACAATGTGTTAACAACCACTGCGCGAATAGACAATAGCCCTAAAAATTGGCGCAAATTCTACGGAGGGATGATTAGAGATGCAATGATTGAATATGCGGAATTTACAAAAAACTATTCAACGAGTGGCGAAAAGAACGGCAATAAAAACGGGCAGCTCAAGGGCTGCCCGATGGTAAACCGAAAAGCGGGTTTTATTTGAACAGATCGGCGCTGACGGTCAGGTTGCCGCCGCTCTTGTTCTGCCACTGACGGGTAACGTGGTAGTACTTGGCGCCTTTCTCGGCCGCGCGTTTCGCCACTTCGGTGGACACGTCGGTCATGCTGTTGAAGTGGCCGGTGAAGGTGACGGAATCGAACGGCACCATCTGCGCGGCGGTCACGTTGTTCACTTCCTGGATCTTGGTGCCGTTAGGCAGCGTGACGGTATAGCGTTGGCCGGTAGAGGACTGGGTTTCGAAGAAACGGCCCACTTCGCGGCTTGGCGAACCGGAAGACGCGACGCCAGGGATTTCGACTTTCGCGGCAGCGGCGCCACCGGCGGCCAGCGCGGCGCGGCCGGCGTCAGAATCGGCCGGAATGGCATCCGGGCTCTGCACGCGGCGTTTTGGCGCATCGGCCTTATAGATGTAGGCGGTGACGAACTGGTTACCGCCGGAGTTGGCGTCAACCTGGCGCACGATGAAGAAGGATGCAGCGCCTTTTTTCTTCGCTTCTTTGGAGATGGCGTCGTTGATGTCCGGCTGGCTGCGGTAGAAACCGCTGACGCTCACGGTATCGTAAGGCTCCAGCAGATAGGCTTCCTCTTTAGGCAGTTCGTTCACGCCGTTAAATACGCGGTATTTTGGTGTTTTGCTCACTTCTGGCGCATCTTTATGATAAAGGTCTGCGGTGACGCGCCAGTTGCCGCCGTTGTTGCTGTTGTTGCTGTCCTGGATATAGAAGGAATCGGCACCCAGTTTGTCTGCACGGCGGGATACGGCGTCGACGGCTTCATTGATGGCATTGAAGCGGCCGGTAATCGTGATGCGATCAAACGGCTTCAGCGCCGCTGCTTTCTCAGGAGTTAACTCTTGCGCCGCATGAGCAGACAGCGCGGTGAGTGATAACAAGGCTGACGCGATGATCGTGGTCTTCAGCTTCATAAAAAATCCTTTCGCCTAGCGCATTAACGTTTATAACGTACTGAACTGTTTAAGTGTAATTCAGCCGTCGATTATTACATGTAATTCTGAAAACTGTCTCAGCATTTTATGTTATCCCGTGCGACAAATCGGTGACGGTGACGCGGGCCGCACGGAGGGCGCCATCATCATAAGTTTCCATAATAAAGGCTTTGGTGTCATTAATGTTAATTATTCACAAAATGATAACTTTTATGCTTTTTCGCCGCGCGTGGCCATCAATCGTTACGCCGGGCGTAAACCTCTTGTCACGCAGAATGTGCTGTTCTGTATGGATTTTTTCACAGTAAATTGCGATTTGTCATATCACGCGCGGCATTTTTATGTAAAAACAGAGCTGAATGCGTAAGCAATTATGGATCATCGACCTTATTTTCAGTAGGTTATAGTTGGCGTCTGAAATCAGTGCGGGCAAGTTAACGCCTTGCTCGCCGGTGGCGTCGTGCTATGGGCAGGAAAATAATAAACATCATCCAAGACAGGTGAGAAGGGAACATTATGCGTATTGGTGTACCAAGAGAGCGGTTGGCCAATGAAGCCCGGGTCGCAGCCACGCCGAAAACGGTGGAACAACTGCTGAAGCTGGGTTTTACCGTCGCGATTGAACGCGGGGCGGGCAAACTGGCCAGTTTTGACGACGTCGCCTACGAAGCCGCCGGTGCGGCGCTGGTCGACGAAAACGAAGTGTGGCAGTCGGATCTGATCCTGAAAGTCAACGCGCCGCAAGACGACGAGATCGCCTTGATGCGCGAAGGCAGCACGCTGGTCAGCTTTATCTGGCCGGCGCAAAACCCCGAGCTGATGGCCAAGCTGGCGGCGCGCAACGTCACCGCGCTGGCGATGGATTCGGTGCCGCGCATCTCGCGCGCCCAGTCGATGGATGCGCTGAGCTCGATGGCCAACATCGCCGGCTACCGCGCGATCGTCGAAGCGGCGCATGAGTTCGGCCGCTTCTTCACCGGCCAGATCACCGCCGCCGGCAAAGTGCCGCCGGCTAAGGTGATGATCATCGGCGCCGGCGTGGCCGGCCTGGCGGCGATCGGCGCTGCGGGCAGCCTCGGCGCCATCGTGCGCGCCTTCGACACCCGCCCGGAAGTGAAAGAGCAGGTGCAGAGCATGGGCGCGGAATTCCTCGAGCTGGATTTTGAAGAGGAAGCGGGCAGCGGCGACGGTTACGCCAAAGTGATGTCCGAAGCCTTTATCAAGGCCGAGATGGCGCTGTTTGCCGCACAGGCGGCGGAGGTTGATATCATCGTCACCACCGCGCTGATCCCAGGCAAACCGGCACCGAAGCTCATCACCAAAGAGATGGTGGCGTCGATGAAGCCGGGTAGCGTGATCGTCGATCTGGCGGCGCAAACCGGCGGCAACTGCGAACTGACCGTGGCCGACACCATTACCGTGACCGGCAACGGCGTGAAAATCATCGGCTATACCGACCTGCCGAGCCGCTTGCCGACCCAATCTTCGCAGCTGTACGGCACCAACCTGGTCAACCTGTTGAAGCTGCTATCGAAAGAGAAAAACGGCGAGATCGACATCGATTTCGACGATACGGTGATCCGCGGCGTTACCGTGGTGCGCAGCGGTGAAGTCACCTGGCCAGCGCCGCCAATCCAGGTCTCCGCCCAGCCGAAAGCGGCACCTGCCGCTGCACCGGTCGCCAAACCCGAAGCCAAACCGACCTCGCCGTGGCTGAAGTACGGCCTGATGGCCCTGGCGATCCTGCTGTTCGGCTGGCTGGCGGACGCGGCGCCGAAAGAGTTCTTGTCGCACTTTACCGTGTTCGCGCTGGCCTGCGTGGTCGGTTACTACGTGGTCTGGAACGTCAGCCATGCGCTGCATACTCCGTTGATGTCGGTCACCAACGCGATATCAGGGATTATCGTGGTCGGTGCGCTGCTGCAAATTGGCCACGGCGGCTGGGTGAGTTTCCTCTCCTTTATCGCCGTGCTGATCGCCAGCATCAACATTTTTGGTGGATTCACCGTCACTCAGCGCATGCTGAAGATGTTCCGCAAGAACTAAGGGGTAACAAATGTCTGGAGGATTGGTTACAGCTGCATACATTGTTGCCGCTATTTTGTTTATTTTCAGCCTGGCGGGCCTGTCGCGTCATGAAACGTCGAAGCAGGGCAACCTGTTCGGCGTCGCCGGTATGGCGATCGCGCTGCTCGCCACCATTCTGGGGCCGGATTCCGGCAACGTCGGCTGGATCATCATCGCCATGATCATCGGCGGTTCGATCGGCGTCTATCTGGCGAAGAAGGTCGAGATGACCGAAATGCCGGAACTGGTGGCGGTGCTGCACAGCTTCGTTGGCCTGGCCGCGGTGCTGGTCGGTTTCAATAGCTACCTGGATCACGGCGCGCCGATGGAACCGGTGATGGCGAATATCCATCTGACCGAAGTGTTCCTCGGCATCTTTATCGGTGCGGTGACCTTCACCGGGTCGATCGTCGCCTTCGGTAAGCTGCGCGGCATCATCTCTTCCAAGCCGCTGATGCTGCCGAATCGCCACAAGCTGAACCTGGCGGCGCTGGTGATCTCGTTCTTGCTGCTGGTGGCGTTCGTGCGCGCCGACAGCGTGGGCTGGCAGGTGGTGACGCTGCTGCTGATGACGGCGATCGCGCTGGCGTTCGGCTGGCATCTGGTTGCCTCGATCGGCGGCGCCGACATGCCGGTGGTGGTGTCGATGCTCAACTCTTACTCAGGGTGGGCCGCGGCCGCGGCGGGCTTCATGCTGAGCAACGATCTGCTGATCGTCACCGGCGCGCTGGTGGGCTCTTCGGGGGCTATCCTGTCTTACATCATGTGTAAGGCGATGAACCGTTCGTTTATCAGCGTGATCGCCGGCGGTTTCGGCAGTGACGGTTCATCCACCGGCGATGCCGAAGAGATGGGCGAATACCGTGAAACCACGGCGGAAGAGGTGGCCGAGCAGTTGAAGAACTCCACCTCGGTGATCATCACCCCGGGTTACGGCATGGCGGTGGCACAGGCGCAATATCCGGTGGCGGAAATCACCGAGAAACTGCGGGCGCGCGGCGTGAAGGTCCGTTTCGGTATTCACCCGGTCGCCGGGCGCTTGCCGGGCCACATGAACGTGCTGCTGGCGGAGGCGAAGGTGCCGTACGATGTGGTGCTGGAGATGGATGAAATCAACGAAGATTTCCCGGATACCGACACCGTGCTGGTGATCGGCGCCAACGACACGGTGAACCCGGCGGCGCTGGAAGATCCGCGCAGCCCGATCGCTGGCATGCCGGTACTGGAAGTGTGGAAAGCGCAGAACGTGATCGCGTTCAAACGGTCGATGAACACCGGCTACGCCGGCGTGCAAAACCCGCTGTTCTTCAAGGAGAACACTCAGATGCTGTTTGGCGACGCCAAAGACAGCGTGGAAGCGATTCTGCGGGCGTTGCAGAAGTAAAATTGGGCAACCAAAGAAAAACGGGCCGCTTAGCGGCCCGTTTTTTATGCGCGAAGCTTAATCTTCGTCGTCGTGTTCGTCGTCTTCATCCGCCTCGATCGGGCAGTTGAAGTTTTCCGGTTTAATCACCAGCAGGTCGCATTTCAGATGATCGATCACATGTTCCGCGGTGTTGCCGATAAAGGCGGCTGAAATGCCTGTGCGGCCCAAGGTGCCCAGCACCACCACGCCGGCCTGCAGGTGTTCGGCCAGATCGGGGATCACCTCTTCCGGCAGGCCTTTTTCTACGTGGGTGAACTCTTCCTTAATGCAGAATTTCTGCCGCAGCGCTTTCATGGCGATCAGGTGCTGGCCGCGAATGGCGTCGTTGTAGACGCTCGGGTCGAAGTCGGGCAGTTCGATGGCGATGTTGATCGGCGTGACGGGATAGGCGCCGACCAGGTGAACCTCGGTCTGGTTGACGTTTTGCGCCAGTTCGACGGTTTCTTGCACCAGTTTGATATTGAGCGGGTCGTGATAGGGTTCTTCGCTGGCCAGGTTGACCGCCACCAGCGCTTTGCCGCCTTCCGGCCAGGGCTGGTCTTTCACCATCCACACCGGGCAAGGGCATTTGCGCAGCAGGTGCCAGTCGGTGGGGGTAAAGATCACCGACTCCAACCGGTCGTGCTGGTGCGCCATTTTCAGCAGCAGGTCATGTTGGCCAGAAAGCACTTCCTGAATGATGGCTTCGAAGGGGCGGTTATGCCAGACCACTTTGATTTCGATCGGCACGCCGTCGTTGAGATAGAAACGACACTGCTCGTTGATCCAGGCGGCGCGTTGGCTGATCACACCTTGCCGCATCGCCGTTCTTTCGTCCGGGGAGAGCAGGGTCGTCATTTCGTAAGAGAAGTCGTAAATGGGTAGGAAGGCTTTGATGCGCCCGCCGTTCCGTTTTACCAGGTACACGGCGCGGCGCAATGCCGGCTGATCGTCCTGATTGGGGTCAATAGCCACCAGAAGATTCTGATACTTCGCCATAGGGCCTCCTTACAGCTGAAATCAACAGTCTGTTAATTTACAGAGTAACCCAACATTGAAAAACAGAACAACAACAGAAGCGTGCCGGATCAACAATTTCGGTGAAATGTTGATCCGGCAGGGGAATTAGGCGTTGACGGTCACGTTGATACGTGGCGTTCCGGCCAGCACCGACAGGGCGTCGGCATTTTCGATGGTGATGTATTTGCCTTTCACGCTGAGGATTTCGCTTTTCTGGAAGCGGCCCAGCAGGCGGCTGATGGTTTCCACCGTCAGGCCGAGGTAGTTGCCGATGTCGCCGCGGGTCATGGTCAACCGGAACTCGCGTGGTGAGAAACCGCGCTCCGCGAAGCGGCGCGACAGGTTGTAAACGAACGCCGCCAGGCGCTCTTCGGCGTTTTTCTTCGACAGTAGCAGGATCATGTCCTGATCGCCTTTGATCTCGCCGCTCATCAGCCGCATGATCTGCTGACGCAGGTTGGGCATTTTGCCGGACAGATCGTCGAGGGTCTCGAACGGGATCTCGCACACCATCGAGGTTTCCAGCGCCTGGGCGAAGCTCGGGTGCTTCAGGCCGCCGATGGCATCGAAGCCCACCAGGTCACCCGCCAGGTGGAAACCGGTGATTTGCTCGTCGCCTTGCTCGGTGATGGTGTAGCTTTTGATGGTCCCGGAACGGATCGCGTACAGCGATTTCAGCTCGTCGCCGGCCTTGAACAGGGTCTGGCCTTTCTGGATGGGCTTTTTCCTCTCGATAATGTTGTCGAGCTGGTCCAGCTCGTGAGCATTAAGGGTGAAAGGAATGCACAGCTGGCTGATGCTGCAGTCCTGGCAATGGATCGCACAACCACCAGACTGGATACGACGAATCACGCGTTTTTCCGGGATCATAGATTACGCTCATTCAATAATTGATATGAGTCAATTTTAACATCTTTTGCTGCAGCTGATAAGGGTGGCATTAGCATGAATAGGGGTATTGTGTGCGAATTTTGCGCACACATGCCGCCGATTATTCTGTATGGGACTGAAGTTATGAGTATTATTTGTGACTTATGCGTTTTATTCACACAAGCTATTAATAGTACCCAAGTGGTCACGCGCGCGGCGTAGAGCAATGTGTTTTATTAAGCAGCGCCAAACAATGGCGCTGGATAGGTGGCTACAGCAAATTTTTCGGCAGGTAGCCTTCGTGCTGCAGCAGCCACTGCTTGCGTTGTACGCCGCCGGCATAGCCGGTCAGCGCGCCCTGCGAACCGATCACTCGGTGGCAGGGCACCACGATGCTGATCGGATTTGAACCGTTGGCCATGCCGACCGCGCGCGAGGCGGTCGGACGGCCGATGCGTTGCGCCAGTTGGCCGTAGGTCAGGATCTCGCCGCAGGGGATTTGGCGCAGCTGTTGCCACACGGTGCGTTGGAACTCGGTGCCGGCAGTCATCACCGGCAACCGATCGATAATGCTCAGTTCACCGGCGAAATAGCGCTGCATGGCGTCGGTCAGCCCGCTGGGATCGCGCTGTTCGCGCAGGGTGAAGCGATCGGCGCGGTAGTGGGTATTCAGCAGCTTCATGAGGCGCGCTTCGTGATCGGTCCAGTCAATCGCCCGCAGGCGCCCCTGTTCATCGGCAATCAGCACCAGTTCACCCACCGGCGTAGCGGTACGATCAATCAAAAAAGTCTGCATCTGGATCACTCCTCGGTTTAGTGTGGGGATTATCGCATGAAACGGAGGGAGACGATGGCGGATTTCGGACATGTTGATGGGCAACCGCAGGGTTACCCAAATAGGCGGCTCAGGGGAAGCCAGGGAGTCATTGT
Organism: Serratia sp. CY43202; assembly: GCF_052168755.1. NCBI lineage: Bacteria > Pseudomonadati > Pseudomonadota > Gammaproteobacteria > Enterobacterales > Yersiniaceae > Serratia > Serratia sp. CY43202. Next base: position 709,153 of record NZ_JBJNMB010000002.1, read on the forward strand.
TCGACGAATTTATAAAATAAATTTATAAGTTATCAAGACAAGTTGTTTCTTGTTTATTATTTCATCAAGCATTGACACATTGGGGTTACTTATAGCTGATGGTCACACGCTTTAAATAGGGATTGTTATTCACCATTTCACTGGTGACGGCAGAGACTAATTCTTTTGGCATCTCTTTTAACGAAGAAGAAATATACCCGTTCTGATATTCCGTCACTTTGCCGAAACAGTTGGAGATAAGCTGTTCATCCTGATGTGTGATGGCGCAGGTTGGCGTAGTAATGGCGCCGGTGAAGCGCACGACGCCGGAGGCGACCTGGCTTCCGGAAAGCGGTTTTGCTTGCAGAGCGAAGGGCAGAATGACCAATGCGCTTAATACGGCTAAGTAATGGTTCATACGCTGTTCCTCTTAGAGTAAAGAATGCTGCCAATTAAAAACAAGCATGCTTGTTTTTATTAAATAAGCTATTTCGTGTGGCGAAATAAAAACGAATGGGCAAAATTCCTACTGCCTTCATCCAATGGATTTGATAATAGGGAGGTAGGGTGAGCAAAACCATGATTTGGATCATAGTGAAGACCGGTTAATGGTTTCCGGTGCGGGCAGGGTAAAAGGCTGTGATCGTTCTCTCAGGAAAGCGGGGAATGGCGGGATGTTTTCGCCCCCGTGGTGTAACGGCAGGAACCGGGGGCGAGAGCGGGCTTACAGCATGCCACTGCTGCCGCAGATGCGGATCTTTTCCGCCACCACTTCTTTCATCGCCAGCTTGCCGGGGACGATGTATTTGCGCGGATCGTTAGCATCCGGGTGCTGCGAAAAGTAGCTTTTTACCGCATCGGCGAAGGCGATTTTCAGTTCGGTAGCGACGTTGACTTTGCAGACGCCGAGCGAAATCGCGCGCTTGACCATCGCTTCCGGAATGCCGGAGGCGCCGTGCAGCACCAGGGGCACGTCCACCTGTTCGCGGATCAGCGCCAGGCGCTCGAAGTCCAGCTTCGGCTCACCGTGATACAGGCCGTGGGCGGAACCGATCGCCACCGCCAGCGAATCGATGCCGGTGGCGGCGACAAACTCGCGTGCCGCCATCGGGTCGGTATAGAAGCTGTCCGCGGTATCGACGATCAGATCGTCTTCCTGCCCGCCCAGGCGGCCCAGCTCCGCCTCCACGCTGGCGCCATAGCGGTGGCACAGGGCCACTGCGGCGGCCACCTTGGCGATGTTCTGCTCGAACGGCAGATGGGAACCGTCGATCATCACCGAGCGGATACCACTTTTCACCTTGTGCTCGATGTCGTCCAGCTCTTCGTGATGATCCAGATGCAGCGCCAGCGGCAAATCGTAGCGGTGCGCGGCCGATTGGCAAATGCCGATCAGGTAGTCGGTGCCGGCGTAGCTGAAGGTGCCGGGCGTGCCGGCCATGATCACCGGTGAGCGCAGCTCGGCGGCGGTCTCCGCCACCACCTGCACGGTTTCCAGATTGTGGACGTTAAACGCCGGAACGGCGTAACCCTGGCGCTGTGCCTTGAGCAGCATTTCTCGATTGGCTATCAGATACATGGGATCTCCTTACAACTCAGGGGAGGGAAAACGGTAAATCGTCACGCCTTTCACCACCCGGTTGACCTCGCCGGTCGGGCAAGGGTTGTCCGGGGTCAGCCCCAGCGCCAGCGAACTCTCGAAGGCCAGCATCTGGGTGAACAGCAGATACGGGAACAGCAGCCAGATATCGTCAGCCGCGTCGTGCATATTCAGCAGAGCGTCGGACAGGGGTTGGCGTTCGCCGGTCAATCCGACCAACTGCATCGCCAGCCCGTCGCGCTGCAGCTCGTTCCACAGATCGCGGTCATACTGGCGGGCGTAGTCGTCGTGGGAGAACATCAGCACCACCAACGTCTGGCCGTCGACCATGAATTTCGGGCCGTGGCGCAGGCCGAGCGGCGAGTCGTAGCGTGTAACGATGCGGCCGGCGGTCAGCTCCAGCATCTTAAGTGAGGCCTCTTCGGCGAGGCCGGTAAAGCAGCTGCCGCCGAGGGTGATGTAGCGGCGGAAGCCGCTGGCGGCCAGCGCTTTCACCTGCGCCTGCAGCGTTTCACGCAGTTCTCGGCAGCGCTGCACCATGGCACTCAGCGGTGCTTGGGCGGCCTCGAGCGACGTTGGGCCGAGCAGCAGCGCGGCGCTCAGCATCATGCAGCTGAAGCTGGAGGTCATGGCGAAGCTCTGATCGTTGGAACCTTGCGGCATCACCAACGAACAGACGTTGTCACGCCGATGCGCGTACTGAGCCAGCCGGCTGTCCGGGTTGCACACTAGCATCAGGTGATAGCTTTCCGGCAGCAGCTGGTCGGCCAGCTCCACCGTCGCCACGCTTTCGGGGCTGTTGCCCGAGCGGGCGAAAGAGACCAGCAGCGTCGGCCGATCAGGGTCGAGATACTGCAGCGGGTTGGCGACGATATCGGTGGTGCCGTAGGCTACCACGTCGCGGCCGGTGCGTTCGCGCAGCCAGGGCGCCAGGGCACGGCCGGCAAATGCCGAACTGCCGGCGCCGCACAGGACGATCTGCAGGCGCGGATTGGCCAGCAGCGGCGCCAGGAACGGCTGCCACTGCGCCTGTTGATCCTGCAGCTGCCGGTGCAGCGCTGCCCACAGATCCGGCTGTTGCCAAATTTCTGCGGCGGTGTGCCAGGCGTTGCGCTGCTTCAGCCAATCCGCCTCGTAAGAGAAATACGCGTTCATGATGACAGCTCCTTAAAAAGCCTCGGTTAACGGTCGGCGATAATCACGTCGATCCCTAAATGGTGCAGCGCCTGCAGGTAGTGCGCCGGAATGCGGCTGTCGGTGACCAGACGGTGGATCTGACCGATTTCGCGGATCATGCAAAAACTGGTGCGGCCGAATTTGCTGGCGTCGGCGATGGCGATCACTTCACGCGCCACCTCGCACATCACGCGGTTCAGCTGCGCTTCGCCCGGATCCGGCGTGGTGATGCCGCTCGTGAGATCGAAACCGTCGACGCCGAGAAACAGCTTGTCGAACCGGTATTGGCGCAGCTGCTGTTCGGCGGCAGGGCCGTAAAGCGACCAGGCTTTGCGGCGCACGCTGCCCCCGACCACCATCAGATCGATCTGCTCGTTGCTGGCTAATTCGAAGGCGATGTTGAGCGCGTTGGTCATCACCACCAGATCCTTTTTCCCCGCCAACTGCGGCGCCATCTGGCTGGTGGTGGAGCCGGAGTCGAGGATGACGGCATCGCCGTCTTCAATCAGCGCCGCGGCCGCACAGGCGATGACGTGTTTTACGTCGCGATTGAGGCGGCCCTTGTCCTGCAATGGGCGGTCGAAGGCGAACTGTTTGTTCAACATAGCGCCGCCGTAGGCGCGCACCGCGCAGCCGTGTTTTTCCAGCTGGCGCAGATCGCTGCGGATGGTGACGCTGGACACCGAAAACTGCTGGCTGAGCTGCTCCACGCGCACCGTGCCCTCGCGGCACAGCTGGTCGATAATTAATTCCCGGCGTTTTGCGGTATTGATCATTAACGCAGACTCCTGATTTACCTGTAGCCGTGCCCGACCGCGGCTTAATAAGCCGCAGCGATACCGACCGGAGCGCTTTCAGTTGTTCGTGGCGAATTACAGCAAACGAAACACTGAAATGCAATCGATTAATTTTAAAATATCTATATCTATCAGGTGGTTATATTTAATTTTGCTTTCAGTTTAATGCCAACCGAAAGCGGTGTTAACGCAAAGTGAAAACGGCAAATTCGTTATTTTTCAGTCGCCAATTCCCGGCATTTAATTATTCAGCCCGTCGAGGCCGAAAGCCGCAACGATCGCTCGACAACCGCCAGGCTTTCACTGTTTTTTTATGCCGGCGCGCGTAAAAGCGCCGCGCCGCGTACGCCGCTGCTGTCACCGTGCACCGGCGGGAACACCGCCGCCGGTTCCACGCCCGGCAGCAGCCAGCGCCGCATCACCGGCGGCAACAGCCGGTAAAGCTCGCCGACGTTGGACAATCCACCGCCCAGCACGAAGGCATCAACATCCAGCAGCAGCTGTAAGCCGGCCAGCGCGCTGGCCAGAATGTCGACGTAAATCGTCATCAGCCGATGCGCGAGCGCATCACCGGCACGATAGCTGGCGACCAGCGCTGGCACGTCGGCGGCCGGATGGGCGAAATGGCGGCTCAGCGCCAGCAGTCCGCTGCCGGAGACGTAGCGCTCAAAGCAGCCGGTCAGCCCACAGTTGCAGCCGAACAGCGGCAGATCGTAACGCTGCGCCAACTGGGCCGAGATCGGCATATGGCCCCATTCACCCGCCACGCCGCTGCGTCCCTTATGCAGTTGCCGGTTCACCACCAGGCCACCGCCGGCGCCGGTGCCGATGATGGCGCCGAACACCAGCGGCAGGTGTGCGGTTTGCGGCGTACTGGCTTCCGACAGCGCGAAACAGCGGCAATCGTTCTCGATGGCGATCGGCCGCGCCAGCGCCCGCGTTAAATCATCCGCCAGGCAATGCCCGGTCAGGCAGGGCACGTTGACCGCCAGCTGGCGGCGGCTGACGGGATCGGTGATCCCCGGTAAACCGATGCCGATGCTGCCGCGCGTATGCAGTTCGCGATCCGCCTGCTCGACCAGCCCGGCGATGCAGGCCACGAATTCGCCGTAATCTCTGGTAGGGGTGCGCACCCGCTGGATCAACACCTGATTGAGCCGGCGATCGTAAGCGGCCATTTCAATCTTGGTGCCGCCGATGTCGAAGCCGTAACGCATCTCTGTCGTGGCCATGCTTCAGGCTCCGTTCAGGGCGATCACCGCCGCTTCACGGCGTGCGCGTTCGGCGGCGAACACCATCAGGTGGCTCTCCAGCGCTTCGGCCGGGCCGGCCAGCACCTGGCTCGGATCGTTGGCGCGAATGGCCGCGATAAAGTGCTGCATCAGGTAGTAGTCGCCGCCGCCGTGGCCACCCATCGCGTGCAGATCCTGGCCGGCGTCGGTGTCGTAATGCGTTTCGCCGTCGTCGAGGAACGAGGTGATGCGGATATGGCGGCCGTCGCCTTCCAGGCAGCCGCGGCTGCCGAAGATGCGGGTGTGGCGATCTTCGTGGCGAGTGAAGGCCGTCATGGTGAACGACGCAGTGCGGCCGCCGGCGAACTGCATGTTGACCACCTGATGGTCGACCACGTTATTGTCGCAGCGGTAGACGCAGCGGCCGTAGGGCCCGTCGCGCAGCGCCGCCCGCAGCGTCGTCTGGTCGGGTTCCGGCGTCAGCACCCGCAGAAAACCGGGCGTGGCCTTGTGGTCGTCGCCCAGATAGATGCGTTTGGCGGAATAGGGACAGGCTGCCTCCACCGCACAATCCAGGCAGTTGTCCGCCGCGCCGGCCGGTTGGTTTTCCTGGTGGAAGTGGTGCAGGTTGCCGAAGGAGCTGACCTGTTCGCAGGGCTGTTCCATCACGTAGCGGATCCAGTCGATGTCGTGGCAGGATTTCTGCAACAGCATAAACGCGGCCTGTTGATCGTTGCGCCAGTTGCCGCGCACGAAGGAGTGCGCCTGATGCCAGTAGCCAACCGGTTCTAAGTGTTGCAGGCTGACGATGTCGCCGATCGCGCCATCGCGCAGCAGCTGTTTGAGCTTTTGGGTATAGCGGGTATAGCGCAGTACGTGGCCGACTGAGAAGATCAGCTTTTGGCGCACGACCTCTGCGACGATGGCCCGGCACTCGTCGGCGTCCGGCGACAGCGGTTTTTCCAGCAGCATGGCGTAGCCCTGACGGGCGAAGGCCAGCGCCGGCTCTAGGTGCATCTGATCCTGAGTGCAGATCAGCACCGCGTCGGCCAGCTTGCCGGCGTCGGCGGCCTGGCGCCAGTCGGTGAAGACGTTTTCCGGCGCGATGGCGTGCTGCACCACGAACGGCTCGCGGTAGGCATCGCGCGGTTCCGCCACCGCCACCACCTGCATCAAATCGGGGTGCGCCAGCGCATAGCGCGAGTAGATTTCACCGCGCGCACCGGCGCCGACGACCAGCACCCGCACCGGGCGCTGGGCAACGTTGTTGGGTTGTGTTGACGACATTGCTGATACTCCGCTGTTGTTATTTGAGGTTTTGGCCGCTGAGCTCGTCGAACAAATGCGCGCGCGTCAGATCGAATGCCAGATGAATGCTTTCGCCGAGGCGCGGCTCCCAGTCCGGCAGCGACGCCATGCGCAGCACGAAGCGCAGGTCAGCCAGTTCGCAGTGCAGCAACTCTTCGTTGCCCATGCGCTCGATGGTGACGATCTGCGCCGGGAAACAGTTGGCGCTGCCGGGCGCACACAGCCGCAGGGACTCCGGCCGGATGCCGAGACACACCCGCGCATGCGGGTAGTCGGCCAACTGCCGTTGCAGCGCCGGCGGCAGATCGAGCTGGTGCTGCAGGCCGATACGCAGCCGCACCGTTTGGCCGTCGCGCACGATCGCCAGATCGTGCAAATTCATCGACGGGCTGCCGATAAACTCGGCGACGAAACGGTTGGCGGGGTGGTGGTACAGATTGATCGGTTTATCCACCTGCATGATGGCGCCGCGATTCATCACGCAAATGCGATCGCCCATGGTCATCGCTTCGACCTGATCGTGGGTGACGTACACCATGGTGGCGGCGGCGCCTTCCTGCTTCAGCTGGTTGTGCAGTTCGATCAGCTGTACACGCATCGACACTCGCAGCTTGGCGTCGAGGTTGGACAGCGGCTCATCGAACAGGAACACCTTGGGCTTGCGCACGATGGCTCGGCCGACCGCCACCCGCTGGCACTGGCCGCCGGAAAGCTGGCCCGGCTTGCGCTGCAGCAGGTTGGTGATCTCCAGTTTTTCCGCCGCGTCGCGCACCCGGCGGTCGATCTCGGCCTTGCTCTCTTTGCCGATCAGGCCGAACGCCATGTTCTTGTACACCGTCATGTGCGGGTACAGCGCATAGTTCTGGAACACCATGGCGATGCCGCGATCCTTCGGCATGCTGTCGTTGACGCAGCGATCGTGGATCAGGATCTGCCCCTCGCTGACGCTCTCCAGCCCGGCGATCATCCGCAGCAGGGTAGACTTAGCGCAGCCGGACGGGCCGACGAACACCATAAATTCCCCGTCTTCAATTTCCAGATCGACGCCGTGCAGCGCGTGGAAACCGTTGGGGTAGACTTTTTTAACGCTGTTTAACTGAATTCCGGCCATGTCGTTTACCTTGTCTGCGCGTTAGCCTTTCACCCCGGCGCTGGCGATGCCCTGGATGAAATAGCGTTGGAAAATAATGAACAGCATCAACATCGGGATCACCGCCATCAGCGCCCCGGCCATCAGCAACGGGTATTCCACCCCGGCGCGGCTGGAGAGAGAGGCGAGGCCAACCGGCAGCGTCAGCTTCTCGGTGGTGGTATTGACGATCAGCGGCCACATCAGGTTGTTCCAGCTCCACAGGCCATTGATGATGACGCAGGCGATAATGCCTGGCCGGATCAGCGGCAGCATGATGCGCCAGAAGATGGCGAAGTAGCTGTAGCCGTCGATCAAAGCCGCTTCTTCCATTTCCTTCGGTACCGCCAGGAAGAACTGGCGCAGCAGGAAGGTGGCGTAAACGCTGAAAATGCCCGGCAGCACCAACCCGGTGATGCTGTTGACCAGCCCCAGCTTCTGTACCACCAGGAATTGCGGGATCAGAAATGCCTGACCGGGCACCATCAGGATCGACACGCATACCAGAAACACCGCGTCACGGCCGCGAAAATGCAGGCGCGAGAAGCCATAGGCGGCAAGGGTAGCGATCGCCATCTGCAGGGTGACGGTGAAGAAAGTCGCCAGCAGCGAGTTGAGGTAAAAGCCGGCGAACGGGATTTCGTGCATCACCCGACCGTAGGCCTGCAGGCTAGGGTGCGCCGGCAGCAGCGTCAGCGGGATCTGAATGCTCTCGGCCTGGGTTTTCAGCGAGGTCACCAGCATCCAGATAAAGGGCACCACCGAGGCCAGCGCCGCCAGCCCCATAAACAGGTACACCAGCGTTTTCTTGCTTGCGTTCATGTGCAGCTCCTCAGCTGACTTTCAGGCGCTTGCCGATCGCCATTTGAATCAGGGTGATCACCAGCGTGACGGCGAACAGCACCACGGTGATGGCGGAAGCGTAGCCTTTTTCCTGCAGGTAAAACGCGTACTTGTAGAACAGGTTGGTGACGGTCATCACGTCGTTTTCCACCAGCGCGCGGTCGAACATCAGGAACACCACGTCGAAGATTTGCAGGATCTCGATAAAGCTCATCACCGACACGAAAAACAGCGTCGGTACCATCATCGGCAACGTGATGCAGAAGAAGCGGCGCAGGGTGCCGATGCCGTCGATATCCGCCGCCTCGTACAGCTGGCGCGGAATGCTCTGCAGCCCGGCCAGCAAAATGATGATCTTCAGCGCCAGCGACGACCAGATGATGATGATGGACACGCTGATGCGCACCACGTCCGGATCGGACAGCCAGGCGACCGGCGCAATGTGCAGCAGGCCCAGCGCCTGGTTGATCAGGCCGAAATCCTTGTTGAACAGCCATTGCCACACCATGGCCACCGCCGCAGGCATGGTGACCGCCGGCAGGAACAGCAGGGTGCGCAGCAGGCCTTTGCCGCGGATGTTCTGATTGAGGCCGATCGCCAGCAGCAGCGACAGGCTCAGGCTGATCGGCACGCACACCACCACGTAGAACAAGGTGTTGGCGGCGGCGGTGTAGAAGTCGTCGTCTTCGAACAGGTTGAGATAGTTATCGACGCTGATGCTGCTCCAGCGCATGAACTGGTTCAGATCGGTAAAGCTGTAAAAAATGTTTTGCAAAAAGGGGATCAGGTAAAACACCGTCACCCCCAACAACAGCGGCAGGATCATCACCCAGCCCCAGAAGCGTTCGGCGCGTTCGAGCCGATTGAGCGCGGGGCGGGCGGTGCGCCGGGATGGTTTCAGGGTGACCGTAGCCGTTTCTGCCAGCGACATGTTGCCATTCCTCACCTATGACGTTCATCGTGGGTCCACCGCGGCGCGCGCTCGGGGCTGCGCGCCGCGGCGGGGCGATTACTGCTCCATGACGCGCGCGATCTTCTTGACCGATTTGTCCATTTCCTGCTTAGCGTCCGCGCCCATAAAGATCTTCTTCAGGCTGGCTATCCACATGTTCTGCCACTTCGGCGTATTGGTGCCGGCGGTGGGGTAAGCCTGGGTCACTTCAAGGGTCTGGATATAAGGCGAAACGTCGACTTTCTGAATCTGCTGCGCCCAGACCTTGGCCGCCGTCTTGTTGGCCGGGATCACCACCTTGGCCAGCTCCGCCTGCGAGGCTTCGCTGCTCATGAAGGCGATATATTTCCAGGCGGCCTGCTTATGGGCGCTTTTGGCCGACATGGCGAAGGCCAGGCTGTGCGCCACGCCGGACTGGCGTTCAATTTTCGGCATCATCACCACGCCGATGTGGTCGTTGATCAGCGGGTTATTGGCGAACGGTGCCGCCAGCCAGGAGCCGGCATAGACCATCGCGGCGCGGTTGGACTGGAAGATGTTCTCGGTTTTGACTTCGCTCATCTGCTGGGCGCTTGGCATCAGGCCGTCTTTCATCATGCCCTGCAGCTGCTGGTAGACCCAGAGGGATTTGTCATTGGCGATGTCGGTGGGCTGGCCGTCTTTCGGCACGATGTGATTGCCGTTTTGGAACAGCAGGTTCATGTAGCTGTCCTGGCCGTCGATGCTGAGATCCATCACCAGCGGGAAGGCCGTGCCTTTCAGCCCGTTTTTCAGCGCGGTAGCCTTGCTTTTCAGATCGTCCCAGCTCCAGTCGCTGGTGGGGTAGCTGACGCCGGCCTGATCGAACAGTTTTTTGTTGTACCACACGGCGATGGAATCGACGTCGCGCGGGATGGCCATCTGTTGGCCGCCATACTGGTAGGCTTTCACCGAGCTGGCGACCACGTCGTCCAGCTTAAGGCCGCTGTCCTTAATATAGGGCGCCAGCGGCTCCATAATGCCGTTTTTGGCGTACTGCACAAAATAAGGCATATTAATCCAGAATATATCCGGCGCCACGCCGCCGGCGGCAGCGGAATCTAATTTAACGAAATATTGCGCCGAGGGGGTTAATTCTATTTCTATTTTTATATCCGGGTTGGCCTGCTCAAATCGCTTAGCAATCTCCTGTTCGGCGGGTAATTGGTTTCTGTCCCAAACGGCATAGCGTAATGTTATTTTATCTGCGGCGTGGAGCAGCGTGGGTAATAATATTGCACTGGCAAGAATAGAGTGCGCCAGCAGGCGGCCGGTATTTTTTATTGGTGACATTGCTTTCCCCTCGGTGAGCGACGAATAGCGTTTTTCGCAACGTAAATTCTTTCTATCCCTTAACTTTCAATGTGTCAATACACCCCCGGATGCCCAAAAAAGGGGTGTGAATGTTTCATTGTTGTTAAAATCAAAAGGCTTTGACGGCCAAGTGAAAGGTGTGTTTATTCACAATTTGTTAACCTTTTGACGGGTTTTTTCCCCGGTGGCGCGGCATTTAGCGGCCTTCGCAGACATAGGAATAACTGATAACCCTTGCACCATAATGGGGATTAAAAACATTTTTATTGTGCAAGCTTCTGCTTCTTTCATTTTTGTGATGCAAATAAACAAAAAAATCTTGCTGTGGCTGTCAGAGGAGGGTGCAGGAACGTTTTTTATTGCCGGCTATTGTCTGTGGCGATAAAAGACGTTAGCCTGGATTTCACAATATTGATTTATCCAAAATAAAGAGGGCCGATTATCATGCGCCTGTCTCTGGTATTTACGCATTGCCTGGAGAAAGTATTTCATCGCCAAAATATGCCGCCCGTTGCCGTGGAAAATCGGCTGAGCGGGTTAAATAACGAGGTGCTTTCCTGGCAGGCGGTGTACTGTTTGCAAACCCCGGGCAACGAGACTCGCCATGAGCTCAGTTATCAACTTGACGGACCGCTGGCGGCGTATATCAGCGTGCGCCAGGTGCAATCGGTACCGAGCGGTTTTCCCTGTTATCGCGAGATCGATGAGAATTACCTGACGACCGAGCCGGGCTTATTTCCCGATCCGCTGATGCCGCTGCCGCAACGGCGTTTTTTTGCCGCCTGCCGCTATTATGGCAGCCTGTGGCTGACCTTGACGCCGCCGGCCGACGCGCAACTGGCTGGTGACTTTCCGTTGACCCTGCGGCTGCTGGATGCGCAAACCGGAGAAGCGCTGGCCGAGGCCACGCTGACGCTGCATCTGGTGCCGGCGGCGTTGCCGCCGCAAACGCTGTTGCATACCGAGTGGCTGCATACCGACTGCCTGGCGGATTACTATCGCCTGGCGGTGTTCAGCCCGGATTACTGGCGCGCGGTGCGCAACTTTGTGCGCTGCGCGGTGCAGGCCGGCGTCAATATGCTGCTGACGCCGCTGTTTACGCCACCGCTGGATACCGCCGTCGGCGGCGAACGCACCACGGTGCAGCTGGTGAGGGTGATGCGTTCGGCGCAGGGGTATGGCTTCGATTTCAGCCGCCTGGCGCAGTGGGTGGCGTTGGCGCAGGAAGAGGGCATCGAGCACTTCGAAATCGCGCCGCTGTTTACCCAATGGGGCGCGGCGCATGCGCCGAAGATCGTGGTGGAGGAGCAGGGCGAGGCGCGACCGCTTTTCGGCTGGCACACCGATGCGCAGGGCGAAGCGTACCAGCGTTTTCTGCAGGCGCTGCTGCCGGCGTTGACCGCCTGGTTCCGCGAACGGGGGCTGGAACGGCAGGTGTGGTTCCATGTTTCCGATGAGCCGACGCTGGACAACCTGGCGGCCTACCAGCGCGCCAGCGCCGCGCTACGCCCATTGCTGGATGGCTTTCGCACCTTCGATGCGCTGTCGGATTTCGCTTTCTATCAGCGAGGCCTGGTGGAAATCCCGGTCGCTGCCACCGATCATATCGAACCCTTTATCGAACACCGGGTGCCTGGCCTGTGGGCCTATTATTGCTGCGTACAGAAGACCGAGGTCGCCAACCGGTTCTTCGCCCAGCCTTCGGCGCGCAACCGCATATTGGGCGTGCAGCTCTATCTGTACCGCATCGCCGGCTTCCTGCATTGGGGATTCAACTTCTATAACAGCGCTCATTCGCGCGAGCGCATCAACCCTTACGCCGTGACCGACAGCGGCCATGCGTTTCCCTCCGGCGATCCGTTCGTGGTCTATCCGGGCGAGGATCTGCAGCCGGTGGAGTCGCTGCGCCTGCGGGTGCTGCATCAGGGGCTGCAGGACATGCGCGCGCTGCAGCTGCTGGAGAGTCTGACCGACCGAGCGACGGTTGAGGCGCTGATCGAACGCGAGCTGGGCATGCGCATTACCTTCAAGCGTTATCCGCACCAGGCCGGGCCGCTGCTGCGCTTGCGCGAAGCGGTGAACCGCCGCATCGAAGCGCTGCTGGCGCCGATGTGAGGGCAAGTGGGGGCGAAAATGCGTCTTTCGCTCCCAAATCGCCATTACTTTGCTATACCTGATAGTCGATGGATTCATTTTATTGTCATGTAACTGACACGTCAGAGTCACGGCTCTGGCTTAAGTTTGCAGCGACTACGTCAGGAGATAACGCGATGTTCAGCCTGGATTCTCTGTTGCAAGATGCATTTCCACACCGCAATACCCCTGCCTGGCAGCGCAGCCTGCTAAGAACCCTTCTCTTCGAAAAAGAATTCAAACAGTTCGCTGCCGACTATCCCCACCTGAAAGGGCTCGATCTGATCGAGCAGGTGGTGGACTACTTCAACCTCAGCTGCGAGCTGGTGGACGGCGATCTGGAAAACATCCCGAGCCAGGGGCCGGTGGTGCTCGTCGCCAATCACCCGATCGGCTCACTCGACGGCCTGGTGCTGCTGCGCGCCGTCGCGGCGGTGCGCCCGGATGTGAAAGTGGTGGCCAGCCAGCTGCTGACCTATATCGAACCGCTGCGCAACCTGTTCGTGCCGGTGGATAACGTCGCTTATAAAACCAGCCGCAAACAGATTGAAGGGATGCAGCAGCAACTGGACAATCAGGGCGCGCTGATCCTGTTCCCGGCTGGCGAAGTGTCGCGCATGAGCCCGAAAGGCATCCGCGATGGCCACTGGCATACCGGCTTTCTGCGCCTGGCCGCCAAGGCGCGCGCGCCGATCGTGCCGATCCACATCAGCGCGCGCAACAGCAACCTGTTCTACTTTACCTCGCTGGTTTATCGGCCGCTGTCGACGCTGCTGCTGGTGCGTGAAATGTTCCAGCAGCGGGGCGGGCGCATCAAGATCCGCGTCGGCGGCCGTGTGCCGTTCGCCAGCTGGCACGACGGCCACACCAGCGCCAAGGATCTGGCGGAGCGCTTTCGCCGCCACGTCTATCGCCTGGGCCAGGGCAAACCGGGGCTGTTCGCCAGCGAGTCGCCGATCGCGCTGCCGGAAGAGCGTCTGGAGCTGAAAAAGGCGTTGGCGAACTGCGAACGGTTGGGGGTCACGCCGGACGGTAAAACCATCTACCTCTATCGCCGCCGTGACGAAGCGCGTACGCCAATCCTGCGCGAGCTGGGACGCCTGCGCGAGATCGCCTTCCGCGCGGTGGGGGAAGGATCCGGCCGCCGCCGCGATCTGGATAGCTACGACGACGATTACTACCACCTGGTGCTGTGGGATGAGGAAGAGCTGGAGATCGTCGGCGCCTATCGTTTTATTCCCACCGCCGAACAAATCGAACGCAAAGGGCTGGAAAGCATCTATAGCAACAGCCTGTTCCATTACGACCGCGATATGGAACCGATCCTGGCGCAGGGCATCGAACTGGGGCGCAGCTTCATTCAGCCGGCCTATTGGGGCAAGCGCGGGCTGGACTATTTGTGGCTGGGCATCGGCGCCTATCTGTCGAAATACCCGCAATATCGCTATCTGTTCGGCCCGGTGTCGATCTCCGGCGGCATGCCGCTGGCGGCGCGCGATTTGCTGATCGCCTTCTACCGGCTCTATTTCTCGCCGGATCACGCCTTCGCGCAGTCGCGCCGGCCTTATCCGGCGTCGCTGCCGCAGGTGTTGGCGCAGTTTGCCGGAGACAACTACCAGGAAGATCTGGTACGGCTGAAGAGCCTGCTCAGCAACATCGGCTGCTCGATCCCGACGCTGTACAAGCAATACACCGAGCTGTGCGAACCGGGTGGGGTGCAGTTCATCGACTTCGGCACCGATCCGGCGTTCAACAACTGTATCGACGGACTGGTGCTGGTGGATACCACGCGGCTCAAGCCGTCGCGCTATCAGCGTTATATCGCGGTGCACCAGCCACAGCCAGCCGAGACGGCATGACTACAGTCTGACTCATGCCTTTTTGATCTAAGCACGACCTTGGGGCCGGCGACGGGATAGCGCTACGATAAACGTTTTGCTTTCCACCGCCGGAGCCCGTCATGCCCCATTCGTTTATCCCGCCGTTATTGTCCGCCGATGAACCGCCCGCAGCTGCCGTTGAAATCCCGCGCGGCAAAGCGCCTTTTTTGCTGCTGTGCGATCACGCCGGCAAGGCGATACCGCAGTCCCTTGGCGACCTCGGTTTGCCGCCGGGGGAGATTGAACGCCACATCGGCTGGGATATCGGCGCGCTGAGCGTGTCGCGCCATCTGAGCCGCCAACTGGACGCCACGCTGATCCATCAGCGTTACTCACGGCTGGTGATCGACTGCAACCGGGCGCCCGGCATCGCCAGCTCGATCCCGCCTTTGTCCGAACTGACGCCCATCCCCGGCAATATCGGCATCGACGGCGAACACGCGCTGGCGCGCGAGCGTGAGGTATTTTTGCCGTATCACCACGCCATCGACGATCATCTGGGGCAACGCCAACTGCGCGAACTGCCGACGGCGGTGATCGCCATGCACAGCTTCACGCCGGTGTTCAAGGGCGAATCGCGCCCCTGGCAGGTGGGCCTGCTGTTTAACCGCTACCCGGAATTTGCGCTGCTGCTGGCCGAACTGCTGCGCGAAGAGGGGGATTTGCAGGTGGGGATCAACGAACCCTATGCGATGACCGACGCCACCGACTACACGTTGCCGGTGCATGCGGAACGTCGCGGTTTGCCTTATGTCGGCATCGAAATCCGCCAGGATCTGATCGCCGATGAACGCGGGCAGCAGGCGTGGGCGAAACGTTTCGCACGCCTGCTGCCGCAGGCCTGGCAGCGTTGGCAAATTTGACTTTAGGAATATTCCCAGAGATGATAACCGTAAGGAATACGTAATACGTCATTAGAAAAAAAGTCAGGAGAGACGTGTGGAGCACAGCGATAACGGACTGTTTATCAAACGGGAGCGTTTTGAAGTTCTGGCGATTCTGCGTGAAATTTGCAAACAACGCACGCCGCTGCGCGTAGAAAATCAGCAGCACCGGTTTCAAAGTCTGTTATTGAGCGTCGGGCCGGACAATATCGTGTTTAGCGGTGAGGAAGCGGAAAATGCCATCGACGGCGCCTGCACCATCGTGATTGAAAGCAACGACGCCAAAATCGAGTTTTCCGTCGGCCAGGCGGAACTGACCGAACATCAAGGCGTCCAGGCCTGCTCGACCCGGCTGCCGCAGGAGTTGGTCTACATCCAGCGCCGCCGTCAGTTCCGCATCACCACGCCACACTGGCGCCAATTCTTCTGTACCGGCGAATACCCGGACGGCACGCCTTATGAGCTGCGGATCCACGATCTGTCTGCCGGCGGCGTCGGTTTGCGCTACGACGGGCCGCTACCGGATTTCTTCCAGCCGGGCCTGCAGTTCAAGAAAGCGGAGTTGGATCTGGGCAGCTACGGCAGCTTCAAGGTCAACATGGAGCTGGTGGTGGTCAACGACGATCAGGAAACCGACGATAACGATCAGGTGGTGCACTTCTCGCGCCTGTCATGCCGTTTCCTCAAGCTGGGGTTGGCGATGGAGCGCAAAATTCAGAGCGCCGTGTTCGCCTTCGAGCTGGATTTCAACAAAAAGAAAAAACGCTGATAGTGATCAGGGGCGGCACGCTGCCCCTGACTCTCCACCGGCCTTACGGCTTTAACGCCCGCAGGCTGCCGATTTCTTCCCAACCGAAATGTGCCGCTTCGGCCAGCACGTCGCACACTTCCCCCCCGGCGGCGACCACGGCCGCGTCGAGCGCAGCGCCGTGCAGCAGATGGCTGACCAGCAATGCGGCGAACAGATCGCCGGTGCCTTTGACCGCCGATTTAACCTTCGGATGGGTAAAGCACTGTGTTTCCTGCCGGGTGACCAGCATCAATCCCACCTCGTCTTCGTGCTGTGCGACGCCCGGCGCGCTGGTGACCAGCACCCATTCGGTGGTGTCGTTCAACAGCGCCTGCGCGGCGTGCTGCGTCTGCTCCCGGCTGCTCAGTTGTCGGCCGCACAGCTGTTCCAGTTCGAAGCCGTTCGGCGTCAGGCCGTTGGCCAGCCGCAGGAACGGCGATCGATAGCAGTTGACGATGCGCTCATCCACGTAGATCCCTTCACCGTAATCGCCCATCACCGGATCGATATAGATTTTTATCTGAGGATTGAGCGAGCGCACCCGCTGCAGCCAGTTGGCCAGAATATGGCACTGCATCACATCGCCCAGGTAGCCGACAATCACCGCCCGGGTGCGCTTCATCACGCCGCGGGCAATCAGATCGTCGAGAAAGCCGCCGAACCACTCGCCGGAAATGACGCCGCCGTGCGGCTTGCCGTAATAGGGCGGGCAGCCGAACAGCACGCTCGGCACCTGCAGCGCTTCCAGCCCCTTTTTCAGCAGTGCGCGGTAGGCGATGCCGTTGCCGACGCTGCCGTAGACCACCTGAGATTGAATGCTGATCACGTCGATGGACGGTGACCGCAAGGGTGAAGACTGTTGCATGAGTTACATCCTTGGTTCGTTATTATCCAGCCAGCGTGCGAACACCTGCCGCGCGCGTTGTTCCAGCTGTGCGCCGTGGCACGCCGCCTGTTCGCGCAGGCTCTGTGGCGCAACGCCGGCCAGTTCCAGCTCGCAGGCATGGCCAATCAGCCAGCGTTCGATATCGCGATGATCCGCCTCCAGATGGAACTGCAGGCCGAGCGCGAACCCCTGATAGTCGAAAGCCTGATGTGGGCAAATCGCCGTGCCGGCCAGGCAGCGGGCACCGTCCGGGATCATGAACATATCGCCGTGCCAATGCAGCACCGGCGTATCGGCCAGCGGGGCCAGCACCGAGTCGTCTTCCGCCGCGAGCGTGCTCAGCGGGGCGAAGCCGATCTCTTTGACGCCGAGCGAGATCACGTCGGCGCCCAGTGCCTGGGCGATCACCTGCGCGCCGAGACAAACCCCGAGGGTCGGTCGCCGCTGCGCCAGGCGCTGTTTGACCAGCGCTAATTCATGGTCGAGAAAATCATAGCGCTGCTCACCGGAAAAGTGTTGGGCGGCGCTGATCGGCCCGCCGAGCACTACCAACAGATCGGTCTCTTCATTATTGATAGCACGAATATCATCGCGGCCGGCATCGTAATAGTCGATCTGATAGCCGCGCAGCGAGAGCAGAGAACCAAGGATACCCAGGTTTTCAAAATTGACGTGTCGAATGGCGACGGCTTTTTTCATTGTTCAACCTCGCTAGCGTGAGTGAAAGGGGTCAGCGCCAGCGACTCGCCCAGCACAGTGATGCCTTGCGCACCGCTCTGGTAGACGATGCGACGTTCGCTGACCTGGCTGAGCTGCACCTGATAACCCTGAGCGGCCGGGAACAGCGCGCACGCCTGTTCCAGCTGATCGGCTGCCCAGGGAGTGAACATCTGCAGGCGGGCAAAGGCTTTTCCTGCATACTGAATGTCGAGCACGTAATGTTTATCCATGGAACCCCTTACTTTTGGCCGCGGAAACGGGTAATCTATTTTGAACTAGTACAAAAGGATTTATGTATGAATTCATTGTATGCAAAAGGCGGCGGCGCTGTCCAGATTGCCGAGCAGATTGCCGCACGCATCAAAGACGGCGCGCTGCGGCCAGGTGAGCTGTTGCCGCCGGTACGCCAACTGGCGGCGGAGCTGGAGGTCAATCCGAATACCGTCGCCAGCGCTTACGCCCGATTGCGCGACGCCGGTCTGGTGGCGACGCGCGGGCGGGCCGGAACGGTGGTGCTGGAGCCGCCGCTGGCGGCGGTGAGTGCGGCCTATGTGCCGCGTCAGGTGCCTGCAGGGATGTGCGATCTGGCCAGCGGTAACCTGGATGCCGCATTGTTGCCGGTGCTGGCGCTTGGCACGGCGGAGGTGTTCCCGCAGCAAAACGGCTATGACATCAGCGGCGATCTGCCGATATTGACCGGTCTGGGTCGCGAGTGGCTCGGCCGCCAGGGCGTCGCGCTGGGGGAGCCGGCGGTGTTCTCCGGCGCGCTGGATGCGATGGAAAAGGCGCTGCGCTGCCATGTGCAGCCGGGCGCGGCGGTGTGGGTGGAAGATCCCTGCTGGCCGCCGCTATTGACGCTGTTGCGCCACCTGCGCCTGCGGCCGCTGCCGCTGGCGGTAGATGAACAGGGCTGTCGGTTGCCGGAAAGCGGGGCGGCCGCTGCGGTGATCCTGACGCCGCGCGCCCACAATCCGACCGGCGCCTCGCTCTCTGCGCAACGCGCGCAGCAGTGGCGGCGTTTTCTGCACGACAACCCGCAGTGTCTGGCGATCGTCGACGATTTCTGGGGGCCGCTGTCGCAGCAGCCGCTGCATCTGCCGTTCGACGGCGATCGCGGCCTGTACGTGCTGTCGCTGAGCAAGTTTCTCAGCCCGGATCTGCGTATCGCGCTGGCCTGCGGCGACCCGACGTTGCTGCAGGCGATGCGCGCCGATCAGTACATCAGCGAACGCTGGGTCAGCCATATCTTGCAGCAGATCGCCGCCAGACTGTGGGGACAGGCGTTGCAGGAAGGGCAACTGCAGCGGGCTCAACAGGCGTATCAGGCCAGAAGGGATGAACTGGTACAGCGGCTCAATACGTTGAATCACACGGCGCTGGCGGCGGGTGAAGGGCTGCATCTGTGGTTGCCGGTGAGATCAGAAACTGCCGCCGCGCAGCTGATGGCGCAGCGGGGGTGGTTGGTGCAGGGCGGTGAACCTTTCCGCCTGAAGGGCGGCCCGGCGCTCCGCGTCAGCCTGGCTAACGTCACGCCGGCGCAGTTGGCGCCGCTGGCGCAGGATCTGACCGACGCCATGCGGGCCAGCGCGGCGATCAACTAGGCCGGCGTCAGGCTCTCCTCCGCCAGCAGCTGTAGCGAAGTGAGCCGGGCGCTCGGTTCGCCGATCGGCGTGTCGATGATGAACTCGTCCACGTCGTACCGCTGCTGCAGCTGCGCCAGTTGCTGATGTACCTGCGGCGCGGTACCAAGCAGGATATGGCTTTCCCGCGGCTCGATGCGGTAGTCGGTGGCGCCGGCCTGCTGCACGAAACTCTCTGCCTGCGCCAGGCTACCGACGGTCACGCTCTGCTCACCGGCGACGTGCACGCGGTATTGCTGAATATCCGCCGCCAGCGTCGCGGCCTGCTCCGGGCTCTGCGCCACGATCGCCGCCACCGCCAGCAGCGCCTTGCGGCCGCCGCTCAGTGCGGTGTAGTGCGCCAGCGCCTCGCGGATATCTTGCGGATTGCCGTTCAGATGCGCGGCAAACACGAAGGCCCAGCCGGATTCGGCCGCCAGCGTCGCGCTCTCTTTACTGGCGCCGAGCAGAAAGCGCTGGGCGGCGTGCGGCGGCAGCGGTGTGGCGCTCAGGCCCGGTTCGGCGTCGTCGTTCAGGTAGGCGGTCAGCTGCGACAGCTGCTGCGGGAATGCCGGTTTGTTTTGTCGGTCATGGACGGCCTGCAGCGCCTGGGTGGCGAGCGGCAGCCCGCCGGGCGCTTTGCCTACCCCGAGATCGACGCGCCCCGGCGCCAGCGCCGCCAGCAGGTTAAAGTTTTCGGCTACCTTGTAGGCGCTGTAGTGTTGCAGCATCACGCCGCCAGAGCCGATGCGAATGCGCGACGTCTGGCCGAGCAGGTAGCCGATCAGTATTTCCGGCGACGGGCAGGCGAGCTGCGGCGTGTTGTGGTGTTCCGCCAGCCAGAAACGCCGATAGCCCCAGCGTTCCGCCTGTTGCGCCAGATGCAGCGTGCGCGCCAACGCCTGCGCGGCGCTTTCCCCGTCGGCGATCGGACTTTTTTCCAATATGCTCAAGGCATAAGCCATTTTCCCGCTCCTTTGATCATCAGATATGCCTGACAAATACCATGCGGGCGGCGTGAGGCTTAATACTGATTGGCGATAGGATATTCCATTGATCCAAAACGGATTTGGATATGCGTGGGACGGTAAAGCGCCACGGTGTTACCCCTCGAGCCAGGCCTTCAGGCGAATGGCGTCACGGTAGTGGCCGTAGCGCGGCTGCGCGCCGAGCAGGATCATCACCACCGGTTGGCCTTTGATGGTGGTGCGCATCACCAGGCAGTGACCGGCCTCGTCGGTAAAGCCGGTTTTCTGCAGCTGGATCTCCCAGGCCGGGTTATTGATTAAGCCATTGGAGCTGCGGTAGACCAGTTGGCCGCGGCCGGGGCGTACGATCTGCTGCTTGTCGGTGCTGAAGCGGCGGATCGACTGATAGCGATAGGCGTGATTGACCATCTTCAGCAGATCGTTGGCGCTCGCCACGTTGCGCGGCGTCAGCCCGGTCGGATCGTAGAAGTGGGCGCGTTTCATGCCGATGGCGCGCGCTTTCTGATTCATTTTCGCCACGAAGGCCTTGCGCCCGCCGGGATAGCTGCGGCTCAGCGCCGCGGCAGCGCGGTTCTCCGAAGACATCAGGGCGATGTGCAGCATGTCGCGGCGGCTGAGCACCGAGCCGATGGTCAGCCGCGAATGGGTTTTCTTCAGCAGATCGCGATCGGCGGCGGTGACTTTGAGCTTGCTGCCCATCGGACGTTTGCTGTCCAGGGCGACCATGGCGGTCATCAGCTTGGTGAGCGAGGCGATCGGCAGTACGCGGTTCGGCTGCTTCTGATAGAGGGTCTTTCCGGTGCGTTGATTGACGACCAGCACCGATTTGGCATTCAGCACCAGCGGTGGCGCAGCGGCATACACGGGCGCCAAAACGAACAGCAGGCTGAACAGAAGGGCGGCGCCGAAGCGCCGGACAGGCAGACGGAGAAAAGCGTGAGATAAAAGCATAACGGCGGAAATAGTGACCCTAAGTGATTAAAAAATATCAAAAGAGTCTGCCCGGCAAATGTGAAGGAAATAGGGCGATAATCGCTCAAACTGTTACAACAATCCCTTTTGCTGCAGCGTGAAGCGGGTAGCCTCGTTCAAATCGTAGTCCCCCAGGCGCTCGCGCGGCACCCAGGCGTAGTCGTCGAACTCGTCGTTGATCGTTACGTCGCGGTTGGCGGCATGGCAGTCGAAAATCAGGTAAATCATGTAGATTTGCTCCTGGCGGCCGTCGGCGTAGGTTTTCATGCGCACGTCGTCGCGGAAGGTCCAGGGCGTGATGTTGTCGAGGATCAGCGCGGCGCCCAGCTCTTCGCGTACTTCGCGCCGCAGCGCTTGCTCTATCTGTTCACCCGGCTCGACGCCGCCGCCGGACAGCGCCCACTGGCCGGGAAACACGCCTTTGTGCGCCGCCATTTTGCACAGCAGGAAGGCGTTATCGTTTTCAATCAGCGGGCAAACAATGATGCGTTGGCGCATGGAAGACTCCTGTCAAAATGGAAAACAACCACTTTAACATGGGGTTTGGCACAGTAGCGTGAGAGAAATCAAAGCGTTGTCCTCGTACAGAGAAGCGGCAACCGCTTCTCTGCGCTAAGGTCAGTAGATTTCCGGCACCACCATGTTGTCCGGCACCGGGCTACGGTGGTATTCCGGGCTGCGTTTGCGCTGCGGCAGCGTGATGACGTTGCCTTCGGCCTCCTCATAAGGCACCTGCTGCAGCAGGTGAGTGATGCAGTTCAAGCGGGCCTTTTTCTTGTCGACGCCCTGAACTACCCACCAGGGTGCCTCGGCAATGTTAGTGCGCGCTAACATGATCTCTTTGGCTTCGGTGTAGTCTTCCCAGCGGCGGCGGCTTTCCAGATCCATTGGGCTGAGCTTCCACTGTTTGAGCGGATCGTGAATGCGGCTGAGGAACCGCAGCTCCTGCTCGTCATCGGTGATCGAAAACCAATATTTGACGATTTGGATGCCGCTGCGCGTCAGCATTTTTTCGAATTCTGGCACGCTGCGGAAAAACTCCTCATACTCTTCGTCGTTGCAAAAGCCCATCACGCGTTCCACGCCGGCGCGGTTATACCAGCTGCGGTCGAACAGCACCATTTCGCCGGCGGCGGGCAGATGCGCGATGTAACGCTGAAAATACCACTGGGTGCGTTCGCGATCGTTTGGCGCCGGCAGCGCCGCCACGCGGCAAGTGCGCGGGTTGAGGCGCTGGGTGATGCGTTTGATCACGCCACCCTTGCCGGCGGCGTCGCGGCCTTCGAAGATGATCACCAGCCGGTGGCCGGTGCGCATCACCCAATCCTGCAGCTTCACCAGTTCGCCCTGCAGGCGCAGCAGTTCGCGGAAGTATTGTTTGCGCCAGGCTTTTTTCGCGTCGCTGTCGACTTCTGCCGCGTCGAAGCGCAGGTCGTCCAGCTCCATTTCCAGCTCTTCATCGTAGCTGTCGTAAAATTCTTGTAGCAGGCGCTGGTTGAAACCGTCATCGCGGTTGAATTCATGCATGGTCATCAGATTTTCTCCGTATCAGCCCGGTGTTAGAAATGGTTGAAGATCCAGTACAGCACCGCCGACAGCAGCACCGAGGCCGGCAGCGTCAGCACCCAGGCCATCAGTAGATTACGCAGGGTGGCCATCTGCAGGCCGGAGCGGTTGGCGGCCATGGTGCCGGCGATGCCGGACGAGAGTACGTGAGTGGTCGAAACCGGCAAACCGAAGGCGTCGGCCGCGCCGATGGTGGTCATCGCCACCAGTTCGGCGCTGGCGCCCTGGGCGTAGGTCAGGTGCGATTTACCGATCTTTTCGCCCACCGTCACCACGATACGGCGCCAGCCGACCATGGTGCCGAGCCCCAGTGCAATCGCCACCACCACTTTCACCCAGAAGGGAATGAAACGGGTGGCGTTATCGAGTTCACCCTTCAGCGCGTCGAGGTTGCGCTGCGCATCGGGATTGATCTGCAGCTGACGCTCTGCTTTGAGGTGCTTGATGGTCTCGGACGCCAGGTACATGTCGTTGCGGGTGTTCGACACCGCCTGCGCCGGGATCTTGTCGACCGAGCCGTACTGACGGATTTGATCGCCGATCGCGCCGGCCAGCTGCGCCAGCGCCGGTACGACTTCCGGCGTCAGTTCGCTGGTGCGCACATAGCCGGTCAACACCTCACGCGGCGGGGTTTGGCCGCCGGCCGGGAACTGGCGCAGCAGCTCGTTTTTGGTCACCTCCGCCAGCGCCGCCACCTGGGGGATCTGCTCCGGCGGCATCGAACGGTTCAGGGCGTAGGCGATCGGCATGGTGCCCACCAGGATCAGCATGATAAGGCCCATGCCTTTCTGCCCGTCGTTGGAGCCGTGGGCAAAGGAAACGCCGGTGCAGGTGAGGATCAGCAGCCCGCGGATCCACAGCGGCGGCGGGGTATTGCCTTTAGGCGCGCTGTACAACTGGCGGTTCTTGACGAACAGCTTTAGCGCCAGCAGCAGCAGGCCGGCGAACACGAAGCCGATCACCGGCGACAGCAGCAGCGCATAGCCCACCTTGATCGCCTGGCCCCAGTCCACGCCGCTGGTGCCGGTGCGGCCGTGGATCAGGGCATTGGCCACGCCGACGCCGATAATCGAGCCGATGAGCGTATGCGACGACGAGGCGGGCAGCCCGAGCCACCAGGTGCCGAGGTTCCAGATGATGGCGGAGAACAGCAGGGCGTACACCATGGCGAAACCGTTGCCGGTGCCGGCTTGCAGGATCAGCTCGACCGGCAGCAGTGAAATGATGCCGAAGGCCACCACGCCGCTGGAGAGCAACACGCCGAGAAAGTTGAAGAAACCGGACCACACCACGGCGACCATCGGCGACAGCGAGTGGGTGTAAATCACCGTCGCGACCGCATTGGCGGTATCGTGGAAGCCGTTGACGAATTCAAAGCCCAGCGCGATCAGCAGCGCCAGCCCCAATAATAAAAACGGAATGTAACTGGTATAGACGGCGCCGGCATCGCTGACGTCGTTAAATAAGTTCACCCCGGCAAACGCGATCCCCAGAATTAATAAGAAAACAAAAAAAAGAACAGTGAGTCGACTGTTCTTTTGATGCAGTTTGGGCAGGCTGGATGCGGCCGGCACACCCGTTTGAACGGCGCTGTTATCGCTCATAATGACCTTCCTGAAAGGATTGAATGCGGTAGCTGTCGCCTGAAAAGTATTCTGAATGAATGTGGCCTTTTTATGACGAAAATATTAATCATCGGGAACGGCGAAAATCATTAACGCCGATAAATAAAGATTGTTATAACAGCGGGGAAGGTCTTGGGTTAACGGCAACAGGCAGGATATGGCGTTATGGTGCAACGGTTAGCGGAAAAGATGCACAAGCTGGATTTTGATGATGAGGTGACCGGGCTGATCTACGGCCATGTGTTCCGCTCCGGTGAGGTGCCGGCGCGCCTGAACTCGCAGCAGGTTTGTCAGGCCTACCAAGCGTTGCCGCCCGGCGACGGTTTTGTCTGGCTGCACCTCAATCTCAACCACGCGGCGGCGGAGAAGTGGTTGAAAAACCATTTCGCCATTTCCGATTTTTTCTTTCACGAGATCCGCCACGGCTCCCACACCACGCGCATCGAGCGCCAGGGCGACGATCTGTTCGCCGTACTCAACGACGTGATTTTCCACCCCGAGGACAGTAACCCGGAAACGGCGACGCTGTGGCTCTATTGCTGCCGTGGGCTGGTGGTCACCGTGCGTCACAAACCGGTGCGACTGATTGAACGGCTGCTCGGCCGCCTGACGGCGCTGCAGCTGGCGTCGTCTACCGAGCTGCTGGCGCACCTGCTGGAAGAGCAGGAAGACGTACTGGAACAGGTGGTGCGGCAGGCCAACCAGTATGTCGATACCATCGAGGATCGTCTGCTGACTCGACGCGTCAAACGCAATCGCGCCGAGCTGGGGCGCATGCGCCGCATGTTATTGCGCTTTCAACGTCTGCTGGCGCCGGAACCGGCCGCGCTGTTTCGCCTGTTGAACCGCCCGCCGACCTGGCTGAGCCGTGAGGTGGTGCAGGATCTGCGGCAGTTTACCGAAGAGTTCACCGTGGTGTTGAACGATCTGGCCAGTTTGACCGAACGCATCCGGCTGCTGCAGGAGGAGCTGGGCGCCAAGCTGATGGAGCAGAACAACCGCACGCTCTATACGCTGACGGTGATCACCGTGCTGGCGCTGCCGATCAATATCGTCGCCGGTTTCTTTGGCATGAACGTGGGGGGGATCCCGCTGGCCAGCAATCACCACGGTTTTATCCTGCTGGTGTTGCTGGTCGGCAGTTTTACGCTGATCGCCGGTTATCTGGCGTTCAGGCGCAGGGACGAGACGTAATTACAGGCGGGCGCGGTACTCTTCTTCCAGCCGGGCATGGGTGCTCCAGAACGGCTGCGGCGCCCGGTCGTGCAGGCGATCCAGCAGGATATCCAGATGAGTGTGCCAGCCGCCGGCGACGCTGAGCATCTCGTCGCGGTTGGCCAAGCGCCGGTGGGTCACCGTCAGCAGTACCGCGTTTCCCTGTTCCGTCAGTTCGAAAGTCACCTCGGAAGGGCGGCCCTGATCCTGTTCGGCCCAGGTAAAGCTCAGCAGACGCGGCGGGAACAGGCAGGTGATGTGGCCGCGGTTGCTGACACAGCCGCCGTGCTGTTTGTACTTGGCCGGCGGTTGCTCGTGCTCGCCTGCCAGATCGGAGTTGCGAAACTCCAGCTCCAGCGGCGCGCCGTTTTCCAACTTCATGGCGCCGGCCGCCAGCCAGGTAGCGCGCTTGTCGGATTCGGTCAGGTAAGCCCACACCCGCTCGATGGGGCCAGGCAGCAAGCGCTGGATGCGCAGCGTGCCGGGTTCGATAATCATGCCGTAATCATTCATGGTTCACTCCTTGGGAGGAAGCTGTTCGGGCTGTAGCAGCGCCTGTTCGAGCGCATCCAGCCGTTCAGTCCAGAAATGTTCATAGGTTTGCAGCCAGTGCATGGCCTGCGCCATAGGCTCGGGTTCGAGCCGGCAGATATGGTTTCTTCCTTGCACGGTGCGTTGCACCAGGCCCGCATGTTCCAGTGCTTTCACGTGCTTGGAGGCGCCGGCGAACGACATCTGCAACGGCGCGGCCAGTTCGCCGATGCTGCGCTCACCGCCGGCCAGCGCGCGTAACATCGAACGGCGGGTCGGGTCGGCCAGCGCATGAAAAATGGCGTCCAGCTGTGAGGAAGATAATTCAACCATATGGTTGAATATAGAACAGGGGGGCTAATATTCAACCGTTTTGTTGAATATTTTTTTGCCCCGGCGAGAAACCGGGGCGAGGATCAGGCGCAGGTGTGCGCCAGCAGGGCGTTGAGCAACACGTCGGCGCCTGCGGCGGCCCAGGCGGGGGTGATATCTTCCCGCTCGTTGTGGCTGATGCCGTCCACGCAGGGAATGAAAATCATGGCGGTCGGGGCGACGCGGTTAAGGTAACAGGCATCGTGGCCGGCGCCGGAAATCATGTCGCGATGGCGATAGCCCAATGCTTGCGCGGCGTGGCGTACGCTGTCGATGCAGCCCCGATCAAAAGCGATCGGGGGATACTGGAAGATGCGGTCGGCGCGGGCGGTCAGACCGTCGCCGTTGACGTGGTTTACCGCCGTCAGCAGACGCTGCTCCATCTGCTCCAGGGTAGACTCTTGCGGATGGCGGAATTCGACGCTGAAAAAGACGCGTCCCGGCACCACGTTGCGTGAATTGGGGGTAATTTGCGCCATGCCCACCGTGGCGCGCGCATCGGGCGCAAAATCCCAACCGATGCGGTTGACCGCCGTGACCAGCGCCGTAAAGCCCAGCAGGGCATCGCGGCGCCGATCCATTGGCGTGGTGCCGGCATGGGCGCTGAAGCCGACGACCTCCAGCTCATACCAGCGCTGCCCTTGTGCGGCGGTCACCACGCCGATGTCGAGATGTTCCGCTTCCAGAATCGGCCCCTGTTCGATGTGCAGTTCGAAGGCGGCGTGGATCGGCGTGCCGCCCACCGGGTGCTCGCCGGCGTAACCAATGCGTTCCAGTGCGTCGCCAAGGCTGACGCCGTGCTCGTCGCGGCGCGTCAGGCCGTATTCCAGGTCGAATACCCCGGCGAACACGCCCGAGGCGATCATCGCCGGCGCGAAGCGCGCGCCTTCTTCGTTGGTCCAGTTGATCACTTCAATCGGGCGTTCGGTGACGATCTGCCGATCGTTAAGGGTACGAATAACCTCTAATCCGGCCAGCACGCCGTAGATGCCGTCGAAACGGCCGCCGCGGGGCTGCGAATCACCGTGAGAGCCGGTGACGACCGGCGCCAGCTCGGGGCGAGCGCCTTCACGCCGCAGGAACATGTTGCCCATTTTGTCGACGCGTACGCTGCAACCCGCCTCCAGCGCCCAGGCGCGCAGCTGATCGCGCGCTTGCCGATCTTCTTCACTCAGCGCCAGCCGGGTGACGCCGTTATTGGCGATGGCGCCGAACTGCGCCATCGTCTGCAGGCTTTGCCACAGGCGCTCGCCGTTGACTCGATACGTCATTGTTCTTCTCCCGACGTTTTGGCGGTGTAGCGAAAATCGCAGCAGGGGGCGCCGGACATGATGGTTTGGCTGCGCTGCAGGTCAACCTCTGGGGCATAGCCGACGATGAACTGGCTGTCGCGGGCGCAGGAGAGCAGGTGGCCGATCTCCCCCAGCCCCATCTCGTGATACATCTCGGCGTAGCGGCAGCGGGTGACGTTATAGTCGAAGTGCTGCGCATCCTGGTTGATCACCTCGACGCGCAGCGCATCGTCTTTTTCCCACAGGTACTGCAAGGCGGCGAAGCTGCGCAGATCCGCGCCGTTCGGTTCCTGGGCGGCGAACTGTTTGCCCGCCTCGATGGCGGCATTCTCGATGGCTTCGCCGATCACTGCCTGAGCGCGCGTCTTGCCGATTTCACGCACCAGGATCTGGTAGATCGGTTTGATGATTTCCGCCTCAATCTTTCTGCGGGCCAAAATGCCCAATTCGTTATTTGCACAGCTCATCGCCTTGCTCCTCTTGATTTATTGTGTTTTGTCGCCGCCCAACACGGTTTGCGGCTGCCATTTGCCGTCGACCACCCGGTACAGGGTGAAGCTCGGCTGTTGCAGGTTGCCCTGCGCATCGAAGGCAATGGCGCCGGTCACGCCCTGGTAATGTATGGCGCGCAGTTTCGGCAGGTAATCGGCCGGATTGGCCGAGCCGGCTTGTTCGATGGCGGCGATCAGCACCCGGGTGGCATCGTAGGCGAAGGGCGCATGCAGTTCGATGTGGGTGTGATAACGATCGCGGTAGGCTTGCTCAAACGCCTTGCCGCCCGGCATCTGCTCCAGCGGCAGCCCCGGCTCCAGCGCGACGACGCCTTCGCCTTCCCGCTGCGCCAACGTCAGGAAGGTTTGGCTGACAAAGCCGCCGGCGCCCATCAGCTGCGCGTTCATGCCCAGCTGTTTCAGCTTGCGCGCCAACGGCGCCGCTTGAGAATCCACGCCGCCGAAGAAAATCAGATCGGCGTTTTTACTGCGCACAGTGGTCAGCACGGCGCTGAAATCGACGGTCTTGTCATCCACATACTCGCGGGTGACCGGCTGCACGCCCTGGGCCTGCAGCGATTTGATAAACTCGTCCGCCAGCCCCTGGCCGAAAGCGGTGCGATCGTCGATTACCGCGATACGCTTGGCTTTCAGCGTTTTCACCGCATATTGCCCGGCGTAGTTGCCGCCGTCGTCGTCGTGGCCCATCACGCGGAAGCTGGTGTCAAAGCCTTGCTGCGTGTAGCCGTGACCGGTCGCCACCGGCGCCACCTGAGCGATGCCGGCGTCGTGGTAGATGCGCGCCGCCGGGATGCTGGTGCCGGTGTTCCAGTGGCCGACCACGCCGGCGACGCCTTCGTCGACCAAGCGCTGCGCCACGGCCACGGCGGTGCGCGGGTCGGACTGATCGTCCTCGGACAGTAATTTGAAGGTGACCGGTTTGCCGTTCAGCGTCGGTTTCTGTGCGTTAGCGTCGGCGATCGCCAGCCGTGCGCCGTTTTCGAGATCTTTGCCGATGCGCGCGGAAGGGCCGGTCAGCGGCCCGGCCAGGCCGATCAGCACGGTGTCGTCCGCCAGCGCCGGGAGGCTCAGGATCATTGTCATGGCGGCCAGCGCCAACGGCTTGATGCGAATGTTCTGCTGCATGTCATACTCCTGGTGCGGTTAAAGGTAACAACGGTTATTCACCCAAATAGATCTGTTTGATTTTTTCATCGTCCAGCATGTCGGCGGAGCGGCCGCTGTGGCTCAGGCTGCCGCTGTCCAATACGTAGGCGCGATCGGTGGACGCCAGCGCCAGGCGGGCGTTTTGCTCGACCAACAGCAGCGTGACACCGTCACGGGCTAACTGCTTGATGACCGAGAAAATGGCCTCCACCACAATCGGCGCCAGCCCCATCGACGGTTCGTCCAATATCAGCAGCCGCGGGCGGCTGAGCAGCGCGCGGCCCATCGCCACCATCTGTTGTTCACCGCCGGAAAGCAGCCCGGCCGGTTGATGCAGGCGCTCGCTCAGCCGTGGGAAGGTGGCGCACACGCGTTCGAAATCTTGCCGCACCGCCGATGCGTCACGCCGCGCATAGGCGCCCAGCTGCAGGTTTTCTCGCACCGTCAGGCGGGTGAAAATGCCGCGTCCCTCCGGCACCATCACCAGCCCCTGTTGCAGCAAGCGGTGCGGCGGCATGCCGCGAATCGAACGGCCGTCGAACAGGATGTCGCCCTCAAACGGCTGCAGGCCGGTCAGCGCCCGCAGGCTGGAGGTTTTGCCCGCGCCATTGGCGCCGATCAGCGTCACCTGTTCGCCGGCGTTCACCGTGAAATCGATGCCTTTGACCGCATGAATGCCGCCATAAGACACTTTGAGTCGTTTAACGCTCAGCAGGGCTTCAGACATGCGCGCCACCTCCCAGATAGGCCTGAATGACCGCCGGTTCGCGCCGCACCTGCGCCGGTTCGCCTTCGGCGATCGCTTTACCGTAATCCAGCACCGTCAGCCGATCGCACAGACCCATCACCAGCTTGACGTCATGTTCAATCAGCAGCAGCGTTTTGCCGCTGTCGCGGATGCGCAGCAGCAGTTCGCGCAGCGCCACTTTTTCTCCGGCGTTCATGCCGGCCGCCGGTTCGTCCAGCGCCAGCAACCGGGGCTCGGTCGCCAGCGCGCGGGCAATCTCCAGCCGCCGCTGATGGCCGTAGGCGAGATCGCCGGCGCGGTAATGAGCGAATTGGCTGATGCCGACGTACTCCAGCAGCGCATGAGATTTATCGCGCACCGCCTGTTCCTCCTCCCTGGCGCGACGGTGCCGGGCGATCGCCGCCCACAGGCCGTTGCGGGTGCGCACGTGGCAGCCGACCATCACGTTTTCCAGCACGCTCATTTCATTGAACAACCGCAGGTTTTGGAAGGTGCGGGCAATGCCGGCCTGCGCCACTTTGTCGATCGCCTGGGGTTTATAGCGCTGGCCCGCCAGGCGGAACTCGCCCGCGTCGGCGCGATACAGGCCGGTGATCAGGTTGAAGCAGGTGGTCTTACCGGCGCCGTTCGGCCCGATCAGGCCGTAGATTTCCCCCTGGCGGATGCTCATGCTGACGTCATCCACCGCCGTCAGGCCGCCGAAGCGTTTGCTGATATGGTGTAAAGCGAGCAGCGGTGTCATGCGGCGGTCCTCCCAGCATGGCGAGCCGGCCACAGGCCCGCCGGGCGATACAGCATCACCAGGATCAGCGCCAGGCCGTAAAACAGTTGGCGAATGATTTCCGGGTCGATCAGCACCTGGCCGAACAGCGCCTGCTGCAGCGGCCCCATGCTGCTGCGCAGCAGCTCCGGCAGGGCGGCCAGCAGCAGCGCGCCCAGGATCACGCCGGGGATGTGCCCCATGCCGCCGAGCACCACCATCGCCAGTACGGCGATCGATTCCTGCAGAGTGAACGATTCCGGCGACACGAAGCCCTGAAACGCGGCAAACAACGCGCCGGCCACACCGCCAAAGGTGGCGCCGATGGCGAAGGCCAGCAGCTTGAAGTTGCGGGTATTGATGCCCATCGCCCGCGCGGCGTCCTCGTCTTCGCGGATCGCTGTCCATGCGCGGCCAATGCGCGAGTTTTGCAGCCGCAGGCTGATAAACAGGATCGCCAGCAGCAGCGCGGCGAACAGGTAGTAATAGAGATACAGCCCGGAGAAACGCACGCCGAACCACTCATGCATGCCGGAGAACTTCAGGCCGAACAGGCTGACCGGGTCGATGCCGGAAATGCCTTTAGGGCCGTTGGTGAGGTTGACCGGGCGATCGAGGTTACGCATCAGAATGCGCACGATCTCGCCGAAACCGAGCGTGACGATCGCCAGATAGTCGCCGCGCAGCCGCAGCGTCGGCGCGCCAAGCAGGATGCCGCACGCCGCCGCCAGCAGCGCCGCCAGCGGGATCAGCCACAGCATCGACAGGTGCAGCCCGTCGGGGAACCACTGCAGCAGCAGCGGGAATTGCTGCGTCAGATGCGGTGATGACAGCAGCGCGGCCAAATAGGCGCCGACGGCGTAAAAGGCGATAAAGCCCATGTCCAGCAACCCGGTCATGCCCACTACGATGTTCAGCCCGAGCGCCAGCATCAGGTACAGCAGGGCGAAGTCGACGACCCGCACCCAGTAGTTGCCGCCGGCGGCGCCCGCCACCCAGGGCGCCAGCAGCAGCGCGAGAATGAACAGCGTCAGCCCCAGCCTGGCGCGACGCGGCGTGGCCAGAGGAACGGGGGGAGTCAAAACGGTCATGGTGATGTCCTTATGCGCGCGTCGCGATACGTTCGCCCAAGAGCCCGGAGGGGCGGAAGACCAGCACGGCGATCAGCACCAGAAACGCGAACACGTCCTGGTAGTTGCTGCCGAACACGCCGCCGGTCAGCTCGCCGAGATAGCCGGTGCCCAGCGATTCGAACAGGCCCAGCAGCAATCCGCCGAGCATCGCGCCGCGCAGGTTGCCGATGCCGCCGAGCACGGCGGCGGTAAACGCCTTGATGCCCGGCAGAAAGCCCATCGAGAAACCGGCGTTGCCGTAGTTGCTGGCCATCATGATGCCGGCCACCGCCGCCAGCGCGCCGCCGAGCGCAAAGGTCAG
Organism: Serratia sp. CY43202; assembly: GCF_052168755.1. Lineage (NCBI taxonomy): Bacteria > Pseudomonadati > Pseudomonadota > Gammaproteobacteria > Enterobacterales > Yersiniaceae > Serratia > Serratia sp. CY43202. The sequence continues at coordinate 741,575 of NZ_JBJNMB010000002.1, forward strand.
AACGATGATGCGGTCAGGACTGATGCCCATCAGGCCGGCGACCTGCGGGTTTTCCGCCGTGGCGCGCATGGCGCGGCCGAAACGGCTGTGTTCGACCAGCAGCCAGAGGCCGGCCATGACCGCCACGGCCACCACCAGCGTGACGATCGCCGTGCCGGTGATCACCGCCGGCGCATGCCCGCCGCTGCCTGCAGTCAGGGCGATGGGGGTCATTGGCAGCAGCTGCGGAAACATCAGGGGATTGCGTGACCAGATCAGCATCGCCAGGGTTTGCAGCAGCAGCGAGACGCCGATGCCGCTGATCAGCGGAGCCAGGCGCGGCGCAGTGCGCAACCGGCGGTAGGCGAGACGCTCGATCGCCATCGAGGTAATGGCGCAGACCGCCATGGCGAACAGGGCCGCCAGCAGCAGCGTGGCGTACGGTGATAACGCGGGAAAGTGGTGTTGCAACACGCCGATCGCCGACAACGCGCTCAGCGCACCGACCATCAGCACGTCGCCGTGCGCGAAATTGATGATGCGCAGGATGCCGTACACCATGGTGTAACCGAGCGCGATCAGCGCATAGATGCTGCCGAGCATCAAACCGTTGACGGTTTGCTGTACCAGCGTATCCATAAGGAGAGTCCGGAGATAATGAGTCAGGAGGCTCACAGTAGAGAATTTAAAAAAATTGTAAAATACGGAAAAATACTTTCTTATACAAAAAACGAGTGATTTTAATACGTTGATTTTTATGTATATTGAACCCATCCCTTCAGTGTCGATTTCCCAAAAACAGTCAATATATGAAAAAAACAGAACAGTACGATGAGCCATTGCCGATGCTGCCGAACGATCCGCCGCTGCGCGCCGTGCGGGCGTTCGAAGCCATCGCGCGCCTGGGTGGCATCAGCGCGGCGGCTAACGAGCTGATGATTTCGCCTTCGGCGGTCAGTCATCAACTCAAAACGCTGGAGGCATTTTTGCAGATGCCGTTGACCGAACGGCAGGGGCGTAACCTGGTGCTGCGCAGCGAGGGGCGGGAGTATTACCGTTCGATTCGCTCGGCGTTCAACGTGCTGCGCCAGGCGACCGAACACGTGCGCGAGCAGTCCGCATCGCGGCAGGTCACCATCAGCCTGATCCCGCTGTTCGGCATGGGCTGGTTCATTCCGCGGCTGCGTGGCTTTTTGCGCGAAAATCCGGATATCGACATCAATGTGGTTTACGCCAACCACCGCAATTACCTGAGCGACGCCGCCGATCTGTCGATTCGCTTCGGGGTTGGGCAGTGGACCGGCTATCGCAGCGAAAAGCTGATGTCTGGCCAAATGGTGCCGGTGTGCAGCCGGGCATTCAGTAAACTGCACGGTTTGCTGGATACGCCGGATCAGCTGGCGACGCTGCCGCTGCTGCACGACGAGGAGCGCAATACCTGGATGCAATGGTTTCAGCAGGCCGGCGTTAAACGCCCGCTGCGCAGCATCGGGCCGATGTTTGAAGACGGATTGTTGACACTGGCGGCGGTGCAGGCGGGGCTAGGGTGCGCGTTGATGCGTGAACCGTTAATCGCCCAGTACCTTGAGAGCGGTGAGTTGATCAAAATGTTCGATCTGCCGATCGACGACGGCCGCGATTATTACCTGTGCGCTCGACTGGATAGCGAGCTGTCGCAGGAAGGCGAAAATCTGCGGCAATGGCTGCGGCGTGAGGCGGCGGCTCAGAACGTCGGGGCATAATCTACAACCAACGCGTCTTTCAGCACCTGGCGGCTTGCAGTAGAGTGCGGGTTCCTGTGTCGCGATAAGGTATGACGATGCTGTTCGATTTAAACCAGCAGGCGGCCGAACTGCCCGAGGCCTGGCGTTCTGCCGTGCTGGGCCGCGTCGGTGCGGCCAATATCAAAGTGCTGCGCATGGACGCGCGCAGCATTGCGGATGAAGTGCATGATTACAGCGAAGGATTGCTGGTGATCAGCGGCCACCTGCGGCTGCAGGTGGCGGGGGAAGTGGTGGTGGTGCGCGCCGGCCAGCTGTATCAGGCCGCGGCCGGCGTGCCGCATCGCGTGTTGCCGGGCAGCGAAGGCACGCTGGTGATTGTCGATCTGCCGGAGGATTAAGCGGCGCCCAGGACCGCCAGCGCCACCTTTACCGCTGCCAATAGCCGCTCTTCAGTGACGCCGTCACGTGCCTGAATCGACAGGCCGTGCAGGAAGACGGCGAAATAGTCACCCAGGCTGTCGGCGTCGGTATCGGCCGGCAATTCGCCGGTTTGCACCGCCTGCCGCAGCCGTTCGATGATCTGCTGCGTACGCTGCAACCGATGCTCTGCCAGCCAGGTTTTGAGCCCATCGTTTTCCGCACTGACGCTGGCGGCGGCGGAGACCACCATGCAGCCCTGCGGCAGATCTGGCCGGCTGTAGAGGCGCACGGCATCTTCCAGCATACGTTGGATCGCCGGGCGAATGCCGCTTTCCTGCGCGAAGGCGCGATCGGCGAAGCCGCCTTCCTCGGTTTCGTAACTGGCGATTGCCTCGCGGAACAGCTGCTCTTTGGAGCCGAACGCCTTGTAGATGCGCGCGGAAGCAATGCCCAATTCCGCCACCAGATCCGACATCGAGGTGCCTTCGTAACCTTGCCGCCAAAATAAGTTTCGCGCCTTCAAGAGCGCCTGTTCGCGGTCGAACTCACGCGGTCTGCCAGCCATTCTCTGCTCCAATTTACCTGCCATTCAGCGACATAGGATCGCTTAAATCGGCGGGAATACCAATGTCTTTATAAATTTCGCTTGCGGTCATCGCGCCTTGCCTCTATTGTTTGTCAATTGACAACTAATAGGAGTTTACGATGAAAACCCTCAAAGGTCCAAGCCTACATCTCGCGCAGTTCAGCGATGAGACAGCGCCGTTCAACAGCCTGCCGGCCATCGCCGAGTGGGCGGCGCAAACCGGTTTTACCGCCTTGCAGATCCCGGCCTGGGATCGGCGTTTATTCGACGTGGCCACTGCCGCGGAAAGCCAAACATACTGCGACGATCTGACCGGGATGTTGGCGGAGCAGGGGTTGGTGGTCAGTGAATTGACCAGTCATATCTTCGGCCAGTTGATGGCGGTACACCCGGCTTACGATGCGCTGTTTGACAGCTTCGCGCCGCCGGCGCTGCAGAGCAATCCGCAGGCGCGCGGCGAGTGGGCGCGGCAGCAAATGCTGCTGGCGGTGAAGGCGTCGGCGCGGCTCGGGCTCAGCGAGCTGGGCACCTTTTCCGGTTCGCTGGCCTGGCCCTATCTGTTCCCGTTCCCACAGCGCCCGGAAGGATTGATCGACACCGCGTTCGACGAACTCGCCAAACGCTGGCTGCCGGTGCTTAACGCCTGCGACGAGCAGGGCATCAACCTGTGTTATGAAATTCACCCGAGTGAGGATCTGCACGACGGCGTGACGTTCGAGATGTTTCTTGAGCGCGTCGGCCATCATCCGCGCTGCCGGGTGCTGTTCGATCCGAGCCATATGGTGCTGCAGCAGCTCAACTATCTGGAGTTTATCGATATCTATAAAGAGGTTATCGGCATGTTCCACGTCAAGGACGCCGAGTTTAATCCGACCGGTCGCCAGGGCATTTACGGCGGCTATCAATCCTGGGTCGATCGCGCCGGCCGCTTCCGCTCGCTGGGCGACGGCCAGGTTGATTTCAACGGCATCTTTTCGCGCCTGACGCAGTACGGCTATTCGGGCTGGGCGGCATTGGAGTGGGAATGTTGCCTGAAAAACCCGCAGGACGGCGCGCGCGAAGGCGCAGCCTTCATTCGCGATCGCATTATCCGCGTCACCGACAAAGTGTTCGATGACTTCGCCGGTGCGCCGGTCAGCCCGCAGCAGATCAACGCCTTGCTCGGCATTCGCTGAGCCCAACTTTTCAGGGAGTCACCCCATGCAATATCGACAGAACGAGGTCCCGTTGGCGGATCTCGCGGCGGAACACGTCTATCTCCAGGTCAACGGCCGGCGCCTTCACTGCGTGGTGGCCGGTGAAGGGCGGCCGGTGCTGCTGATCCCCGGCTGGCCGCAAACCTGGTACACCTGGCGCCATGTGATGCAAGCGCTGGCGGCGGCCGGTTTTCAGGCGATCGCCGTCGATCCGCCGGGCATCGGCGATTCTGACAAGCCCGCTGGCGGCTACGACACCGGCAGCGTCGGTGCGGCGCTGCACACAATGATGGCGCAACTGGGCCATGAACGTTACCAACTGGTTGGCCACGACATCGGCATGTGGATCGGTTACGCCATGGCGAGCGATTTCCCGCAGGCGGTGGAGCGTCTGGTGCTGACGGAGGCCGTGATCCCCGGGCTGGCGCCGCCGCCGCCGATTTTCGTTGCGCCGGAGGAGAACATCTTCCTGTGGCATTTCATGTTCAACCAGCTGGCGGATTTGCCGGAGACCCTGACCCAGGGGCGCGAACGGGAGTATCTTGGCTATATCTTCAACCGCTGGTCCTATCGGCGCGATCGGGTGGCGGCGCAGGTGTATATCGCCGCCTATTCGGCACCGGGCGGCCTGCGCGCCGGATTCGACTATTACCGGGCGATCCCGGAGACCGTGCGGCAGAACCGGCTGCGCGCCGCTACGCCCTTGACGATGCCGGTGTTGACGGTGGGAGCGGAGCACGCCACCGGCGACGCGCCGCTGACGACGCTACAGGGCAATGCGCACGATCTGCGGGGCGAAACCGTCGCCGGCTGCGGCCATTTCATCACCGAGGAGTGTCATGAGGAATTTATTGCACTGATTACGTCATTCCTGGCGGGAGAGCCGTATGCCGCTTGATGAACGCATCGCCGCCTTTTTGACGGCATCGGCCGACGTGCCACCGCCCGCTTCGCTGGCGGCAATGCGCGCGGCCACGGAAACCGGTTTACGCCAGCTGCAGGGCGAGGCGGAACCGAGCGGCGGCGTCAGGGACCATACGGTGGTCGCCGCCGATGGACACCGGATTGCACTGCGCGCCTATCTACCGGCGGGGGAAAACGGCACGACCGCGCAGCCGGCGATGCTGTTCGCCCACGGCGGCGGCTGGTGCCTCGGCTCACTGGCGTTGTACGATCGGCCCTGTCAGGCGTTGGCTAACGCCACCGGCCGGGTGATCCTGTCGGTTGACTATCGTCTGGCGCCGGAATACCCGTTTCCACAGCCGCTGGAAGATGTCTATCAGGCGCTCTGCTGGGTGGCGCAACGGGCGTCGCAGTTGGGGATCGACGCGCAGCGCCTGGCGGTGGGCGGCGACAGCGCCGGGGGTAATCTGGCGGCGGCGGTCGCGCTGTTGGCGCGGGATCGCGGCGGCCCGCACATCGAGCGCCAGCTGCTGCTGTACCCGGCGCTCAGCCGCGAGATGGCGACGACGAGCTATCGCGAGTTTGCCGAGGGGCACTTTCTGACGCGCGACGCGATGGGGTTTTGTTGGCAGCAGTATCTGGGCCAGCGGCGTGATCCCGGCGCGGAACCGTTGTATGCCGCCACGCTGCGCGGGTTACCGCCGGCCACCATCCTGAGCTGCGAATACGATCCGCTGCGCGATGAGGCCGAGCAGTATGCGCAGCGGCTACGCGAGGCGGGCGTGCCGGTGCGCTGCGAACGGTTGCCGGGCATGGTGCATGCCTGTATTCACATGCTGGGGCTGACCCCGGCGGCGCGGCAGCTGTTCGAACTGGCCGGTGAGTAAAAAAAAAGCCCCGCATTGCGGGGCTTCTGGCTATTCATCCGCCGGGCGATTATCGGCCGGCGACGGTGACAAAGCGCGTTTCCAGGTAGGATTCGATCGCTTCGCTGCCGCCTTCGGTGCCGTGGCCGGAGTCTTTCACGCCGCCAAACGGCGTTTCCGGCAGGCCGAAACCGATGTGGTTGATGCTCAGCATGCCGCTCTCCACGTCACGCCCCAGCGCATTGACGGTGGCGATGTTGCGGCTGTAAGCGTAGGCGGCCAGCCCGTACGGCAGGCGGTTGGCTTCGGCGATCGCCTCGTCATAGGTAGCGAACGGGCGCAGCAGGGCGACCGGGCCAAACGGCTCTTCCGACATGGCGCGCGCGCTCAGCGGCACGTCGCGCAGCACCGTCGGCTCGAAGAAGTTGCCTTTGCCCGCCACGCGCTTGCCGCCGGTGCTGGCCTTGGCTCCGTGGGCGATAGCGTCCTGCACCAACGCCTCGATATTGTCGACGCTGCGGCCCAGCACCATCGGCCCCATTGTCACGCCGTCTTCCAGCCCGTTGCCAAGCTTGAGCTCACGCACCGCGGCGGTGAATTTCTCCACGAAGGCCTCATAAACGCCTTGCTGGATCAGGAAGCGGGTCGGGGCGATACAGACCTGGCCGGCGTTGCGGAACTTGGACTGCGCCAGCTCTTTGGCCGCCGCGTCGAGATCGGCATCGTCGAAGATCAGCACCGGCGCGTGGCCGCCCAGCTCCATGGTGGCCTTTTTCATATGCTGGCCGGCTAGCGCCGCCAAATGCTTGCCCACGCGAGTGGAGCCGGTGAAGGAGATCTTGCGAATGGTCGGATGGGGGATCAGATATTCCGAAATGTCCGCCGGGGTGCCGTACACCAGCGCGATCACCCCGGCCGGGATCCCGGCGTCGGCGAAGGCTTTGATCAGCTCAGCCGGCGAGGCCGGCGTTTCTTCCGGGCCTTTGACGATGATGGAACACCCCGCCGCCAGCGCGGCGGACAGCTTGCGCACGATCTGGTTGATCGGGAAGTTCCACGGCGTGAAGGCGGCCACCGGGCCGACCGGCAGCTTGAGGGTTTGCTGCTGCACGTCGCGGGCGCGGGACGGAATGATCTGCCCGTAGGTGCGGGTGGCTTCGCCGGCGAACCAGTCGATGACGTCGGCGGCGTTGAGAATTTCGACTTTGGCCTGCGCCACCGGTTTGCCCTGTTCCTGCGTCATGACGGCGGCGATGGCGTTAGCGCGTTCGCGCAGCAGCGCCGCCGCTTTGCGCATCAGGTTGGCGCGCTGGTGCGCGGCGGTGTCGCGCCAGACGTTAAATCCGCGCTCGGTGGCGGCCAGCGCCAGATCGAGATCCTCTGTGGCGGCGTGCGCCACTTGACCGATTATCTCGTCGGTGGCGGGGTTGGTGACCGGCAGGGTTTTTCCGGCCAGTGCGCTGCGCCATTGTCCATCGATATACAGTTGAGTATCCGGATACATTGTTGCCTCTTGTTTGCGGAGTGTCAGGGGCCGATGAGCTTCGCGATGCGGCGCGCCTGAAAGGGACAGGGACCTTAACCCTACGCCGAATGGCGGCGATCGTCCAGGCGAGGGGCACGAAAACGCCAGGGCGGCTACTCAACCGGCGATGTTTTGGCTATGCTGAGCAGATTGTCAGCACGGACGAGGAGGTCGGGTGCAAGGGGTACCACAACAGTTTCCGTTCGAGAAGGATTGCGCGCAGTTCCGGCATTTGTCGCATCTGCCGGGCGTCGAACTTTATCAGGCGCATATCGAACGCTATGCCTTCGAGCCGCATACCCACGACGCCTTCGCTATCGGCACCGTAGACACCGGGGCGGAGCGTTTCCGCTATCGCGGCGCGCAGCATCTGGCGGCGCCGGGCGCGCTGGTGCTGATGAACCCCGACGAGCTGCATACCGGCGAAGCCGAAACGCCGGGCGGCTGGTGTTACCGCATGCTCTATCTGGCGCCCGAGGCGCTGGAGCAGCTGTCCGGCGATAGGAGCCAGTGGTTCACCGATGCGGTGCGCCACGATCCGCGGGCGGCGCAGCGCCTGTCCGCCATTCTCGCCACGCTGTGGCAAACCGACGATCCGCTCACGCTGGACGGCCTGCTGTTGGAGGCGGTCGAGCTGTTGCACCCGCACATTCGCACCGGGCAGCGGGAAAAAGCCGAGGCGGCGCACCGTTTTGAGGTGGTGAAAAGCTACCTGCACGACAACTTCGCCGAGGCGGTGACCCTCAATCAGCTGGCCGAGCTGGTGTCGCTCAGCCCGTACCATTTTCTGCGCAAGTTCAAGGCCGAATACCACGTTTCGCCGCAGCAGATGCTGATGGCGATCCGGCTGTCGCAGGCCAAACGCATGCTGGAGCGCGGCATGCCCGCCGCACAGGTGGCGGCGGCGGCGGGGCTGACCGATCAGGCGCACCTGACGCGCGCCTTCGCCAATCGTTACGGCGTCACGCCAGTGCGTTTCCAGAAACAGGTGAAATTGGGCTAAAACAGCAACCTGCTACAATAATTCCTCCCCGCGTTTTCGTTACTCTGCCGCTGTCTTGTCGGGCGGGTTGGCCGCGCCGGCCGTTTGTCGGAGTCGTTATGTTCATTGGCGTTGTGTTTGCCCTGGCCGCCGGGCTGATGTGGGGACTGATTTTCGTCGGCCCGCTGCTGGTGCCGGATTATCCCGCCGCGCTGCAGTCCACCGGGCGCTATCTGGCCTTCGGGCTGATCACCTTGCCGCTGGCGTGGTTCGATCGCCGCCGCCTGCGCAAGCTGCGGCGCCAGGATTGGCTGGAAGCGCTCAAACTGACGGCCATCGGCAATCTGCTGTACTACCTGTGCCTGGCCAGCGCCATTCAGCGTACCGGCGCACCGGTATCGACCATGATCATCGGCACCTTGCCGGTGGTGATCGCCATCTGCGCCAATCTGTTTTACGGCAGGCACGACGGGCGGCTGGCCTGGAGCAAGCTGGCGCCGGCGCTGCTGCTGATCGTCTGCGGGTTAGCGTGCGTAAACATCGCCGAACTGCGCAGCAATGCGGTGCCGATCGACGGCTGGCGCTATCTCAGCGGCCTTGGGCTGGCGGTGTTGGCGGTGGCGTGCTGGACCTGGTTCCCGCTGCGCAATTCGCGTTGGCTGCGGGAGAACCCGACGCAGCGGCCGGCCACCTGGGCCACGGCGCAGGGGCTGGTGACGCTGCCGCTGGCGCTGCTGGGCTATCTGGCGGTCTGCGGCCAATTGGCGCTGAGCGAACCGGCGTTTGCCTTGCCGTTCGGCCCGCGCCCCGAGGTATTTATCCCACTGATGCTGGTTATCGGCGTGTTCTGCTCCTGGCTGGGGGCGCTGTGCTGGAACGAAGCCAGCCAGCGGCTGCCGACGGTGTTGGTGGGGCCGCTTATCGTGTTCGAAATTCTGGCGGGGTTGGCCTATACCTTTCTGCTGCGCCAGGCCTGGCCGCCGCTGCTGACATTGGCCGGCATCGTTTGCCTGATCGTCGGCGTGGTGTACGCCATGCGTATCAAGCCGCAGCCGGTGGTGGTGGCGTTGGAGGACAAGCCGAGGTGACGCCCGCCGCGAAGGCGGGCGCGAGGGTTAACGCTTGCTGTGGTGAATGATCTCTTCGGCCACGTTGCGCGGCGCTTCGGCGTAGTGGCTAAATTCCATGGTGTAGGTGGCGCGGCCCTGCGACATCGAACGCAGGGTGGTCGAGTAACCGAACATCTCGGACAGCGGCACCTTGGCGCGAATTTCCTTGCCGCCGCCGCCCGGGATCTCTTCCATACCCTGTACCAGACCGCGGCGTGAGGAGAGGTCGCCCATCACGTTGCCGGCATAATCCTCCGGCGTTTCCACTTCTACCGACATGATCGGCTCAAGGATCACCGGATCCGCCAGGCGGCAGGCTTCTTTGAAGCCGAAGATCGCCGCCATGCGGAACGCCTGTTCCGACGAGTCGACATCATGGTAAGAACCGAAGGTCAGGTGCACCTTGACGTCCACCACCTGATAACCGGCCAGCACCCCGTTGTTCAGCGCCTCGAGCACGCCTTTTTTCACCGCCGGGATAAATTCGCCCGGAATGACGCCACCCTTGATCTCATCGAAGAATTCGAAGCCTTTGCCGGGTTCGTTGGGTTCGACGGTCAGTACCACGTGGCCGTATTGCCCTTTACCGCCGGACTGGCGCACGAACTTGCCTTCCACGTCGGTTACCCGTTTGCGGATGGTTTCGCGGTACGACACCTGCGGCTTGCCGGTGGTAGTCTCCACCCCGAACTCGCGGCGCATGCGATCGACGATGATCTCCAGGTGCAGCTCGCCCATGCCGTAGATAATGGTCTGGCCGGATTCTTCATCGGTGCGCACGCGGAACGACGGATCTTCCGAAGAGAGACGCTGCAGCGCGATGCCCATTTTCTCCTGGTCGCCCTTGGTCTTTGGCTCGATCGCCTGGGCGATCACCGGCTCGGGGAAGGTCATGCGTTCCAGCGTGATGATGGCGCCAGGGTCGCACAGCGTATCGCCGGTGGTGACGTCCTTCAGGCCAACGCAGGCGGCGATATCACCGGCGTGCAGTTCGTCGATGTCCTTACGATCGTTGGCGTGCATCTGCACGATGCGGCCGATGCGTTCCTTTTTACCCTTGATCGGGTTGTAAACGCTGCTGCCTTTGGCCAGCACCCCGGAGTAGACGCGCACGAAAGTCAGCTGGCCGACGAACGGGTCGGTCATCAGCTTGAACGCCAGCGCCGAGAATTTTTCATTATCGTCGGCTTTGCGGGTGATGATTTCATCGTGTTCACCGTGGCCCTCCATCGGCGGCACGTCGAGCGGCGAGGGCATCAGTTCAATTACCGCATCCAGCATGCGCTGCACCCCTTTGTTGCGGAACGCAGAGCCGCACAGCATCGGCTGGATTTCGCCGGCGACGGTGCGCACCCGCAGCCCGTGAACGATCTCCTCTTCGCTCAGCGGCACCTGGTTGAGGTATTTCTCCATCAGTTCTTCCGACGCTTCGGCGGCGGCCTCAATCATGTTTTCACGCCACTCCTGTGCCGAGTCGCGCAGCTCTGCCGGGATCTCTTCGAAGCTGAAGTTCATGCCCTGCGAGGCCTCGTCCCACAGAATGGCTTTCATCCGCACCAGATCCACCACGCCGCTGAAGTGATCTTCGGCGCCGATAGGGATAACGATAGGCACCGGGTTGGCTTTCAGGCGCTCGATCATCATTTTGCGCACGCGGAAAAAATCCGCGCCGATGCGGTCCATCTTGTTGACGAACGCCAGCCGCGGCACTTTGTACTTGTTGGCCTGGCGCCAGACGGTTTCCGACTGCGGCTGCACGCCGCCCACCGAGTCATAGACCATCACGGCGCCGTCCAGCACGCGCATCGAACGCTCCACTTCAATGGTGAAATCGACGTGCCCGGGGGTGTCGATGATATTGATGCGGTGCTGCGGATAATTATGCTGCATGCCGTTCCAGAAGCAGGTGGTGGCCGCCGAGGTGATGGTGATGCCGCGCTCCTGTTCCTGCGCCATCCAGTCCATGGTCGCCGCGCCGTCATGCACTTCACCCAGCTTGTGGCTGACCCCGGTGTAAAACAGAATCCGCTCGGTGGTGGTGGTCTTGCCGGCATCGATATGCGCGGAGATGCCGATATTGCGGTAACGTTCGATAGGGGTGGTGCGAGCCATAATTAACCTTTCTTAGCCGCATGAAGGAGAGCGGCTTAAACAGCATGGATAATGATGATAATCCTCATAGGGTTATCCGCCGGATTGCAGAGCCTCGCTCTGGTCACAAACTAATCGTAGTTGAAGGCGTTAGTTTTTTTAAGCGATGGCTGTGATAGATGAAAGTTTGCGCGCATAACGGCTCGGGTAGAGGAAAGGGCGATAATGATCATACGGCAGCTACCTTTGTCGCGGAAATACAAAATCCATCGCGTGTATTCAGGCTAAAAAAGTCAAATATATAAATTAAATTTACGATATCAAGTAAATATCATTTAAGTGAATAATAAAGAAAGTGACGACGTGGGTGGACATCAATTTTTCATAGGTATTAGTGATGGCCGAACGCTCATTTTTGATAAAAATAAAAAACCAGTTGGCTCACGCGATTGATAGTATTTAACCCATCTTTTAATTCCCATGTTGAATTGATCAACTTCCTAGCCGCCTTGCTCCACAAGGCCTGAAAGAGGAGTTGCAGGAAAAATCTTATAAATCATAGTGATGATCTTTTGTTGTTAAGTGTGTTTGATGTAATTTTTTGTTACAAATTTTTGTTTTTACTCGCTTAACTAATGTTTCTACACTCCCTGCTCATCGGTGTTTATCTGAATTTCTTCATTTCAGAAAATCTCCCGAAAATATCGTGTCATATCGCTAGTGAATGGAATGCGCTTGCTTTTTACTCCGGAAGTTTAATTCACGTCGGATAACGTGGCTCGGGGTGTTGTTATGGCAATATTAGCCTTTCTTATTTGTTTTTCACTGGTATTGACCGTATCTATTAATTCATAGAACAGGGACAGCCATGTCTAATTCCTACCAGTCCGAGATCCCCAAGGCTCGCGTCAATATCAAACTCGATCTGCACACCGGTGGCGCTCAAAAGAAGGTTGAATTGCCCCTTAAACTGATGGTCGTGGGGGATTACAGCAACGGTGCCGAACAGCGTACGGTGTCCGAGCGTGCCAAGATCAACGTTAACAAAAACAATTTTGACAGTGTGTTGGCAGAATTCGCTCCTGCCGTAAACCTCGCCGTTGAAAACACGCTGGCTGGCGACGGCAGTGAAGAAAACGTCAGCCTGACTTTCCGTGAAATGAACGATTTCACGCCGGAACAGGTCGCCCGACAAATTCCCCAGCTTAAAGCCATGCTCTCCATGCGTAATTTGCTTCGTGATTTAAAGGCCAATCTGTTGGATAACCAGGCTTTCCGCAAGGAGCTGGAAAAAATTCTTCTGGATCCGGCGCTAAGCGCAGAACTGCGCAGCGAACTGTCAGCCCTGGCGCCGAAACGGCCTTAACCATCAAAAAGTGATAACGGATTACCGAGGAATGCTCATGTCTGTACAAAATGAAAATACGGCGGGTGGCGAAAGCGTCATCCTGGAACGCCCTTCAGCGGATGGGGTTTACGTATCCCTGTTTGAAAAAATCAATCTGAACCCAGTGTCTGAACTCAGTGCGTTGGAGATCTGGCAGGATACGCAGGCGATGTCGGATGCGACGGCTGATGAGCGTTTAACGGCCGGGATGCAGGTGTTTCTGGAGTGCTTGACGAAATCAGGTTCGAAAATTGAAAAGCTGGATAAGACCCTGATTGACCACCATATCGCCGAATTGGACCACCAGATTAGCCGCCAACTGGATGCCGTCATGCATCATGAGGATTTCCAGGCAGTAGAGAGCCTGTGGTGCGGGTTGAAGTCGTTGGTGGATAAAACCGATTTCCGCCAGAACGTCAAAATCGAATTGCTGGATCTGTCGAAAGACGACCTGCGTCAGGATTTTGAAGACGCGCCGGAAATTATTCAGAGCGGGTTATACCAGCATACGTACACGGCCGAGTACGACACCCCAGGAGGAGAGCCGATTGCCGCGCTGATCTCCGCCTATGAGTTCGATGCGTCTGCGCAGGACGTTGCCCTGTTGCGCAATATTTCGAAAGTGTCTGCGGCGGCGCATATGCCGTTTATCGGCTCTGCCGGCCCGAAATTCTTCCTCAAGGCGTCGATGGAGGAGGTGGCGGCCATCAAAGATATCGGCAACTACTTTGACCGTGCCGAGTACATCAAGTGGAAGTCCTTCCGTGAGACGGATGATGCCCGTTATATCGGTCTGGTGATGCCGCGTGTGCTGGGCCGTCTGCCGTATGGCCCGGACACCGTGCCGGTTCGTAGCTTCAATTACGTCGAAGAGGTGAAAGGCCCGGAGCACGATAAATACCTTTGGAGCAACGCCTCATTTGCATTTGCGGCCAACATGGTACGCAGCTTCATCAACAACGGTTGGTGCGTGCAGATCCGTGGCCCGCAGGCCGGTGGAGCGGTTCAGGACCTGCCCATTCATCTGTACGATCTCGGTACCGGCAATCAGGTAAAAATCCCGTCGGAGGTGATGATCCCCGAAACCCGCGAATTTGAGTTCGCTAATCTGGGGTTCATTCCGCTTAGCTACTACAAGAACCGCGATTATGCCTGCTTCTTCAGCGCTAACTCCACACAGAAGCCGGCACTGTACGAGACTGCCGATGCGACAGCCAACAGCCGTATTAACTCTCGCCTGCCGTACATCTTCCTGCTGTCGCGCATTGCGCACTACCTGAAGCTCATTCAGCGTGAAAACATCGGCACCACCAAGGATCGCCGTCTGCTGGAGCTGGAACTGAACACCTGGGTTCGTAGCCTGGTCACTGAAATGACCGATCCGGGCGACGAGCTGCAGGCCTCTCACCCGCTGCGTGACGCGAAAGTGGTGGTAGAAGATATCGAAGACAATCCGGGCTTCTTCCGCGTGAAGCTGTATGCGGTTCCACATTTCCAGGTGGAAGGTATGGACGTCAATCTGTCGTTGGTTTCCCAGATGCCGAAAGCGAAATCGTAACGTAAAGCAGGAAGCCGATGAAAACGGAACAACCGTTATGGGGCAGGGGCCAGATGGTTTCTCCCCAGCACTTTCAGCAACAGGTCGCCTATGCGGCCTGGTCTGCGGAATGCATCGCCCAGATGGGCCTGGCCCACCCCTGGGGGGTGATTGATGCCACTTTCGAACCGGATATTCTGAAACTGAGCCGCCTGCAGGCCCGTCATCTGCACGTTCGTTTTCAGGATGGCACGCTGATTGATACCGACAATGCTGACTCACTGCCGCCGGCGTTATCGCTTGAAAATGAATCGCACGACGTGGTGGTTGTCTTGGCACTGCCGCTGCTGCGGGCGAACGGCGGCAACTGCCTGAAACCCGAGGAAGTGGCCGAGCGACCAGTGCGCTATCGCCAGCGCTGGCGAGATATCCGCAATACCTTTGGTGACGACACACGTCAGATCGCAGTGATGCAACCGGCGCTGACGCTGCGTTTTGCTCATCAGAACAACAGTGATTACCTGACCTGCCCGGTCGCCCGTCTGCGGCAAGATTCGCAGGGGCTCTGGGCGCTGGACGAAACCTTTCTTCCCCCTTTGCTGGCGGTGCAGGGTAGCCGCTGGCTGGTCGCCCAACTGGAGCAACTGATGACGCAGCTGCGTGCCCGGTTGAGCCGCCTGATGGCGATGCGCCGGGAAAGTAACGAACGCATGGCTGATTTTGCCGTAGCCGACGTTTCTCTCTTCTGGTTACTCAACGCGCTGAACAGCGCAGAGCCGGTGCTGGGGCAGTTTCAGCGCAACTTGCAAAGCCCTCCCGAGCGGCTGTATCCGGAGCTGGCCCGGCTGGCCGGCAGTTTGCTGACGTTCTCGCTGGAGCATCAGGTGAGTGCCATTCCTGCCTGGCAGCATGAGCAACTCAATACGGTGTTTCCGTCGCTGTTTGATTTACTCGGTGACCTGCTCGAAGCCAGCCTGCCGTCGCGGGTGGTGGCGATTGAACTTGAGCATGATGCCCGGCTTCACTTCTGGCAGGCTCGCCTGCATGACCCACGTTTGCGCGAAGGGGCAGATTACTACCTCTCAGTGCGCTCCCCGATGCCGGTGGCGCAACTGCAGGAGCAGTTCCCGCGCCAGTGCAAAGTGGGCAGCCCGGATCACGTCAGGGGTATTGTCAACTCTTCCCGGATCGGGGTCCCTCTGACGTCCTTGCGGCACGTACCTGCAGCCATTCCGCTGCGCCTGGAAAACCAGTATTTCAGCCTGGATGTTGCGCATCCTCTGGCCATGGAAATGCTCCAGAGCGGCACCTGTATGTTTTACGTTCCCGGGATGCTCGGCGAGCCTGAACTTGAACTCTTTGCGGTACTGAGAACATGAGTGAGCGTAAACGCGGTACCGCCGCGTCCATTGATATCGATGCGCTGCTGCAGGATACCTGGCTGCAGGTTATCAGCCTACGCCACGGCCCGACATTTCAGGATGGGGAAGGGAGAAGGCTGTGGGAGCGTTGCATCGTCGATGTGGAACGCGTGCAGCGGGAACTGAAAGCGAGCGGGCTTGATGAGGCCGGCTGTCGGCATATCCTGACCGCGCAGTGTGCGCTGCTCGATGAAGCGGTCAAAGGCCGTGGCGTAGAGGATGATGCCTGCCTCCAATGGTATGACATTCCTCTACAGGGGCACTTCCTGGGCACCATGGATGCCGGTGACACGCTGTGCGAACGGATGCGTGATGTACTGCGTGAGCCGGTGCCCGACAACGCCGTCGTCACCTGCTTCCAGCGGGTGATGATGCTCGGCTTCCTGGGGAGTTTCCACTCCCTGAACGCCCCAGAGCGTCAGGCGCTCATCAACGCCCTGAGTGAACATGTCATGCCCTTTAGCTATCCGCAGACCCATCCCGTATTGGCGGAAAGCCGTACAGGACGAGGCATGGGCGGCTGGCTGGCGTCGTGGCCTGCACGCCTTGGACTGAGTGTGATCGTTGTCGTCGGCCTGTGGTGGGGGCTGAATCATTGGCTCGATCAGATGCTGCTGACCTTGCTGCCGGGAGCCGTGAAATGACGCCTGCACAACAGCGCGGGCTGGCGTTGTGGGCTGCTCTGTTGAGCGCGGTGGTTTGCCTGGGCTTTTTGCCGGTGTCCCGGCAGGTTTCCGTGCTTATTCTGCTGGCTGCCTTGGGGCTGACTGCGGTGTTCTGGTACATCGCCGGCCGTGGTTCTGAAGACAATGCCACTCTGCCGTTGGACGCCCTCCCGGAAGCCACATATCGCCGGCCGGTGGTTCTGATCTGCGGCGATCTGCCGCTGGCCTGGCCACAGCAGTCACAGGTTATGACTGCCGCGCAGGGCTGCTGGATCCGGGTGGAAGATCATCAGGACCTGGAACAGGTGGCTCGCCGGCTCCTGTGGCAACGCCCGGAGTGGGGGCGTCAGCTGTCGGTGATGGTCAGTGTCTGTCCCCAAAAGCAGGCTGACACCGAAGCGCTGGCCCGCCGCCTGCTGGCCCTGCGTTGGCAAATTAGCCGGCTGCGCAAGGCGATCGGCCATTGCGTGCCGCTGGTGCTGAGTGGCCAGATTGGCAGCGTGATGATGAGAGACAGGCTTTGGCAGGCGGCGATGCAGGGTGAAGGCGTGAGGGTTTGGCGTGAGTCAACGGCGCCTTGTTCGATAGCCACATGGGTCACCACCGGCGGGGCGCCTGCGATGCAGCAGCAGGTGCTGATGAACAGCCTGATGAGCTGGTTCCATCAGCACGTAAAGGCGGTATTTATGGATGAAAATCCCGATGTGCCGGCCATGGCTCCCACCGCGGTGCTGTGGGGGATGGGGCCCATTCTTGTCGGGAGCCTGGCCTCTTCGGCCTGGACGACGTGGTTGTCCCACCACACGGCGATGCGGCAGGTGGCGGGCTGGCAGCCGGTGGGCACGGACAGCACGGTGATGCCCCTGTTTCCGGATTTTGTGTTGCCGCTGTTGCCTGAAGGGCAAGGATTAACGCCACGAGGCCGCGCCTGGCGCTGCGCCCTCAGGTTATTCACGCTGGCGGCCATCGCGGCGCTGCTCAGCAGTGGCTGGAACAATCGTCAGTTGCTGCACCGGGTGAGTTTCGATATCGCCCGTTATGACCGGCTCTCAATGGATGATTCTGGCCCGAAGGCTGAGGCTGTCGCCGTTTTGCGAGAGGATGCCGCGCAGCTGGATAACCTGACACGTAATGGCGCACCGATTCGGATGGGCCTGGGGTTGTATCAGGGAGAACGCCTGCGCATGCCGGTGCTGGATGCCATCCGTTCGTATGTGCCACCGCTATCGCCGCCACCTGAACCTCAATCAAAGCCGAAGCTTGCACCGAAAATTGTGCGCCTCGACAGTCTGTCGCTGTTCGACTCCGGCCAGTCTGTGCTGAAGACCGGCTCCACCAAAGTGCTGATCAACGCCCTGGTCGATATAAAAGCGAAGCCAGGCGGGTTGATTGTCGTTAGTGGGCACACCGATAACACCGGCAACCCGCAGCAGAATCAGACGCTCTCCCAGAGGCGTGCCGAAGCGGTACGCGACTGGATGCGTGATACCGGCGACGTGTCTGAAAGCTGTTTTGCGGTCCAGGGTTACGGCGCAGGCCGCCCGATCGCCACCAACGAGACGTCGGAAGGGCGTGCGCTCAACCGCCGTGTCGAAATCAGTCTGGTGCCGCAGGCCGACGCCTGTCGGATGCCGGATACCCCCTGACGCCATCGCAGGATGATGGCGCATCACAACACAATGGAGAGTAATTTCATGGCAATTCCTGTTTATCTTTGGTTGAAAGACGACGGCGGTGCGGACATCAAAGGGTCTGTGGACGTTCAGGATCGCGAAGGCAGCATCGAAGTGGTGGCGCAGGCGCATAACCTGTACATCCCGACCGACAACAACACCGGCAAACTGACCGGTACGCGTATTCACACGCCATTCCTGTTCACCAAGGAAATCGATGCTTCCAGCCCATACCTGTACAAAGCGGTGACCACCGGTCAGACCCTCAAGTCTGCGGAATTCAAGTGGTACAAGATCAACGACGCCGGCCAGGAAGTGGAGTACTTCAACACCACACTGGAAAACGTAAAAGTGGTGAAAGTGAACCCCGTGATGCATGACATCAAGGATCCTGCCTACGAGAAACACAACCATCTCGAGCAGCTCGAACTGCGTTACGAAAAAATCACCTGGACCTACAAAGACGGCAACATCATTCATTCCGATTCCTGGAACGAACGCGCCACCGCGTAAACCCGATGCGGGCAGAGTCTCTCTGCCCGCTTTTTTGCTGAGCGCCTGCCTGGCACGGGGGTTGAGCAAAGAAACCTACTATCTGCCTGCCTGACCGTATGCGCTTTGGTCTCCCAAATGGGAAACAGCGAGGGGCGGTAGCGTGCCCGGAAGCCATCAAGAGAGAGAAAAATGGAAAACCCAGCCATCCTGTTACGTCGTTTGAATCCTTACTGTGCCCGCGCCCTGGAAGGCGCCGCCTCCCTGTGTCAGACCCGCGCCCATGCGGAAATTCTGCCGGAGCACTGGCTGCTTAAATTGCTAGAGCAGGGTGAGGGCGACTTGACGGTACTGGCGCGCCGCTATGAGTGGGATATGGATGCGTTATGGCAGGATTTGCTCCGTTGGCTGGACAAACAGCCGCGATCCGTGCGCCGCCGTCCGCAGTTATCTGACAGCATTCAACAGCTCATGCAGCAAGCCTGGCTGATTGCCTCGCTGAGGGGGGAGGAACAGATCCGCAGCGTCCATTTGCTGATGGCGCTGATTGATAAACCGCAGCAGGTGCGTTGCGATGGCCTGTGGCCGTTGCTGACGCTTGGGCAGAACCAGCTCGAACGTTTACGGCCATTACTGGATGCGCAGTCGGATGAACGCCCGGAGATGCAGCAAGAGGCTGCGCTGGCCCACCGTGGCGGGGAGGTGGAAAGCGCCGCACTTCCGGTAGCGGCCACTGCGTATAAAGAGGGCGAGCTGAGCCCGGCATTGCAGAGCGTGCTGGATAAATTCACCCTCGATGTGACCGCCAAAGCGAAAGAAGGCAAAATCGACCCGGTCTTTGGCCGCGATAGCGAAATCCGCCAGATGGTGGACATTCTTTCCCGTCGCCGCAAGAACAACCCGATCCTGGTGGGGGAACCTGGCGTCGGAAAAACCGCGTTGGTTGAAGGGCTCGCGCTGCGTATTGCCGAAGGCAACGTGCCGGAATCTCTCAAACCTGTCATCCTGCGCACCCTCGATCTCGGCCTGCTGCAGGCGGGGGCGGGCGTGAAAGGCGAATTCGAACAACGTCTGAAAAACGTCATCGACGCCGTGCAACAGTCGCCGGTGCCGGTTCTGCTGTTTATCGACGAAGCGCACACCCTTATCGGCGCGGGCAATCAGGCGGGTGGCGCTGATGCGGCTAACCTGTTGAAACCGGCGTTGGCTCGTGGCGAGCTGCGCACCATCGCCGCGACCACCTGGAGTGAATACAAGCAGTACTTTGAACGCGACGTCGCGCTGGAGCGCCGTTTTCAGCGGGTGAAAGTGGATGAGCCGGATGACGATACCGCCTGTCTGATGCTGCGGGGCCTGAAATCTCGCTACGCGCAACACCACAACGTGCACATCACCGACGATGCGGTGCGTGCCGCGGTCACGCTGTCCCGCCGTTACCTGACCGGCCGCCAGTTGCCGGACAAAGCCGTGGATCTGCTGGACACCGCAAGCGCCCGCGTACGCATGAGTCTCGATACCGTTCCGGAGGCCATCGTTCGCCTGAAAGCGCAACTGACTGCACTGGAACTGGAAGAGCAGGCGCTGCTGGAAGATATTGCCGCCGGCAGTCGCCGTCAAGGTGACCGCCTGGGTGCCATTGCGCAGCAGCGGGCTGAACGGGAAGCGCGAATCCAGGAGCAGGAAGCCCGTTTCAGCAACGAAAAGGCGCTGGTGCAGCAGTTGATGACCAGCCGTCTGGACATCAGTCAGCAGGCTGACATTGCCGATTTGCAACAGCAGCTTGAGCAGGCGCAGCAGGGTGATGTGCTGGTTCAGGCGGATGTGGATGCCCGCACTGTCGCGAATGTTATCGCCGACTGGACCGGCGTGCCGCTGTCCTCCTTGATGAAAGATGAGCAGACCGAACTGTTGAACCTGGAAAATGAAATCGGCCAGCGTGTGGTTGGGCAGGATGCCGCGCTCGACGCCATCGCTCAGCGCCTGCGCGCGGCGAAAACCGGGCTGACGGCGGAAAATGGCCCGCAGGGCGTGTTCCTGCTGGTCGGCCCGAGCGGGGTCGGCAAAACCGAAACCGCGCTGGCGTTGGCGGATGTGCTGTACGGCGGTGAAAAGTCCCTCATAACCATCAACCTCTCGGAATATCAGGAGCCGTACACCGTTTCCCAACTGAAAGGCTCCCCGCCGGGTTACGTGGGTTATGGCCAGGGCGGCATTCTGACGGAAGCGGTACGCAAGCGTCCCTACAGCGTGGTGCTGCTCGATGAAGTGGAAAAAGCCCACCGTGACGTGATGAACCTGTTCTATCAGGTATTCGACCGCGGTTTTATGCGCGACGGCGAAGGGCGCGAAATCGACTTCCGTAACACCGTTATTCTGATGACCTCCAACCTCGGCAGCGACTCCCTGATGCAGTGGCTTGATGAGCAGCCGGAAGCAACCGAAGGTGACCTGCACGAATTACTGCGCCCGATATTGCGCGACCATTTCCAGCCGGCCTTGCTGGCTCGCTTCCAAACCGTCATTTACCGGCCACTGGCGGAGACGGCAATGCGCACTATCGTCGGGATGAAACTCGGTCAGGTCAGCCAGCGTATGAACCGCCACTACGGTCTCAACACACATATCGACGAGAGCCTGTATGACGCTCTCACCGCCGCCTGTCTGCTGCCGGACACCGGCGCTCGCAATGTCGACAGCCTGCTTAATCAGCAAATATTGCCGGTGCTAAGCCGGCAGTTGCTGACTTATATGGCCGCGAAACAGAAGCCGCAGTCGTTACACCTTAGCTGGGATGAAGACGAGGGGATCGGGTTGGTGTTTGACGCTCTGCAACCGAACGTTTTGTGACGTGATATCAGACAGTTGCCACGCAATCGTAGTTCACCTCCACTCAGGAAAATAAAAATCATGAAAATGTTCAAAGCTCTATTTCTTGCCATGTTGATGACCGTACCAACGTTAGCGTTAAGCGGGTGTGGCACGCTGGACAGGGGAATGAGTTACCAATCGACATATCGAGGATTTGACAGGGATAAGACGGTGGGGAGTCAGGCTGTCCTATGGATATACACGTTAGGCGTTATACCTATTTTTTACATTGTGTCCATGCCCGTTGATCTCGTCGTTGATACGGTTCTGCTTCCTTGGGATCTTAATGCCAGCAGAGATAGCGATCGTAAAGCGCCAGCCTCAATAGTGACTCCCTTTCGGGAGTAGCAGGGAAGTAACGGTGCACTACAAATGATGCTGAACAACGCTGAGGTTTTGACGCGTTACGGAAACCGCCCGCGGTCTGATGGGCTCCGACTCAGCCGCAGGGAGTGGAAACGCCGGCGTACCGGCTGCAAAATAATAAGGACATCATCATGAGCGCAAACCCGATTTCTTTTTTCAGCCACAACCACCATCTGCTGACGGTGAAAGGCGGTGCGTCAGCGCTCGATGTGCTGGCGTTTACAGGCGATGAGGCACTAAGCCGGCCGTTCAGCTACCGTATTGAGTTCACAAGCTTTGACCCTGCCATCAGCAAAGAAATGATGCTGATGAAAGCCGCCTCCCTGACGCTGCAGGCCCCGGTGGACCAGGGCTGGGGCATCAAGGTGCAACAGCCGGTGCGCGTGGTGCAGGGGGTGATCACCGGCTTTGAGCGTTTTGGCTCCTCCGCCGACCAGACCCACTACGCCGTTACCCTGCAGCCGCGCCTGGCGCTGCTCGACCGTTCGCACCAGAACGCCATCTATCAGGATATCTCCGTCCCGCACATCGTGGAAAAAATCCTGCGTGAGCGCCACGGCATGCGCGGCCAGGATTTTCTGTTCTCGCTGACACGAGAATACCCGCGCCGCGAGCAGGTGATGCAGTACGGCGAAGACGATTTGCACTTTATTACTCGCCTGCTGGGCGAGGTCGGCATCTGGTTCCGCTTTACCACCGATACGCGTCTGAACATCGATGTGGTGGCGTTTTACGACAGCCGGCAGGGGTATGAGACAGGGCTGACGTTACCGGCGGTGCCGCCATCCGGCCAGCACTCAACCGGCGCGGACGCGGTCTGGGGGATGACATGCCACCACCAGGTGGTGCAGAAACAGGTCAGCACCCGCGATTACAACTACCGCCAGGCCACCGAAGACATGAATACGCAGGTCGACGCCACCCGGGGGGACACCACCACCTACGGCGATACCTATCACTACGCCGACAACTACCTGACGCCGGGCAGCACAGACGATAACAACCCGGCCCCGGAGTCCGGGGCGTTCTATGCCCGTATTCGCCATGAACGCTACCTGAATGGCCAGACGCAAACGCAGGCCCTCACCAGTTGCCCGACGCTCTCCCCGGGCCAGCTACTCAACGTCACCGGCGGTGATGACGTGGCGGAGGTGTTTGCTCAAGGCGTAGTCATCACGGCGATGCACAGCCAGGCCCGCCGTGACCGGGATTTTGAAGTGTCATTCAGCGGTATCCCTGACGGCAACGATTTTAGCTTCCGCCCCGAGCCCGGTGCCCGCCCGGTGATGGCCGGCACGTTGCCGGCGCGGGTGACCAGTACCACCGAAAATGACACCTACGGTCATATCGATAAAGACGGCCGCTACCGCGTCAACCTGCTGTTTGACCGCGATAACTGGGAAACCGGCTTTGAAAGCCTGTGGGTGCGTCAGTCCCGTCCGTATGCCGGGGACACCTACGGTCTGCATCTGCCGCTGCTGGCGGGCACCGAAGTGGCGATTGGTTTTGAGGACGGCAACCCGGACCGGCCGTACATCGCCGGGGTGCTGCACGATTCGGCGCACGGCGACCACGTCACTATCCGCAACTATAAACGCAACGTGTTGCGCACCCCGGCGAACAACAAAATCCGCCTCGACGATGAACGGGGAAAAGAGCACATCAAGGTCAGCACCGAGTACGGTGGCAAGAGCCAACTGAACCTCGGGCACCTGGTAGACAGCGAGCGGCAAAAGCGCGGCGAAGGTTTTGAGCTCAGAACCGACGGGTGGGGGGCGATACGCGCGCAGAAGGGCCTCTTCATCAGCGCGGACGGCCAGGCAAAGGCGCAGGGGCAGGTACTGGCGATGGAGCCGGCCATCAGCCTGCTGAAAGGGGCGGTGAATCAGGTTGCAGAATGGGGAACGCTTGCCCAGACCCACTACAACTTTGCACCGGATGCGCAGCCTCTTCAGGCGCTTGCTTCAGCTGCCAGTGAGCTGAAAGAACCGACGGTGTTGCTCTCTGCGCCGAAAGGTATTGCCGCCGTCACACCGGAAACGGCATTGCTGCATACAGGGAAAGGTCTGTATCTGCAAAGTCTGGGCGAGGTGAATATCAGCGCGGCGCAGCGTTATTCAGTCAATGCCAGCCAGGCCATCTCCATACTGGCTCATCAGGAGGGCATGCGCCTGGTCTCTGCCAAAGGCCCGCTGGCGGTGGAATCCCACGCAGATACGCTGTCCCTGACGTCGATGAAAGATGTCACGGTACAGTCCACCCAGGGACATTTGCAACTGACGGCAAAGAATGGGATCACGCTTGCCTGTGGCGGTGCTTACATCCAACTGACCCCACAGGGCGAAATCAATGTGCATGGTCCTGGTCTGCTAAGCCTCAAAGGGCAGCACAAATTACAGGGCCCGACGAGTGAGGATTATCCGCTGCCTGAATTGCCTTCGTCGGTGTGCAAAGAGTGTCTGAAAAAGGCGCAGCAGGCTGCACAAGGCTTTGTGCCAAGGGAGGTATAAGTGAACATGACACGCATTGCTGACTGGGTGAATCTGCTGGAGCAAACCTGCGCTAATATTGAAATGGCCCACCTTGATTTTATTATCGACCAGTGCGGTATCGATTTTTCCGTCATTCCTGTACTCCGGAGTTTTTCACCGCCTTTAGCATGGCAGTCTCTCTACCAGGGGCTGCCGGAAGAGGCTTTACCCGATGAGTCGCCGCTGTTGATCAGGATTTCGCTGAATGATCCTCAGCAGAAACAGTGGTTTATTGAGTTAGCTCAGAAAATACAAAAGACCGCCCCGCTATTGGTTCTCGGTTCTCGTTGGCCTTTCGCTATTCTGGCTGAATGGTTAACGACCTGTACCGACGCGACCCATGAGGGGCGTGCCGGGCTGTTCAGATACTTTGATGCCCGTATTTTCCCTTATCTGTTTTCTCATATTTTGTCATCCGAACAGCAGGTTCAGTTGCAGCGTCCTGCACTGTTCTGGAGTTGGCTGGATCTTGACGAGAAGCCGGCATTATTGCTGGGGCAAGGGGCTCAACCCGCAATCAATGAGAAGTGCCAGAACATCGCTTTTAGCGATAGCCAGTTTGAATCCCTGATGTGCATCTGCGACGTAAAGTTGATGCTTCGCTATCGAGACGTTCCCGCTACTGGATTTACCTCTCAGGATGAACGGTTTACTGCCTGTTTCAACGGCATGCTTTCAGCCACTGCCGAAGGAATACTAGGGGATAAAGAGCGTCAAGACTGGGTGATAGATACCCTGAGCGAGCGGCCTGCTGAACAGGCCTAAACGCGGAGTTATGGTGCTGCTCATCTTCTGGAGGGGCAGCATTATGCCATCCCGAAAAGCCATGGCTAAGCAAAACGCACATAACCTGTTAATTCATCAAAGGAATGTAAAATGAAAACACGACACTACCTCGTGGCACTGGGTGCGCTGTTGCTGGCGGGCTGCAGTCAGCCGACGGCGAAGGCCAAAACCCGAAGCGGTGGCGGTGGGATTATTGTCGCCATCAACCACACCAAATGGGCGATCAACCATTTCAGCGTCGACGGTCAGTCGGGGATAGACATTATCGGGCCCTATCAGGGCGGCGGTGGTGGCTGCTGCTATGGCGTGCCGGCGAAATGGCGGCCGGGTATGACGGTAAAAATCGACTGGGAAACAGGGGTGGGCGATATGGACGGATTTCCAGGGTTTGGTGATGATGCGAAATATCTGGCCTGGGAAAAAAAAATGAAGGCTCAGAATAAGCAGCACAGCACGGTGGTGCCGGTGCCGGACTATACGGGGCAGAAAACCTGCGGGATCACGGTGCATTTTATGCCCTGCGATGAGGTGAAGGTGACGACCAGCTGTGTGAGCCCCGGCCGACCGGGCTATCCGATCAACGAGCCGCTGCAGATGCCGGAGCCAAAAGTATGTCCGAAATAATCACCGATCTGGCGTGGTTCCTCTTCTGCAATGCTTAGCCATGCCATCCCGAAAGCCATGGCTAAGCAAGACGCACATAACCTGTTAATTCATCAAAGGAATGTAAAATGAAAACACGACACTACCTCGTGGCACTGGGTGCGCTGTTGCTGGCGGGCTGCAGTCAGCCGACGGCGAAGGCCAAAACCCGAAGCGGTGGCGGTGGGATTATTGTCGCCATCAATCACACCAAATGGGCGATCAACCATTTCAGCGTCGACGGTCAGTCGGGCATTGATGCTATTGGGCCCTATCAGGGCGGCGGTGGCGGCTGCTGCTATGGCGTGCCGGCGAAATGGCGACCGGGTATGACGGTAAAAGTCGACTGGGAAAGTGGTGAGGCATCTACAAAAGGGTTTCCGGGATTTGCAGATACGGAAAAGTACTTGGCTTGGGAAAAGAAAATGAGTGCGAATAACCAGCAGCACAGCACGGTGGTACCGGTGCCGGACTATACGGGGCAGAAAACCTGCGGGATCACGGTGCATTTTCTGCCCTGCGATGAGGTGAAGGTGACGACCAGCTGTGTGAGCCCCGGCCGACCGGGCTATCCGATCAACGAGCCGCTGCAGATGCCGGAGCCAAGAGTATGTCCGAAATAATCACCGATCTGGCGTGGTACCCGCCGGCGTTTCCGGCTCAGGGGCGTTTACCCACCCAGGCTGCGCTGGTTGGGGCCAACTGCGCCCGGCAGGACAGCCATGAGCTGACTTACCGACAGGCGTTATGCCTGGCGGCCGGGCGGCGCGTGGCGCCCCCCTGCTGCAAGACCCTGCATATCAGCCTGTTTTTCGACGGCACCGGCAATAACCTCAATCACGACTTATATATTGCTAAGCCGAAGCACCCGACCAATATTGCTCGGTTGTTCCGCGCTACCATCGGCCAGGGCTACGCCGGGGGGGGGGCGGATAACACAGAGGAGCTACTGGATGCCATCGGCAGCGGCGAGGATAAATACTACAAATATTATATTCCCGGCGTCGGCACGCCTTTCCCCGAAGTGAACGATCTGGATTTCAGCATGATGGGGCTGGCGGCGGCGACCCACGGGGAGGATCGTATCAACTGGGGCCTGCTGCGGCTTATCGACGCCCTGAAGAGGACGATGGGGAGCGATCCCCTGTCGGACGACGAGAGCTGGAAGGCGGTGGACAAAATGGCGACCTCGATGGCGTCCTTTGGGCTGACCGGCAGCGCTAACCGTTTTGAGACCTTCCAGCGCCTGCTGAAGGAGATGTCACCCGAGCTGCAAAAGGCGCTGATACCCGCCGAGCCTGGAAAGCCGAAGCTGCTAGGGATCAAACTGTACGTGTACGGCTTTTCGCGCGGGGCAGCGGCGGCGCGGGCCTTTGTTCGCTGGCTCAGCGAGCTGCTGCCAAAGCCTGAAGAGGGGCAGGACAAGCCCGAACAGTGCCTGGCGGTGGGGGGGCTAAAAATCCCGCTCAGCGTCGAGTTTCTTGGCCTGCTGGATACGGTAGCCTCGGTGGGGGTGGCACATATCGCCCCGGTGGCGGAAGGGCACATGGGCTGGGCCGACGGAACCCAGGAGCTGCCGGCAGAGAAGACCTACGGCGGGTTGATCAAAAAGTGTGTCCACCTGGTCTCTTCCCACGAGCAGCGGCTGTGCTTCCCGCTGGATTCGATCCGTCGCCCGGATGGTCAATATCCGGCTCATAGCGAGGAAATCGTCTATCCGGGCATGCACTCGGATTTAGGGGGCGGCTACCCGCCGGGGGATCAGGGAAAGGCAAATGGTGATAACGATAGTTTACTGTTGTCACAAATTGCGTTGAATGACATGTATGCCGCTGCTTTTGAATCAGGAGCCCCCTTAAAAGTCCCGGAAGATGCATTACCAGATGAATTAAAAAATGTGGAATGGAGAAAGATGACTTTAGATGTACTTAAAGCATTTTTTGTTCATAAAACTCTTTCCAATCGTTTCAACGCCTGGCGTGAGCTAACCCTGGGGGTGACCATCACCTCCGATCCTATTTCCCCCGAACAGGCAGCAAAATACGATCCGCCGCGCGCGCCCGTCAGCCTGGAGAAAGCCATTGAAAATCAGCTGGGTTGGATCACGGCGTGGCGCATCAACCGCTATGCCGGGGGAAGCTACAAGACCCAGCGTTTTTATGTCGATTCGGCGGCGAATGGGCTGGATAAAGACAGCGATCCGCTGGTCAGAAAGCAGTCTGAGAAAGACAGAGAAGCTGCACAGAAAAAAGTTAACGATGATCGTCGGGATATGAAAACGCAACATAATCCGGATGATGGCTTCCTGAAGCTCCCGCCGGGGCCGAAGGATTTTGATGCGGCGCTGGGGCAGACTCAGCTGCGTCAGGCGGCGGAGGAGTTCAGAGAGGATTATCACGGCCTCTCCCGAACCAGTACCGGGAACTGGTATTTTAGTATTGCTGATTCAATGAGTAACGCTATTTTCCTGCTGAATAATGATGATGAGTACGGCGAGTGGTTGAGAATAAAAACCGCCGGAGACGATCGCGTAAAAGTGCTTTTCCCGCTTACCGGGGAAGCGAGTAACGCCACGCAGCCTGCCGGGCTGGTGCGGGCGCTATTTGACGATCAGATCCACGATTCCCGCGCCTGGTTTATGCACAACGCCTTCGGCTCCCGTGAACCCTGGGGCAGCTATTTCCTCTACCGGATGATCTATTTCGGCAGCCGCAGCAGTAAACCGATGACGCCATTGATGATTGCCGGTGCGGTGGTGGGGGTTGCGACACTTGCAGCAGGCGCGGCCGTGATCATCAAACAGAAAAGCGTGAAGGGCAAACTGGCGGGCCTTGCCGGTACCGTAGGGGCTATTTATCTGGAAACTCAGGCGATCGATCTGCTTTCTGGTAAGCCTTTGCCTATGCTGCTCAATGCCGCACAGCTGCAGGCGCCGACAATGGAACCCGGTGTGATTGTCGCGCAGCAAACGCAGGCGATCGGTGAACAACGCTTGGCGCTGGCAAAGTCGCTGATTGAGTCCGGCTGGGCGGAAAAGCTTAAATCGACCGTGACGGCATAATTCATGGAGGGATGACGGATGAAAGCGATCATACGTGAGGGCGATACCCTGCGGGAGTACGGCGGGAAAGTGCTGGGCGGGCATTATCTGTGCTTCGGCAAAGGGATTGCCTGCAAAGGCGATGCGGTAAAGTGCAATAAGCATGGTATGACGGCCATCAGCGAAGGCAGTGCGTTATCGGAGGCAGACGGGCAGCCGGTGGCATTGCACGGCCACCGCTGCGCCTGTGGTTGCACGCTGGTGAGCTCTTTCCCTGATTGCGGCATTGCGCTGTGAGGCCGTTACCGAAGTATCCACCCTACCGGATCGCGCATCCGCCTGATGTTAAACGCTGGCTGTCAGTGGGTGCGCTGCTGGTACTGTTGTGCGCAGGCGGCGGTGCACTGCTTCATTCTGCTGGGAGCCGCGTTGGGCTGATGATTAAAGGGATGGCTGGCGCGGCGGTTCTGCTGGGCGTGCTCTGGTTAATGCGCTTGCTGTATTACCGGGTTTCGGCCTATAACGCCCGGTATTATGCGCAGCTGGTTGAACAGCAGCAGCAGGCCTGGTGGGAGCAGCATCAACGCCGTTTCGCGCTCAGTGAAATGGTGTTGCTGGGCCCGGCCGGAACCGATGCGCCACACTGGCTGCGGTTGTTACAGCGGGAGCATCGGGTTCCTGAGATAAAAAATGAGTCGAGCGGAAAAGCGCTGCGCATCGGCCGGACGTTGGTCGACTCGGTGGCTGAACGAGAGACTTTGTTGGCAAAAATGCTGGTGCTGCAGTGGCAGACGCAAAACGCAAATTCCCCCCTCCCGCACATACGGCGCTGCTACTGGCTGGGTTCCCTGGTGGCCTGGCGGGCATTTTGCGCGCAAATGCAGCTTTCGTTTGTTGACGCTGCGCTACCCGAAAAGCCGGAGAAATGGCAAGGCGAAGAGACGTTGTCAGTACTTGCCGCCGTCGCTCAAACGCTCCCGGAGACCGAAGCCATTCTGGTCGCCGGGTGCCATTCGATGACGGCCTCGTTTAACTCAGAGCAGCCTGCCGGTGAGTCTGCGGCTTTGTGTCTGGTGGCTCATAAAGGCCTGGTCAGCCTTACCCGAGGGGAGGTCTACGATCCCACCGGGAAAGAGGTTTTAACCGCAGTCAGCGAGCGAGCGGAGCAGCAAAGCGAAATCGAAAAGGCACCTGACGCTTGCATGCTGTTCTCACAGCCCACGTTACCCGTGCTGGCGCAAAGTGGCTGGAATGTGACTCATCACGTCCAAGATCTCAACTGGGGCAACCCGGGTGAGATGGAGATGCTCATCGTGCTGGTCCTGGCAGCCTTGTATGCCAAACAGTATCAAGAACCCTGCGGCTGGATAGCCAAAGATCCTCTACACACTCTCGCACTTGGAATTATTAAACCTTATGGAGAAGGAAAATAAACCCGCTGAATTTTCTGTGGTTTCCACAGCGGTGTTGTTTGTTGCTACTGTCACGTTGCTTGTGCTGGCAGGTGGATTGCTGTGGTGGTACTGGGAGAACGATCTCTCCACGGAATGGAATGTGCTACGCCAGATCATGACGGCCTGTTTTGTTGTCTGGGTAGCGTCGCTCTGTGTACTGGTACTGGGTTTTATCGCGTTTCATTTAGTGATTCGGGATAACGTGATGGGAGACGCTTCTTCCAGACCAGTGAAAAAGAAAAGCCCCTCCCGGTTGCCGCTCAAGGCAGACATCGCCAGTTATCTCCGCCAACGTTATACCTTCTTCTGGCGCCAAAAAGTCCGTCTCCTGCTTGTCACGGGCGATGAAGCCGTTATCGAACGGCTGGCACCGGGCCTTCAGCAGCAGCAATGGCTTGAAGGCAATCGCACGGTGCTGATTTACGGCGGCAGTCTGGCATTAGAGAGGGACAGTGATAAATACACCGCGCTGCGCAAGCTGCGCCGGGGCCGTCCGTTGGATGGCATCGTGCGGATGCTGGCTGAAGGCCAGGATCTTACCCCGCAGATGAGCGATAGCGATCTGCGGGGGCTGGAGAAAATTGGCGAGGCGCTACGCTATTCTGCCCCGGTCTATCTGTGGCAGCTGTGTGGCAGCAACTGGCCGCAGGCGGGGCGTAAATCTCAGCCAATTGGGGTGACGTTCCCGCCGCGAGCCGCGCCGGAAAATGTGGCTGCGCAGCTTAACGCGCTATTGCCGCAGCTGCGTGAACAAGGGCTTTCTCAGGTTGCAGAAAATCGCAGCTATGATTTTCTGCTGCGTTTGGCGCAACAGTTTGAACAGGGGGAAAGCGAACGCTGGAAAACGCGTCTGGCTCCCTGGCTCTACGGTTCCCAGCAGCAAGTCCCGCTACGAGGGCTGATGTTCAGCCTGAATGGCGAAGACGAACCGGCAATCGAGGCCGTTGGAATCGATGCTCGTCGCGCTCACCTGCATGCCCTGACCCTGCCGGTAACCTGGCAGGGCATCGTCGATGACTGTACCCGGGTTCGTGGGCGTCGGGTGGGGATGGCGTGGGAGCAGGCGCTCGTTTGGGCACTGTTGGGCATCATTGGCGTCTGGGGGACGGGGCTGTTGCTCTCCTTTGCGCTGAATTATAGCCAGATAACTTCCGTGGCAGGAAAAGCCCGCGTTTTGGTGGAACACCCTGCCATTTCCGATAGTCAACTGACCGGCCTGCATGATTTGCGTAATGAGGCTGGTCGACTGCAACAGCAGGTTGAGGATGGCGCCCCGTGGTACCAGCGTTTTGGGCTGGGCCACCATGCGCAGTTGCTGAATGCCATGTTGCCGTGGTATGGCGTGGCGAATAATCGTCTGATTCGTGACCCGGCGAATAATGCCTTGGCGCAGAAGCTCAGCGCCCTGGTCAATTCAGCGCCAAACAGCGACCAGCGCATCAAGCTGACGAAACCGGGTTATGACCAGCTTAAGGCCTGGCTGATGATGGCCCGTCCGGATAAAGCCGACGGTGCATTCTACGCGCAAACCATGAAAACGGTGCAGCCAACGCACAGGGGCATCTCAACCGGCCTGTGGCAAAGCCTGGCGCCGGATTTATGGGCCTTCTACATTTCCGAGCTGCCGAAGCAGCCCCAGTGGAAAGTTACCCCGGAGGCGCAACTGGTGAGCCAGGGGCGTCAGGTTCTGTTGCAGCAGATTGGTCGCCGCAACGCAGAAGGCGCGCTGTATGAAAACATGCTCAAGTCAGTACGCCGCAACTTCGCCGATGTGACACTGGAGGACATGACCGGCGGCACCGATGCGCGCCGCCTGTTTACCACCGATGAGGTGGTGCCGGGCATGTTCACCCGTCAGGCGTGGGAAGGCGGCGTTCAGCAGGCAATTGATAAAACGGCGAACACGCGTCGGGATGAGATCGACTGGGTGCTGAGCGACAACCGCAAAGCGCTATCCGCAGAAATCTCCCCGGAAGCACTGAAAGCGCGGCTGACCCAGCGTTACTTCGCCGACTTTGCCGGCAGCTGGCTGAACTTTCTCAACAGCCTGCGGCTGAACCCGGCGCATAACATCGCCGATGTGACCGACCAATTGACGTTGATGAGCGATGTGCGCCAGTCCCCGCTGATTGCGTTGATGAACACGCTGGCCTGGCAGGGGCAGACCGGGGAACAGGGGGAAGGACTGTCGGATTCCATCATTAAATCGGCAAAAGATCTGATCGGCAGTAAAGATAAACCGGTCATCGATCAACATGCTGCAGGCCCACAGGGGCCGCTGGATGAGACCTTCGGGCCGCTGCTGGTCCTGATGGGGAAAAACAAAGCCGGTAACGTGATGTCCGCGGATAACTCGCTCAGTTTGCAGACCTATCTGACCCGCATCACCCGCGTGCGATTGCGGTTGCAACAGGTGGCAAACGCGTCCGATCCGCAGGCGATGATGCAAACGCTGGCACAGACCGTTTTTCAGGGCAAAAGCGTGGATCTGACTGATACCCAGCAGTACGGCAGCCTGGTGGCGGCTAGCCTCGGGGAGGAGTGGAGCGGATTTGGCCGCACGCTGTTTGTGCAGCCGTTGACCCAGGCCTGGGAAACCGTGTTGCAACCGTCCGCCGCCAGCCTGAACGAACGCTGGCGCCGTTCGGTGGTCACGAACTGGCGCACGGCGTTTGATGGCCGCTTTCCGTTTAGCGTCGGCAAAAGCGATGCGTCCTTGCCGATGCTGGCCGAGTTCATCCGCAAGGATACCGGACGTATAGACCGCTTTCTGACGGCAGAGCTCGGCGGGGTGCTGCACAAAGAAGGCAGCCAGTGGGTGCCGGATAGCGCCCACAGTCAGGGCCTCACGTTTAACCCGGCGTTCCTTAAAGCCGTTAACCAGCTCAGCCAGCTGTCAGACATTCTGTTTACTGACGGTAGCCAGGGCATCAGCTTTGAGCTGCAGGCGCGCGCGGTGCCTCAGGTGGTGGAAACACAGCTGACGATCGACGGCCAAAAGCTGCACTACTTCAATCAGCTGGCCGACTGGCAGTCGTTCCGCTGGCCGGGGGAAAGCTACAAGCCGGGGACGATGCTGACCTGGACGTCAGTCCATGCCGGTGCGCGCCTGTTTGGGGACTATACGGGGACATGGGGGTTCATTCGCTGGCTGGAGCAGGGGAAACGTCAACAGCTTGACCGCAGCCAATGGATGGTGAGCTTTACGGCACCTGACGGAAGAACGCTGCAGTGGGTGCTGCGCACCCAGTTGGGCAACGGGCCGCTGGCGCTGCTGGGGCTACGCAATTTCAGTCTGCCGGATAGCGTATTCAGCGTAGAAACCTCAGCCGCCGAGCAGGCGCTGATCCGTTCGGAGCCCTCAATCCTGGATGAGGAGGAATAATGGCCGCATTACAGAATGTACTTCACGCGTGTGGAGTGGGTGAAGATGCCTTGCTGAGCCAGGCCCGGGCGCGTAGCGCTGACTGGGCGAGCTGAGACATCGGGTTCGGGAGCCTGAGGATGAAGGGGCCAGAAGGCGGTTTGAGATAGCCTGTCTCCGGTTGTTGTTTCCCGATGAATGAACGCCACATCTACAAGGAAAGTCAGATGAAACATGCATTATTAAGCCCGCTGCTGGCGGGATTGCTGCTGCTAACCGGCTGCTCACAGCCTGCCGCTCAGGCAGGGGGCGGTGGTGGCACCATCGACGCCATCAACCACACCAAATGGGCGATTAACCACTTCAGCGTGGATAACCAGTCGGGCATCGACATTATTGGCCCGTTCCAGGGCGGTGGCGGCGGTTGCTGCTACAGCGTGCCCGCCCGGTGGACGCCGGGTATGACGGTGCGTATTGACTGGGAAAGTGGGGAGGGTTCATCAGCTGGTTTCCCCGGATTTGCTGATGAGGATAAGTATCTTGTCTGGAAAAAAGGCATAGATGCCCAAAAACGTCAGCACAGCAAAACCGTCCCGGTTCCCGACTATACCGACCAGGATGTCTGCGGCATCACGGTGCACTTTTTGCCTTGTGATGACGTGAAGGTCACGACCAGTTGCTACACCTACGGCAGTCCGGCCTACCCGATAAAAGAGCCCATCAGGATGAAGGAGCCCAAAGACTGTCCGAGATAGCCTGTCTCCGGTTGTAGTTTCCCGATGAATGAACGCCACATCTACAAGGAAAGTCAGATGAAACATGCATTGTTAAGCCCGCTGCTGGCGGGCCTGCTGCTGCTAGCCGGTTGCTCACAGCCTGTCGCTCAGGCAGGGGGCGGTGGTGGCACCATCGACGCCATCAACCACACCAAATGGGCGATTAACCACTTCAGCGTGGATAACCAGTCGGGTATCGATTCTATAGGTCCATTCCAGGGCGGCGGCGGCGGTTGCTGCTACAGTGTGCCCGCCCGGTGGACACCGGGTATGACAGTGCGTATTGATTGGGAAACCGGAGTGGGTTCATCTGCTGGTTTCCCAGGATTTGCCGACAGAGCTAAATACAAGGCATGGATAGCAGATATTGACGCCCAAAAACGTCAGCACAGCAAAACAGTCCCGGTACCCGACTATACCGACCAGGATGTCTGCGGCATCACGGTGCACTTTTTGCCTTGTGATGACGTGAAGGTCACGACCAGTTGCTACACCTACGGCAGTCCGGCCTACCCGATAAAAGAGCCCATCAGGATGAAGGAGCCAAAAGACTGTCCGAGATAGCCTGTCTCCGGTTGTAGTTTCCCGATGAATGAACGCCACATCTACAAGGAAAGTCAGATGAAACATGCATTATTAAGCCCGCTGCTGGCGGGCCTGCTGCTGCTAACCGGCTGCTCACAGCCTGCCGCTCAGGCAGGGGGCGGAGGTGGCACTATCGACGCCATCAACCACACCAAATGGGCGATTAACCACTTCAGCGTGGATAACCAGTCGGGCATCGACATTATTGGCCCGTTCCAGGGCGGTGGCGGCGGTTGCTGCTACAGCGTGCCCGCCCGGTGGACGCCGGGTATGACGGTGCGTATTGACTGGGAAACCGGGGTTGGTGATACAGAAGGTTCCCCTGGATTTGGCGATGATGAAAAATATCTCGCCTGGGCTAAGAAAATGAAAGCCCAGAATCGCCAGCACAGCAAAACCGTCCCGGTACCCGACTATAACGGCCAGGATGTCTGCGGCATCACGGTGCACTTTTTGCCCTGTGATGACGTGAAGGTCACGACCAGTTGCTACACCTACGGCAGTCCGGCCTACCTGATAAAAGAGCCCATCAGGATGAAGGAGCCAAAAGACTGTCCGAGATAGCCTGTCTCCGGTTGTTGTTTCCCTATGAGTAAACGCCATATCTACAAGGAAAGTCAGATGAAACATGCATTATTAAGCCCGCTGCTGGCGGGATTGCTGTTGTTAACCGGCTGCTCACAGCCTGCCGCTCAGGCAGGGGGCGGTGGTGGCACCATTAAAGCCATCAACCACACCAAATGGGCGATTAACCACTTCAGCGTGGATAACCAGTCGGGTATCGATTCTATAGGTCCATTCCAGGGCGGCGGCGGCGGTTGCTGTTACAGCGTGCCCGCCCGGTGGACACCGGGTATGACGGTGCGTATTGATTGGGAAACGGGGGGGGGATATTCCATGGACTTTCCTGGCTATCAGAATAGGCAAAAATATCTTGCCTGGAAAAAAAACATAGATGCTCAAAAACGTCAGCACAGCAAAACCGTCCCGGTACCCGACTATAACGGCCAGGATGTCTGCGGTATCACGGTGCACTTTTTGCCCTGTGATGACGTGAAGGTCACGACCAGTTGCTGGTCACCGAGAAATGCCAACTACCCGATTAAAGAGCCCATCAGGATGAAGGAGCCCAAAGTATGTCCGAGATAAAGGAAACCGATTTAACCTGGGTGCCACCGCCATTTCCGGCGCAGGGGCGCCTGCCGAACCAGGCGCTGCAGGTGGGGCAGAGCCTCTATCAGCAGGACAGCGCCGAGCTGCTCTACCGTCAGGAGCTGTGCCTGGCCGCCGGACGACGCGTGGCCCCACCGTGCTGTAAAACGCTGCATATCAGCCTGTTTTTCGACGGCACCGGCAATAACCTGAATAATGATTTACTTCTGTCAAACCCAAAACACCCGACCAATATTGCCCGTCTGTTTCGTGCCACTATCGGGAGCGGTACGGCAGGTGGGGTACCGACCAACGATCAGAACGCGCTGTTAGATGCTGCTGAAGAAGGTGAGGGGAAATATTTTAAGTTCTATATGCCTGGCGTGGGCACCCCGTTCCCGGAAGTGAACGACCCGGACTATTCCACTATGGGTTTGGTGGGTGCCGCTAAGGGCGAGGAGCGGATTAACTGGGCGCTGCTGCGCATTATTGATGTACTGAAGTTTAGCGCCACGGAAAAGTGGCTGACTACTGCGGAGAGCCGCCGGTCTATCAACAACATGGGCACCAGCTGGAACCGCCTGTGGTTTGGTGGCAGCCACAACCGTTATGAAGAGTTCAGCCGCTTACTGAATGGTTTAGCCCCGCAGCTAAAGCCTTTGCTGACACAACCGGAGCCCGGTAAACCCAAGCTGTTGGGCATCAAGCTGTACGTCTATGGCTTTTCCCGTGGTGCGGCGGCGGCGCGTGCCTTTGTGCGCTGGCTGAGCGAGCTGCTTCCCCCGCCAAAGGCGGAAGGCGAAAATCCCCCGCAGTGCCTGCAAATAGGTGACATGCAGCTGCCCATCAGCGTGGAATTTCTCGGGCTGCTGGATACCGTGGCCTCGGTTGGAGTGGCGCACGTGGTGCCGATTGCCGAAGGGCATATGGGCTGGGCAGACGATTCGATGGAACTGCCGAGCGATGAAACCTATGGCGGGCTGATAAAAAAATGCGTGCACCTGGTATCCGGCCACGAGCAGCGCCTTTGCTTCCCGCTGGACTCGGTGCGCCGGGGTAACGGCAAATATCCGCTTTATGCTACCGAGGTGGTGTATCCGGGGATGCGTTCAGATATCGGCGGTGGCTATCCGCCGGGAGACCAGGGGAAGGCGAATGGCGAGGATGATGCTTTATTACTCTCACAAATTGCCTTGCATGATATGTATGCTTCAGCATTTTCCACTGGTGCACCACTCAAAATACCTCCAGCGATGTTACCGCAAGAATTAAACCAGCAGCTTTGGCGAGCGATGTCACCAGACTTGCAGGCGGAATTTGTAATAGATTCACCATTAGTCCATCGCTTCAACGCCTGGCGCGAACTCACCCTGAACTTGACCACGCCAGAAAAAATCACTGCTGAAGAGGCCGCCAGCTACAACCCGCCGCGCGCCAGCAGCAGCCTGGAAAGCCTCGTCGACAATCAGATTGCCTGGATCACCGCCTGGCGTATTGACCGCTATGCCAAAGGGACGCTGGTGGAACAGCGGTTCTATAAAGCGGCGACGGATAAGGAAGCATTACCTGCTGCGCGCAAGGCGGCAGAAGAAGCACGGGATGCAAAGCAGCGAGAGGTGCTCAAAACGCGTCAGGGTCAGATAGCCAAACAGCCCGCCGACCAGATGGACGATCTGGTGCTCCATCCGGGCGTCAAGGATTTTGATCCGAAGATGGATAAGCCCCAGCTGTTCGAAGCGGCGAAGGAGTTTGGCAAGGATTACCACGACGGCTACCGCATTCCGGATAATCTGGCGCAGGCGGTGCTGGATACCGTGCTGCAACCGATGATTTTCGTGCTCAATACCGATGATGAACCGCAGGAATACCGGCGAATAAAGGCTGACGGAGATGCCCGAGTGGCTGTCCTGTTCCCCGCCGCCGGCGAGGCCAGCAATGCGCAGCAGCCCGCCGGGCTGGTCAGGGCGCTGTTTGACGATCAGGTGCACGACTCGCGCGCCTGGTTTATGCACGCCGCGCTGGGGACGCGCGAGATGTGGGCCGGCTACTTCCGTTACCGCATGATTTACTTCAGCGACCAGTGCAATAAATCGCTGTCGCCACTGGTGATCGCCGGGAACGTGGTCGGGTTCGCCACCCTCGTCACGGGTGTGGCGCTGAGTTTCAAGCAAAAGAGCCTGACCGGCAAGCTGGCCGGCCTGGCCGCCACCGGCGCGGTGCGTTCGCTGCAGGTCGAGGTGCTGGACAGGCTTACCGGCCTGCCATTGCCGGCGCTACCGGGGGGCGAACAGCTCAGGGCCTTTACCAACGAACCGGGCGTGGTGGTCGCTCAGCAAAAAGCCTTTGTGGCACAGCAGCAGCAACTGCGGCTGGCGCGGGCGCAAGCCGCGATCCCGGCCAGTTGGTTGGAACAAGCCCTGGAGACAATCACCTGAGATCACGGAAGGAGATCACGATGAGTAAAGTTATCCGCAAAGGAGAGTGCCCTGCGGGAATATGGCGGCGAGGGAAGAAGAATGCGCCAACGGTTTGACCGCGTGAGCTTTACGGCACACTAAACCCTGGATGAGGAGGAATAATGGCCGCATTACAGAATGTACTTCATGCGTGTGGGGTGGATGAAGATGCCTTGCTGAGCCAGGCCCGGGCGCGTAGCGCTGACTGGGCGAACTGGTTGATGCCGGTGGCGGCGGATCGCCCTACGGGTGACGATCCCGGCTACGACGATGATTTCCAGCGGATCCGCGAGGAGGTTAATAAACTCTCCGGTATTGATACGGGATTGATTTGTGAACTGGCAGAAAAACTGCTGACCAACGTCTGTAAGGATCTGCGGGTGATCGGTTTTTACGTCTGGGCGCGTCTGCACCAGGATGGGGAAATCGGGTTGGCGCAGGGGGTTGAACTGTTGGCGGCCATGCTTGAACGGTTTGGCAACGAGCTCCATCCTCTGCGCGCTCGCAGCCGTCAATCCGCGCTGACGTGGTTGGCTAGCCGTCGCGTGACTGACAGCCTTGCTCTCTATCCTGAGGTGGATATGTCCGTCATGCAGCGCATCATGGGGGCGCTGTTATTGTCAGAACAGGCGTTTATCGCGCTGGATGAAGCCTCCCGCCCGGATCTTGGCGGGCTGTATCAGGCTTTAGATAACCGGCTGATCCAAAGCGGCGGGGCAAACACGCTGGTACCGCAAACCAGCCGTGAAGAGGGCGCGCCGGTTACCTCGGCGCTATCGTCAGCGCCGGCGTTGAATGCCGTGACGTCAGGGCGTGATTTGCTCGATCAGGCCAAAGTGTTGGCGAAATACCTGCGTGACCAGCCCGGTGGTTGGCTGGCCGGGCATCATTTGTTGAAAAGTGTCCGCTGGGACACGCTGACGGACCTTCCTCCTCTGGATGCCGCCGGTCGCACCCGCCTGGCCCCGCCCAAACCCGACAACAAAGCGCACCTCAAACGCCTGTTTTTGCAGAAAAGCTGGTTAGAACTGTTAGAGCATACGGACACGTTGTTGGCGCAGGGCGTTAACCACCTGTGGCTGGATGTGCAGTGGTATGCCTGGCAGGCGCTGGCGAAACAGGATCATGACAGCGTGCGTGCAGACATTCTCTGCCGTGATTTGAAAGGCCTGCTGGCCCGCCTCCCAGGGCTGGAAGCGCTGGCTTTCAGTGACGGCACACCTTTCGCCGATGAAGTGACGCTGAACTGGATAAATGAAAGCGTGCTCGATGACATAGCCGGATGGAAAGAGGAGTCGGTATCCGTCGTGGCCAGCAGCCACGATGATGTGCTGGCACTGGAGCCGGAAGTGCTGGCGAAAGCCGACAGCGAGGGTATTGAAGCCGCGCTCAACTGGCTTCAGGTTCAGCCGGGTTACACCTCCTCCCGGGATCAATGGCTGATGCGCCTGCTGATGGCCCGGGTGAGTGAACAGTACGGAAAAAATGACATGGCGCTGCATCTGCTGCGCGAGCTGGACGACAGTGCCGGCGCGCTTACGCTTGCGCAGTGGGCACCGGCGCTGATGTTTGAAGTCAAAGCCCGCCGGCTCAAACTGCTGAGAGGCAGATCCGGGCGCGGCGAAGTTGATAAAACCCGGCTGCAGACCGAAATGGATACGCTGCTTTCCGGGCTTATCGTGCTGGATCCCGCACGCGCAGTGGTGCTGTGCGGGTAACGCCTTTCGTCCCGTTTTTCCCCTCTCGTCCGGTTTCGGTTCCCCCGATCCCCGACAGACATTCAGCCACAAACAGAGACATTATGGACGACTTAACCCTGCGTTATTACGACGCTGAAATGCGTTACCTGCTGGAAGCCGGCGAAGAGTTTGCCCGCGCTCACCCAGAGCAGGCGGCAATGCTCAACCTCGATAAAGCGGGTGCTCGCGATCCGTATGTGGAGCGCCTGTTCGAGGGCTTTGCCTTCCTGATGGGCCGGCTGCGCGAGAAGCTTGACGACGATTTGCCTGAGCTGACCGAAGGGCTGGTCAGCCTGCTGTGGCCGCATTATCTGCGCACCATTCCGTCGATGTCGGTGGTGGAGTTCACGCCCGAGTGGCGCGAAATGAAAGAGACGATGCGTATTGTCAAAGGCTTTGAGGTGAACTCGCGGCCGATCGGTGAAAAGGGCACGCGCTGCCGGTATACCACCACCAAGGAAATAGATCTTCCGCCACTGGCGCTGGAATATGCCCGCCTGTCGACCGATGCGGAGGGCCGTTCGGTTGTTACATTGCGCTTTAACTGCAGCGAGCTGGCGGACTGGAGCCGTATCGATCTCCGCCATATTCCTTTCTATTTCAATGCCGATGCGCCGCTGGCCTGCGCCATGCATGAAGCGTTCACCCTAAATGTGGCCCGGATGGGGTTGCGGATGCCCGGCGATGTGGACTGCAGACCGCTGGAAGGGCATTTCACCTCGCTCGGGTTTGACGAAAACGACACGCTTTGGCCGAGGAGCAACGGCAGTTTCAGTGGCTACCAGCTCTTGCTGGAGTACTTTACCTTCCGCGAGAAATTCATGTTTACCGGCCTGCGTGGGCTGGAAACCGTGGCTTTTCCGGCTGAACTTCCCTGGTTTGAGATTGAGATGGTGCTGGCCGAACGCTGGGCGCATGACTTCAGCTTTACCGAAAAGCATCTGCGTCTGAACTGCGTGCCGGTGATCAACCTGTTCCCGCTGGAATCCGAACCCCTGACGCTGAACTCGCTACAGACCGAATACATGCTGCGCCCAATGCGCGTGCAGGATGGCCATACCGAGATTTACGCCGTGGATTCGGTTATCTCTTCGAGTGGCCATACTTACGTCCCGTTCTCGAGCTTCCGCCACAAAGGCGGGATGATGCGCCATGGGGCTCCCGAATATTACTACCACACCCGTGTGCGGCACGGCCCGTCCGGGTTGCATAACACCTGGCTCATCCTCGGCGGCGAAGCCTTTGATAACCACACCGTGCCCGAAGATGAGAGCCTGTCGTTGACGCTCACCGGCACCCACGGTCAATTACCGCGGCGTGCGCTGCAAAGTACGGTGCTGGATACAGTGATGAAAACCACCTCGGTCAGTATCAGCGTACGTAACCTTTGCGCACCGACGCTCCCGTGTTATCCGCCGGCACAGGACCGCTTTCACTGGCGTGTACTGAGTCATCTCGGCAGTGGTTTTCTTTCGATGATGGATAACGCCGACGTGTTACGCGGCACGCTCGCGCTGTATGAATGGACAGACAGCGAAATGAACCGCCGCCGGCTGGAGGCCATCATCGACGTGAAGCACAGTGAAATTGAACGCTTTGAACAGGGCTACCTGGTGCGCGGTGTGCAGGTTGATGTGACCCTCGACAGCCACGGTTTTACCGGAAGAGGAGACATCTGCCTGTTCGGTGAAATGCTGAGTCGCTTCTTTGCGCTCTACACCGACATCTACCTGTTTAATCGCCTGATTATTATTCTGCAACCGACCGGAGAGCGTCTGGAATGGGAAGAGAAGCACAATCGCCGCATTCCCGGCTGACCCCACGGCTGGAAGCCGACCTTAACCGCATTAACTTCTACCGTTTCTGCCAACTGCTTGAAAAACTGAACCCGGACAGGCCGTTACTGGGCTCCACCAGCCACCCGGCGGACGATCCGGTGCGCTTTGCTCGCCATCCAGGGATGGGGTTTCCGGCCAGTGAACTGAAAACCGTCGAATATGACGAAGACGATGACAGTAAACCCCCGGTCATCCGCACGACCTTCATGGGGATGTACGGCGTCGATTCTCCGCTGCCGACCGCGTATCTCGATGATATCACCCAGCGCCGGGAAGGGCATGAGGCGCTGCAGGGCTTTTTGGATATCTTCAACCATCGCATCCTGACACAGTTTTATCGCATCTGGCGCAAATACTCCTACCCGGCCACGTTCGAACCCGGAGGGACCGACAGCCTCTCGCAGTCACTGTTGGGTCTGGTAGGGCTGGGCATTCCCGGCACCGCAGAACATATCGCCACGCCAGTGTCACGCTTTCTGTCATTGCTTGGCGTGCTGCAGCAGCCCGGAAAAACCCAGGAGGGTATGCAGGCTCTGGTGCAGTTGCTGGCGCCGGATACCACCGTGCATCTCAGCCCTTACTGCCTGCGGCCCGTGGAGGTCAGTAAACCACTGGGCTTTTACGATGATGAGGATGTTCTGCTGGATGGCAACATGCCGCTTGGCGACGAAGTCATGGATGCCGGCAGCCAATTGCTGATTGCACTCACGACAGAGAACGAGCAAGAGGCTCGAGGATGGAAACCGGATGGGCTGCTGTATCAGGATTTTCTGGTCATGCTCCGGGTCTATCTGGGGTGGCGCTTTAAGGCAAAAATCACCCTGACCACCCAGACCCACCTGCTGGCGCTCCCTCCGCTAGGCGAAGGGCCTTTCTGGCTCGGCATGAATGGGGTGTTGGGCGCCGATGAGAGTGAACTTCCTGACGATATCCCGCAGGCCTTTACCACAGAACTGGGTTATTACACCGGCCTGCAGTCTGCAACACCACAACAAGGAAACCGACGTGTTACATACAAGTTTGCCTAAATCGGCTTGCTGGTTGCCGGCGCTGCTGGCGTTGAGTCTGACAGGCTGCGGCCTGACTCAGGGCGTCAGTGACGGCACCAAATCGGCCTTCACCGCTGTATTCTATAAAAAAATCAAGGTACTGCATCTGGACTTCACGGCCCGCGAAGCGCTCAACACCGACTCCCGCGAGAGTCATTCGCTATCGGAACCGGTCATGGTGCGAGTTTACCAGCTGAAAGATCACAAAGCCTTCGACAAGACGGTGTACCAGCAACTGCTGAAAGACGATGAGAGGGCGCTCGAGGCTGACCTGTTGGCCACACGAGAGGTCGTGGTGAAGCCAGGTGGAGATGCAACCCTCGACATGCCGATGGCTGAAGAGGCGAAATATGTGGCCGTGGTGGGATTATTCCGCCATCCGGATACGGTGAAAAATACCTGGAGGTTGACGCTGAATCGTGAAGAACTCGATCCGGACAAGGCCCGGGTGGTTGAGGCCGGGGATAACCATCTGACGCTGCTGCCGGTAAAGGATAAATAATGTCCCAGTCTCACCACTCGCCCTCGCTATATGAAATGCTTGCCGGTAATTTCTCAGGCGGCCTCGATTTACATCAGGTCAGTGAAGAAAATCAGGTGATCCTCTCC
This sequence comes from Serratia sp. CY43202, assembly GCF_052168755.1. NCBI lineage: Bacteria > Pseudomonadati > Pseudomonadota > Gammaproteobacteria > Enterobacterales > Yersiniaceae > Serratia > Serratia sp. CY43202. The sequence continues at coordinate 785,386 of NZ_JBJNMB010000002.1, forward strand.
GTCCTCGACAATATGCAACGTATTCTCAACTGCCGCGCCGGCACGCTGGCGCATCTGCCGGACTATGGTCTGCCGGATATGACCAAAATCCTCCAGGGAATGCCCGGTACCGCGCATGAGCTGATGGGGACGCTGTCGGCGGTGCTGCTCAAATACGAGCCTCGGCTGAAAAAGATAGCCGTGATACTTCTGGAGCAGGAAATCCCTGGGGAACTGCGTTACGCCGTCGACGCGGAACTCAACGGTATCGGGCTGGTGCGCTATGGCACGGAGTTTAGTCCCGAAGGACGGGTGCTGTTACGCCATCTGAAGCAACAGCAGCATCTCGACAAAGCAACACGGACGTAAGGCCAAACATCATGTCAGTAAAATCACAGTTCCTCAAAAAGCTACAGTCCCGACACCCTACATCCGCCGCTTCAAACAACAAAAGTCAGATCGATATCGCCACATTTCGCTGGGGAATGGAACAGCTTCAGGCGCAGATGGACACGTGGCTGATGGAGACTGGGCTGAATGCGCAAACGCTGACGGCCTCCATGATGGATTTGCTGGTGGAGGGCGGCGCTTTTGAGATCCCGGCTATTGTTCTGCATTATGAAGATCGGGTAATAAAATTTATGCCGATATTTCTGTACGGCCAGGGCGTGATGGGGTGCGTGGAGGCGACTCTCCATACGGGGAAAAGCGTTATCGCTTTGGGGCGCCTGTTCATGCGGGCAGGCCACGTGAGCGACTGGACGTTTACGCCCCCGGGCTCGTTGTCCCACACCGGGGACGTCTTCGATGAAGAGACATTTTATCACCTGATTGCCGGCCTCCTGCCATAACAATCACCGCCTATAGTGGTAGACACATCAGATGGACAATGGGTCATGAATGACAGTATCCCTCGTAAAATCAAAACCGGCGGCGACCCGCGCACCCTGCCGGACTATGTTGCTTTGCGCGATGAACTGAACAAACTGACACACCCGGCTCGCCCGGATGTGGATTGGCATTATGTCGAAAATCGCTGCCTCTCGCTGTTTGAGCAAAACGGTGTGGAACTGCAGACGGCAGCCTGGTACACGCTCGCCCGTACGCAACTGGCCGGGGTAGTCGGTTTGAACGAAGGCCTGACAATGTTGGAAGCCCTGATTGGCCATCAATGGGGCGTCTTCTGGCCTCAGCCTGCACATGCCCGAATGGAAATTCTCAGCAGTCTGAGCCGGCGATTGCAGCAACGAATGCGCATGCTTCCGCTGAATTACGGCGACCTCAGCGAGCTGTATCGGGCGGAGCAATTGCTTACCCGTCTGGGCAACGAGTTGCAGCGGCTGGAGCTTAAACACCTGAGCCAGATCGAGACATTGCGAACGGTGCTGCACAACAGTGCTGTCCGGCTGGAAAACAGTGACGATACATCCGGTTTTGACACTGCGGGTATCGTGCTGTCTACCACGGCGATGAATGGGCCGGAAATATCGGCTGATGCTCTGCCCGGTGTCGCGGCCAGAGAGAAAAATGCCCCGGACAGTACGGTGAGGTGGGAGTCTGTGCCACAGCCGGAACATCAGCCTAATGTCGACATCATCGCGGCGATCCCGGTGCCCGCAACAAAGTGGGCGTTCTTCGCCGCCGGGATGTGTACCATGCTGGTGCTCAGCGTGGCCGCGATGTGGGGCTGGCCTTATCTTCATCGGCCTGATCCGCTACAGGCCCAGCTTGCCGCCTCGCTGGCGCCATTACCTGCACCTCTCACGCCTGAACAGCTGAATATATTCCGCCAGCAATCGCCGTTACCGCAAACGACACAAACACAGCAGCAGATTACCCGCCTGAGTGAACTTCCTCCTGACTGGAATATCGTCTACAGCCGGCAGCTCGTCGAACAGGCTCAAGCGCTGTGGCCTGAACGTATTAACCCTCTGATACAACAGTGGCAGCAACAGATTAATCTCTCAGTACTGCCTGTTGATGCATTGAATGGTTGGCATGAGGGAATGATCCAGCTTCAGGCGCTGGCCGATAAACTGAATGCGCTTGACGGCCAGAAGGGAAGATACATCACCGTCAGTGAGCTTAAATCGCAGGTCTTTGGCATGATGACAAGTTTCCGACAGACCGTTCCGGTGGAAGAGCAGTTTCGACAGTTGAGACAGTTACCTGAAGATTCACCGCTGCGTCAGCAGCAGCTTCTGCAGGCTGAGCAACACCTCCGGGCACAAATCTATTCGCTGGTTCAGGAAAAACACCGTGACTGATATAAAGGTGCCTGGCGTGCCCTTTGTTAAACAATGATTATTGGGTGATAACATGGTTACGATTTGCGTCGAAGGGGAAAATAAAACCCACCAAATTACGGACTGGACTTTATGGCCAGGAAATGACACAGGCGAGATTATGCTGAGCTGTCACTTTCGTGGCGGAAAAAAATATACTCGCCCGCTTTCTGTCTGTCAGATAACACCGACCAGGCTCCTGCGAAATGTTTTTCTCGAGCGGGAGGGATGTTCTGTCACCTCATTGACTCAGAGGGTTATTATATATGGTAATAAATACGCAGTTGTTTATTATCCTGGAAGTAATAAGCCTTACGTTATGAGAACACTGGGGCTCGATTTCCAGGTATGCTCTGACTTTACGGATCACGCCGCTTTTAATTATTTTATTCGTGTGGCTAATGACCGCATTTTTCATGCTCGTGGAAACGACAGGAGTATCGCTGAGAATGTTCTTCGGCAGCTCAAGAGTGTTGTTCCTCATCCGGATACGGCTCTGCATGCATACTGTACAGGGCAGAGTAAAAAACGCGAGTCTCCAGAGGGGATGATTTTCCCGTTTGGTCTTAATGAAAGCCAGTTACTTGCAGTAGAGCGGGCATTTTCTTCACAGGTTTCAGTTATCGAAGGGCCCCCGGGCACTGGTAAAACACAGACGATACTCAATGTTATCGCTAATATTTTGATTCAGAATAAAACGGTGGCAATTCTGTCCAATAATAACACTGCGGTCAGTAATATTTATGAAAAGATGGACAAGCAAGGGTTGGGGTATCTGATTGCCCGGCTGGGAAATGCAGAGAATAGACAACAGTTTTTTGCTACATCCGCTTCGCTTTCTGATGAGGCATTATCAGATTCGCCTCCGGCACGTGAAATTGATGATGTACTTCAGCAAGTGAAAAAACACCTGAATGCCATTAACCAGGTTGCTTCGCTGCAAGCCGAAATTAATGAGCTGAGTGTTGAATATGAATACCTGCAGCAATGGCAGGAACAGAATCCTTGGACGGAAGGTTCCTTTGCCGGCAGTTACCGCTTATCCACCCATAAAACAACCGATCTGATGGCCTACATTCATTATCTTTCCGATCGACGAATTGGGCTAAAAAATAGGGTTGACTTGCTGTTGAATTTCAGGATTCTGAGAGTAAAGCCGTTGGGCAATCAGGAGAAAAGACGGGCGCTTTTTACCTTTCTTCAATTATCTTATTATGAAAGAGCTATCCAGGAAAAGCAAAAGGCTCTGACTGAATGCAATGCGTTATTAGCGTCGGCTGATTTTACTTGTTTACTGGGCCAGCTTACATCGTTGTCCATGCTTTATTTAAAGAAACATTTGCGGGAGAGCATTTCAGCAACGTCCTCTTTTTCGGTGGATACATATCGGCATGACTTTGATAGTTTTATAAAACGCTTTCCTATTATCGGTAGTAGCACTCATTCGATTATTAACTCCATCGGTAAAGGTGCGATTTTTGACTATGTCATTATCGATGAGGCCTCGCAACAGGACATTGTTCCCGGCATCCTTGGGCTGGGGTGCGCACGTAATGTGATTATTGTCGGCGATCGCAAACAGCTCCCACATGTTCCGATATTACACCCGAACATACCACCGGCCCAGCACTATGATTGCGTAAAATACAGCCTACTTGATTCTCTTTGCATGCTATTCGGTGAAACGGCTCCGGTAACGCTTTTGAAAGAACACTATCGCTGCCATCCTAAAATTATTCAGTTCTGTAATAAGCAATTTTATGACAATGAATTGATCCCGCTGACGACAGATTCAGGCGAAGCCTCATTATCTTTAGTGGTCACGGCAAAAGGAAATCATACCCGTAACTTTTCAAACCTCAGGGAACTTGAATCCATTGAAGGGCATTACTGGGATGAGGAAAGCAGCAGAGGATACATTGCCCCCTATAATGCACAGGTTAATTTGGCTGAGACGGTGCTGCCGGCCGATTTTGTGAAATCGACGGTGCATAAATTTCAGGGGCGAGAGTGCGATGAAATTGTGTTTTCTACCGTGCTGGATAAGAAATGCGCTAGCCAGCAAAGTCGGAACATCGCATTTGTTGATGATCCTAATTTGGTGAACGTGGCTGTTTCCAGGGCCAGAAACAAATTTACGCTGGTGACCGGCGATGATGTTTTTGCAAATCACGGCAGACACATTGCCGCTCTGATTCGTTACATCAAATACTACGCTAACGACGGAGACGTTTTCGAGAGCCCGGTGATCTCCGCGTTTGATTTGTTATACAGCGAGTATGATAAATCATTGGAGCGGCTGAATAGCCGGTTGAATCCGGAGGATTCACGTTTTAAGTCAGAGCAGATCACAGCCAGTTTGTTGAGGGATATCCTGTCGCAGGAGAGCTACCGAAGTATGATGTTCCACTCACAGATAGCACTTAACCAGTTGGTATCATTGGAACAGGGAGATTTTTCCCCCAGAGAACTTTCCTTTATGCGTAACGGGGCCAGCTGTGATTTTGTGATTTACTATAAGGTCGGAAAGACCCCGGTAGGTGTTATCGAGGTGGATGGCGGTTATCATCAGGAAAAAGCTCAGATTGAGCGTGATGAACTTAAGAACAGCATACTGAAGAAATGTGATCTGCCATTGCTTAGGCTTCGCACGATAGACAGTGATATCACAGGAAAACTGGGTTCATTTCTATCAGGCCTGTCGGAGTAATCGGAGCAAAAGCTCAAGACGCCAATATCGTGTTCGGTATTACACGGCATTCTGTCGTTATTGATGAAAAGGGGCTAAAACCCCACAGAAAAGTTTGTGGTAAGATACACGAAAAGGCATAGAGGTGATCATATTGATTTTGTTAGCATAATCAGCAGATCGAAAAACTCTATGCCGGTCTTTTCTTGGGGCCTTAGCCAGTACGTCCTGTTGTCGTAGGGCGCATTCGCCGCTTATTTGCGGCCCAGCAGGAAGCCGAAAACGATGCCGACCGCTGCTGCAACGGCTACGCCGGCCAGCGGGTTGGCTTCCACCTGCGTTCTTACGCTGTCCGCTGCGTCACGGGCGGCATAGCTGGCCTGGGAGGCGTATTTGCGCGCCGCGCCGCGCACCTGATGCTCCGGCGAATCAACGGCTTTGCCGAACGCTTCTTGTACCGCGCCTGCGGCTTCATTGGCTTTGTCTTCCGCTTTACCAAACATGCTGCTCTCCTGTTCCTTGTGGGTTAACGAACACTAAGCCTAGCAGGTGAATGGCATTTTTTGCAGCATTCTGTGCGTTATAAGATCAATCTGAGCAAAGAAAAGTCTTTCCATACGCACGGCGTCGGCTTCACCCGCGCGTTTTTTTATGTTCTATTGGCTAGCGGTTTAACCGAGTATCTTTACCCTTTGACCGATTCGTTGAGTTGAAAGGACTCCCCATGTCAGTACTGCGTATTCTGGCGCTGTTCGCCGCGACCGCCGCCGCGTTGCCCGCCCTGGCCAAGCCGGCGGCTCACGGCATGGCGGTCGAGAACGGCATTCGTTGGCAATCTTGTCTCAACAGCGGTTTTCAGCGCTGGTTCGATGAGGCGCCACCGCCGGGGCTGCGCTGCGGTTACCTCGAGGTGCCGTTAGCCTACGCCACGCCGCCCGCCCATGCGGCGCAGGCGGGCGAACAGACCGTGCGTCTGGCACTGACCCTGCAGCCCGCCACCGGGCCGAAAAAGGGCAGCGTAGTAATGATCAGCGGGGGCCCAGGCCTGCCGGGCATCAACCCCTATCTGGGCAACGACGCCCACGTCGCCAAGCTGCGAAAATCCTACGACATCATCGGTTACGATCCGCGCGGCGTCGGTCAGTCGACGCCGAAAATCTCCTGCCAGCTGGCCGAAGGCGACGAAACCCCGACGCCGGACGATAACGACGTGGCCGGCGCGGAGAATCAGACGCGCACCCTGATTGCCGCCTGCATCAAACAGACCGGCGCGGACGTGTTGCAACACATCGGCACCGACGAGGCGGTCAACGATCTGAACGCAATCCGCCACGCGCTGGGCGAACCGGGGCTGACGGCGGTGGCATACTCTTACGGCACCAAGGTGGCGGCGCTGTATGCCGAACGTTTTCCGAAGAAGACGCGCGCGCTGGTGCTGGACGGGGTGGTGGATCTGGCGGAGGACGATTTCACCCAGCGCATGAACCAGGAGCGGGGCTTCCAGCAAAGCTTCCTGCGCTTCGCCGCCTACTGCGGCAAAACCGACAGCTGCCAGCTGGGCGGCGGCGCTAATCAGGCGCTGCAGCGCTATCATGCCTTACTGCGCAAGCTGCACGATCAACCGTTCGTTACCGCCGCGGGCTATGAAATCTCCGCCGACGATGTGCTGACGGTCACGCGTTCGCTGCTGCTGTGGCCGGAGCGCTGGCATGAGCTGGCGACCGTGCTGCGTCAACTCGATGCCGGCATCGCCGGGCAGCAGGTTTCCGATCTGATTGACGAAAGCTATTCGCCGGATGCCGATGACGCCCTGAACGTCATCACCTGCGCCGACGTCGCCAACCCGACAGCCGATCCGCAGCAGTTGCGCAGGCAGCGGCAGGAGATCAATACCGCCGCTTTGTACGCTCACTACCTGCCGCTACACGAGTATCCGCTGGAAATGTGCGATCTATGGCCGTACCGCGGCAAAGATCGGCCGCACACCCCGGTGGCGTCCGCCGCGCTGCCGCCGCTGCTGTTCGTCGCCCAGCGCTACGATCCAACCACGCCGTACCGCAACGCCCAGGTGATGGCCGCCGCCTTTAAAAGCCCGCTGATCACCCGCGAACGCGACGGACATACGCTGGCGCTGAACGGCATCGACAGCTGCGTTGACGAAAGCGTGGTGGAGTATCTGCTGGCGCCGAAAAAGCCGCGCCGCGACAAGGTTTGCCGCTGAGGAGGCCGGGGGCAGCCCGGCCTCTTTTCTTGTTTACCTCCGTTCTTTCGCCACTATTTCGTTGATAATGAAAGAAATTCAACACCGCTTTTGGTTATGACTCATAGCGATTAATGATTTAATTTATTCCACTGCCTCATTGCATATTGAACGAGATAAAACACTCATCAGGGATATCGACGTGAAATATTCATTCAATGGCAAGAAATTGGCTGGTTTAATCATCCTGGCTTTTAACGCGACGGTCGCACAGGCGGCCGAGGTGCCGGCGGGCGCTAAACTGGCGGCGGCGCAAGAACTGGTGCGCGCCAACGGGTATGAACCGGCGACGCTGGATCCAAACCTGGCCGAGAGCAATGTGGAGTTCTACATCTTCAACGATCTGTTCGAAGGCTTGCTGCGCGTCGGAAAAGACGGCGAAGTGATCCCGGCGCTGGCACAGAAGTGGGAGCACCAGGGCAACGTCTGGACTTTCCATCTGCGGCCGCAGGCCAAGTGGTCGAACGGCGATCCGGTCACCGCCGACGATTTCGTTTACAGTTGGCAGCGCCTCACCGATCCGAAAACCGCGTCGCCGTACGGCAGCTATCTGGCTTCGGCCTATGTGCTGAACGCGGCGGCGATCAACGCCGGCAGCAAGCCGCCGAGCGAGCTGGGCGTCAAGGCGCTGGATGCGCACACCCTGCAGGTGACGCTGTCGGAGCCCAACTCCTATCTGCTCAAACAACTGGTGCATTTTCCGGTCTTGCCGGTTAACCGCAAGGTGGTGGAGCAGTACGGCAAAAACTGGACTCAACCGGCGCATTTTGTCGGCAACGGCGCGTTCCGCCTCAGCCAGTGGGTGGTGAACGAAAAGGTGGTGGTGGAACGCAATCCGCAGTATTGGGATAACGCCAACACCGTGCTCAACAAGGTGACGTTCTTGCCGATACAGGGATTCCCGGAAGTGGCGCGTTTTCGCGCCGGCGAGGTGGAATTGGGGTATACCACGCCGCCGGAGCTGTATCAGCAGCTGAAAAAAACGCTCGGTGAGCAACAGCTGGTGACCTATCCGCTGCTCTCCACCAGCTATTTCGCCTTCAACAACCGCCAGGCGCCGTTCAACGACGTGCGGGTGCGTCAGGCGCTGAATCTGGCGCTGGATAAAGAGATCATCGCCGGCAAGGTGCTGGGATATGGCCAGCAGCCGGCCTGGACCTTTACCCCAACGGGGGCGGGCGGCTATCGCCTGCAGCCCGGCGCCGCGGCCGGCTGGACGCCGGAACAACGGCACGCCCAGGCGAAGCAACTGCTGGCGCAGGCCGGTTTCAACGCCGAGCATCCGCTGCGCTTTACCGTGCTGTACAGTAACGACGCCACCATCAAGAAGATCGTCATCGCCGCCGCCGCCATGTGGAAAAAGAACCTCGGGGTAGAGGCCACCTTGCAAAGCCAGGAGCGTAAAGTGACGCTGGATAATATCAACCGCGGGCAGTACGGCGTGGCCTTTACTCGATGGCTGGCGGATTACAACGATCCGTCTACTTTCCTGAACGTGTTCCGTTCCGACAGCAGCGAAAACAGCCCCAAATACCGCAATCCGGAGTACGACCGCATTCTGCATCAGGCGACGGCGGCGCCGACACCGCAGCAGGTGCAGCAGTATTTCCAGCAGGCCGAGGCGGTGCTGGCCGTCGATACGCCGGTCGCGCCGGTGTACTACGAAGCCAACGCCACGCTGGTCAAACCTTACGTGAAGGGGATCGACTTTACCCGTCAGGGCGCGCTATACGATAAAAACGTCTACATTCTCGCGCACTGAGAAATAAAAAAACGGCTGATTTATATCAGCCGTTTTTATAGATTCACATTTAATAAAATTATCCTAAATACTCCATAAACGACGGGCAATCTTTTCTTCCCGCCGGATAAAACAACGCCTATACTGCGCCGGTAGTTTATATGCAGTATCTCGTTTGGCGAGGCTCCTATACAAACACAGGTTACTGATCTGACGACATCGAGAGATGCCCAAGGTTAAGACAGGCTTTATCGGATTAAGGTTCAGCCCAAAGTAACTTCCGAGCAACAATTCGGATACGTTGTATAGTGCTAAAACCTGGACGCGGAGATAGGCAGTCTGCACTCCCTCTGTGGTTACGCCCCTATGCGATTCGCTGTTGAAGTTCACAACAGAAATAGGGACTGACAAAATGATCAAGTCACATCAATACTCTTCTTCTCCGGCGCTGCGCGCGACTGAAACTCTCGATGAAACTTCAGTTGCCGGTTATATGAACGCCGATTTTATTACCGTTCCCGCGACGATGACGGTCACGCATGCCCGGGAATATTTACTTTCGCAGCTAAAAACGGACGAAATTCCCACCCGGGTCTTTATTACCGCGGACGACTATCATTTGCGCGGCACGCTGTCGGTGAAAAAACTGCTGCAGTGCGACGATGAGGATAAAGCGGTCGGCGTAATGATGGATTACAGCTATTTCCAGGTTTCACCCGACGACGATCGCAATGACGTGGCGCATCTGCTGGGCAAAGGCGGTTTGGACGTGGTGCCGGTCGTGGCGAACAACACGCTGGTCGGCGTGCTGGGCGAGCGCGAGATCGCTCGGCTGGTCGAAGATGAAAACACCGAAGACGCGCAGCGTCAGGGCGCGAGCCTGCCGCTGGACAAGCCTTATCTGGAGACCAGCCCGTGGGCGCTGTGGCGCAAACGCTCGGTGTGGCTGCTGATGTTGTTCGTGGCCGAAGCTTACACCGGCAACGTGCTGAAAGCGTTTGAAGATCAGCTCGAAGCGGCGATTGCGCTGGCGTTCTTCATCCCGTTGCTGATCGGCACCGGCGGCAACAGCGGCACCCAGATCACCTCGACGCTGGTGCGTGCTATGGCGCTGGGCGAGGTCAGCCTGCGCAATCTGGGCGCGGTGATCCGCAAAGAGGTCACGACCTCGCTGCTGATCGCCGTCACCATCGGTCTGGCGGCCTGGGTGCGCGCCTGGATCATGGGCGTCGGCATGGAGGTGACGCTGGTGGTCAGCCTGTCGCTGGTGGCGATCACCGTGTGGAGCGCCATTGTTTCGTCGATCATTCCGATGCTGCTGAAACGGCTCGGTATCGATCCGGCGGTGGTGTCGGCGCCGTTTATCGCCACCTTTATCGACGGCACCGGCCTGATTATTTATTTCAAAATCGCCCAGCACGTCCTGGGAATTTAAACGGGTCCCGCGCTTGAAAGCGCGGGAATGTTGCCAAAAAGAGGAGGACGTTAAAAAACCATGGATACCGACCAACCCCGATATTTAACGCAAGGGGCTTTTATCGATAACATTTAACCTGAGGACAAAATAATGGGAAACATGACTATTTTTATGGGATTCCTGGCAATGATCAGCTCGCTGGGCCTGTTGGCGGCCTATATGAGCACCAAATGGGATGATTGATGAACGCTAAAGATCCGCCTAGATGCATCCTCCCCGTAACCGCTATTTATTATGGGGAGGATTTAGTGGCGCGCTGAACGCGCGGCCTGATACGGGAGTTGATAATAATGACGATTCTTATTTTGGGATTGCTCTACGCCATTTTAATGATCTCGGTGGGCGTTAATGAGATTTATTTTTATTCCACCGGAAAATCCAATTTTCTTACTAGCCTCATGCTGACATTCTCTGGCAGTATGCTGCTGATCGCCTTTGTCTGGCAATTATCCGCTAAAGTAAAAAAATAAATCACCGTCTGAATGTGAGCAGCATCATGCAGAATGAAAAACAGGCCGTGGCCAGAAACTCGATGATTGCCAGCGGGGTGCTGGCCACGGGCAAATTCGTCGCCGGCATTTTTACCGGCAGTATTGGCCTGATATCCGAAGGGATCCACTCTTTCACCGATTTTATCGCCACCAGCATCACCTGGCTGGCGGTGCGCATCAGCGATAAACCCGCCGATGACGATCACCACTTCGGCCACGGCAAAGTGGAAAACCTGGCGGCGCTGTTCGAAGTGCTGTTGTTGCTGGGCGCCGCCGGTTGGATTGTCTATGAGGCGGGCAGCAGCCTGCTCGGGCAACCGCATGAGATCGTCGCGGCGCCGGTGGTGATCGCGGTGTTGCTGATCTCCATCTGCGTCGATTTCTTCCGCGTGCGGGCGCTCAACCGCGTCGCCAAAGCCACCGACAGCGCGGCGCTGGAGGCGGATGCGCTGCATTTCTTCTCCGACATGCTTTCATCCGGCGTAGTGCTGCTGGGCATGGTGTTTGTGCTGCTAGGCTTTGGCCGTGCGGACGCCATCGCCGCGCTGATCGTCGCCGGTTTTATCTTTGTCGCCGCAATCAAGCTCGGTAAACGCTCCTTCGACTCGTTGATGGATACTGCGCCCGCCGGAGCCACCGAAGCGATTCGCGCCACGCTGGACAGCTTTCCGGCGGTGCTGGCCTGCGACAGCGTGCGCATTCGCAACGCCGGCGCCGTAATGTTTGTCGAGATCACGGTGGCGGTGTGCCGCACCTTGCCGCTGGAGCGCATCGATACGTTGAAGCGAGAAATCATCGAACGGCTGCGGGAGCAGTACGCCAGGGCGGAATTCACTGTCATCGCGGTGCCGCAGACCCGCAGCGACGAAGACATGGCGACGCGCATTCGGGCGATTGCCGCCAACCACGGCGCGCAGGTGCAGAATGTGACCTTGCAGCAGTTGCCGACGCGTATGGCGATCGGCATGGATTTGGCGGTGCCGGCCCACGTCAGCGTGGCGCAGGCGCATGACATCGCCACGGAGATAGAAGGGATCCTGCGCCAGGCGATCGGCGAAGACACTGAAATAGAGACGCACCTGGAGCCGCAGACGCCGCACTGGCTGACCAGCGAGGATGTCGATGCGGTGGAGCTGGCCGCTATTCGCCGTATCCTGCAATCGGCGCTGGAGCAGGGGGAGAATGTGCAAGACGTACACAACATCCGTGCGCGCAAGACCGACGGCGGCATCATCGTCAACTTCCACTGCCGCGTGTCGCCGGTGGTAACCATCGCCGCCGCGCACGATGCGGTCGATCGGGTCGAGCGGCGGCTGCGCGCGCTTTATCCGGCCATCACGCGCGCGATAGGGCACGTCGAGCCGATCAAGCCCGGCATTTGAATCAGCGCGGCCAACTGCGGATAGAGCACCGCGTTGGCCAGCAGCAGCGGGTTGCCGCGCCGCAGCCCGTTGTTGTGCATAAAGTCATTCGCCACGCCGCCGGCTTCGCGCGTCAGCACCAGTCCAGGCAGACTGTCCCAGGCATTCATGTGCGGTTCGTAATAGCCCAGCAGCCGTCCGGCGGCCACCTGGGCGGTCATCAACGCGCCTGAGCCGCTGCGCACAAACATTCCTCCCGCCTGCAGCAGGCGACAGAGAAAGCCGCTGAATTCCTCCGCCGAGGCGCGCGGTGATATCCCGACGCCCATCACGCCATCCGCAACGCTGCGCCCGGCATGCACGCCTATCGGTTCCCCGTTGAGGAAGGCGCCGCCGCCGCGGCAGGCGCGGAACATCTCGCGGTGGTTGGGATCGTAGACCACACCGATCGTCGGCTCGCCGTCGATCACCACGCCTATCGCGATACACCAGGTATGCAATCCGTTCAGGAAGCAGGCGGTGCCATCGATAGGATCGACGACCCAAACGCAGGCGGCGTGCTCGCCGCTGCTGCCGCTCTCTTCGCCGAGAAAGCCATCCTGGGGAAACCGGCGATTGATCATGCGGCGGATCAGCGCTTCGACGCGGCGGTCGGCTTCGCTGACCACGTCCTGCAGCCCCTGTTTAAACTCGACCGCCAGGCTTTGCCGCCGTTGATAAAAACTGAAAGCGAGATCGGCGGCGGCGCGGGCGATCTCACGCGCGAAGCGGTAGCGCGTTTCGATATCCTGTGGGGAAAGTAACGGCATGGCAGGCTCGATAACAAAGAATGAATCGACTTACTCTGCCATAAAAGAATGAACGTAATGTGTCGTTCAACGCGGCGGATAATAAAAACGTAGCAGTATCAGGGCGTCGTGGGCTGAAAGCGGTTCGGTCTTGGCCTCGGCCGGTATTATCGAGCGCCAAAACGCCAGCCCGCGCGGATTATCCTGGCTGACCGACAGCGACCAACCGCCGGGATGCTGCGCGAACAAGGAATGAGCGGCCCGTTGTCCCAGCCCGTTGCGTCGCCATTCGGGTTTGATGTAGAACTCCGCCATTTCGACGGTGGCGCTATCCAGGCGCCTGACCAACGCGAAACCGGCCGTTTGTCGATCGCTCAATATCAAATAAGGGTAGCGGCCGACCTCGCGCCAGTAGAGCGGCAGATAGGGGTAATCTCCATCGGCGCCCAACTCGCGAAGGCAATCGGACAGCATGGCCGCCAGCAGTGGCCGCTGCGAGAGTGAGGCTTGCTCAAGGGAAAATGCCATGTCGCACTCCATCAAAAAACAGGCCGCCGGATGGCGGCCTGTCAAGGTTAGCCCAGATGCAACCGGGCGGTGATGTCGGCAATCTCGCGGCGCCAGCGCGCCTGAAGCTCCGGTTTCTGATGCTTCGGCTTGCGCGCCTGGTCGGCCTCCAATTTGCTTTCGAGGGCAAACAGAGCGGTCAACAGCGCTTCTTCGCCTTCCAATCGATCGTCCGGCGTCGGGCCATCAGCATTAGCCCTGTCCGCCGTCGGCAGTGCCGGCGCTTCGCCCGCCAGGCGCTGATACACCGGCGCCAGATCGTGCCACTCCTCCAGTTTTTGCTGGTCGATCAGCCAAAAGCGGTTGCAGCTCTGTTCGATCAGCATCCTGTCGTGGGTAACCAGCATGACGGCGCCGGGGAACTGGCGCAGCGTTTCCGCCAGCTCCTCTTTGCCCGCCATGTCCAGGTGGTTGGTGGGCTCGTCCAGCAGCAGCAGCGAATGGTTGGCCAGCGTCAGACCGACGAACAGCAGCCGCGAACGCTCGCCACCGCTCAGCGAACGGATCTGCTGATGGTGGCGCAGGTAAGGAAAACCGGCGCCGATCAGCGCCAGTTTCCGCTGTTCCTCGGTCAGCGGTGCAAACTGCGCCAACGCGTCGCTCAACGTGTCTTCATCGCGCAGCTGTTGCAGGCTCTGATCGTAATAGCCGATGCGCACGCGCGGATGGAACAGCGCCGGGCGCTCCGTTTGTTGCTGATACTCACGCCACAACAGGCGCAGCAGCGACGATTTACCGCAGCCGTTGCGCCCGACGATGGCGATGCGATCGCCGCTTTTCACGCGCAGATGTTCGAGGCTGAACAGCACCGGCGCATCCGGCGCCGGGCGCACCGCCCAGTGCGGCAGCGCCAGCAGGCGATCGGCATCCAGCGCTTCTCCCTGCAGCCGCAACCGCCACGGGCTGCCGGCGGTCAGGGTGGTCTGTTCTTCCTTCAACCGATCGACGCGCTTCTCCATTTGCTTGGCCTTGCGCGCCAGATCTTCGTTGTCGTAGACCTTGCCCCAGGTCGCCAGGCGTTTGGCGCTTTTTTCCACCCGGTCTATCTCTTTCTGCTCGGCGTAGCGCCGCTGTTCGTCCGCGGCGTCCTGTTCCGCCAGCGCGGTGCGCGCCGCAGAGCAGGGCAAACGGAAGAACTGCAGCGTTTTGTCGCGCAGGATCCAGGTGCAGTTAGTCACCTGATCGAGCAGGTAGCGATCGTGCGACACCAGCACGAAGCTGCCGGCCCAGCTGCGCAAGAACTGTTCCAGCCACAGCAGCGTGGGCAGGTCCAGGTGGTTGCTGGGTTCGTCGAGCAACAGCAGATCGGGTTGGCGGATCAACGCGCGCGCCAACAGCAGCCGCGTATGCTGGCCGCCGCTGAGGGTGCCGGCGGTCAACGTCCAGCTCGCCGGTTCAAACCCCAGCTCGGCCAGTAACGCTTCACAGCGCCAGCGTTCACTGAGGTGTTGGCCCGCAGGCAGCCGCGCCAGCACCGCATCCAGCAGGGTGCAGGCGTGCAGCTCCGGCGGCAGGTGCTGCTCGATGCGCGCCATCAGACATTGGTGTGACAATGTCACTGAACCGGTGTGCGCAGGCAGGTCGCCGCTGAGAATTTGCAGCAGGGTGCTTTTGCCGCAGCCGTTATCGCCGATCAAACCGATGCGATCGCCTTTTTTCAGGCTGAAGGATATCTCGCTCAGCAGGACGCCGAACGCGTTGTCGTAACCGACAGATTGTGCAGACAGTAATGTGCTCATTGCTTACTCAAGAGTTACAGGCATGACAATGCCTATCGTCAAACATCGCTGACGACAACCCGGTAAGCCGGAGGGAAGATCCTGGATTTTAGTAAGCTTCGCTCAAGCTGGGTTATCGCAGCACGATACCGGTAATGCTTGAGCGGCGACGATTACCAAAGAAGTGTGAGTGAAAAACCAATTCACACGTCAGCATAGTAAGTCTCCTTTTATTGGTTGCAGGTTAATCGGTGGCTGGAGTATAGAGCGCTTTATGCCGTATCGCCAGTGTAAAAGCGCCTGAATAATCAGCAGGCTAAGGCGAGCACGGGCGCGTGGCACACAATGGGAATAATTACTGTATTTCGGCCGACATTAAGCAGCTATTATAATTAGCGTTTATGGTTAAGCGACGGTTCATCCGCCGCCTTTTCGTCTGTCTATCAGATAATGATGCTGAGCACTGAATTTATGTTAAAGCCCCGTTCGTTCCTGCTGTTGTTGTTATTGCTGTTGGGTTTGCAGCTGACGCCGCTCGGCGCCGTCGCCGCCCCCCAGGATGATCCCACCGCCGAAAGCGCGCCCGATCCCGCTACGCAGCTGAAAGCCGCGCAAAAGCAGTTGGACAGCATGAAGCAGCTGGTTTCAAAGGCTACCACCGACACCCAGCTCAGCAAGCTGCGGCTGGCGACCGACGATCTGGTCGCCAGCATGGATAAATTGTCTGCCGATCTGCAGCCGCTGCAGGAAAAACTGCAGGCACAGCTGGACGTGCTGGGGCCGGCCCCGGCGGCCGGCGCGCTGCCGGAAACCCCGGCTGTCGCCCAGCAGCGTAATGCGCTGAACAGCAGCAAGAAGCAGCTGGACGATGCGGTAAAACGCGCGCAGGCCATCAAGACCAGCGCTTTCGACCTGGGGCAGCAGATCAGCGATCTGCGCCGGGTAGCGTTTAAAACCCAACTGGCGCTGAACACCGGCAGCATTTTGGGCGTCAAATTCTGGACGCCGGTGGTGCAGCCGTCAGCGGATGACGTGCAGCGGCTGGACCAGTTCAACGCCGAGATGAAAGCGGCCTGGGACGCCAGTTGGCAGGACGAATGGCGTTACGGCACGCTGGCGTTGCTGGCGCTGGCGGTGATCGTCTGGTCCTGGGGGCGCTATTTGTCCGAGCGTTTCCTCGCCTGGGTCAGCATTCGCTTCCTGCCGGACGGGCGCCTGCGCCGCAGCTTTATGGCGATCATCACCGTGGCCGTGACGGTGTTCACTACCTCGATCGCGCTGAATTTGCTGTATTACGTTTTTATCCGCGTGCAGCCGCTGCCGGTGATGCTGGAAGACTTCGCCGAAGGCTTTAACCGTCTGGGGATTTTCTGCGCGCTGATCGCCGGGCTGGGGCGTGCGGCGCTGTCGCTGAATCGTCCGTCGTGGCGTTTGGCTTCGCTGGACAATGAAGTGGCCGCCGGGCTGCGTTACTTCTCGCCGCTGCTGGCCGGTCTGGCGCTGGCGTTCGGCACCGTTGAGCTGATCAACAACGTCGTCAGCGCCTCATTGGCCACCACCATCTTCGGCAACGGCCTGGTAGCGGGATTGATCGGCATGGTGCTGCTGGCGGCGCCGCTGCGCGGCCAGCGCATTCGTCGCCGTCTGGAGCAGCAGGGCGCGCACCTGGAAAAACGCACGCTGGTCGGCGGGCTGGTGCATATCGTCACCCTGGTGTGTTCGGTGGTGATCCTGCTTTCCTTGCTTGTGGGTTACATCGCCTTCGCCCGCTTCCTGACCTACCAGCTGATCTGGGTGGTGCTGGTGCTGATGGCGTTCTACTTCATGGTGTTGTTCGCCACTGACCTGTGCGCCGCGCTGTTTTCGCCGCAGACCGTCAGCGGCAAGATGCTGAAGAAAACGCTCAGCTTCAAGGATCGCCATCTGGAGCAGGTGGCGATCATCACCACCGCGCTGGCCAAATGTTCGCTGTTGCTGTTGATGATCGTCGCGTTGTTCAACGGCTCGTTCGGCAGCACCACGCCAGGCTCGCTGATGGAGAAAATCGTCTCGATCCTGACCGGCGAAGGCTTGCAGCGTTTCAACATCGTGCCCGGCAACCTGCTCAACGCCGTGATCTGTCTGGCGATCGGTATCTACATTCTGCGCGCGGTGCGGCGCTGGCTGGGCTCTGAGCTGCTGCCGAAAACCATTTCGGACGTCGGCATCCGGGCCTCGCTGGTGACGCTGTTCAGCAATATCGGTTATGTGCTGGTGATTCTGATCACCCTGGCGGCGCTCGGCATCCAGTGGAGCAACCTGGCGTGGATCGTCAGCGCCTTGTCGGTCGGTATCGGTTTCGGTTTACAGGAGATCGTGAAGAACTTTATTTCCGGCCTGATCCTGCTAACCGAGCGCCCGGTGAAGGTCGGGGATATGATCGGCATCGGCGGCGTGGAAGGCGACGTGCGGCGCATCAACGTGCGCGCCACCGAAATCCAGCTCAGCGACCGTTCCACCATGATCGTACCGAACTCGCAGCTGATCTCGCAGAACGTGCGCAACGCCACCATGGGCAACGCGCAAGGGGTAGTGACCATCGCGCTGACGTTCCCGACCTCGATCGATCCGGAGCAGGTGCGCAATATCTTGCTCAGCGCCTATAACGAGTACGAAACCATTCTGGAGACGCCGGCACCTTATGTGCGCTTTAGCCAGCTGGGGCCGGACGGTATTATCCTGAGCGTGACTGGCTACGTGCCGAGCCCGCGCATGGTCGGCGCCACCAAGAGCGAACTGCTGTTCAATATCCTCAAGCTGCTGCGCGCGCAGGAAGTGAGCCTGTCCAGCCCGCAAGAAGTGGTGTTTATGAAACAGCAGGCGACGCGGTATCAGGCCAACGAAGAGGAACATTCCTCCTAATCCAGCCCTGAGGCGGCGGGCCGTTAAGTGACGGCCCGCCGAACGTGGCTAGTACATCGACGGTTCCACCGATTGCGAGCAGTCGCTGTTGGCGCTGGATTTGGTGCAGGTGTAAGGTTCATTCGGCGATGCCGAAGGCGCATTCGATGGGCCGCCGCCTCCGCCGATACAACCGCTCAGCATCAGCATCAAAAACACGAGAATTATCTTCTTCATCTCACCGTCCTCCATTGCGATTCCTCCCTTAAGTATATGTCGGGAAAGCGAACGGCACCGCTCACCGGTGCAATCTATACTCCTTTGATAACGTTTCGGCGCACAACGGCGGCGAACGAGGAGGGAAAGATGCAAACCGACGACGATTTGACCCACTTTGCCGCGCAGGGCATGCCGCCTACCTGAGCGACAGCATCCCCGGCGCCCGTCTGGTTACGCTGCCGGGCGTCAGCCACTTCGTGCCGCTGCAGTGGCCGGTGTTGTTCAACCGCGCGCGGCTGGATTTTCTCGCCGGTGTGATGCCGCCGCCTGCACGCTGACGTTCGCTGTTCTATGCTGGAGGCGGGGCATTTTGACATCATCGAAGAGGACATCATGAGCGAAAGCATCGTGGTCAGGTCGCTGGAAGCGCGGGATTACACCGCCTGGCTGGCGCTGTGGCAAGGGTATAACGCATTTTACGGCCGTGAGGGGGGAACGGCGCTGCCGGACGACGTGACGCAGGCCACCTGGCGACGCTTTCTCGACGCCTACGAACCGATGTTTGCGCTGGTCGCGGAACATCAGGGCCAGGTGGTGGGGTTGACGCACTATATCCTCCACCGCAGCACCTCTCAACTTCAGCCAAATTGCTATCTGCAGGATCTGTTTACCGCGGAGGCGATGCGCGGCAAAGGGGTGGCGAGGGCGCTGATCGCGGCGGTCTATGAGCGTGCGCAGCAGTTGGGGTTGCCGCGAGTTTACTGGAATACCCACGAAACCAACCAGACCGCCATGCGGCTGTATGATCGGGTGGCAGAGCGCCCCGGTTTTGTGATGTACCGCAAGGCGCTTTGACGTGGGGTGAATTGCCCAATCTTATTTTGCTTTTTAGGGAAAAGGCGGCGTTTATTGCGGGTAACGGGCCACCCGGAGCTCGGGATGTTAAAAGTGAGGCGCCCAATTCAGCAGTTTCTGCGTTAGAAGGGTGGTGTCGTCAATATATTGATACACAAATATATTTTTCCTAGATGAATAAACAGGTGTCTGGGCCGGCAAAACTGGCAATAATAGGCGGATCGGCCGTTTATACTCTCCTCACCGTCGATGGTTGTGACACGAAAAGACGGTCACTTTATGCTGGCGCAAGTCTCTGGATCCAAGATGCAAACCACTTCGTTGTCCGATACCCGTAAAATCTGGCCCGCACTCACCGTTTTTTTGTTGGTGTTCGCGGTTTGCTTGTTGGGCATCGTGAGCCGTCCCGTCGGATTTTTGGCGGTATTCTGGCCGGCAAACGCCGTACTGCTGGCCGTTCTGGTGCGCCGCCCGCAGTGGGCCACGCGCGCCGGTTGGAGCATGGCGGTGTTGGGGTATCTGGCGGCGGATCTGCTGACTGGCAGCTTGCTGGAAAAGGCGCTGTTGCTGAACGCCGCCAATCTGATCGGCGTAGTGGTAGGGTATCTGTTGTTCATGCGCCTGCCGCCGCCGGCGCGTACGCTGCAGCGTGGCGCTTCCAGCATGTATTTGTTCGGTATCTGCCTGGCCGCTGCTGCCGCTACCGGCGTTGTGGGCGCGGGGGCCTCGCAGTGGCTGTTCGGCCGGCCCTATTTGACCTCGCTGGTGCTGTGGTTCTCTTCTGAATTTACCAACTACGTCACGCTGATGCCGTTCATTCTGGCGTTTCCCGCCGATTGGCGGCATAGGCTGCGCGCGTCCTGCAACATGGTGACGCAGCGCAGCCAGTGGCCGATTGCGGGGCAAAAACTGGTGGTGTTAGCGCTGCTGGTGCTGGCGGCGGTTTGCAGCGTGCTGATCGGCGGCCCCGGCGCGGTGATTTTTCCAATGCCGGTGCTGCTGTGGCTGGCGATGTCCTTTTCGCTCTTCAGCACTATGATCGCGGTGCTGGCCTATGTGCTGTGGTGCCATCTGGCGATCGATTTCGGGTTGCTTAGCACCACGCTCGACATGAAGGTGCCGCAGAACGCGGTATCGATGCGCTTGGGCATCGCGTTGCTGGCGCTGGGGCCCATCGCGGTGGCCAGCATGAACTATGCGCGCAACGCGCTGCTGCGCACGTTGGAGCACGTGGCGAATCACGATGCGCTGACCCACGTGTTGACGCGCAATGCGTTTATGCAGCGCGGCGAGCGGGTGATCGACCAGAAAGGCGAGCTGGTGTGCGTCATGATGCTCGACATCGACTATTTCAAATCGATTAATGATCGTTTCGGCCACGACGGTGGCGATCAGGCGCTGATGGCGTTTACCCGCGCCATCGCCACCGATCTGAACGTCAACGATCTGTTCGGCCGCATGGGCGGCGAAGAGTTCGCCATCGTCTCGACGCTCGGCCAGCCGCAGCAAGGATGGCAATTGGCCGAACGCCTGCGGCAACGCATCGAAACGGAGTCTATCCTCATGCCGGCCGGGCATCCGCTGCAGATCACCGTCAGCATCGGCATGGTGACCTGCCCAGGCGGTTCCGGCCATAGCCTGGCTGACCTGCTCAAACTGGCGGACCTGGCGGTATACAAAGCGAAAAATGCCGGCCGTAACCGGGTTGCCACGCCGGAATCTTATCCGCCCAACGATCCGAGCCACACGCCCGCCGTCTAAACTGGTAGGAGGCACGGGCAACGTCGCCCGTGCTGAACCGACGGTCCTTAATCAGACAAGAGGATGCCAGAATGAAATACGTAGACGGGTTTGTGGTGGCGGTACCGGCCGCCAATAAGGAGGCCTATCACCGGTTGGCGGCCGCAGCGGCGCCGCTGTTCAAAGAGTTTGGCGCCACGCGCATCGTGGAATGTTGGGGCGATGACGTGCCCGACGGCAAACTTACCGACTTTCGCGGCGCGGTGAAAGCCCAGGAAGACGAAGTGGTGGTGTTCAGTTGGATAGAGTACCCCTCCAAGACGGTACGCGACGCCGCCAACGAAAAAATGATGAACGACCCGCGCATGAAAGCGCTGGGCGAGATGCCGTTCGACGGCAAACGCATGATCTTCGGCGGTTTCGCGCCGATCCTCGATGCGTAAAGGAGGCACAGATGGCCAGAATTACGCAACATCTGTGGTTTGAAAAAGACATGGAAGCGGCGCTGAATTGCTATGTCGCGTTGATCCCCGGTTCGTCCGTGAACTGGTTTTCCGAGCTGCCGGCGGATACGCCGAGCGGCCCGGCCGGCAGCGTGAAGCTGGCTTCCTTCACGTTGGGCGACCAGCGCTATGCGGCGATCGAAGCCGGGCCGTTGGATCCGTTCAATCACAGCTTCTCCGTGATGGTGGAATGTGACGATCAGGCGGAGGTCGACAGGCTGTGGGGCGCGTTGAGCGAGGGCGGCGAGGCGGAGCAGTGCGGCTGGCTGCGCGATCGCTGGGGGCTGTGCTGGCAAATTGTGCCGCGGCGCCTGACGGAGTTGATGAACGATCCCGACGCCGCCCGCGTGCGGCGTGTCACGGAAGCGATGCTGTTGATGGGCAAAATCGACATCGCCGGGTTGGAAGCGGCGGCGCGCGAGTAGTGCAACGCTCACTGAGGGAGAGAACGGATGCACCGAGAACGGCACAGTATTGAACGCATCGGCTGGCTGCGGGCGGCGGTGCTCGGCGCCAACGACGGCATCGTTTCAACGGCCAGCCTGCTGCTGGGCGTCGCGGCGGCCAGCGCCTCGCATTCCGCGCTGATGATCGCCGGTGTCGCCGGGTGGGTGGCCGGCGCAATGTCGATGGCCACCGGCGAGTATGTGTCGGTCTCATCGCAGGCGGATACCGAAAAGGCCGCGCTGGCGGAGGAACAGGCGGAACTGCTTGAAGACTACCCGGGGGAGTTTCGCGAACTGACGTCAATCTACGTGCATCGCGGTCTGGATCCGGCGTTGGCCCGGCAGGTGGCGGAAAAGCTGATGGCGCATGATGCGCTGGAGGCCCACGCGCGCGACGAGCTGGGCATTTCCTCTGCCACCCGCGCCCGGCCGCTGCAGGCCGCGTTGGCGTCGGCCCTCAGTTTCTCTCTCGGCGCGCTGTTGCCTCTGCTGGTGGCGCTGCGGGTACCGGTCGCCTGGACGCGGCCGGCGCTGGTGGCGTCGGCGCTGATTTCCCTCGGCATTCTCGGCGGCATCGCCGCGAAAACCGGCGGGGCGCCGATCTTGCCGGGCGTGGCGCGCATCCTCATCTGGAGCGCACTGGCGATGGCGGTTTCTTCCGGCGTCGGCCTGCTGTTTGGCGTGACGGCCGGCTAACGTCGCACTTGCATCAATCTATTGCACCTCAAGCTCAGAATTTATCATTTGTCAGCCGCCGGCGTTCGCGGCAAGGTGACGGCAACGCCAACCTCAGTCAGGGACACTTATGCAGAAATCACAGATCCTATCGTGGGTCGCCCAGCATCCGCTGTTGCAACGCATGGTCGCGCTAGAGCCGATCACCTGGTTCAATCCACGCGCGACAACGCTGGCCGCAGGCTTGCCCCACGTCGGGTTGACCGCCGCCGACGTCGCCGACGCGGAGCAGCGCCTGGCGCGCTTCGCGCCTTATCTCGCCGCGGCCTTCCCGGAAACCCAACCCACAAAGGGGATCATCGAATCCGAGCTGGTGGCGATCCCTGCCATGCAGCTCGCGTTGGATCGGCGCTATGGGCAGACGTTGGGCGGACGCCTGCTGTTGAAAAAGGACAGCCATCTGCCGATTTCCGGTTCAATCAAGGCGCGCGGCGGCATCTATGAGGTGCTGAAGCACGCGGAAAAGCTGGCGCTGGAGGCGGGGCTGCTGCACACCGGCGACGACTACGCCCGGCTGTTTTCCGACGAGTTCCGTCAATTCTTCAGCCAGTACCGCATCGCCGTCGGATCGACCGGCAATCTGGGATTATCCATCGGCATCATCAGCGCCCGGTTGGGGTTTGACGTCAGCGTGCACATGTCGGCGGATGCGCGAGAGTGGAAAAAACAGAAGCTGCGCGAAAATGGCGTGACGGTGGTGGAGTACGCCGACGATTACGGCGTGGCGGTCGAACAAGGGCGCAAACAGGCGGCGGACGATCCGAGTTGCTTCTTTATCGATGATGAAAACTCGCAAACCCTGTTCCTCGGCTACGCGGTGGCCGGCGGTCGCCTGAAGCGGCAATTTGCCGAACAGGGCATTGTGGTGGACGCGCAGCATCCGCTGTTCGTGTATCTGCCGTGCGGCGTTGGCGGCGGGCCGGGCGGTGTGGCCTTTGGCCTCAAGCTGGCGTTCGGCGATCACGTTCACTGCATTTTTGCCGAACCGACCCATTCGCCCTGCATGCTGCTCGGCGTCTACAGCGGGTTGCATGACGGCATTGCGGTGCAAGATCTCGGCATCGACAACCGCACGGCGGCGGACGGGCTGGCGGTGGGGCGCGCCTCCGGCTTTGTCGGCCGGGCGATGGAACGTCTGCTGAACGCGTTTTACACTCTCAGCGATGAAGAGATGTTTGCGCTGCTCGGGTTGTTGGACCGGTACGAGCATATCCAACTGGAGCCGTCCGCGTTGGCGGGCATGGCCGGACCGTGGCGCGTTGCCGCCCATGCGAAGGCGCTCAGCGAGCAAGGCATCAGCGCCGAGCACCTGGCGCAGGCGACGCATCTGGTGTGGGCGACCGGCGGCGGCATGGTGCCGTCGGCGGAAATGGCGACGTACCTCGCCGCCGGGCAGGCGGCGGAGTAAGGCACAGTAAAAAGGGGCGAAAATCGCCCCTGATTGTCTGTCGTGCGGTTACAGCTGTTCGCCGTTGCTGGCGATCACCTGGCGATACCAGTCGAAGCTTTTCTTGCGCGAACGTTCGAGCGTGCCGGTACCGTCGTCGTGTTTGTCGACGTAGATGAACCCGTAGCGTTTGCTGTACTCACCGGTGGTGAACGACACGCAGTCGATGCAGCCCCACGGCGTGTAGCCGATCAGATCTACACCGTCTTCAATCACCGCTTTCTTCATCTCTTCGATATGGGCGCGCAGATAGTCGATGCGATAGTCATCGTTGATCTGGCCGTCCGCCTCCACCTTGTCGAAGGCGCCGAAGCCGTTTTCCACGATAAACAGCGGCTTCTGGTAACGTTCATACAGCACGTTCAGCGAATAGCGCAGCCCGACCGGATCGATCTGCCAGCCCCAGTCGGAGGCCTTGACGTGCGGGTTCGGCACGTTGCCCGGGAAGCCGAACATGCCGCCGCTGCCGTCCACCGCGTTGGCCTGCAGCGCGTTGCTCATGTAATAGCTGAAACCGATGTAGTCAGTACAGCCCTCGCGCAGGATCTGCGCGTCCTGCGGCTGCATCTCGATCTTCAGCCCTTTGCGTTCCCAATCGCGCAGCAGGTAGCTTGGGTAGTAGCCGCGCATCTGCACGTCGGTATACAGATAGCGCTGGTGCATCGCTTCCACGGCGTACATCACGTCGTCCGGTTTACAGGAATAAGGATAGAACGGCACGCAGGCCAGCATGCAGCCGATTTTGAATTCCGGGTTGATCTGATGGCCGAGTTTGACCACCTGCGCGCTGGCGACGAACTGGTGGTGCAACACCTGGTACAGCGCCTGTTCCGGGTTGTCTTCCTGGGTGTAATCCACGCCGGAACAGCAGTAGCCGAACAGCGGGTAGCGGTAGTTGCTCTGGTTGTTGATCTCGTTGAAGGTCATCCAGTACTTCACTTTTTCGCGGTAGCGACGCATCACCACCTCGCTAAAGCGCACGAAGAACTCCACCACCCGGCGATTTTTCCAGCCGCCGTAAGCTTTCACCAAATGGTAAGGCATTTCGAAGTGGGACAGGGTGATCACCGGCTGAATACCGTATTTCAGCAGTTCGTCGAACAGGTCGTCGTAAAACTGCAGGCCGGCCTCGTTCGGCGTCGCTTCGTCGCCGTTCGGGAAAATGCGCGTCCAGGCGATCGAGGTGCGAAAACACTTGAAGCCCATCTCGGCGAACAGTGCCACGTCCTGCTTGTAGCGGCCGTAGAAGTCCACCGCTTCGTGGTTGGGGTAACGATAGCCGTCGAGCACGCCGTCGGTCATCACGCGATCCACGCCGTGCGAGCCGCCGGACAGCACGTCGGCGATGCTTGGCCCTTTGCCGCCCCGATCCCAACCGCCTTCAACCTGGTGCGCGGCGACCGCGCCCCCCCACAGAAAATCCTTCGGCAACTGTTTCATCGTCAATGTCTCATCGGTTTATTTAATGAAGGGTAATAACGCTGCGTTGAGAACAGAGTAGCAAGACCGAAAGAAATGTCACGATATAACAAATCACCGTGAAAAGTGATTTGTCACAATAAAAAAACAGCCTGTTTTATTTTTCCGAATTAATATGCCCGAGCCGTTTGCCGATGGTTTCAATAATGTAAAGTACGGGGATCTGCGTGGTAATATTGTGATGCCCGCCGATCAAATGCTGCGGAACGTGGTAGGAGAGGTTGAAGTCCGCCAGCCGCGCCAGCGAAGAGGTTTCGTTGTTGGTGATGCTGATGATCTTGCAGTGGTGCAGGCTGAACTGGCTGGCCAAACGCAGGATCTCTTCGGTCTCACCAGAAACCGACAGCATGATCGCCACCGCGTTTTTATACATATCGCTGTTGACGGGATAATAAGGATCGTCGATATGGGTGCTGAATTTCCCGACGTTGGAAAAGAAACGCGCGCCATATTTCCCCAATGCGCCCGACGTACTGATGCCGACGAAAATAATTCGCTCGGCGGCGGCGATATGTTGCACCGCCTGATCGATCAGCTGATTAAATTCTTCGTTGCTGATGCTTTTAAAAAAGCTGAGGATTTCGCCGATGCCAGAATCGACCGGTGGCGCATCGGTTTGTTCCAGATACAGCTTGAAACGAATGCGAAATTCCGAATAGCCGTCACAGCCCATTTTCTTGCAAAACCGCAGCACGGTGGTGGTGGAGACGCCGGCGGCCTCGGCCAGCTCGCGGATGGTCATGTACATCACTTGATTCTTGTGTTTGCTGACGTAGGTATAAACCATCAGCTCCAGGGCGTTGAGCTCGGCGATTGCTTTATGGGTAAACATGAGTCGGTCCGGCGGCTGAAAACGGGAAGCTTATCTGCGGGTTAACATAGCAAAATTCACCGCCGCTGGCACTGCCGGGCAAAAAGAAAAGCCGCACCAGTCAGGCGCGGCCCAGGGTTCACGACGAACAAATTAAAGCAAAACGTTCCGGAAGACATGCCATGAAAACGCGTTTCATCACACAGGGTTAGCATAGGTCAGCTTATTCCGGTGGCAAAATGCCGGTTTCTGCTTTCTAAAGCCAAAGCGCGGCAAAGGCTATGGCGTCTCGGGTTTATCTTCGGACCAGCGGGCGGCGTTGACGTCCACCTTAACCGGCAGCAGCCCGATGGCGGTGAATTTATCCGCCAACTGCTGTTGCTGCCTGAACACCTCCGGCGACATGCGCTGGCTGCCGAACGGCATGCGGGCGATGGCTCTGGCCCAAATGGCCTGATCCAGGCCGGTGCTCTGAGCGAGGATCGCCGCCGCTTCCTGCGGATGGCCGTTGGCCCAGTCGCTCAGCACGCCGAGCTGTTGAATCACCTGCTTGGCGCTGTCCGGGTAGGTTTCGGCAAAGCGGCGGCTGGCGAGATAGAAGGTGTAGTGCGGCACGAGGCCTTCCGCGTCTTTCAGCCGACGGGCGTTGGCATGGGTTTCCACCTCGGCGTAGTAGGGATCCCAAATCACCCAGGCGTCGACGCTGCCGCGCTGGAAGGCGGCGCGGGCATCGCTCGGCGGCAGATAGACCGGCGTGATGTCCTTGTAGCTCAAGCCGGCCTGTTCCAGCGCGCTCACCAGCAGGTAATTGACGTCAGACCCTTTGTTCAACGCCACGCGTTTCCGTTTCAGATCGGCCACGGAGCGGATCGCCGAATCCTGCGGCACCACGATGGCTTCGGTTTTCGGGCTGGGCGGCGAATGCGCCAAATAAACCAGATCGGCCTTGGCGGCTTGCGCGAAGGCCGGCGGAGCGTCGCCGGTCGCCGCCAGATCGATGCTGCCGACGTTCAACCCTTCCAACATCTGTGGGCCGGCGGGGAATTCTATCCAGCGAACCTTGATACCCTGCGGCTCCAGGGTTTTTTCCAGCGTACCGCGGTATTTCAGCAGCGCAAAAATGTTGGCTTTTTGGTAACCGATGGTGATTTGCTGCAGTTTCTCCTGCGCGCCGGCCGGCAGGCTAAACAGCCCGAGCAGCAGGGCGGCGATCAGCGGCGTTGTGAGTTTTCTCATCATGATCTTCCGATAGGCGAAGTGAACGGTAGCGATGACGCGCTGGGCGTAACGCCATGAAACGGCATTTAAATTTTCCTGCGGCGGGATAAGGGCGATGATAATGAGCGGCGCAGTGGCGTGTAAAGCGCCCGCTTATGCTGAATAATGCCTTGCTTAGCCATAAATCAGCTTAATCGGGAGAGGGTGAGCTCGACGCTACGCCGCGTCACGCTCACGCGAACGCGCCAGCAACAGCGGAACCAACAGATACAGGGCGGCGGCCAACGCCCAGACCAGGCCGGGCCAGACATCGCGCGTGGCGGCGTACAGCGCCGTCGCGACCAGCGGCCCCGCGACGCCGATCAGGCTGCCCATGCTGGCCAGCGTCCCTTGCAGCTCGCCCTGATGATCGTCGTCCACCTTGTGCGCCATCAACGCCTGCAGCGCCGGCAGCGCCATACCGCCCGCGGCGAAGAACGGCAGCAGCGCAAAGGGCGCCCAGCCGCGGGTGGCGATCGATAACAGCACCAGACCCAGCGCGTCGGCCGCCAGGCCGATCAGCAGTGCCTTGCGCTCGCCGAGCCGTGCGACCAGCGGGCCGATGGCGAAGGCCTGCGACAGCGCGTGGCAGGCGCCGTAACCGGCCAGCGACAGGCCCGCCACCATCATGCTCCAGCCGAAACGATCCTGACCGTATAAAATCCACAGCGTGGCCGGCGCCTGTGAAACCAGCGCCATGATCAGGTAAATACCGGCCAGCGGCAGCAGGCCCGGTTTGCCGTGCAGCCGACGCAATGACGAAAACGGATTAAGGCGGATTTTCTCGGCGGCGCGGGCGCGGGGTTTACGCGATTCCGGCAGCAGGAAAAACGCCATGATCAGGTTGAGGGCATTCATCGCCGCCGCCGCCAGGAAGGGGGCATGCAGATGCCATTCGCCCAGCGATCCACCGAGCAGCGGACCGACGATAAAACCGACGCCGAACACCGCGCCCACCAGGCCAAAACGCCGCGCGCGCTGGCCGGCGGGGGTAATATCGGTGACGTAAGCGGTGGCGACCGCCATGTTGGCGCCGGTGATGCCCGCCAGCAACCGGCCCAGATAGAGCCAGGCCAGCGTCGGCGCGAACGCCATCAGCAGATAGTCGGCCGCCGCGCCGGCGAGCGAAATCAACAGCACCGGACGCCGGCCGAAACGATCGCTCAGTGCGCCGAGGATCGGTGAAAACAGGAATTGCATCAACGCATACGCCGCCAGCAGCGCGCCGTAATGCACGCTGCCGGCGTCGAGGCCGCCCAGTGAGCGCAACAGCGCCGGCAGGATAGGCATGATCAGGCCGATGCCTACCGCATCCAGCAATACCGTCAACAAAATAACCAGCATAGGTTTTTTCAAAATTGCGACTCTAACAGTGATAGAGTATTGAGTATTCCATAGTAACCCTATCAGTGATAGAGAGATGAGCGAAAAAAATACCGCGACGCGTTTAACGCGAGAGACCGTCCTGCGCGGGGCGCTGGCGTTGTTGAATGACATCGGCATCGATGCCCTGAGCACCCGTCGCCTGGCACAACATTTGGGGGTGCAATCTCCCACGCTCTATTGGCATTTCAAGAACAAGGCCGAACTGCTGAAGGCGATGGCGGAAACCATCATGTTGGATCACCGTGAAGAGGTGCCCGCCGACATGCCCTGGCAGGATTGGGTCGTTACCAATGCGAGCCATTTCCGTCGGGCGCTGCTGGCTTACCGCGACGGCGCGCGTCTGCATGCCGGCACCCGGCCGCAGGAACCGCAATTCGCCATCATTGAGGCCAAGGTGGCGCTGCTGTGTCGGGCGGGGTTGACGCCGGAACGCGCCGTTAATCTGCTGTTCGCCGTCGGACGTTTCGTGGTGGGCTGGGTGCTGGAAGAGCAACAAATGCAGTCGGACGATGCGCTGAATGACGCCGATCGCCGGCGTTACCCGCTGCTGTGCGAAGGCTGGGAAACATTGCAGGATAAGGGCGCAGACGCGCTGTTCGAAGCCAGCGTGCGGCTGTTGGTTGACGGCGCCGAGGCCGAATTGACGATCGACAATAATCACGGCCAGCAATCATAAAACCGAGCTTATCTATAGGAAATTTATAGGAAATACCCACTTTTCGTTAAAGCCATGGCGGCTACATTCCCTTAACATCATCATGTCTTTTGATGATAATTATTAGCACGCTGCTCAATTGTTCTTCGCAGTGATGTTACGGATTAAATCCGTTTGTTTAAGGGATAGTTTCACCATGGAAATCAATGTTAATGGCCGGGTGGTTCCACTCGGCAATCTCGCGCCCGACACGCCGCTGCTGTACGTTTTACGCAACGATCTGCAATTGAATGGCCCCAAATACGGCTGCGGCCTGGGGGAATGCGGCGCCTGCACGGTGCTGATCGACGGCGTCGCCGCGCGCTCTTGTTCAATGCCGCTGTCCGCCGTAGGAAGCAAATCCGTCACTACCCTGGAAGGCTTGGGCACACCGGACGCGCTGCATCCAGTGCAGCAGGGGTTTGTCGATGAGCAGGCGGCGCAGTGCGGTTACTGCACCAACGGCATGATCATGACGCTGGTCGCGTTGTTCGAACGCGAGCCGGAGGCGGACGAGCAAACGATCAAGAAAGCGCTGGCCTACAACCTGTGCCGCTGCGGCACTCACCTTGAGATCTTGCACGCCGCCGAGCGCGCCCGCGATCTGTTGGCAGCACGGAGGCAAGCATGAGCCGCCTCGAACTGACTCGCCGCCAGTTGTTGCAGGCCGGCGGGGTGGTGATGGTCAGCAGCCTGCTGCCCGCGCCGTTTAACGCCTTCGCCGCCGAGGCGGTTGTAGCGCCTGCCGATCTGCCGCTGGATCGGGTGGACAGCTTTATCAGCCTCACCGCCGACGGCCGGGTAACGGCCTTCAATGGTCACGTCGATCTGGGTACCGGCATTCGCACCGCGCTGGCGCAGATCGTCGCCGAAGAAATTTGCGTGCCGTTCGAGCACGTCACGATGATCCTTGGCGATACGCAGCGCACGCCGGATCAGGGGCCGACCATCGCCAGCGCCACCATTCAGGTCACGTCGGTGCCGCTGCGACAGGCGGCGGCGCAGGTGCGGCACATGCTGACGGCGTTGGCGGCCAAAGCCTTCGAACTGCCGGCCGACCAGCTGACGGCGGCGGCGGGGCAGGTATTTGTGACCAAAAACCCGGGGCGCTCACTGAGCTATGCACAGCTGGCGAGTGGGCAGAATCTGCACGTGATGCTGGATAAAAACGTTCAGTTGAACAGCGAACACCAGAATCGCTACGTCGGCCGCGCCGTTGCCCGGGTCGACATTCCGGCCAAAGTGAGCGGTGGGCTGACCTACGTGCACGACCTGCGCTTGCCCGGCATGCTGCATGGCCGGGTGGTGCGCCCGCCTTACGTAGGCGCCGACAGCAGCGCCCCGCTGGGCGGCGGCCTGCTGTCGGTGGATGAAAATTCGATCGCGCACCTGCCGGGCATCGTGAAACTGGTGGTGATCAACGATTTCATCGGCATCGTGGCCGAGCGCGAGGAGCAGGCGATCGCCGCCATGCGCCAGCTGAAAACCAAATGGCAACCCTGGGCCGGGTTGCCGGATCTGTCGCCGGAAGCGCTGCTCGCCGCGCTGGAAGCCAACCCGAAAACCGACCGCGTCCTGCGCGACGATGCGGGAACGGACGCCGCGCTGGCGGCGCTGCATACCGAAGTGCAGGCCGACTATGTCTGGCCCTACCATCAGCACGCCTCGATCGGCCCTTCCTGCGCGGTGGCGGAGGTTAAAGACGGGCGGGCGCAGGTGTGGTCCGGCACGCAAAACCCGCACGATCTGCGCAAAGACATCGCCACGCTGCTGGAATTGCCGCCTGAGCAGGTGCACATCACCCGCATGGAGGCCTCCGGCTGCTATGGCCGCAACTGCGCCGACGACGTCTCGGCGGACGCGGCGCTGTTGGCTCGGGCCACCGGCCGCCCGGTGCGGGTGCAGCTGATGCGCGAACAGGAATCTGGCTGGGAGCCGAAGGGCACCGGCCAGCTGATCCGGGTACGCGGCGGCCTCGACGCGCAAAACCGGGTGGCGGCCTACGAATTGAAAACCAGCTATCCCTCCAACAATGCGGTGACCTTGCCGCTGGTGTTGACCGGCAAGGTGGCCAACCGGGCCGACGTGCAACAGATGGGCGATCGCACCGCCATTCCGCAATACGCGTATCCGCACATGCGGGTGATCTGTCAGGACGCCGCGCCGATCGTGCGGGCGTCGTGGATGCGCGGTGTTTCGGCGCTGCCCAACGTGTTCGCCCATGAATCCTGGATCGACGAACTGGCCTGGCACGCCGGCGAGGACCCGATCGCGTTTCGCCTGCGTTACCTGAGCGATCCGCGCGCGGTGGCCTTGATTGAGGCCCTGAAGCGGCAAGCCAACTGGCAAGACGGCCCGGCGTACCGGTCGCACGCCGCCGGCGCCGAAGTGGTGAGCGGCCGCGGCTTCGCCTATGCCCGCTACTTCCACAGCAAATTCCCCGGCTTTGGTGCCGCCTGGGCGGCCTGGGTGTGCGATCTCAGCGTCAATCGCCTTTCCGGGCAGATCACGCTCGATAAAATCTTCGTGGCGCATGACTGCGGTCGCATGATCAACCCGGCCGGGGTGCGCCATCAGGTACACGGCAACATTATCCAGTCCGCCAGCCGGGTGCTGAAAGAGTTTGTGACCTTTAACGAGACGGGGGTGACGTCATTGGACTGGGGCGGCTATCCGATCCTGCGCTTCGACGAATTGCCGCAGATCGATATCCAGCTGATTGACCGCCCGGACGAAGCGCCGATGGGCGCCGGAGAGTCCGCCTCGGTGCCGAGTGCGGCGGCGATCGGCAACGCGCTGTTTGACGCGCTCGGCGTGCGGCTGCGCGAGGTGCCGTTTACGCCGGCGCGGGTGCTCGCCGCGCTGCGCGCCCAGGCCGGCCATTAACCCCCCGTAACGAACAAGGACAGCAAAGATGAGTAAGATGAAAAAAATCGTCGGGTGGGGCGGCGTCACGGCGATCGCCGTTGTGGTGGCCGGCGTGGTCGCCAGTTGGCAGCCGGAAATCGCACCGCTCGCCGCCGATGCGACCCACAGTTTCAGCGAGGCGCAGATCGCGCGCGGCAAAACGCTGGCCGATCTCGGCGACTGCGCCGTGTGCCACACCCGTGCGGGCGGCGAGCGCAACGCCGGCGGGCTGGCGATGGAGATCCCCTTCGGCACCATTTACACCACCAACATCACGCCGGACGTGGAAACCGGCATCGGCAGCTGGAGCTACGCGGCGTTTGAACGCGCCATGCGCCACGGCGTCGATCGCCAGGGCCGCTATCTCTACCCGGCGTTTCCCTATACCGCCTTTACCCGCACCCGCGACGACGATCTGCAGGCGCTGTACGCCTACCTGATGTCGCAGCCGCCGGTCAACTCCCGACCGCCGGCCACCGATCTGCACTTTCCGTTCAATATTCGCCAGGGCATTTTTGCCTGGAACCTGCTGTTCCTGACGCCGGGCGCGATGCAGGACGAGGCGGCCCAGAGCGCCGACTGGAACCGCGGCGCTTACCTGGCCGAAGGGCTGGGCCACTGCAGCGCCTGCCATTCGCCGCGCAACGTGCTGTTCGGCGAGAAAACCGGTGACGACCACCTGGCCGGCGGCGTGGCGGAGGGATGGACGGCGCCGGCGTTGACCGGCCGCTCGCCCGCGCCGCTCGATTGGACGCAGCAGGATCTGACTGATTTCATGCGTACCGGCTACTCGGCCAACCACGGCGTCGCCGCCGGTCCGATGGCGCCGGTGATCGAAGAAGGGCTGTCACGCTTGCCGCAGGCCGATCTGCAGGCGATCGCCGTCTATCTGCGCAGCTATCATCCTGAAACGGCGGCGGGCGCTACGGCGGCAACGTTAAACGCTCAGGCGGAACGGCAGGTGGAGCCTCTGAGTTCGGAAGGGGCGCGGCTGTTTTCCGGCGCCTGCATGGCTTGCCATGCGCAGGAAAAAGGCGCGCAGATGGCGGGGGTGCGGCCGTCTCTGGCGCTGAACACTAACCTGTTCGCCGACGCGCCGGACAACGCCATTCGCGTGGTGCTGGATGGCATACAGCGGCCGGCTAACGCCGAGCTGGGCTATATGCCGGGCTTTCGTCATAACCTGAATGACGCGCAGATGGCCATCCTGCTCAATTACCTGCGGCAGCACTACGCCGGTCAGGCGCCGTGGCCCGATCTGGTGGCTCAAGTCGGCCGTTTGCGCGCCGAAACCGCGCAGAAATAGCCGCCGGGGGCTGGACAGCCGCGCCGCGTTGGCGACAATAGGGTCTTTCACATGGACAGAGGCAGTAAAATGAATACGTTAGACGCAATCCGCCAGCGCCGCGCCACCAAGCAGTTCGATACGCAGCACGTGATGACGCTCGAAGAGAAAAAAGCGTTGCTGACTATCGCGCTGCAGGGCGCACCCAGCGCGTTTAACCTGCAGCACTGGCGCCCGCTGCTGATCGAAGATCGCGCCCAGCGCGAGAAAATTCGCGAGGCGGCGTGGGGGCAGGCACAGGTGACCGACGCGTCGATGCTGGTCGTGCTGTGCGGCGATCTGTCGAGCTGGGAGTCACAGGTAAAAAACGTCTGGGCCGAGGCGGCGGAGCCGGTACAGCAGTTCATGATCCCGGCTGTCGATCAGTATTATCGCGGCAAGCCGCAGGTGCAGCGCGACGAAGTGATGCGCAGCAGCGGCATCTTCGCCCAGACGCTGATGCTGGCGGCCAAGGCGCAGGGCTACGACTCTTGCCCGATGGACGGATTTGATTTCGACGCGGTGGGTGAGATTATCAATAAACCGGCGCATTATCAGATCGCGCTGATGGTCGCCATCGGCAAGGCGGCGGGGCAGCCTTATCCGCGCATCGGCAAACTGCCGTTCGACGACGTGGTGAAAACCGACCGTTTCTGATCTGAGCGGTGAATGACAAAAGGGAAGGCTTACGCCTTCCCTTATTTTTTTGTGACGCACAGTTCGTTCCAGTAGCTGAAACGGATGCGCCGTTGCAGGCGGTGATGCCACATAGAACACTCCTTCTACCCTACACGGTTTAAATAAATAGCACCGCGCCGGGCGCAAGGCGAATGTCTTATTGTGCATAGCTTGCCCGTCGGATGGGATTAACCGATTTTACCGACCCGGTGCGCGGCGAGCGTCCATCGCCAGCCGAAGTTCATGCCAGCAGCTGCGCCGAGAATGGCCAACGTGCCCAGCAACTGCAGCAGGCTAAGACGGTGGCCGAACACCGCCCAGTCCACCACGATCGCCACCGCCGGGTAGATGAACGACAGGGCGCCGACCAGGGCCGTGGGGATCTTCTGAATGGCGCCATATAACAACGTGGACATCAAACCGGTATGCACCAGGCCGAGGGTCGCCAGCAGCAGCCAGTCGATGGGGGCCACAGGCGGCGTGGCCAGGCCGGCGAACGGCGCCAGCGCCAACGTGCCAACGGTCAGCTGAATCAACACGATGAGCTGCGGCGGCAGCGCGGCCAGCTGTTTGACGATCGCCGCCGCCAGGGCGTACATCAGGGCCGCACCGAGCGCCAGCGCCACGCCGAGCAGATAGTCACCCTCGCCGCCACCGCTCTGCCGGCCGGCGACGATCAACACCATCCCCGCGAATGCCAGCAGAAGCCAGCCCAGCCGATCAGCCGTCAGTTTTTCGCCGAACAGCAGCGCCCCCAGCACCACCAATATGAACGGCTGAACGTGGTAGGTCACGGTGGCGACAGCGATCGAGGCATGCTTATAGGCGGCAAACAATAGCGTCCAGTTGAGCACCAGCGCGATACCCCCGAGGATGGCGACAGCCAGCTGCCGCCGGTTGATTGCGCCGGGTTTCAACTGCCCAAGCGCGGCGCAGGTGACCAGCATCGCCAGCGCGCCGAACGCGCAGCGCCAAAACACCACCGTCGTGGGCGGCTGCCCTAAAACGAGTACCGGCCAACCGACGGTGCCTGAGATAGTCATGGCGAGGATCATTTGCACTGCGCCGCGCGTCTTTGTTTTCACGTTGTTTCCCTCGCTGCCTGACCGTGCTTGTGGTGAAGCGGCTTAATCATTAAAATGAACAATTGGACATTATGATGAACACGCATGCAGCTGTTCGTCAAGTCGAACAAGCGGATGATATAGCGAACGATGAGCAATAACCTGATGCAGAACATTACGCCGATCGGCCTCTTGTCGGCGGCAATCCGCCGTGAGCGAGAGCGATTGAACCTGTCGGTGACCGAGCTGGCGAAGCGTGCGGGTATCGCCAAGTCCACGCTGTCGCAGCTCGAAGCCGGCAGCGGCAATCCCAGCCTGGAAACGCTGTGGGCGCTGGCGATGGCGCTGGATGTGCCGGTCAACCGGCTTATTTCACAGCCAAGCAGGCAAGTGCAAGTGATCCGCGCCCATGAGGGAACGTCGGCGCTGTCGGAGCAGGGCAACTACGCCGCCACGCTGCTGGCCACCTGCCCACCGGGCGCGCAACGCGACATTTACCGGCTGCGGGTGCAACCCGGAGAAGCGAAACTTTCCCGGCCGCATCCCCCTGGCACCGTCGAGCATGTGATTATCAGCAGCGGACGAGCGCGCCTCGGGCCTGCGGATCAGCCTCAGGTGCTGAGCGCCGGGGATTACATCAGTTACTCCGCCGATCGCGAGCATATTTTCGAAGCGCTGGAGCCGGAAACCACCGCCGTGATGCTGATCGAGCAGGGCTAGCCCGGGCGTTGAAGGTCCGTTTATTGAAAATGATTCTCAATTATATTAGTGTGCCCGCCTGTTTTGACGCCGGGACGGGCGCGTAGCCCGGCGTCGCCGTTTATTGCCCTTCAAGGACCGAAGATGAAAATCGCAATTCCTTCCATACTGTTACTCGCCGGTTTGACGGCGACACACCCGGCCACCGTGTTGGCCGCTGCACCGCCCGCCACGGCGGATCAGGGCCAGAACGACACGGCCAACAACGATTTCAGCTTCGTGCGCTATCGCGCGGATTATCGCGTTAACGCCAACGCCACCAACGTGAAGACAGAAAGCTACGAGGTGCTGCTGAAAACCAAGGCGGCGGTCGAAAAATTCAGCCAGATCCGCCTGAGCTACAGCGAGAAAATGGAAACGCTGGAGGTGGTCGCCGCCTATACGCTGACCGCCGATGGCCAACGCCACGACGTGGCGCCCGATCGCATCTACACCCAGGAAAGCTACTCCAGCGCCACGGCGCCGCTGTATGCCGACCGCAAAGTGCGCGTCATCGTTTTCTCCAACCTGGCACCGGGATCGCGCGTGGTATATGAGCTGCGCCGCACGCAAAACACCCCGTATTTCCCCGACTATTTCGGCCTGTGGGAGACGTTTAGCGTTTTCGATCAGTTCGACGACGCCGAAGTGACCCTGCAGGCACCGGCCAAGCTGCCGATGCATATCTTCACGCGTGGCGTGGAAGGCGGGGACAAGCCGCAGGTCCGCAACGGCCAAGCGCACTGGCGCTGGCATTATTCGCGCAGCGCGCCGATGAAGGCGCAAAACTGGGCAGCGGACAGCTGGACCTTCAGCCCGACCATCATGGCCAGCACCTACCGCGAGTGGCCGCAGCTAGCCAAGGCCTATCAGTTGAAGGCCGACGCGGCGGCGAAGGTGACGCCGGGCATTCAGGCGCTGGCGGACAACATCACCGCCGGCATCAGCGATCGGCGCGAGCAGGCGGAGGCCCTCTATCGCTGGGTGGCGCAAAACATTCGCTACGTGGCGGTATATCTTGGCAACGGTGGGCTGGAGCCGAATTCGGCGCAGAGTATTCTCGACAACCACTACGGCGACTGTAAGGACCACGTGGTGATCCTGGAGGCGCTGCTCGCCGCCAAAGGCATTGAAAGCTCGCCGGTGCTGATCGGTATGGATGAAGGCCCGTTACTGCCTAAAGTGCCGCTACTCAGCCGCTTTAATCACGCCATCACCTATGTGCCGGAATTCAAACTGTACCTGGATTCCACCAATCCCTGGGCGCGGTTCGGGCAACTGCCGCAAGGCGATTTGGGGGCGCCGGTGCTGCTGACGCGCGACGCCAAGCTGGCGCGCACGCCGGGCAACGACGAGCAGCCGGTCAAGAGCGCGCTGAGCGTCGATTTCGTGTTTGATAAAGCGGGCAATCTGCATGGGCAAACCGAGCGTCGGCTGAGCGAAGTGGAAGAGATTGACCTGCGGGGTTACTTCTCGCAGATCAACCGGCAGAACCGGGCGCAGGCCGAAGCGTCGATCATGTCCGCCTCCGGTATCGACGGCAGCGGCGAAGTGGCGATGAACAGCGATCCGTTGGATCTCAAAAAACAGTTCGGTTACCGCTTCCGCTTCAAGGCGGACGACTACGTCGATTTCGGCGTGGTGGGCGGCATGACGCTGCCCAATCCACCCGGCGGCAAGTCGTTCCGCACGCTGTATACCACCACGGCGGTGCCGGGCAATGAAACGCCGTTCTACTGCAGCGCGCAACGCTACGACGAAACCTACCGTCTGCAGCTGCCGGCCAACGTGCCGATCATCGCCATTCCGCAAGACAGGCAGTTCCGCAATGCGGCGGGCGACTATCGCGTCGCGTGGCGGCGCGACGGGCAGCAGGTGATCGTCAATCACCGCCTGCAGGTGAACGCCATTCGCGGCAAGGAAGCGCTGTGCCAGGCGCAGGATTACCCGGCGTTCCGCGAGCTGTTCCAGCAGGTGCGGCGCGGTTTCCGCGGCCAGGTGGTGTACGGCGAATTGGCCAACGGCAAATAAGCCGCTGCCCCGTCGCGCTAAGCGGCGGGGCGCACGCCTCAGTTGAACTCGCCCGCGACCTCGGACCACAGGCTGACGCGGCAGCCGCGTGCGGCGAAAGCGTCCATCTCGCGCTTGATGCCGCCGCTCTCTTGCCAACCCGGCAAATCGAGCACGATCAACTCATCCATCGCCGCCATGAACAGGGCGTCGATCGGCGCCCACAGCTTGCCGATGGCGGTTTTGTCGAGCTCTTGCAAACACAGGTTGATCGGATGTGACATGCTGACCTGGCTAAAAACGGCGCTGCCGGCGCGTACGATAGCGGCGGCGACGTCGTTGCACGCGATAAAGCGTTGCTGCACGACGTTGGCGTCGGCGTGGCTGTAGGGGCAGGCTAAAAATATTTTTCTCATTAGCGTTTGTTCTCTCAATCATTGATGTCCGGGGCGAAAAAAGGGCGCAGCTTCCCCGTGAGGCCGCGCCCCGTTTATTTTTATGGCTTAGGGATAAATTTAGCGAGCGGCGGCGGCGATGGCCGTCGATTGCCTTTGCGTCTGTTCTTTTTCCAGCAATTCGGCTTCCGGCACCGAGATCTTGATGGCGATCAGGACAGCAATCATGCCACCGAGGAATTTGCCCATCATGATCGGCAACACCAGCGAAGGTTGGAAGTTGGCGGTAAAAGCTAGGTGATCGCCCAGCGTGGCCTGTGCGCAGATGCCGAAGGCCACGCACAGCACCTTATCGCGGGCGCGCATGCCTTTGAACAGGTGATAAACGGCGATGATATTGGCCAATACCATAATAAAGCCCAGCGCGCCTGTATCCGATAAACCGAGCTTTTTACCGATGAAATGCATCGGCTTGCGGCAATAGCGCTGGAATAAATAACAAATGGGGAATGTGCCCGCCAACATAATGCCGATATAACCGGCGATCTCGATAGCGCGGAATAATTCGTCTTTGTCGGCAAATAACGGATCGAATACCCAGCCGCCGAACACCTTTTTAAACACACCGGTGAAATGCTCGATGATGCACAGCGCCAACACCAGCTTGATAAAGGCATCCGCCGCCTTGCCGAAGATCAGGAACCCTTTCACCATCGCCGCCGGCCGCAGCTTCAGCCCCAACGCCAACAGGAAGCACAGGGCGAACAGCGGGGACAGCAGCCGCAGCGCCTGCAGCAAGTCCAACTGCAGATAGTGCGCGGCAGGTGACGTGGTGGAGATAATCTCCCTGACCGGCAGGTTGTTGAAGGTGATGGTCACCAGGGCGATCAGCACGGCGAACGGAATGCTGATCAGGCCCGCCATGGCGCCCAGCGCCAGATATTTATGGTCGTCGCGGTTCAGCATGATAAGCCCGACCGGGATCAGGTACACGATGCTGGCGCCGGAGGTGTAGCCCACCAACATGGCGACGATCCACATGTCGCGGTTGGCGGCGATGGCGTCAGCCAACTGATAGCCGCCCATGTCCACGGCGATCACCGCCAGCGCCGCGATCGAGGCGTCGGAGCCGAGCGCCGAGAAGAAGGGGCCGATGCTGTACATGATCAGGTAAGAGATGATTGGGATCGCCGCCATGATGCCCGCCTGGGCGAGAAACACCGGGCCGATGGCGTGAATGCCGTTGACGAACTCACGTCCCAGTTCGCCTTCCGGTTTGACGATCGACGCCAACGCCCCGATCAGAGTGCCGGCCATGATGATATAGATGATGAAATTACCGAACTCAGCCATGGTGTTCCTCCTGCGATGAACGTAAGCCGCGCGAACGCGCGATGATTTCCTGATAGCGGGCAAACCAGACCGCCATATCGACCTCGGTGGGCTCCGTCACTTCATAGCGGTTGAGCACCTTGAGCGGCTGTTCCACGCCCAGCCCTTTACGCGCCAACAGCGCCACGCCCTGAGCGGTGATCTCTTTATTGGCGGGCGTAACGATGCGCTTTTGGATCAGGTTGGCGAGGAACTGCGTGAAATAGCGGTTGGCGGACAGACCACCGTCCACCGAAATGCTGTTGCCGATCGGTTTCAACTTATCCATGGCGTTGATCACCTCGGCGGAACGCATGGCGATGCCTTCGAGTATTGACTGCAGCAGATCCTTGCGTTCGGTTTCCAGCGACAGGCCGGCCCACATCCCGGCGGCGGAGCGATCCCAGTACGGGCAGGCCAGCCCGGAGAGCGCCGGTACAAAGGCCAGGCCGCGCGCGATGGCCGGCTGGGCCGGGAAATCGCCGAATTCATCGAAATCGTTGAACAGGCCTATCTTTCTCGCCCAGTTAATGGCGGAGGCCGCGTTATAAACGCCGCCGTCCAGGCCATACACCGGCTCGCTGCCGGGCAGCTTCCAGCACAGCGTGGGCAACAGGCCGGACTCGCCGGCATCGATCGGACGCGGCCCGGTGATCGCCTGTAAAAAAGCGCCGGTACCGAAGGTGATCTTCATCTGCCCAGGTTGATGGCAGCCGTGGCCGTATGTACCGGCAAACTGGTCGACGATGCAGGCCGTCAGCGGCACCGGTTTGCCGTTGAGCACGACGTCGCCGAAGTGGCCGATGTTGTCTCTGACCTCGGGCAGGCTGTCGATCGGCACGCCGAACAAACGGCACAGCTCCTCGTCCCACTGCAGGGTATGAATGTTGAACAACGAGGTGCGCGAGGCCGAGTTATAGTCGGTGAGATGCCGGCCGCACAGGTGGAACAGGAAGAAGGCGTCCATGGTGCCGAGCCGCAGGCGGCCGCGTTGCGCCAGCTGCCTGGCCCCCGGCGCGTTGTTCATCAGCCAGCCCATCTTGCTGGCGGAGAAGTAGGTATCGAGCGGCAGGCCGGTTTTCGCCATCACCAGCGGTTCGACGCCTTCGCGTTTCAGGCGCTGGATCTCCGGCTCGGTGCGCTGATCTTGCCAAACGATGGCGTTGTACAGCGGCAGGCCGCTGTCGGCGTCCCAGGCCAGCAGACTTTCGCCCTGATGCCCTAAACCGATGGCGTCCACCATGTCGCACTGGCTGAGACAGCGGCGGATATTCGCCAGAATCTCCAGGGCGTCGTGTTCCACCCAGCCCGGATTGGGGGTGATCTGCTTGTGCGGCATGCTGGCCGGCGAATGGTGCCTGCCGTCTTCGCCGAACACCACGACCCGGGTGCCGGTGGTCCCCTGATCAATCGCGGCATAACGTTGATTCATCATTGCTTCGCTCTCTTATAGGTTTTGTTTTTTATTGTGCCTGGTGTTGGTTGTGTGACTGTTTTAATAATCTATCTTCAATTTCACACATTAAAGCAACATAAATCACAAGATAAAATAACCCCGCGTGATCGACCTCATACTTTTTGCTTATCACTGCGTTCTGCGGCTTTTTTTTGGGAGTTATGTTGTTTTTACCATTTCAAATGCGGTTATTGTGTGGTTTTATTGTGGTTATCACATCAAAACGGGACATCAGCATGATGGAAGAACAAACGGATTGGGACATTGTCGTGATTGGCGGCGGTGTGGTCGGGTGTGCGGTATTCCGCCAATTCTGCCTGATGGGCGCCCGAACGCTGCTGTTGGAAAAGGGAGGCGATATCCTGTCTGGCGCCAGCAAAGCCAACAGCGCGCTGCTGCACACCGGCTTCGATGCGCCCAGCGGCAGCCTGGAACTGCATTGCATGCAGGCCGGGTACCGGGAATTTATCGCCATCCGCGAACGGATGAATTTGCCGCTGTTACCCACCGGCGCCTTGGTTGTGGCCTGGGATGAGCAGCAGTTGGCGGCGCTGCCCGCGATCGTGCAGCAGGCGCACGACAATGGCGTGCTGGACGTGGCACAGATCGACGCCGCCGAGCTGTATCGCCGTGAGCCACAGCTGGCGCCCGGCGCGTTGGCGGCGGTCGAGGTGCCGGGAGAGAGCGTGATCGATCCCTGGAGCACACCGCTGGCGTACCTGACGCAGGGCGTCAAACACGGCGGCAACTATCGCTTCAATACCGAGGTGACCGGCGCCGAACGCTTGCCGACCGGCTGGCGGCTAACCAGCAACCGGGGCGAGTTTCACGGCAAAATCGTCATCAACTGCGCCGGCAATCAGGGCGACCGGGTAGAAAGTTTCTGCCATCAGCCCGAGTTTGAAATCCGCCCGCGCAAAGGGCAGTTTCTGGTGTTCGACAAGGCCGCCGCCGGGCAGGTCAACGCCATTATCTTGCCGGTGCCGACGGCCATCACCAAAGGGGTGCTGCTGTCGAAAACCATCTTCGGCAATCTGCTGCTGGGGCCGACCGCCGAAGAACAGCAGGATCGAGAAACGGCAACGGTAGACGAAACCAAAATGCGCGAACTGATCGAACAGGGCACCCGGCTGCTGCCCTCGCTGGCGAATTACAGCGTGACCGCTAGCTATGCCGGATTACGCCCGGCGACCGAACAGAAACACTACCGCATTCAGCACTATC
Organism: Serratia sp. CY43202; assembly: GCF_052168755.1. Lineage (NCBI taxonomy): Bacteria > Pseudomonadati > Pseudomonadota > Gammaproteobacteria > Enterobacterales > Yersiniaceae > Serratia > Serratia sp. CY43202. Next base: position 828,361 of record NZ_JBJNMB010000002.1, read on the forward strand.
CCGAGCGGCAGTGGATCTGCGTGGCGGGCATTCGCTCCACCGGCCTGACGGCGGCGCTCGGCATCGCGCAATACGTGGAGCAGCTTTACCGCGACCATTTTACGCCGTGCTTCACGCCGACGGCGCCGCAAACCGTGCATTGGCCGCAGATGCCGATGCTCGCCGACTACGCGCTGCGCGATTACGCGCGCCCGGATAACGGCGGCATCGTTTGCCATTGTGAGCTGGTGACTCAGCGGGAGATTGAGGCGACGTTCGATTCCGCCGTGCCACCGGAGTGCATCGGCGGGCTGCGGCGCCGCACGCGCGTGATGATGGGGCGCTGCAACGGGTTTTATTGCAGCAGCCGGGTGGCGGAAATGGTAGGCGATCGTTTTGGCCAGACGCTGGCCGTAGGGAGCATTGATGAAAACTGAGTATCAGGTGGCGATTGTCGGCGCCGGGCCGGCCGGGATCGCGGTGGCGACCGCGTTGCGGCAGGCGGGCATCGAGGATGTGGTGATCCTGGAACGGGAGCAGCAAGCGGGCGGCGTGCCCAGACACTGTCGGCACCCCACCTTTGGGCTGCAAACGTTTTACCGGCCGATGTTGGGCTCCACCTATGTCGATAAGATACTGGCGCGCGCCGGGCAGGTGGAAATCCGTACCGGCGTGACGGTGCTCGCCATCAAGCCGGACGGCGAGCTGACCATCACGGATCGCCGCGGCGTCAGCACCTTGAAAGCGCAGCGGGTGATCCTGGCGACCGGCGTGCGCGAGACGCCGCGCCATCCGCGACTGGTGAGCGGCCTGCGGCCGCAGGGCGTACTCACCGCCGGTGCGCTGCAGCAGTTCGTCTATCTGCGCGGGCTGCAGCCGGGCAAGGCGCCGGTGGTGATCGGCACCGAGCTGGTCAGTTTCTCCGCGCTATGGACGCTGCGTAACGCTGGCGTGCGCGCCGTCGCCATGATTGAAAGCGGCGGCAGACCCGTCGCCTGGCGTCTGAGCGCGCTCTATGCGCGTCTGATGGGGGTGCCGATCCACTACTATTCGCGCGTGACCGATATTGCCGGCCGCGATCGGGTTGAGTCCATCGAGGTGGAAAACCGTCAGGGGGAGAAGCAGCGCATCGCCTGCGACAGCCTGATCTTCACCGGCCGCTTCACCGGGGAGTATACGCTGATCCGCCAGAGCCACCTGGCGCAGCGGCCGGAGAGCGGCTGCCCGTTGACAGACCAGTTCGGCCGCTGTTCCGACGCCGCCTATTTCGCCGTCGGCAACATGCTGCATCCGGCGGACATGGGCGACCAGTGTTATCAGGAAGGGCTGCGCGTCGGCGAGGCCGTTGCCCATTCGCTGCAGTGCACGCTGCCGCCGGCGCAGCAAATCCTGCCGGTGCGGCACGACGAACGGATACGCCTGACTGCGCCCGCCCGTGTGGCGCTGATCGGCAAGCCCGCCACGGTCACGATCAATATGCGCGTGGAACAGGCGGTGTCCGGTTCGGTGGTGGTGCGGCTGGGGGAGAAAGTGCTGTACCGCAAAACGCACCGCTGCCTGCCGGAACGGCGGATCCTGCTGCGCAACATCGCCTTGCCGACCGAGGCTGAGCGTGATGCACTGCACATCAGCATCGAATCCGCCGGGTGAACGATGGCAACGGCTTGCGTCTAACGCCCTGAAACCCGTAGTATTCCGTCAGTTAACGCCGCAAGTCTCGGCGGAGGCAGTCACTCTTACTAAAGGCAGCGAGTGTAATGTGAATGGATATCTCTAATTCCGTGGAAAGGCGCAATGAAATACTGGCGCTGATCCAGGCCAACGGCCGGGTTTACGTGAATGAGCTGGCGGATAAATTCCAGGTTTCGCAGGAAACCATTCGGCGCGACCTGAACAAGCTGGAAGACTATCGGCTGATCAAGAAGATCCACGGCGGCGCGGTGAGCAGCCAGTTTAAATTCGAGCATGAATTCAACGAGCGGGCCAAAATCGCCGAGGCCGAGAAGCGCGCCATCGCGGAGAAAGCGGTGACGCTGATCCAACCGGGCGATACGGTGTTCGTGGATTTCGGCTCCACCACGCTGGAGTTTGCCCGGCAGTTGGCGACGGTCGATCAGTTAACGGTCATCACCAACTCGCCGTTGATTGCCAACGTCTGTCTGGAGAATGACTCCATTGACGTGGTGCTGATCGGCGGGCAGTTCATCGACTCCAAAATGGCGTGCCTGGGTGCAATCGCGTTGAATAACATTGAGGCGTTTTTCGCCGATTACGCCATTATCGGTGCCGGCGCGGTCAACGTGCAGACCGGCGTAATGGATCAGAACGTCAATGAAGCGGCCATCGCGCGCAAAATGATGGCGCAGAGCCGCAAGTGCATCGTGCTGGCCGACGAAAACAAGCTGCGCGGGCATGCGATGACGCTGGTGGCCAAATGGCCCGAGGTCGATTATCTGGTGACCTCCGACAGCGGTAACGCATTAGAAGGCTTGGTTTTCCCCGCCAATGTTAATGTGTTGGTGGCGCAGGTCTAAAGGGGGAGAAGCCTTTCTCCATGCGGAGAAAGGCTCAAACCGCTTCCGTCAGGCGATATCGACCGCGCGCACCTCTTTAGATCTCAACTTCACGCGGATCGGCACCGATTTATACGAAGGCGTGCCGCTCTCCTCATCGATGTAATGCAGCGGCACCAGCACGTTGGCCTCCGGGTAGTAGGCGCCGACCGAACCGGCTGAGATGTTGTAGGCGATCACCGTGATGCCTTCCAGGCGCTGGGTGCTGCCGGGCAGCGCCGTTTCCAGATCGACCACGTCGCCATGTTCCAGCCCCAAACGTTGCAGATCGCTGTCATTCATGAACAGCACGTCGCGCCGGCCGAAGACCCCGCGGTAGCGATCGTCCAGAGCATAGATGGTGGTGTTGTACTGATCGTGGCTGCGCAGCGTTATGAGCCGCAACGTGTCTTTGTCTGTCGTTATCTCGTCCTCATGCAGCCCGCTGAACACGGAAAACATCGCCTTGCCCGTCGTCGTCGGCCACTGGCGTTCGGTCGGCGGCAGCGGCATGCGGAAGCCGCCGGGTTGGCGAATACGCGCGTTGTAATCGTCGAAGCCGGGAATGGTTTTTTCGATCAGCTCGCGGATCACGTCGTAATCTTCGATCAGCTCATCCCAGGGCACCTTGCTGGCGGGCATCACCGCTTTGGCCATGCCGGCCACAATGGCGGGTTCCGAACGCAGCAGTTCCGACGCCGGTTTTAATTTGCCGGATGACGCATGCACCATCGACATCGAATCCTCCACCGTCACCGATTGCCGCCCGCCGGCCTGCATGTCCAGTTCGGTGCGGCCCAGGCAGGGCAGAATGAGGGTTTCTTTTGCCACCAACAGATGGCTGCGGTTGAGTTTGGTGCCGATATGCACGCTTAACTCCAGGGCTTTCATCGCCGGGAAGCTCTGCTCGGGGTCCGGCAATGCTACGGCGAAGTTGCCGCCCAGGCAGATCAACGCCTTCGAGGCACCATCGATCATCGCCTGCATACATTTCACGGCATCGTGACCATGGGCTTTGGGCGGCGTGAAGCCAAACACCGTTTCCAGCTTTGCCAAAAAATCGGCCGACGGTTTTTCGGTGATGCCGACGGTGCGGTTGCCCTGCACATTGGAGTGGCCGCGCAGCGGGCAGATGCCGGCGCCCGGTTTGCCGATGTTGCCGCGTAGCAGCAGCAGATCGGCGATCAGGCGCACATTGGCCGTCCCTTTATTGTGCTGCGTAATGCCCATGCCGTAGGTCACGATGGTGGCGTTGGATTTTGCGTAGGCGGTGGCGACCCGTTCCAGGTCCTGGCGCGCCAGGCCGCTCTCCGCCTCAATCGCATCCCAATCGGTGGCCTTCAGATCGGCGGCGAAATCCGCAAAACCTTCCGTGTGCTCGGCAATAAAGGCGTGATCCACGGCGTTGCCTTGTGTTTCATCCAGCTGCAGCAGCGCTTTGGCGATGCCTTTGAGCGCCGCGGCGTCGCCGCCGGCCTTGACCTGATAGTAGGTGGACGCGATAGGGGTCGAACTGTAGGTCGCCATTTCGATGACGTTTTGCGGATCGGTGAAACGCTCGAGCGCCCGCTCGCGCAGCGGGTTAAACACGATAATCGGTACCTTTTTACGCGCCAGTTCATGCAGCGTGCCCATCATGCGTGGGTGATTGGTGCCCGGATTGTGCCCGATGGAGATAATCAGCTCCGCGCTGTCAAAGTCGTCCAGCGACACGGTGCCTTTACCGATGCCGATCGACTGGGGCAGGCCAACGCTGGTCGGCTCATGGCACATATTGGAACAGTCGGGGAAGTTATTGCTGCCGAACTCCCGCGCAAACAGCTGGAACAGGTAGGCCGCCTCATTGGACGCCCGGCCGGAGGTATAAAACTCCACCTGCTCCGGCGGCAGCGTTTGCAAAACGGCGGCGATGCGTTGAAACGCCTCATCCCAGGCCAGCGGGCGCAAGGTGTCCGTCCCGGCGTCATAGCACAGAGGGGTTGTCAGGCGGCCATAGTCTTCCAACTGGTAATCGGTTTTCTGCAGCAGCGACGTTACGGTGTTCTGCGCCAGAAATTCGGGCGTCACGCGCTTGCTGGTCGCTTCCCAGGTCACGGCTTTGGCGCCGTTTTCACAGAACTGGAAGGTAGATCGATGTTCTTTATCCGGCCATGCGCACCCCGGACAATCAAAACCGTCGGGTTGATTGGTGCGCATCAGCGTCACCGGCGCTTCTAAGGTGTCCATCTGCGTGCGCACGGCGATGGCCGTCGCTTTTAGTGCGCCCCAACCGCCGGCGGGCCCATCGTAGGGATGCACCCCGGGTACTGCTCGTCTTTTCGCCATTGTTGATTGCCTCCGACATCGCTTACGATAAATGCAGGTGATTGATTTACTGAAAATATTATTTTTATCGTCCAAGATGGAACGCAAGCGCCGTCGCCGTTAAACGCGAGCCTGTCGATTCAGTATAGATGAGTGAAAAAGGGAGCAACGTCAGTCTGTGCGGGGAGAGCGGCGGCCCGGCGTGGCTGAAGCGGGCCGCCGGCGCGTTACTTTTTCACCACCAGTCCGACGCCGCGGCCGCGCGGATCGGACGCGGTTTCCGGCGTGCGGCCATCGATGCGGATAGCCTGAATATCCCCCATGTTCCAGCCCTGGTCTTCGAGGGTGTAACCCATGACCTTCAGCTCGTCCGCCGGTTTGCCGGTCAGCGGCGCAAAGCTGTCATAGTAGACGGTGTCCTTCGGCAACAGCTGATGGTGCACGCGCTGGGCGGCCACCGCCTGCGCCAGCGGCAGGTGGTAATCGTAGAGGTTGTTGATCACCTGGAAGATCGAGGTGAAGATGCGTGAACCGCCCGGGGTGCCGATCACCAGAGTGACGTCGCCGTCGCGGGTGATGATGGTCGGGCTCATCGAGGAGAGCATGCGCTTGCCCGGCTCGATGGCGTTGGCGTCGCTGCCCACCACGCCGAAGGCGTTGGCGACGCCGGGTTTGGCGCTGAAGTCGTCCATCTCGTCGTTAAGCAGGAAGCCGGCGCCTTTGACCACCACGCCGCTGCCGAAGTCCCAGTTGAGCGTATAGGTGTTGCTGACCGCGTTGCCGGCGGCATCGACGATCGAGAAGTGGGTGGTTTGGTGGGTTTCCAGCCCCGGCCGCACCTTTTCGGTCGGCGAGATCGCCGTCGGGTTGATCTCGGCGGCGCGTTTTTTCAGGTAGTCGGGGGCGATCAGCTGCGCTTCCGGCACCTGGGTGAAGTCCGGATCGCCGAGGTAGTCGGCGCGATCGGCGAACACGCGCTTTTCGATTTCCGCCAGCAGGTGGATGTAGCGCGCCGAGTTCAGCGGCACGCCCTTGAAGTCGGCGGCGCGATCTTCTTTGATCCCCAGCAGCTGCGCCAGCGCGATGCCGCCGGAGCTGGGTAGCGGGGCGGTATACACGGTGTTGCCGCGCCAGCTGATGCGCATCGGTTCACGCCATTTCACCCGATAGTCGGCCAAATCCGCCGCGCCGATCAGCCCGTTGTCGCGCTGCATTTGCGCCACCAGCAGGCGAGCGGTTTCGCCGTGATAAAAATCGTCGGCGCCCGATTTGGCGATGCGCTCAAGGGTGGCGGCCAGCTCCGGCTGCTTGAACACCGTGCCGGGCTTCATGGCGCCGAAATAGTCGCCGAAGTTGGTTTTACCGGCGAACAGCTTGTTGGCATCTTCGCGGTACTGATACTGCTGATCCGCCACGGTGAAACCTTGCCGGGCGTAACCGATCGCCGGCGTCAGCAGCTCGGCCCAGGGCAGCTTGCCGAAGCGTTTATGCGCTTCCCACAATCCCAGCACGGTGCCCGGCACGCCGGCGGCGCGGCTGCCCACCAGGCTGAGATTCTCGATCACTTCGCCTTTCTCGTTCAGATACATAGTTTTGCCGGCGGCCTTGGGCGCCACTTCGCGGTAGTCGAGGAAATAGGGTTTGCCGTCGACGTACAGCGTCATAAAGCCGCCGCCGCCGATATTGCCGGCTTCAGGGTAGGTAACGGCCAGGGTAAAGGCGGTGGCGACCGCCGCATCGACCGCATTGCCGCCGGCCTGCAGAATGTGCGCGGCGACCTTGGCGCCATACTGATCCGGGGCGGCGACCGCGCCGGCGGTCAGTTCGGCGGCAAAGGCAGCGGGAACGGTGCAGGCAAGGGCCACGCTCAGAGCTATCGTTTTCAATAAACCGGCAGACATAGAAGATCCTTTTAGCGATGTTCAGTTATCAGGTGAATTCAACTAATTATTTTGAAACAGCAGGTTAGCGCGTTTTCTTCGGGCTGTTGCGACGCTTTATTGAAAGTAGCAGCGGTCAGGCGGGGCCGCCTGACCAGAGTAGCAAATCGTGACGTGGCGCGTTATGCGCCGGCGGGCAGCGCCGACTGCAGCCATTGGCAGAAGTGCCGGGCGAGCGGATTGTGTTCGCTGTCGCGGTGCAGCAGCCACGCCCAGTTGGCGCCGCGCACGCGTTGCTCGGTTAACGGTTGCAGCAGCCCGGCGTCGCGCGCGTGTTGCGCCAGCAGTTGGCTGACCAACGCGATGCCGAGGCCGTTGCAGGCGGCGTCCAGCAGCAGACCAGGATCGGAGAAGTTCAGCCCGCTGTCGCGCTGGCCGACGTGCGCGCCGCCCGCCACCGCCCAGTGGCTCCAATCCATCTCGCGTTCGCCGTGCAAGGTCACGCGCTGCTCCGGCGTCAACGCCAGCAGGCAGGGGTGGCAGGCGGGGTAGAGTCGGTCGGTACAGAGAACGTTAAAGGTGCAGTCCGCCTGCGCGCTGAGATCGTCACGGATCGCCAGATCGATGCTGTCCGTCGCCATATCCGGCGGTTCAAAGCTGGTGAACAGCCACAGATCGATCTGCGGATGCTGCCGATTGAAGTCGCCCAGCCGCGGCGTTAGCCAGTGGCGGGCAAAGGCCGGGGTGGTGTTAACGATCAGTTGGTTGGGTTTGCGGTACTGATCCAAACGGCGAATGCCGACGGCCAGCTGTTGCAGCATCACCTGTGCGGTGCTGAACAGATCGTGGCCGGCGTCGGTCAGCGCCACGCTGCGGCCGGTGCGGAAGAACAGCGGTTGCTCCAGAAACGCCTCGAGGCTGCGGATTTGCTGGCTGATGGCCGACTGAGTCAGGTGCAGCTCTTCGGCAGCCTGATGAAAACTGCCCAGGCGCGCCGCCGCTTCGAAACCGCGCAGGGCGCTCAAGGGGGGCCAGTGTTTTAACATTATCGATAAGCCTGTCTAATCAGATATCCGCTAAATATATCGTTTGTCGCGGTGGCAGGGGAAGACTAGCATGGGATTCAAGCGCCGGAGCGTAAAAAAACCGGATAACAGTTTGAATTTAAATCAATTTAAATAGGCTATTTATGTCAACGCGTCGCACCTTTATCAAGCAGCTTTCGGCGGTGGCCGGTGTGAGCTTGACGGCATCATTGGGCATCCCGTTACGCGGTCACGCGAAAGCTGCGCTTAATCCGACCTGGCGGATGCCCGACGAAGGGGAACCGCAACAGCGGGCGTTTCTCGCTTTCGGCGCGCAGCGTGCGATTTGGGGCGGGTTCACCGCGGACGTGCAGGCAGCGCAGGGGCGCATCGCCCGCGCCATCGCCGACTTTCAGCCGTTGACGGTTTTTTGCCGCGGCAATGAACGGCAATTGGCTGAGGCCACCTGCGGCAGTCACAACGTCAGCTATGTTGTCACTGAGCTGGATGATATCTGGATGCGCGACATCGGCGCCAATTTCGTCGTCAATGACGCCGGCGAACTGGGCGCGGTGGATTTCAACTTCAACGGCTGGGGCGATAAGCAGCAACATGCCAGGGATGCGCGTCTGGCAGGGTTTGTCGCCAGGCGATACGGCGTCGCTCAACCGCGCTGCAGCGCGCTGGTAGGCGAAGGCGGCGGCATCGAGGTGGATGGGCACGGCACCGGCATCATGACCGAGAGCAGTTGGGTGAATGCGAACCGCAACCCGGGCTGGAGCCGAGACCGGGTTGAGCAAGAGCTGAAGGCGATGCTCGGCCTGCGCAAAATTATCTGGCTGCCGGGCATTAAAGGCCGAGACATCACCGATGCCCACGTCGATTTTTATGCCCGTTTCGTGCGGCCTGGCGTGGTGGTGGCCAACCTGGATACCGATCCGGCCTCTTATGATCATGCGGTTACCCAAGCGCATCTGACGATCCTCAGAGCAGCGACCGACGCCGACGGCCGCACGCTGCAGGTACATACGCTTTCGCCGCCGCGGGCACCGCGCGAAAGCCGATTCAGTCGCCGCAACCCCGATTTCGCGGCGGGCTACATCAACTATTTCGTCATCAACGGCGCGGTGATCGCCCCTGAATTTGGCGATCCGCAGGCGGATAAGGCGGCGTTTGCGCTGCTGTCGGCGCTCTATCCGCAGCGCAAGGTGGTGCAGCTGGAGATCGACGCCATCGCCGCCGGCGGCGGCGGCATTCACTGCGTGACCAGCCAATTGCCGGTGCATGGCAAGCCAGACCAGTGAATGTTCAAAAAATGCGCACGCGGTTGTTTGTCGCCATAGGGTGTGATTGGCTGAGTGGAAACATAAGGAGGCCATAATGAACGACTCACCCTTGAGCATTCCCACCTGGTATCGCGATCCGCACGCAGAACAGGCCATGGCCGAAGGTCATGCGCCCATCTGGCGGCATCTGCTGAGCCTGGTGCCGGAACACGAATTGTCCGGCGTCAGGGTGCTGGACTTCGGCTGCAATCAGGGCGGTTTTCTGCGTCTGTTGCACCAAATCCGGCCATTTCGTGAAGGGCTCGGCGTTGATATCGCCCGCCAATCCGTCGAACACGCCAACCGCCTGAAAGGAAACCTGCCGATCGGTTATCAGACCGACACGCGGTTGACGGGTTATGAGAACCACTTCGATATCGCCTTCAGTCATGAAGTCATCTACCTGATTGAAGATATCGCGCAGCATGCCGCCGATATGCTGCGGGTGCTGAAACCGGGCGGCGTTTATTATGCGGTGACCGGTTGCCACACCGACAACCCGCTGTGGCCGCAATGGCGCGAAAGGGTGGCTGAACAGACGCATACCGTGGTGCAGGATCGCTCGCTGGACGACTATGCGCGCATTTTCTCCGCCGCGGGATTCCAGGTCTCTGCCCGCCGGCTGGGTTTTTCCGGTTTCGTGCCCTATGAGCCGGACGGTTGGATGCCGAATATCGCGGCGGCGATCGACTACTATTGGCACACCAAAACGGTGTTTAGACTGGTTAAACCCTAAAAATCCCCACGCGGCGCTCGGTACGCCGCCGCTGACGAGATAAGATGGCGAGATTTATGATGGATGAGGATGCGAAAACAATGGACTTTCGTTTGAACACCCGGTTATCCCTGCTTATGGTCTCGCTCTTGGCGCCCGTTGTTGGGGCCAGTGCCGCTACGCTTACGCTCGATAATCAGGATCCGGCGGCGGTGTATCTCATTCCGGACGCGAAGCTGATTCAAGAACGCGAGGGGGTGAAAATCGCCGGGCAGTCATACCGTTATTTCGTACTTCAGCTCGCCGACAATCTCCAGTATGAAGGCTATATCACCCGATGCGCCGACGACGATGCCGATAAATTGAATGAACAAGCGCGGCGACAATTGAACCGTTGTACCGAACAGGTCATCGACGACCTGGATCGGTTGATGGAAAAGACCGCCAACTTGACATTCGACTACGGCGGTACGCAAAACGTTTATCGGGGCGAAGAACATTCAACGCCTTATTATTACTATTCATTCGCCCGCGTGGCCCACTATTATCAGACCGAAGACGGACGTCATCCCCTGTATGGTCTGGTTTATCGTTGCAAACAGCCGGCGAGCGATGCTCATCGGGAGCAAGAGCCTGATGCGACTGAAACGACGCAGCCGCCGGCTGAAGTGGAACGCTTTATTGCATTGGCAAAAAATCGCTGCGCCAATGTGCTGAAACCACGCTGAACGATATTGCTCCACCGTTTCCCGCTTCGACAAGATTTTACGCTATCCTTACGCAACCCTTTCAGAAGCGAATGTCTGCATTCGATATATTGAGAATAGTCATTCTCAATGGGATCGTATTGCAATGCAGAGAAAAACGCTTTTGGTGCTTGGGCTGTCGCTGTTGCTGGCTGCCTGCGATGGGCAAAACGCCGGGGCGCCGACGGGCGCAGGCGGTGAGCAGGAGGTCGGCGTCGTCACGCTGCGCGGCCAGTCAGTGACCCTGAGCAGCGAGTTGACCGGCCGGGTCAACGCCACCATGACTTCCGACGTGCGGCCGCAGGTCGACGGCATCATCAAGCAGCGGCTGTTCACCGAAGGGGCCGAGGTGAAAGCCGGGCAGGTATTGTACCAAATTGACCCCGCCAGCTATCAGGCCAACTACGATCAGGCCGCCGCCCAGCTGAAAAACGCCCAGGCCACGGTGCAATCCACCCGGCTCAAATCACAGCGCTATGCGGCGCTGGTGAAAGAGAACGGCGTTTCTCAGCAGGATGCGGACGATGCCAAAGCCGCCTATTTGGCGGCCGTGGCGTCGGTGTCCCAGTATCAGGCAGCGCTGGAGACGGCGCGCATCAACCTCGCCTATACCCAGGTGCGGGCACCGATCGCCGGCCGCATCGGCATCTCATCGGTGACGCCGGGCGCGCTGGTCACCGCCAGCCAGACCGATGCGTTGGCCACCATCCGCGCGTTGGATCCGATCTATGTCGATCTGACCCAGTCCAGCGCCCAGTTGCTTAAACTGCGCCGTCAGCAGGCCGCTTTGCAGCGCGGTGCGGTCACGCCGGTCGCCATCAAGCTGGAGGACGGCACGCCTTATGCCCACGCCGGCAAGCTGGAGTTGACCGAGGTGGCGGTGGATGAGGCCACCGGTTCGGTCACGCTGCGTGCGGTGTTCCCCAACCCCGAGCATGAGCTGCTGCCCGGCATGTACGTCCACGCCACGGTGGATAACGGCGTCGATCCCAAAGCCATTCTGGCGCCGCAGCAGGGCATCACCCGCAACGCCAAAGGGGAAGCCACCGCGTTGGTGGTGGACGAGCAAAACAACGTGGCGCAGCGCACCGTCAGCGCCGAACGGGTGGTGGGCAGCAACTGGCTGATCGGCAGCGGGCTGAACGAAGGCGATCGTCTGATCGTCGAAGGCACCGGCAAGGTCACGATCGGCGCCGCGGTGAAGCCGGTTGAGGTTTCAGTCGACAAAACCCAACGCGGGGAGCAGTGATATGGCGCAGTTCTTTATCCGGCGGCCGGTATTCGCCTGGGTGATTGCCATCATCATCATGCTGTGCGGCCTGATGTCGATCAATTCATTGCCCGTCTCGCAGTACCCGGATGTCTCACCGCCGCAGATTTCCATCTCCGCCACTTACCCGGGCGCGGACGCGGAAACGCTGGAAAACAGCGTCACGCAGGTGATTGAGCAGCAGCTCACCGGCCTGGACGGCCTGCTGTATTTCTCTTCGACCAGCAGCTCCAGCGGCTCGGTCAGCATCAACGTCACCTTTGATCAGGGCACCGATCCGGATATCGCTCAGGTGCAGGTGCAAAACAAGGTGCAGCAGGCGGAAAGCCGTTTGCCGAGCGCGGTCACTGCGCAGGGCGTGACGGTCAAGAAATCCCAGAGCAGCTTCCTGCTGATCGTCGGGCTGTATGACGAAAGCGACAAGGCGACAATGGCCGATATCTCCGACTATCTGGTCAGCAACCTGCAGGATCCGCTGTCGCGCATCGAGGGCGTGGGGGACGTGCAGGTGTTCGGCTCGGAATATGCGATGCGTATCTGGCTGGATCCGACCAAGCTGGCGAGCTATGCGCTGATGCCTTCCGACGTGCAGACGGCGATCGAAGCGCAAAACACCCAGGTGTCTGCCGGCAAGGTAGGCGATCTACCGGCCGCGGCCGATCAGCAGCTGACCGCCACGGTAAAGGCGCAGTCGCGGCTGCAAACGCCGGAACAGTTTCGCAATATCATCCTGAAAAGCGACAGCAGCGGCGCGCTGGTGCGGCTGGGTGACGTGGCACGGGTTGAGCTGGGCAACGAAGACTACTCCGCCAGCGCGCACCTCAATGGCCACCCGGCGGCGGGGATTGCGGTCAAGCTGGCGGCGGGCGCCAACGCCCTGAGCACCGCCAAACTGGTTAAGGCCAAGGTGGCGGAATACCAAAGCGCGATGCCGCAGGGCTACAAGGTGGCCTACCCGAAAGACAGCACCGACTTCATCAACATCTCGATCGAGGAGGTGGTGAAAACGCTGTTTGAAGCGGTGGTGTTAGTGGTGGTGGTGATGTTCGTGTTCCTGCAAAACCTGCGCACCACGCTGATCCCGACCATCACCGTGCCGGTGGTGTTGCTGGGCACCTTCGGCGTGCTGGCGGCGTTCGGCTATTCGATCAATACCCTGACGCTGTTCGGCATGGTGCTTGCGATCGGGCTGTTGGTGGACGACGCCATCGTGGTGGTGGAAAACGTCGAACGCGTGATGCGTGAAGATAAACTGCCGCCGCGCGAGGCGACGGAGAAATCGATGCGCGAGATCACCGGCGCGCTGGTCGGCATCGCGCTGGTGCTGTCGGCGGTGTTTCTGCCGATGGCGTTCTTCGGTGGTTCCACCGGGGTGATCTACCGTCAGTTTTCAATCACCGTCGTTTCCTCAATGGTGCTGTCGGTGGTGCTGGCGTTGACGCTGGCGCCGGCGCTGTGCGCCACATTGCTGAAATCGACGCATGAAGAACAGACCGACAAAGGGCTGCTGGGTAGATTCAACCGCGGTTATAACCGGCTGCAGGAGAAGTACGCCGACAAGGTCGGCGCAGTGATCCACCGGCCAACGCGCTATCTGCTGCTGTACGGACTGCTGCTGATCGCCGCGGCCGTGATGTATCTGCGTTTGCCGACCGGTTTCCTGCCCAATGAGGATCAGGGTTCGGTGATGGTGCAGTACACCTTGCCGGCCGGCGCCACCAACGCGCGCACCTCGGCGGTGAGCGAGGCGGTGACCGCCTATTTCCTCGATCAGGAAAAGGCCAACGTCAGCACCATTTTCACCATCAACGGTTTCGGTTTCAGCGGCAGCGGGCAAAACGCCGGCATGGCGTTCGTCAGCCTCAAAGACTGGAGCCAGCGCAGCGGCAGCGAGAACACCGCCGACGCCATCGCCAAACGCGCCATGGCGCACTTCGCTTCGCTGCGCGACGCCCAGGTGTTCTCCATGAGCCCACCGGCGATCGACGGTTTCGGTCAGTCCGACGGCTTCACCTTCGAACTGCAGGCCAAAGGGGCGACCACCCGCGCCGAGCTGCAGGCGATGCGCGACCAGATCGTCGCCGCCGCCGGCAACAATCCGGCATTGCTGGCAGTGCGCGCCAACACCTTGCCGGACACCCCGCAGCTGCAGGTGGAGATCGACAACGGCAAGCTGCAGGCGCTCGGCCTGAGCGCCGGTGACGTCAACAGCACCCTCAGCAGCGCGTTCGGCAGCACCTACATCAACGACTTTATCGACCGCAACCGGGTGAAAAAAGTCTATATGCAGGGCGACGTGCAGTACCGCGCCAAGCCGGAAGACCTCGACCGCTGGTTTGTGCGCGGCACCAATGCGTCGGGCGCCAGCAGCATGACGCCGTTCTCCGCCTTTGCGTCTTCGCACTGGATCTACGGGCCGGAGAACCTGTCGCGCTATAACGGGCTGTCGTCGTTCGAGATCACCGGGCAGGGCGCCGCCGGCGTCAGCTCCGGTACGGCGATGAGCGAGATGGAGAAACTGGCGGCGAAATACTCCGCCGGCAGCAGCTATTCCTGGAGCGGGCTCTCCTATCAGGAACGGCTGACCAGCGGCCAGGCGTCGTCGCTGTATGCCATTTCGCTCATCGTGGTGTTCCTGTGCCTGGCGGCGCTGTATGAGAGCTGGTCGATTCCATTCGCGGTGATGTTGGTGGTGCCGATGGGTGTGGTGGGCTCGCTGCTGGCGATCACGCTGCGCGGGCTGGAAAACGACATCTACTTCCAAGTGGCGCTGCTCACCATCATCGGCCTGTCGGCGAAGAACGCCATTTTGATCGTCGAGTTCGCCGAGGAGATGCACCTGCGGGGCGAAACGCTGATTGGCGCGGCGGTCCACGCGGCACGCATGCGCCTGCGGCCGATCCTGATGACCTCGCTGGCGTTCACCGCCGGGGTGCTGCCGCTGGCGGTATCCAGCGGCGCTGGCGCCAACAGCCGAATCGCCATCGGCACCGGCATTATCGGCGGTACGATCACCGCCACCGCATTGGCCATCTTTTTCGTACCGCTGTTTTATGTGTTGGTGCGCCGCATGTTTACCCGCCGGCCCACCAACTCGCCGTCTCAGGCAGGAGAATAACGTGTTGCAACGAGTCATGATGTTAACTTTACCGCTGCTGCTGAGCGGGTGTCTGTCGCTGGATCCACACTACCAGCGCCCAGCGGCGCCGGTGCCCGCCAACCTGCCGCAGGGCGAGGCCGCCGGCAAGCAGGCGTTGAGCTACCCGGACGTCGCCTGGCGCGACTATGTGCAGGACGCCAGGCTGCGGCAGGTGGTGGCGCTGGGGCTGGACAGCAGCCGCGATCTGCGCGAGGCGATCGCCAATATCGCCTCGGCGCGCGCCCTGTACGGTGAGCAGCGCTCGGCGCTGTTCCCGACGATCAACGCCACCGCCGACGGCAGCCGCGGGCGTTCGCTGACCGGTAGCGGCAATGCCACCGCCATCAGTCAGAGTTATGAAGCGCAGGCCGGCGTCAGCGCGTTCGAGCTGGATCTGTTCGGCAAAAACGCCAGCCTGTCGCGCGCGGCGTTCGAAACCTATCTGGCCAATTCGGAGGCGGCGAAAAGTACTCGCCTGACGCTGATCGCCGATATCGTCACCGACTGGGTGGCGGTGGCGGCCGAGCGCAGCAATCTGGCGGTGGCGCAGCAGACGATGGAAAGCGCCAAACGTTCGCTGGACGTGACGCGTAAGAACCAGCAGCACGGCATTGCGTCGCTGGTTGACGTGGCGTCGGCGGAGACCGTTTATCAACAGGCGCGATCGGACGCCGCCAGCTATGCGACCAGCGCCGCGCAGGCGAAAAACGCGCTGGATTTGGCGGTGGGGCAAAGCGTGCCGGAAAATCTGCTGCCGAGCGGTATCGATGGGCTCGGCGAAATCATGCGCAATCTGCCGGCTGGGGTGTCTTCGCAGGTGCTGCTGACGCGGCCGGACGTGCTGCAGGCTGAGCATAACCTGAAATCCGCCAACGCCAACATCGGCTCGGCGCGGGCGGCGTTTTTCCCGTCGATCAGCCTGACCGCCAGCGGCGGCGTGGGCAGCGGTGAACTCTCCTCGTTGTTCAGCCACGGCGCCGGCGTCTGGTCGTTCGCACCGAGCATCAGCCTGCCAATCTTCAGCGGCGGCTATAACACGGCTCAGCTCAACTACACCCAGGCGCAGAAAGACCTGTATGTCGCCACCTATGAGAAAGCGGTGCAGACGGCATTTCAGGAAACCGCCGACGCGCTGGCGCGCAAAGCCACGCTGCAGGAACAGCTGGCGGCGCAAACCGGCTATGTGGCGGCGGCACAGCAATATTATCGCCTGGCCGAGCTGCGTTACCGCCAGGGCGTGGACAGTTATCTGACCTTGCTGGACGCGCAGCGCACGCTGTACACGGCGCAGCAGTCGCTGATCGCCGCGCAGCAGACCGCGTACGACAATCAGGCCACCCTGTATAAAGTGTTGGGCGGCGGCATTGCCGCCGAGCGGCAGGGGGACGGCGTCATCGCCGATAAGGCGACGCTCAGCCGCTAACCCTGGACCGCGCGCGCCAGGTGTTTGGCTGCGCGCGGTTTTTTTATGGAAAGTGTAAAGAAACAGAAAACCCGGCCGGCGGGCAGAACTCGCTGCGGTGAGCAGAGTCAGACAGAGAACCGCATTCATCTTTTATTCATATCGGCTCGAGGTCGTCATGGCAGAAGATATTCAGCAACAGGTCATCGCGCTTATCGCCGCATTCAACACGCCAGGGCGGTTGAAGAAGGGCGTGGCCATCACCCCGGAAACCGAGATCAACACCGCGCTTCACCTGTCGTTCAGCGATTCCAATACGCTGATGCGCCGCTACTTCGATACCTTCGGCGTCGACAGCGGCAACTATAACCACGAGCTGTATTTCCAGCCGCCGGCCAACACCGGGCGCTGGTTTTCTCCCTCCGCCTGCAAAGAGCACCCCCGGCCGCTGTGCGTGTCGATGCTGGTGCGCTCCGCGCGCGCCAAACGCTGGCTGTACGACATCCACTTCCTGATCGAGCAGCTCCGCTAGCGCCGCATTACTGCTCCAATACCTCGGCGAACTTCGCCAGCCACTGCGGGTGCGCCGGCCAGGCCGGGGCGGTGACCAGATTGCCGTCGACGTGCGCCTGATCGATGCCGATCTCCGCATAATGGCCGCCGCCGAGCCGCACCTCCGGCGCGCAGGCCGGGTAGGCGCTGCAGGTGCGGCCTTTCAATACTCCGGCCGCTGCCAGCAGCTGCGGGCCGTGGCAAACGGCGGCGATCGGTTTTTTCGCGGCGTCAAACGCCTGCACCAGCGCGATCACCTCGGGGTTCAGACGCAGGTATTCGGGCGCCCGACCGCCGGGGATCAACAGCGCGTCATAGTGTTCTTCTTTGGCGGCGGCAAAGTCGGCGTTCAGGGTGAAACGATGACCGGGTTTCTCGCTGTAGGTCTGTGCGCCGTCAAAGTCGTGGATCGCGGTCTGGATGTAGTCGCCGACAGCTTTGCCGGGGCACACGGCGTCCACCCAATGGCCGATCATCTGCAATGCCTGAAACGGCACCATAGTTTCGTAATCTTCGGCGTAGTCGCCGACCAGCATCAGGATTTTTTTCTTGCTCATGATCACAACTCCTGCAGGAGGGGGAATGCCTAAGGTATAGCCCAGCCCCCCTGGGAATGCGAACCGCAAAGCGCCTATCTATACTCGTGATACTGCGGCGCTTTTCTCGCCGCTCATTCCCAGGGAGGATCCCCGATGCTGAATCTGGCTACCTTGCTTGAAGAGAGTGCGCGCACCTGGCCGGAACGGCCGGCGGTGATACAGGACGATATCCCACTCAGCTATCGGGCGCTGAACGAAATGGCCAACCGGGTGGCGAATTTGCTGGTCGCGCGCGGCGTGCAGCCCGGCGAACGGGTGGCGCTGGCCTGCCCAAATCGACCGGAGTTTCCGGCTATCTATTACGGCATTCTCAAAAGCGGCGCGGTGGTGGTGCCGCTCAATATTCTGCTTAAAAGCGCAGAGTTCGACTACTACCTGGCGGATTCAGCGGCGGTGGCGCTGTTCTGTTTCGAGGGCAGCAGCGGCTTGCCATTGGGGGAAGAGGCGCTGCGGGCGGCGGCGAAGGCGGAGCAATGCCGCGAGGTGTTTATCATCGGCGATCGGCTACCGCTTGAGGGGGAACGTTTCAGCGCGGCGATAGCCGAGCAGGCTACCGAATTCGCTTCGGCCGCGACGCTCGAAAACGACACGGCGGTGGTGCTCTACACCAGCGGCACCACCGGCCGGGCCAAAGGCGCGGAATTGACCCACGCCAACCTGGTGCTCAACGCGCTGGGATCGGTACGGCTGTTCGACGGCTCAGAGACGGAGCCCGATCGCCATTTGGTGACCCTGCCGCTGTTCCATACGTTCGGCTCGACGGTGCAGATGAATGCCGGGTTTTCCGCCGCCGCTACCCTGGTGCTGGTCGAGCGCTTCGACGCCGCACAGGCCATCGCGCTGATGCAGCGGCACGGCATCACCTTCTTCGCCGGGGTGCCGACCATGTATTGGGCGCTGTTGAATGCGCTGGATGAGCACACGGATATCGAGCGCTTGCGCAGCACGCTGCGTATGGCGGTCTCCGGCGGCGCCAGTTTGCCGGTGCAGATCCTGGAGGATTTTTCGCGCCGCTTCGGCGTCAACATTCTCGAAGGATATGGGCTGTCGGAGACCAGCCCGGTCGCCACCTTTAACCATCCGCACCGCGTGACCAAACCTGGTTCCATCGGCCAACCGATCTGGGGCGTGGAGGTGCGCTTGCTCGACGTCACCGGGCAGCCGATCGACGGAGTCGATCAGGTGGGGGAGATCGCGGTACGCGGTTACAACATCATGAAAGGCTATCTGAACCGCCCCGAGGCGACGGCGGACGTGCTGGAAAACGGCTGGTTTCGCACCGGGGACCTGGCGCGCCGCGACGCCGACGGCTTCTATTTCATCGTCGATCGGGCCAAGGATATGATCATCCGCGGCGGGTTCAACGTCTATCCGCGCGAGATTGAAGAGGCGCTGATTCGCCATCCGGCGGTGTCGTTGGTGGCGGTGATCGGCGTCGAGCATCCGTCGCTGGGCGAAGAGATCAAAGCGGTGGTGGTATTGAAAGAAACGGAGGAGCCCATCGAGGAGGAAACGCTGATCGCCTGGAGCCGGGAGCGGCTGGCGGCGTTCAAATATCCGCGTATCGTCGAGTTTGTCGAACGCTTGCCGATGACCAGCACCGGTAAGGTGTTGAAACGCTGTTTGCGCTGAGGAGAATCCGGCCTGCCGGGGCAGGCCGGGATACGGGCATCAACCTGGGTAGATGCCGCGCTCTTTACGTGCGGTCAGGATGCGCTCACAAGCCACGATGTAAGCCGCGGTGCGCAGGCTGCACTCTTTCTCTGCGGCCTTGTTCCAGACGTGGACCATCGCGTCGGTCATGATCTTGTCCATACGCTCGTTGATCTCGGACTCGCTCCAGAAGTAGCTCGCCATGTCCTGAACCCACTCGAAGTAACTGACCGTTACGCCGCCGGCGTTACAGATAACGTCCGGAACCACGGTGATGTTACGGGAGCGCAGAATGTCGTCCGCTTCTGGGAAGGTTGGGCCGTTAGCCCCTTCCAGCACCAGCTTGGCGCTGAGGATTTCGGCGCGTTGACGGGTGATCTGGCCTTCCAGCGCCGCTGGGATCAGAATGTCCATGTCAACTGACCAGAACGCTTCGCTCTCGATCTCGCTGGCACCCGGGAAGCCGGCGATCTGCTTGTGCTTGGCCTGGTATTCGGTCAGCGCCACCAGGTCAATGCCGTCGGCGTTGAACAGGGTAGCGGAGTGGTCCTGGATGGTGACGACGCGCGCGCCGACGCCGACGAACAGACGGGCCGCTTCGCTACCCACGTTACCGAAGCCTTGTACCGCCACTTTGGCGCCTTCGATCTGCACGCCCAGACGCTTGGCCACTTCGCTGCCGGTCACGAACACGCCGCGGCCGGTCGCTTTCTCACGGCCCAGGGAGCCGCCGAGGTGGATGGGTTTGCCGGTGACCACGCCGGTGATGGTGGTGCCGTGGTTCATGGAGTAGGTGTCCATCATCCAGGCCATCACTTTGGCGTTGGTGCCGACGTCCGGCGCAGGGATGTCTTTCTGTGGCCCGATGATGAAGCCGATTTCGCTGGTGTAGCGGCGGGTCAGTCGCTCCAGTTCACCTTCAGACAGTTTGAACGGATCGACGCGGATGCCGCCCTTGGCGCCGCCGTACGGCAGGTTGACCGCGGCACACTTGATGGTCATCCAGGCGGACAGGGCCATCACTTCGTTCAGATCGACGTCAGGGTGGAAGCGGATACCGCCTTTGCCCGGCCCACGCGACAGGTTGTGCTGTACGCGGAAACCTTCGAAGTGACGGATGGTGCCATCGTCCATCTGCAGCGGGATATCAACAATCAAAGCGCGTTTAGGGTGACGCAGCGTATCAACCCAGCGTGAGAGGTCGCCGAGGTAAGGGGCGACGCGATCGATTTGTTGCAGATATGTAGCCCAAGCGGTGGTGCTGCTGTCTGAAGCGTAGGATAGCTTTTCCATAACCAACCTTTATATTTTAGAGGTATTTATTTCGTTTAACCGTGGATTAGCAAGCGCATAACACTTTGCGACGCTAAATTTACCACTAATTATGCCGGTTGTTAGCCCCCCTCTCATCGGGCCAGCGGACGGTTTTTCGCCGCCTGCAGGGCGGCAAATGAATAGTTAATTACTTTTTGTCGACGGTGAGCGAGCTCATGCATATTTTATGCATATAAAGCGCATAAAAACCCTTTTTATCTATTTTTCAGAAGCTTGAATGTGATCAAAAAGTTTCATTTTATTTAACTGCCATGTTGACAATGGCATTTCCCCTCGCCAGAGTTAAATTAATGTTAAAACGACTCCGGCGTCGTTTTTTTGTTGCACAAGGGAAAGTATAACCATTTGATATTGTAGTGTTTACCCACCACGCTCAGGCTATGTTCGCCAAACGTGGGCGATACGACGGCTCACGAGAGCATTTTCTCGGTACCCATTATTATTACCTCCCTGTCACAACGGGGCGGGCAGCGTTCGGTCTCACTTTTTTGCCGGTTAGAACGCCCACGGGCGTTTCATTCCTGCTGCAGCCGCATATCGGTTGCTTAATCGCCTTAATGACGGACAGGTAACACCATGACAAAAAATCACTGCGATCGGCTGAACCCAGGTTCAGCCGAGGGGCTAAACTGTGCCCAAACCTTGCAGCGCGGGCTGAGCGCGCGCCACATTCAACTGATTTCGATCGGCGGCGCCATCGGCACCGGGCTGTTTATGGGCGCCGGGAAAACCCTCGCGCTGTCGGGCACCTCCATCGTACTGACTTACGCCATCGTCGGCTTTTTCATGTTCATGGTCATGAGGGCGATGGGGGAGCTGCTGCTCACGCGGCTCGATTACCGTTCGTTCGCCGATTTCGTCTCCGAATACCTGGGGCCGCGCGCCAGCTTTTTTCTCGGCTGGTCCTACTGGCTGAGCTGGGTCGTGACCTGCATTGCCGACGTGGTGGTGTGCGGCGGCTACGTGCAGTATTGGCTGCCTAACGTCTCGCCCTGGTTGCCGGCGCTGCTGACGCTGGGGTTTCTGTGTCTGTTCAACATGCTGTCGGTCAAGATGTTCGGCGAAGCCGAATTCTGGTTTGCGATGATCAAGGTGGTGGCGATCGTCGCGTTGATCGCCACCGGCGCCTGGATGGTGTTCAGCGGATGGACCTCGCCGGACGGCGTGACCGCTTCGCTGCATAACGTCACCGATCCCGCCATTTTCATGCCGCACGGCATCTTCGGCTTTTTCGCCGGGTTCCAGATCGCCATTTTCTCCTGTACCGGCATCGAGCTGCTGGGCACGATGTCGGCGGAGACCAAAAACCCGCAGAAGGTGTTGCCGAAGGCGATCAACGCGATCCCGGCGCGCATCATCGTCTTTTACGTGTGCTCGATGCTGACCATTATCGCCGTCACCTCGTGGAGCCACATCTCGCCGGACAGCAGCCCGTTCGTGATGCTGTTCGATCGGGCGGGGCTGCCGGCTGCCGCCGCGGTGATCAACTTCGTGGTGCTGACTTCGGCGATGTCCTCGGCCAACAGCGGGGTGTATTCCAGCACCCGCATGCTGTACAGCCTGTCGATGGAAAAGCACGCCCACGGTCAGTTCCGCATTCTGTCTCGCACCACGGCCATTCCGATCCGCAGCCTGCTGTTTTCCTGCTTCTGCATGGTGGCCGGCACCTTGCTGCTGATACTGGTGCCGAACGTCATGACGCTGTTCACCATCGTCTCTACCGTGGCGGCGATCCTGGTGGTTTACAGCTGGGGCATGATTTTGGTCGCCTACCTGGTGTATCGCCAGAAGCGACCGGATCTGCACGCCGATTCCAATTTCAAAATGCCGGGCGGGGTCGCGATGGCCTGGCTGACGCTGGCATTTTTCGCCTTTACGCTGGTACTGATGGTGTTCGATAGCGATACGCTGATCGCGCTGTGCAGCATGCCGCTGTGGTTTACCACGCTCGGGCTGATCTGGCGCTATCGGGTCCGTGACAGCGTGGCGCGCGAGAGCTACGTGTTTTATCGGCGTGGCGCCGAGGCGGAATAACCGGCGAAGGATACGCCGCTTGCCGCCGCTCCACTCGGCAAGCGGCGGCAACTGCGGTATGCTAAGCGGCTGAACAGCAAACCAAACCGGGCCATACGGAGACCCCCAGCGTGCCGAACTCTTCTTCTCAACTCGAACTTTTGCGCTCGGTCGCTGACGGCATCGCGGCGCTGTTTTTCCCGAATGCGGAAGTGGTGATCCACGATCTGGCCACCAACAAGATTGCCTATCTGGCGAACAACCTGTCGAAGCGTAAACCGGGCGACGACGCCGGGCTGGAAGACTTCGAGCTCGATGGCGGCGCCGGCGTGACCGGCCCCTATGAGAAGCTGAACTGGGACGGCAAAAAGATGCGTTCGGTGAGCATTGCCGCACGCGACGAACAGGGCAAGCCCAGCTATCTGCTGTGCATCAACCTGAGCACCGCGATGTTCGAGGACGCCCGCAACGCGCTGGACATGTTCCTGTCGGTCACGCGATTGCAACCTCAGCCACAAGAGCTGTTCAAAGACGACTGGCAGGAGAAGATCAACACTTTCCTGCACGATTGGCTGCGGCGCGAAAACGCCGCGCTCGGCGCGCTGAGCCGCGAACAAAAACGGCGACTGGTCAGCGATCTCTACCATCAGGGCGCGTTCAAGGCCAAAAGCGCCGCGGACTACATCGCCAACGTGCTGTCGATGGGGCGCGCCACGGTGTACAAGCACTTGCGGGAATTGAAGCAGGAGTAAAGGCGGCGGGAAAGGGCACGACGCCCCAGGGCGAATGCCGAGGTAGCGCAATAGCTGCGATGATCGTTTATGAACGGTCTGAGACGACGTCCTGAAGAAGCCAGTCGTGGAAAATTTTCACTTCATCACGCATGACATGTTGCTGCGGGGTGACCAGATAGTAGGACCATCTAAGTGGCCAGCGATGGTCGGGATGGAGATGAACCAACTGCCCGGTCTCGATAAGCTGCTTTACCAGAGCGTTTCGAACGATGGCCACGCCCCTGCCGCTCAGCGCCGACAGGATCACTGCTGAAGTAGAATTGATATGCAGCCCGCTTTCCCGCGTTTCGGGCGCACCGACCGCTCTCAGTGCATCACCCCATGATGGAAAATCGGCACCAGGATGCGGCGTGTCATCGTGAATGAGTTTTTGCGTGGCGAGCCATTCACTGCAGGCCATTTTCTCGGGGGGAGCCAGGCGTGGACTGCAGACCAGCACGGCTTCCTCATCCATTAGCCAGGTTTTACTCACGCCGGGCCACTCTCCCTGTCCACAGCGAATGCCGATATCTGCCTCGCCATACGACACGTCCATCAGCTTTTCCGTGACGTTAAGCCGCAGATCGATATTCTCATGCGTTTCCGCAAACCGGTTCAGGCGGTCCATCAGCCAGTTCATCATCAGTACCTGGGACGCCGTCACCACGACCACCGAGCGTGACCGGCGACCACGAAGCTTACTTAAACCGGTTTCCAGTTTATCGAGACCTTGAGTGATATCTTGTAGGGCCTCCTGCGCTTCGTCTACCAGCGTCAGTCGCTCCTTGCCGGAGCGGGTGCGGTGAAGAAGCGGGTGTCCGACCCAGTCTTCCAGCGAACGGACCAACTGACCTACGGCGGCGGGTGTGACACCCAGCTCCTGTGCCGCGCCGGTAAAACTGCCATGCCTGGCGGTGGCTTCAAAAGCGTGCAGCCATTTAAGTCGGTTTAACGATCGCATTGTGATCATCCTGATTCATTCTTTTCCTCAGTATACGCCGGCGAGAAAGATTTTCTTTCCTGTGTCGCAATTTCTTCTCAGTCGTCAATCGGTTTTCAGGGTGGCAATCTGGTTTCACACGATGAGAAGCCAGGCTTCTTATTAATGACAACCAGATGAATGTAAAGAGGTTAGCGATGAATACATCTTTTGCTGGCAAAAAACTGTTAGTGGTCGGCGGTACAAGCGGTATGGGCTTCGAAACGGCGAAGCGGGTCCTGAAAAGCGGCGGCAGCGTGGTGCTTGTTGGCCATCGTCAGGACAAAGCCGAGCAGGCCCGTCAGGCGCTGGCTGCAGACGGCCAGGTTTCCGTCATCGTTGCAGACCTGATGAAAGAAGAAGGTCTGCAGCATGTAGTGAACATCATTAACAGCGAACACAAAGATATCAGCCTGCTGGTCAATGCGGCTGGCGTGTTCTTCCCGAAACCGTTTATAGAACACGAAGCGTCAGACTATGACATGTACATGAGCATTAACCGCGCCACGTTTTTTATCACCCGCGACGTAGTGCGCAATATGGTCGAGGCCGATATCAAAGGCGCTATCGTCAATATTGGCTCTATGTGGGCACGACAGGCCATCGGTGCCACACCGTCTTCAGCCTACTCAATGGCCAAAGCCGGTCTGCACGCGCTGACCAAAAACCTGGCTATTGAACTGGGTGAAAAAGGGATCCGTGTGAATGCGGTTTCTCCAGCTGTCGTTCACACGCCGATTTATGAGGGCTTCATTCCGAAAGACGACGTCAAGGATGTGATGAACAGCTTCGACAGCTTTCATCCGATCGGACGCGTGGGTTCACCGGTCGACATCGCGGAAACCATCACTTTCCTGCTTTCTGACAAGACTGGCTGGGTGACCGGCGCTATCTGGGATATCGATGGCGGCGTGATGGCGGGGCGTAACGCCTGATGACCATGCCGCACGAGTTAACCCGCGTGCGGCATGGGGATTGGACAAAGGCGTGGGTTGCAAGGGGCAGCATCTTACGGCCCCTTGCTCATTTTCATTTATCGCCCGAAGACGTCATCAATACCTTCAGAAAAACGCTAACTGACAAACATTACGATGTTGGCCACCCCTTTTTGTTACCAGCGGTAGTTGACCGAAGCGATGATGCTGCGGCCGCTGCCGTAGAAGCAGGCGTACTCGCCGCTGCAGGATGAGACGTATTTCTTGTCCGTCAGGTTCTGCACGTTGAGCTGGAGCGCCGCACCGCGCAGCGCCGACGAAGCCTGGCCGAGGTCATATTTCACCATGGCATCGTACAGCGTGTAGTGCGGCACGTCGTACTGGCCGGTGGCGTCGGCTGGCGCATCGCCGATGTAACGCACGCCGCTGCCGACGGTCAGGCCGTTCAGCGCACCGCTCAGGACGCTGTAGCTGCCCCAGGCGGAGGCCGCGTGGCGCGGGATGCCCGCCGGGCTGTGGCCAATTTCATCCGCCGAGTTGGAGTCTTTGGTCACTACGTCGGTGTAGGTATAAGCGGCGGTCAGCGTGATCTCCGGCGTAGGCTGAGCGTGCACTTCCGCCTCAATCCCTTTGGATTTCACCTCACCGATCTGCTCGTAGGCGGAGGTGAGACGGTTGTAAGACGCCACATTGCGCTGGGTAATGTCGAACCAGGAGAGGGTCAGCAGGGTGTTGCCGCCCGGGATCTGGTACTTCACGCCCACCTCGGTTTGTTTGCCGGTGGTCGGCTTGAGCGGATCGGCGCCCGCGGCACTTGGGTACAGGTTAGGATCGAACGAGGTACTGTAGCTGACATACGGTGAAATGCCGTTGTCGAAGGCGTAGAGCAGGCCCGCGCGGCCGGTGAACTGGGCATCGTTATAGGTCTGCTCTTTGCCGCCGCTGGTGCGATCGCGGGTGTTGACCTGCGACCAGTCCTGACGGCCGGACAGCAGCAGGTTCCAGTTATTCCACTCCAGCTGGTCCTGCAGATACACCCCGACCTGATTCAGCGTCTTCAAATCGCTGGAAGCCAGCGCCAACGTGCTGCCATCGATGCTGGGGCGAACCGGATTGGCCCAGTCGATCGGGTAATCGTTACCGCGATCGCGATACATCTTCGAATCGATATGGCTGTAGCGGTAATCCAACCCGCCCAGCACCGTGTGCTTCACCTCGCCGGTGTCGAACAAACCCTTCAGCTGGTTATCCACGCCAAACTCGTTGGTCATCTGCGTTTCATGCTGTGCCATGCGGGTGACGGTGTGGTCGTTGACCGTCGAGTTTACGTTATAAACCAGATATTTATAGTCTTCATCACGGTGGGTGAAGCGCAGGTTCTGGGTAAACGACAGCGCATCGCTGAAGTTATGCTCGAGGCTGTAGCCGATCGACGCCTGTTCGCGCCGCGACTTGTTGAAGCTGGGCTCGCTGATGTTGAAGTCATAGGGTACATAGCCCGCGCTGGTCGGGAACAGCGTGCCGGCGCGCGGCAGGAAGTTGCGCGATCCGGCTTTCGGATCGTTCTGGTAGCTGGTCAACAGCGTAAAGCTGGTGTCTTCGTTCGGTAGCCAGGTGAAGGCCGGGGCGATGGCCACCCGTTGCTGCTTGCTGTCTTTGACAAACTCATGTTCGGTTCTGGCGATACCGTTCAGGCGGTAGAACAGGGTGTTGTCGTCGTTAAGCTTGCCGCCAAAATCAAACGCCGTTTCCGCCAGATGGCGGTTGCCGGTGCTGAATTTGACTTCGTGAATGCTCTGGGCGGTAGGGCGCTTGCTGGTCATCACCACCACGCCGCCGGGGCTGACCTGGCCGTACAGCACGCCGGCCGGGCCGTGCACCATCTCCACGCGCTCCAACAGCCAGGGATCGATCTGCCCGGCGCCGCCATTTTGGCTCGAGAGGCCAAAGTGCAGGCCGTCGAGCAGCTTGGGCGCATAACGGAAGCCGCGGCTGATCACTTCGTCATTGCGGTTGGAGTTGCCGCGGTAGGTGGTGATCACCCCGCTGGTGTAGTTCAATGCGTCGGCGACCGACGCCGGCTCCTGGTCGTTCATCTGCTCGCGCGTGACCACCGAGATGGCCTGCGGCGTCTTACGCAGAGCGGTGGCGGTCTTGGTGCCAGCGGCGCTCTCTTTAGCGACGATCCCTTTGGCCGGTGCGGTCACGCTGTTTTGTGCGTCGGCGGTCACCAGAATCGTCTCGTCCGCTGCGGCGGACGCGTGTGGCGCGAAGGGCAGTAAGGCCAGCGCCGATCCCAGCAACAGACGCTTGGCGGACATCGCCTCCGCACTTCCGTTTGCTATCCCTTTGTTTTTAATCTTCATTATCTCTCCTGAATACCTGCTTTTGTGTGTCATGCCACCCTGATAAACCCCGAAATGCCGGCAAGCGGTCTTCACCCGTCGACGCGGAGACGTCGTGTTTGCACGACGGTAAAAATCCGACAAATAGTATTGAAAATGATAATGAGTATCAATACGATTGTCAGGTTTTGTAAAAGACACTCATGTTATGTAAGGGGCGCTATGGAGTTTTTGCCGGAAAAGAGGCCAGAAAACGGTCGTGAGGGATTGGCGGCGCAGTGGCTGCGTGAAGAGGCGGCAGGGCAATCCGCGTGGTGGCAGAAGGTTGCCGCTCACGGCACACCCGTGGTCGAACCGCACGATGACAGCCACGTCAAAATGACCTGGCTGTGGCGCGATCCCGACGGCGATGAACGGCACTCGCCGATATGCCGCGTTTACGCCGATATCAACGGCATTACCGATCACCACAGCACGTCCCCCAGCAGCCTGACCCGGCTCCCCGGCACCGACGTTTGGTACGGCGCGGCCGTTATCGATCGCCGCTGGCGCGGCAGCTACAGCCTGATCCCCATTACCGACCGGGATCTTCCCCCCGTCTTTAGCGACGACGAAACGTTGCGCGATCGCCAACAGCGCGCCTGGTGGGTATCGCTGTTCCCGTTGGCCATCGCCGATCCGCTGAATCGCGTATCGCTGGGGCCGTCTCATCGCCCGCGGCCCGTCTCTCTGGCGCAAGGGCCGGATGCCGACGATCAAAGCGCCTGGCAGGCCGCCGATCGGCCGCTGGAGGAGGCGCGGCTGCAGCTTTTCCAGTGGCAGAGCGAACGGCTCGGCACGCAGCGGCGCGTCTGGCTGTATGCCAGCGGCGACGCGGGGGTGAAAGCGAATCGCCCGCTGGTGCTGCTGCTCGATGGCCAAAACTGGGTCGAAAGGCACGCGCTGTTGCCGGTGATCGAGCACGAAACCGCAAAAGGGCACCTGCCGCCTGCATGTTGGCTGCTGATCGATGCGATCGACGGCGAACACCGGGAAAACGAGCTGCCTTGCAACGCCGCGTTTTGGCAGGCGGTGATCGACGAACTGTTGCCGCAGGCGCAGAAGCGCGAACCGTTCAGCGAGGCAGGGGCGCGCACCGTCGTCGCCGGCCAGAGCTACGGCGGGCTGGCGGCGTTATATGCCGGTTTGCACTGGCCAGAGCGCTTCGGCCACGTGCTGAGCCAGTCCGGCTCCTTCTGGTGGCCTACGGTGCAATTCGTTACCCAATTCGAAAAACGCCACGAGCTGGAAGAAGGCTGGCTGATACGCCAGGTTCGGCAACGCAGCCCGGCGGCGCCCAAGCTCACCGTGATTCAGCAAGCCGGCGATCGAGAGGCGGACATCGAATTCGTTAATCGCCAGATGCATCAGGCGCTGGCGGCGGCAGGGCACCGCGCCGAATACCGCGTGTTTTCCGGCGGACATGATGCGCTCTGCTGGCGTGGCGGCCTGGTGGACGGCGTGCGCCAACTGCTTTCCGCGATGGAATAACCCACACATTTTGACAGACAGGTAATGCAAATGACTCAGGAACAACAAAACCCGTTCGATGACGAAAGCCTACGTTTCTCCGTGCTGGTCAACGCGCAGCAGCAGTATTCGCTGTGGCCGCAGTTTGCCAATACGCCGCAGGGGTGGCGCGTGCTGATGGGGCCGGCGTCGCGCGGCGAATGTATCGACTATATCGAAGCGCACTGGCAGGACATGCGGCCGGCGGCGCTGAAAGCGGCGGATGCGGCGCGTTAAGCGCCAGGCAGCCACATCGATACATTCCGTTTGAGGGAAAGGACAGACACCATGTCAGAAACGCTTTCTTTACCGGATACTCAGGTCGAGTATCGGGATTATCCGCTGGTTGCGGCGCAACCGGGGATCTGGATCGCCGACCAAATCGCGCTGCGGCGCAACAGCTTCGCCGTGGCGCACTACACCGAATTGCACGGCGCAATCGATCGTTCGGCGCTGGAGCGCGCGATCCGTCAGGGGCTGGCCGAAGCGGATACGGTTCAGGCGCGGTTCTTTGAGGCGCAGGACGGCCAGCCGGTGCAGCGTCTCCCGTTGATAGCCGACCCTGCGCGCGTACAGGCGCCGGAGTGGTTCGATTTCAGCGCGCAGCCGGACGCCGAACAGGCGGCGCTGGCGCTGATGAACGACGATCTGGCGCAGGATTTGCCTGCGGACGGCGAACGGTCGCTTTATCGCCATGCGATAATCCGCGTCAGCGCCGATCGTTGGTTTTGGTACCAGCGCTTTCATCATCTGACCCTGGACGGCTTCAGTTTCGAAGCCATCACCCGCCGGATCGCCGATATCTATCGCGCGCTGCGCCACGGGCTGTCGCCGGTGGCCTCGCCGTTTACCCCGTTCGGCAAGGTAGTGGAAGAGTTTCAGCAATGGCAAACGTCGCCCGCACGTGAGCGGGCGGCCGAATTCTGGCGCCAGCATCTGCGCGAACTGCCGTCGCCGCTGTCATTATCGACGGAAAGCCGGGAGGTTGAACCGGGCGCCCGGCCGCTCAAACAGGTGCTGGTGCTGCCGGAGTCACTGTTTGACGAAGCGCTGCGCGACGACGCGTTGCAGGCGCTGCAACCGGCCGACATCGTCACGGCGGCGCTGGCGATGTATCTGGCGCGCATGAGCGGCGAAACCCGCTTCTCAGTCGGTTTTCCTTTCATGCGGCGGATGGGGTCGCAGGCGCTGGCGGCGGTCGGCCCGGTGGTCAACGTGCTGCCGCTGCTGCTGAACGTGACGCCGGAGCTGTCGCTGGCGGACGTCTGCCAGGCGACCGTAGCGCAGATCAAACAGGCGCGCCGCCATCAACGCTATGAGGCGGAGCAGATCAAGCGCGATCTCGGCCTGGTCGGTGGCCATCAGGAACTGTACGGGCCGGTGATCAACGTCAAGGTCTACCACAGCGCCTTGTCGTTCGACGGCCAAGCGGCCGTTACCCATACGCTGGCGATGGGGCCGGTCGATGACCTGGAGTTTGAGATCGGCTTTCGCAACGGCGTGCTGACGCTGTCTTTGGTGGCCAACCCGGCCAAATACTCGCCGCGCACCTTGCATCATCACGCGGAGCGCATCGGCCATTGGCTGCAGCAGTTGGCGCGACAGCCGCACCAGCCGAACGCTCAACTGGCGCTGATCGGCGAAGGGGAGCTAAGGCAACTCGCGGCCTGGGGGCGCGGCGCCGATCTGACGCCGCCGACGGGCATGGTGTCAATCATGGATGCGTTCCAGCGCCAGGTTGAACGCCAGCCTGAGGCATTGGCGGTGGCCTGCGGCGACGAGCGCCTCAGCTACCGGCAGCTCTCCGAACGGGTGATGCAGTTGGGGCGAGTGCTAATCGAAAGCGGCATCGGCGCTGAAGACGTGGTTGCCATCGGCATTCCGCGCTCGGTGGACACGCTGGTCGCGCTGTTCGGCGTTTTGGCCAGCGGCGCGGCCTATATGCCGCTCGATCTGGACTATCCGCGTGAACGTTTGGCGCTGATGTGCGACGACGCGCGGCCGGTAATGTTGCTGACCCACCGCGCCACGCTGACCAACATGCCGGACCTGCCACAAGTATTGTGCCTGGACGACGCAGCGTGCCTGGCGCGCTGCGCGGCTGCCGAGGCCACGCCGATAACGGACGACGAGCGGCGCATGCCGCTGAGCGAGGCGCATCTCGCCTACATGATTTACACCTCCGGCTCGACCGGCAAACCCAAGGGCGTCATGTCCACGCATCGCGGGCTGCTGAACCTGTTCCTGTCGCACCAGGCCTCTCTGTTCGGCCCGGCGATCGAAAAATTCCAGGCTCGCCACGCGCGCCGCTTGCGTGCCGGCCATACCGCCTCGTTTTCTTTCGACTCCTCCTGGGAACCGCTGTTCTGCATGATGATGGGCAGCGAACTGGTTATCTTCGACGAGGAGCTGCGCCGCGACCCCTGGGCGCTGCTGGAACAAACCCAACAGACGCCGATCGATCTGCTGGACATCACGCCGTCATTCTTCTCGCAACTGGTGGACTGCGGCCTGCTGAAGGGGCAGTTCCCGCTGCCGTCGTTCGTGATGATCGGCGGTGAGGCGGCGACGCCGACGCTGTGGAACCTGATGCAGCAGCATCCGGAGGTGGAGATCCACAACTATTACGGCCCGTCCGAATACACCGTCGATACCCTGGGCGCGCCGGTCACGGCCGCCGATCAGCCGGTGATCGGTCGCCCCCTCGCCAATACCGCCGTCTGGCTGCTCGACAGCCGGCTGCAGCCGGTGCCGATCGGCGCGGCGGGCGAGCTGTACATTTCCGGCAAAGGCATCGCGCGCGGTTACCTGCGGCGCCCGGATCTGACGGCGGCGCGCTTTGTCGCCAACCCGTTCGCCGAAGGCGAGGTGATGTACCGCAGCGGCGATCTGATGCGCTGGAGCGCGGAGGGTCAGCTGGTATTCATTGGCCGTACCGATCACCAAATCAAGGTGCGCGGCTTCCGCGTCGAGCTGGGTGAGGTGGAAAGCGCCTTGGCCGCCTTGCCGGACGTGGGGCGGGCGGTGGTGATCGCCGAGCCGATCGGCGCCACCTATCGTTTGATCGGTTACTGCTCGGTGCAGGATGACGCGCGGCGCGCCTCACCCACGCTGCAAAGCGAACTGCTGGGGCAACTGGCGCAGCGTCTGCCGGATTATATGGTGCCGGCGATCCTGGTGGTGATGCCGGAGCTGCCGCTTAACGTGAATGGCAAGATTGACCGTCAGGCGCTGCCCAAACCGCAGGAAACGCTGGCGCAAAGCATTCGTGAGCCGGCCACCGAACAGGAAAGGCTGATTTGCGGCGCCATGGCGCAGCTGTTGGGGATGGATCGCGTCGGCGCCGACGACGATTTCTTCGCGCTCGGCGGCGACAGCATCTCGGCGATGGGGCTGGGCACCGCCCTGCGGCGCAAAGGTTATCTGCTGCGGCCGCGCGAGATCTTCGCGCTGCACACCCCCGCACGCATGGCGCAGGCGATGCAGCCGCTGGCCATAGACTCTCAGGCTACACGCAGCGTACAGCAAGGCCCGATCGACGGGCTGCCGATCCTGCACTGGTTTGCCGAGACGGGCGATATGCATCGCCGCTTCGCGCACGGCGTTTTCCTGCGTGTACCTGCCGAGCTGCAGCCGCAACAGCTGCGTTATGCGTTGGAACAGCTGCACACGGCACACCCGGCGCTGGGCGCGCGGATCCGCGACGGTCAGTTGGTGGTTGAAACCGCCGCCGCCGGTGAGCTGATGCAGGTTAATACCGTGTCCGGTGAGCTGGAATCAGCGGCAGAACAGGCGTTTGATGCCGCGCTTGACCATCTCGATCCGGCGGCCGGCGCCATGATGCAAGCCATCCTGTTGCAGCGCGACGAGCAGAGCCTGGGGCTGGTGCTGGCGATCCACCATCTGGTGGTCGACGGCGTTTCCTGGCGCATCCTGCTCGACGAACTGCGGCAAGTGGCCGACAGCGCCATGCAGGGGCAGCCGATCATGCTGCCGCCGGAAGAAACCTCGCTCTATGAGTGGTCTGCACGCCTACGAGCCGACGTCGAACGCCGCGAAGCCGAGCTGCCGTTCTGGCGGCAGATGCTGGCGGACGAGGTGCCGCGTTTGGGGCGACGCGTGCTGGATCCGCAGACCGATCGCATCGCCTCGGTGAGCGAACGGCGCACGCTGATCGACAGCCGCCTGACCGCCGCGCTGCTCGGCACCTTGCCGCAGAGATACCGCGCGCAGGTTGAAGAGATCATGCTGTGCGCGCTGGCTCAGGCCTGCCGCCGCCGTTTCCAGGCCGCTTCGCTGCGTTTCTCTCTGGAGTCGCACGGCCGCGCTGAACTGGACGACGGTCTCGATCTGGCCCGCACCGTCGGCTGGCTGACGGCGGAGTATCCGCTGCGCATCGAACTGCATGACGCCGAGCACAATGAGGCCGTGCGCGCGGTGAAACGGGCGACGCGAGCGGTAGCCGATCGCGGCATCGGTTACGGCCAGCTGCGTTATCTGCATCCGCGGCGTGACGAACTGGCGGCGCTGGCGCAGCGCAATGCGCCGGAGATCTTGTTCAACTACCTCGGGCGCTTCAGCCAGGACGAGGGGAACTGGGCGCCGCAACGCAGCCAAACCCGCTTCCGCGACGCCTTCGCCGTGGCGCAGGATGCACAGCAGGCGCTGTCGTATGGCCTGGAGGTGAATATCTTTGTCGAAGAGCGGCGCGACGGCGCGTGCCTGGCGATCAACTGGAGCTGGCTGGAGGGGATTTTCAGCGAGAGCGACATTACGCAGCTGCACAGCGGCATCGAGCAAGCAGTGCGTGCACTGTGCGAATTTGCCGAACGGCATCCCGATCGCGCGGCGGCGACGTTGGTAGCGGCCGAGATCGCCCAGCCGAACGTTGACGATGAGACGGTGCGCGCCTGGGAGCGGGAGTGCGGGCCGTTAGCCGCGGCGCTGCCGCTGTTGCCGTTGCAGCACGGCCTGCTGTTCCATGCGCAGACCGCGCAGCAGGGCGGCAGCTATAACTCGCTGACGCGCCTGAGCC
Organism: Serratia sp. CY43202; assembly: GCF_052168755.1. Taxonomy (NCBI): domain Bacteria; kingdom Pseudomonadati; phylum Pseudomonadota; class Gammaproteobacteria; order Enterobacterales; family Yersiniaceae; genus Serratia; species Serratia sp. CY43202. The sequence goes on from NZ_JBJNMB010000002.1 coordinate 862,465, forward strand.
TTTGCGGCGAACTGGACGCACATCGCCTTCAGCAGGCGCTGGATGCGGTGATCCGCCGCCATCCGCAGCTGGCCGCCCGATTCAACCGCGAGGGCGAACCGCTGCAGCTGATACCGCAGGAAAGCCATTGGCCGCTGGACAGCCACAGGCTGCCGCCGCTGGCCGAAGAGCAAGAAATGCAGGCGCTGAATGAGCTGGAGCAGAAAGAGCTGCAGCGCGATCTGTTCAACCAGCCGGGCGCAATGTTGCATGCGCTGTGGGTCAAACACGGCGATAGCGAACGCCACACGCTGTTCCTCAATGCCCATCACTTGATCGTCGACGGCTGGTCGACGCCGGTAGTGCTCAACGATCTGATGCTGGCCTTGCGTGAAGGCGAGCAGGCGCTGCCGACGCTGCGTTCGAACTACGCCGATATCGTGCGCCGCCTGACCGCGCGGGATGCTGAAGCTTCGCGCCGCCTCTGGCGTGAGACGCTGCAGGATGTGCGCCCGACGTTGCTGTTCGGTGAAACGCAGGACGATCGCGTGCATGAGCTGGAAATGACGCTGCCGCCGGCCGAGGAGACGCGTTTGCTGACTCTGTGCCGCGAACGCGGGTTGACGCTCAATACCGTGATGCAGGGCATTTGGGCGCTGCAGCTGGCCAGCTGTTGCGGCCATCAGGACGTGGTGTTCGGCTCGCCGGTTTCCGGCCGCTTTGGCCAGATAGAAGGGGTTGAGGAGCATGTTGGCCTGTTCAGCAACACGCTGCCGGTGCGGGTTCGTCTGCAGCATGACCGTTCGTTGACGGATCAGTTGACCGAACTGCAGCACCGGCAGATTGAACTGCTGGAGCACGACGATTTGGGGTTGGGGGAGATCCAGCACCTGGCCGGGGCGGGCACGCTGTTCGATACGTTGTTGGTGGTAGAAAACTACCCGGACAACGACGCTCTGCTGGGCGGAGCAGGGGCGCTGCGCTGCGACGCCATCCGCAACAAAGGCTATACCCACTATCCGCTGACGCTGCTGGTGCTGCCGGGCGAACGTCTGCGTCTGCTGATGGAGTACCGCGCCTCGGTGCCGCAGCCTGAGCGCTTCGCCGCGCGGCTGATGGCGCTGCTGCAACAGTGGATCGCCCAGCCGGATCTGCCGCTGCCGCGCTGGCAGTTGCAAATCCCGCAGGAGCAGGCGCTGATCGCGGCGGTCAACCGCACCGGACAGGCGGTGGCGGACACCACCTTGCATCAGGCGATCGCGGATCAAGCGCGGCGCACGCCGGAACGCATCGCGCTGCAGGATGCCGGGCACAGCCTCAGCTACCGTGACATGCAGCGCCAGGCCGCGCTGTTGGCCGAGCGGCTGACGGCGGCCGGCATTCAGCCGGGCGATATTGTCGCGGTGGCGTTACCACGCTCCGTGCGCCTCAGCCTGGCGCTGACGGCGATTGTGCAGACCGGCGCCGCCTGGTTGCCGCTGGACACCGGCTACCCGGACGAGCGGTTGGCCTACATGGTGGAGGACGCCAAACCACGGTTGATTATCACCGAAAGCGCGTTGGACGCCCGCTTTGCCGCACTGGCGCCGACGCTGCGGTTCGATGTGCTGGACGACAGCGGGCGCGAACCGGCGCCGCGCCCACCGACGGGGAACGGCGATTATCCCGCCTACGTGCTGTATACCTCCGGCTCTACCGGGCGGCCGAAAGGCGTGGTGGTGAACCACCGGGCGATCGTCAACCGCCTGTTCTGGATGCAGCACGAGTATGCGCTCGATGCGCAGGACGTGGTCTTGCAGAAAACGCCGTGCAGCTTCGACGTTTCCGTCTGGGAGTTCTTCTGGCCGCTGATGGTCGGCGCGCGCCTGGTGATGGCGCCGCCGGAGGCGCACCGCGATCCGCAGGCGCTGACGACGTTGATCGACGACTATGGCGTGACCACGCTGCATTTCGTTCCATCCATGTTGGCTATCTGGGTGGAGGCCTTGAACGAGCGGGCGCCACAGCGCGCCGCCGCCAGCCTGAAACGCGTGTTCTGCAGCGGCGAAGCGCTGTCGTGCGAACTGGCTTCCCGCTATCAGGCGTTGGTCACGGCGCCGCTGCACAACCTGTATGGCCCGACGGAGGCGGCGGTCGATGTCACCTATCAACCGGCGTCCGGCGCGGCATTGGCGGCGGTGAACGGCGCCGGCGTGCCGATCGGCAAACCGGTCTGGAACACCCAACTGAGCATTCTCGACGCCATGCTGCGGCCGGTACCCGTCGGCTGCGCCGGCGATCTCTACCTGCGCGGCATTCAGCTGGCCGATGGCTATCTGCATCGGCCGGGGTTGACGGCACAGCGGTTTGTCGCCGATCCCGCCGGCAACGGGGCGCGCATGTATCGCACCGGCGATATCGCCCGCTGGCTGGAAGACGGCAGCGTCGAGTATTTGGGACGCAGCGACGATCAGCTGAAGATCCGTGGCCAGCGTATCGAGCTGGGCGAAATCGAACAGGCGTTGCTGGCACAGCCGGGAGTAGCGCAAGCGGCGGTGCACGCCATCGAACTGGGCGAGGGCGCGACGGGGCTGGGCGGCGCCGATATGCGGCAGCTGGTTGCCTGGCTGATCGCCCAACCGGGCGTGACGCTGGATACTGCCGTGCTGCATCAGGCGCTGGAGGCACGTTTGCCGGCGCACATGATGCCGGTCAGCTATGTCATGACCGACAGCTTCCCGCTCAGCGCCAGCGGCAAACTGGATCGCAAGGCATTGCCACGGCCGCAGCTGGCCCTGCAAGCCGGGCGTGCGCCGCAGAGCGACAGCGAGCGCCTGCTGGCGGCGCTGTTCGGGGAACTGCTGGGGCGCGAGACGGTGTATGCCGACGACGACTTCTTCGCGCTGGGCGGCCATTCGCTGCTGGCGATGCGTCTGGCGGCAGAGCTGCGCCGGCGCGTCCCGCGGCCGTTGAGCGTCGGACAGATCATGTTCGCCCGCAGCCTGGAGAAGATGGCGCACCTGCTCGATGACGCGCAGGCCGCCAACTCGGCCGAGAGCCGTGGCGTCGGCGAATGCCTGCAGCTGCGGGCCGGTCAAGGCCCGGCGCTGTTCTGCCTGCATCCGGCTTCCGGTTTCGCCTGGCAGTACTCGGGGCTGAGCCGTTATCTGCCGGGGAACTACCCCATCATCGGCCTGCAGTCGCCAAGACCGGATGGCGCTATCGCCACCTGCGAGGATATTGAGCAGATGGTCGATCGTCATCTCGCCCATCTGCGCCGCCTGCAGCCGCAGGGGCCTTACTACCTGCTGGGCTATTCGCTCGGCGGCACGCTGGCGCACTCGATGGCCGCGCGCCTGCAGCAGCAGGGCGAAGAGGTGGCGTTCCTCGGCATGCTGGATACCTATCCGCCGGAAGGCCAGGATTGGACCGGCCCCAGCGAGGAAGACGCGCAGAAAGAGGTGGCGCAGGAACAGGCCGAGTTTATGGCGGAAGATCATGGCGATCCGGCGCTGATGGCGGAGAAGGCGGCGATGTTCGACAGCATCGTCGCCAACTACCGCGATGCGGTGCGCATTCTGTCCCAGGCGCGCAGCCGGCGTTTCCACGGCACGGCGACGCTGTTTGTCGCCGACCAGACGCTGCCGCCGGAGATGGACATCAATGCCGTGTGGGCGCCGTATCTGGATGGGTTGATCTGCCATCATCAGCGCTGCGAACACGCGGACATTCTGTCTCCGGCCTCGCTGGAGACGCTTGGGCCGCTGTTGCATTCGCTGCTGACGCGGCAATACGGCTTGGTATAACGCAACCGGGCCGGGGGGCGTGCGTCCCGGCCCGCACTAAAACATGACATGCAGGACACTATGGCCAGACCTTCTTTTTTTCTTGATTTCAGTTTGCTGAGAAGCAATGCGCATTTCCGCGCGATTTTCTGCGCCCGCATGCTGTCGGTGTTTTCCCTCGGCATGTTGGCGGTAGGGGTGCCGATTCAGATCCAGGCGATGACCGGATCCACGTTGCAGGTGGGCGTGGCGGTGGCGCTGGACGGCGTAGGTATGTTTATCGGCCTGATGCTGGGCGGGGTGCTTGCCGATCGCTACGATCGCCGCAAGCTTATCCTGTTTGCGCGCGGCACCTGCGGGCTGGGCTTTGTCGCCCTGAGCCTGAACGCCTTCGCCCCGGCACCGTCGCTGTGGGCGCTCTACCTGCTGGCGGCCTGGGACGGCTTCTTCGGCGCGCTGGGTATGACGGCGCTGATGGCGGTGATCCCGCTGCTGGTCGGGCGTGAAAACCTGGCGGCGGCAGGGGCCTTGAGCATGGTGACGGTGCGCATCGGCGCGATCCTCGCACCGGCGCTGGGCGGGATTATCATCGTGTTCGGGGGTGTCGGTCTCGCCTTCGCCGTCGCGGCGGCAGGGACGCTGGGCACCCTGGTCCCGCTGGTGCGCTTGCCGACGCTGCTGCCGCAGCAGCAGGAGCCGGAACACCCGCTGCGTGCGCTCGCCAGCGGCTTCCAGTTTGTCTGGCGCAATAAGGTGGTCGGCTCGGTGGTGCTGCTGGGGATGCTAATGAGCATCGTCGGCGCCGTCAGGGTGCTGTTCCCGGCGCTGGCGCAGGACGCTTACCACGTTGGCGCGTCCTCTATCGGCCTGATGTACTCCGCGGTGCCGCTCGGTGCGATGCTGGGCGCGCTGACCAGCGGCTGGGTGGGGCGATACGCTCGCCCTGGCGTGCTGATCCTGGTCGCCGCTATCGTCGCGTTCACCGCCATCGCGTCACTGGGGCTGTTCAGCCACCTGGCGCCGGCGCTGCTGGCGCTGGTGTGCTACGGCTACGCCAACGCTATCGCCTCACTTCTGCAGTTCATGCTGATCCAGAGCAACACGCCGGATCATTTGCTTGGGCGGGTGAACAGCCTGGGCACCGCGCAGGACGTGACCGGCGACTCGATCGGTGCGCTGGGGCTCGGCGTACTGGGCAGGGTGTTCACCCCGTTGATGAGCGTGCTGTCGTTTGGTGCATTCGCCGCCGTGCTCGGCGTGCTGGTGGCTTTCAGCGTACGCACGCTGCGCCAGTGCCGGCCGGCGGACGCGTTGGTTGAGCACGACGATCCCACTCCGGCAACCTCAGCGGCGGCGGACAACTAACCTCTCAGGGCACCGGCTGTTCCGGCCGGTGCTGTTCCCCCCAGTTACACATCATGTCGATCACCGGGATCAGCGAACGCCCGCGTTCGGACAGGCTGTACTCCACCTTGGGCGGGATCTGCGGATACTCCTTTCTCACCACTAGCCGGTCTTTTTCCAGCTCTTTCAGCGTCGAACTCAGCGTTTTGTACGAAATGGTGCCGATGCAACGCTGCAGTTCGTTGAACCGCAATACCGGCTTATACAGCGCCAGCCAGTAGAGAATAATCATTTTATATTTGCCGTTGATCACCGACAGGGTGTAGCCATAGCCGGTGTCTTCGAGACTGATGCCCGTTGGGCTGCAGTGAGATTCGGCGGTCATTTTATACTTTCTCCAAGGTAAGTATGTGTCGTGAGTGTGCGTATTTTACATTCTGTCAGCATACCCTAAGATGCGTCGAAACACCTGACTGGAGAAATCAGTATGAAAACCTTGGTGATCGTGGCCCATCCCGATATGGCGAACTCGGTGGTTAACAAACGTTGGCTGGAGGAACTGCGTCGCTATCCGGAGCGGTATACGGTGCACGAATTGCATCAGGCCTATCCGGACTGGCAGATCGACGTCGCCAAAGAACAGCAGTTGATTGAAGCGCATGACAACATCGTGCTGCAGTTCCCGATTTACTGGTTCAGCAGCCCGCCGCTGCTGAAAAAATGGCTGGACGACGTGCTCACCTACGGCTGGGCCTACGGTTCCCGCAGCGGCTATAAGATGCAGAACAAGAAACTGGCGCTGGCGGTCACGGCGGGCGTGCGCGCAGAAGATTACGCGCGTGAAGGGCGTTATCGCTACTCGCTGGAGGAAATCTTCCGGCCGTTTGAAGTCACCGCCGGTTACGTGCGGGCCGACTATGCCTCGTTCTTCGCCTTTTATGGCAAGGAGGCCGCTTCGGACGGGGTGGCAGAGCAGGTTCAGCAGCATGAGCTGGACAGCAGCGCACAGGGCTACCAGACATTTCTCGCCGCCCTGAATTAACGCCACGCCCCGGATGCGCCAGGGCGTGCGCCTCCGGCTACTCGATGTGAACGCCGAAACCGTCCTGACCCGGCGCGAGATGCGCTTTCAGCGTCAACTGCGGGATCAGGTAGTCACCGGCGTTCTGTCGCCGAAACGGAATGGGCTCGGTGTGCCACAGGGTATCGAGCCGTTGCCCGAGCTGCTCGCACAGGGCGGCGAAGCGCGTCTCGTCGGTCTTTCCGGCGCGGTAGGTGACAAACGGCGGCAGCACCTCGAAGCCTGGGTAATGCAGCATGCCGTGCTGGATCGGAAACAGGATATCGTCGATCGGCCCGTTGATGCCGCGCGGGGCGTAATGGGACTCCCAGCCGCCGGCGGTGACGATCAGCATCGCCCGTTTGCCCGCCAGCGTCCCCTCGCCGTAACGGTCGCCCCAATGGGTGTCGGAATGCTCACCGACGCCGTAGGCAAAACCATAGGCATAGACACGCTCGAACCAGCCTTTCAGAATCGCCGGCATCGAGAACCACCACAGCGGAAACTGCAGCAGCACCGCGTCCGCCCAGCGCAATTTTTGCTGCTCCCGTTCGATATCGGCGCTCTGCACGCCGTTGGCAAACGCGCGCTGGGAATCCAACGAAGGATCGAAACGGGGCCCTGATGCACCTTCCAGGCTGTCGTTGGCGTCAAGTGCCGCTTTCCACTTCATGGCGTACAGATCGGACACCTGTACCTGATGACCGGCCTGCGTCAGGCGCTCAACGGCGAAGTTTTTCAGTGAGCCGGTCAGCGACTGCGGCTCCGGGTGGGCGTAAACAATCAGCACATTCATAGCAACTCTCCTTGGTGTGAGAGCTGCAGGTTAGGGCGTCACAAGGTATATTAGAAATGAATTACCGTTATCCCAGGTATAACCATGAATAATTTAAGGCGGCTGGATCTCAATCTGCTGGTGACGCTCGACGCGCTGCTGGCGGAGCACAACGTTACGCGCGCGGCGCAGCGGCTCAATTTCTCTCAGCCGGCGGTCAGCGTGCATCTCGCCAAACTGCGGGCGATCTTTGACGATCCGCTGCTGTTGCCCGGCCCGCGCGGCATGCGTCCGACCGCCAGAGCGGAGCAGCTGCGGGAACCGCTGCGCCAGGCGCTGGCGGCGCTTGAGTTGGCGGTAACGCCGGCGACGCCGTTCGATCCCGCCGTGGCGACCGATACCTGGCGTGTGGCCGCCTTCGACTACGGCGAATCCACCATCGTCCTGCCGGCGCTGAACGGTTTGCGCACGGCGGCGCCCGGCACCCGGCTGGCGGTGCTGGAAACCGCGCCGTCACGCATCGCCAAACTGGCGGAACAGGGAGAGATCGATCTGGCGTTTCACACCCGTGAAGGGGCGCCGCCCGGTTTGCGTCAGCGCACGCTGTTCAGTGAACGCTATGTGCTGGTGGGCAGAGTCGGCCATCCTAAACTGCATGAAAACCTGACGCTAACGCAATTTTGCCAATTGGAGCAGGTGATGGTCTCACCGGACGGCGGCGGTTTCTACGGCATCACCGACCAAGCGCTGGCGGACGTGGGGCTGACGCGGCGCGTGGTGCTTTCCGTGCCGCATTTTCTCTTCGTGATCTCGGTGCTGACGCAGTCCGATTTGGTGGCGATGCTGCCGGAGCGGCTGGTGCGCAACCAGCCTTTATTGCAACAACTCGAGCCGCCGCTGGCGGTGCCGGGTTTTGAAATGACCATGCTGTGGCACGAAAGATCGCATCGGGATCCCGCTCACCGGTGGCTGCGCGAACATATCGTGCGGTCAGTGTAAGCGGGTTAAACTGCGCGGGAAATTACATGAACAGGAAGCGGTCGGCCAGCGGAACGCCGCGTTCGAGGCGCGGTGGCAACGCGTCGTCGCGATCGTCTGGCTGAGTAGCCTGTGGCGCGACATCGTCGGCTTTTTCGATCATCAGCTCGCCGAGCAGGGCCAGAAAACGAGTGAGCTTTTGCATATTCCCTCCGGATCGTTGATTACGTTGAGGGTGATAGTAATCGCCGCTAAACCGAATGGGAAAAACTTAAAACTCATATCCTAAGAACCGGATCGCATATCGCATGACCGGGCGACGGTTGCCCATCGCCCGGTGGATGGCTTAGAAGGTGACGTTAACCTTGGCCCACAGGGTGCGGCCCGGTTCATTCACCGCGCTGTTGGCCGAATAGCCGAAGGCGCTGTTGCCCGCCAGGTTAAGGTGCTCGCTGTAGGTCTTGTTCAGGATATTATCCAGACCGGCGCTCAGCTTGACGTTTTTATTCACCTTGTAGGCGGCGTTGGCGGAGAGCACGCCGAAGCCGGCGCTTTCGGCAAAGTCTTTGCCCACCACGTTGCCTTCGTTGATCGCCACACGGTGCTGGCTGCTGACCAGACGCCACAGACCGGTGCCGCTCCAGTCGCCGTACTCATAGGTCAGCCCCAAGCGTGCCTCCAGCGGCGGGATCTGCGGCAGCGGGCGGCCGTCGCTGGTGTTTTTACCCCAGGAGTAGGCCAGGCTGGCGTCGGTTTTCCAGTGCTCGCTCAGTTGGTAACCCATGCCCATTTCGCCGCCCATGATGTTGGCGTTGACGTTATCGGCCTGGCTGAGACGCGCATTGTGCGGATCGTATTTGAACAGGATGAAATCATCGACGCGGCCCACATAAGCGGAGACCCAGCCGTTGAAGCGCTTGCCGTTGTATTGTGCGCCGATGTCGAGCTGCGTGGTTTTCTCGCTCTTGACGCTGGAGAACGGATCTTTGCTGCCGTTCGGGCCCAGCTTCGGCGAGAATAACTCCCAGTAATCCGGGAAGCGCTCGGTATAACCGACGCCGGCATACAGCATCAGCGGCAGGTCGGCCAACGTATGCTCAAGACGCATAAAACCGCTAGGCAGGGTGTCCGAACGCTCCCCATCGCTGCCGCTGCGGAAATTCTCCACCAGGGTGCGGTCAAGACGCGCGCCGCCGATCAGTTTATCCTGCTCGCTGGTGGACCAGGTCAGCTCACTGAAGGCGCCGTAGCTGTTGAACTGGGCGTCTTTTTCCCAGCTGCCGCGGCTCATGCTGCGGTGGGTGTTGGTCTGCGTGTCCAGGCCGCTTTCAAGCTTCACGTCCTGCCACTGCCAGGTGCCCATCACGCGGCCGCCGACGGTGCGGCGATCGAGCTGCATCGTCATGCCGGAAGACATCATGTGCCCGCCGTGGCCCCCCATGCTCATACCGCCATGGCCGCCGTGCCCCCCCATGCCACCGCTGCCCGGCGAGCGCAGGGTGACGTTGTCCATCACGTGGTTGGCGTAGTTGTAGTAGACCTGCGCTTCCAGCTTATCCAGCACCTCGCCGATGTTGGATTTTTCCACCCGCATGCCCAGGCTTTCGCGCTTGAACTGCGAACCGTCCATGCTGCGGCCGGCATAGCGCGCTTCGCCGTTGCCGCGGCCCATGGTCACTTCCAGCAGCGTATCGTTGTCCGGCGTCCAGCCGAGCGCCAGATCGCCGTTCCACTTGTCCCAGCGCGACGGCACGCGCGTATTGGTGCCGTCCTGATAATCGTTGGAGCGGGATTTGTTGGCCATCACCCGCAAGTAACCTTGCTCGGCGCCGAGGCTGGCGTCGATATTCTCGTCCCAGCGGCCATTGGAGCCGGTCAGCACGCTGGCGTTGCCCTTGATACCCGGCTCGTCGAAGCGCGGACGTTCACGTTCGAAACGCACGGTGCCCGCCGACGAACCCGGCCCCCACAGCACCGTCTGCGGCCCTTTGGTGATGGTCAGCAGATCGAAGCTTTCCGGCGAGATGTAAGAGGTGGGCGCATCCATTCTCGATGGGCAGGCGCCGAGCATCTCTGAACCGTCGGTGAGGATCTTCAACCGCGAACCGAACATGCCGCGAAATACCGGATCGCCGTTGGTGCCGCCGTTGCGGATCTGAGAAAAGCCGGGAATGGTTTTCAGGTAGTCCGAGCCATCGCTGGCCGGCACCGGCTGGCGTGGGGTTTTTGGTGAGGTGACGATGGTCAGCGGAGAGTAGAGCGGTGCGGTAACGGTGATCACGTCGCCATCATTAACCTGTGCGCCGGTAGGGGGCTGATGCGCCTGCGCCGCGTAGCCGGCCAGCAGGAACAGCGGCATGGCGGCGGTGATGGCGCGGGTAACGGCGTTCTTTTTATAAGTCGGTTTAAACATCATCTTTCCTTTAGCTAACTCTTTTCCGTTCTTGGCCGAGGGATTATTCAGGCGTGGGGCGGCCTGGCGAAAGTCACCATCGGAAAATACGGGGGTTAATTCCATCAACGTGGAAATAACCGGATTAATAATGTCGTCTCGGTGATTAATCGTTGGGCGAATTAATTCCGCCGGGTTGAAGCGATCAACGGCAATACAGAGAACGGCAATGGGTTTGTGGTTAAATCAGAGGAAAGAAATGGGGGGCGCGCGCGGCTGTAATTCGGTGTGAACAACGTGGGCAAACAGGGGAACGAGGTAGTGGATCGGCGGCGGGCGTGAAGCCAGCGACTGGGACCAGAACAGTGGGGCGTGGCTCACGTCCAGCAGCGGCGCGTGCAGCAACAGCACGCAGTAGCCGCAGGCGCTGTCGTCCATCATCATCGCCATGTTGTGGTGGCCGCCGCCGTGCTGCATCAGCGGCTGTGAGGCTTTTTCAGGCTCAGGCGGCGGCGAATGCATCCCGTGATGCATCGGCATCGCCATGCCGCAATCCGCCATGGCGGTCGTTCCAGCACTTCCGGCGCGTACATGCTCCAGGGATCGCGAGACCACCGGCGCAATGAACAACATCAGAATGGCAAACATCCCTAACCAGGCGGCGGCCCGATTTCGCGATGCAGAGCGCTGAATTAACGACACAATCAACCTAAAAAAAGGGTTAACACAGGGTAGGGAATTGTACTGGTTTATGTAGAAATGTTAAAACCTTTTATTTCTGGTCAACGGTCTGTTGATGAATATATTATCGGATAAGCGCTTTAATCCTGACCAAAGGCTATTTTTTTTGCGCCAATAACGTGACGGGGACAATATTAATGACGGAAAAACTGGCGAGCACGATTATTCTGCTTTATGACGAACATGCCGCCGCCTGGGAACGCCTCAGACCTACCACGCTGTTTGAACGGCCGTGGCTCGACCGCTTTTTGCAGCTCACTGCGGCCAATGCGCGGCTGCTGGATCTCGGCTGCGGCTATGGCGCGCCGATCGCCGCCTATTTTATCGAGCAGGGGTATCGCGTGACCGGCATCGACGGTGCGCAGGCGATGATCGCGCGCTGCCGGCAGCGTTTTCCGCAGCAGGAATGGCGACAAATGGATATGCGCCAGCTGGATTTGTCGGCGAAGTTCGATGGCCTGCTGGCCTGGGACAGCTTCTTTCATCTGGCGCGTGACGATCAGCGCCGCATGTTTCCGTTGTTCAGAAAACATGCCAAACCGCATGCCGCACTGATGTTCACCAGCGGCCCTGCAGACGGCGTGGCGATCGGCAGCTTCGAAGGCCAGGCGCTGTTTCACGCCAGCCTGGCACCGGAGGAGTATCGGCATTTATTGCAGGAGAACGGCTTCCGCGTGGTGGACCATGTAGTGGAAGATCCCACCTGTGGGGGAAGGACGGTCTGGCTGGCGCAGGTTATTGAGTGACAATGTCACGGGCAGGTTCGTCGGAACCTGCCCGTTAACCTTATTTAGCGCTGACGCGCCAAACGGTATTGCCCACGTCATCCGCAATCAGCAGGGCGCCGGACTTGTCAATTGCTAACCCTACCGGTGCGCCATAGAGTTCCTTCTCATCATCGGAGACAAAGCCGGTGACGACCGCTTTGAGTTTGCCGACCGGCTTGCCTTGTTCAAACGCCACGTAGCTGACCCGGTAGCCGTTCAGCGGCGAGCGATCCCAGCTGCCGTGCTCGCTGACAAAGGCGCCGCCGCGATACTCGGCCGGCAGAGCGCTCGCGGTGTAGAACAGCAGCCCCAGCGGTGCGACGTGCGAGCTGAGGGCGTAGTCCGGTTTGATGGCTTTCGCCACCCGATCCGGCCGCGCCGGCTGCACCCGACGATCGACGTGCTGGCCGAAATAGCTGTAAGGCCAGCCGTAGAAGCCGCCGTCCTGCACGGAGGTCAGATAGTCCGGCACCAGATCGGCGCCGATCTCGTCACGCTCGTTGACGATGGCCCACAGCTTGCCGCTGTGCGGTTCCCACTGCAGCCCGGTCGGATTACGCAGGCCGCTGGCGAAGATGCGGCTGGCACCAGAGGCGGTGTCCACTTCCAGTACCGCGGCGCGCCGGTACTCTACGGCCAGGCCATTTTCGGTGATGTTGCTGTTGGAGCCGACGCCGACATACAGCTTTTTGCCGTCCGGGCTAGCCAGCAGGGCCTTGGTCCAGTGGTGGTTGATGGTGTCCGGCAGATCGGCCAGCTCTTTACCCGGATCGCTGATGCGCGTTTCGCCCGGCTGATAGGCGTACTGCATGATATTGCCGGTGTTGGCCACGTACAGGGTGTTGCCAATCAACTGGACGCCGAACGGGGAATCGAGCCCCTCGAGGAAGATATGCTTTTCCCAGCCGCCGTCGGCAGTTGGGCGCAGCAGGGTGATGCGGTTGCCGCCTTTGCCGCCTTTACCGGATTGGCCTTTCACCAGCCCGGCGATCAGCTGCTTGGTCGTGCTCACCGCTTCCGTGCCCGGCCCGTTGGCTTCCACCACCAACACATCGCCGTTGGGCAGGGTAAGCAGCTGGCGCGGATGAAGCAAATCGTCCGCCACCTTATCGATTTTCAATCCTTCGGCCACTTTCGGCATCTGGTTCTGTTGCCAACCCACGCCCTTAGGCACCTGCATCGGCGGGATCAGAAAGTTTTGCGCCGGCGGTAATGTCGGATCCGGGCCCATTTGTTGTTCCGGCGAAATGACGGCGCTGTTATCGCAGCCGGCCACCGCCAAAACGGCAGCAAGAGTGAGCGCCAGGGATGATAGCTTCATGAAAACCTCCTTATTTTGCACGGGTGGCAAGGGCCAGCAGAACATTAGCCACGCTCAGCAGCGCGACCACGATGGCAGATAGCACCAGGCCTTCCGGCACCACGGCGTACGCATCCCGGCTATGCACGAAAGCGTTGATGATGGCGAAAACGATGGCGATCAGATTCAACCAGAAATGGAGTTTGACCGATGAACCCTGCCGCCGGCCGCTGCCGAACCACACCTGCACCAGGTTAATCAGCCGGGGAATAATGGCAAAAACCAGGCCAATGGCGATCAGCCAGCCTGCACCATTGACCCACTGAATGTTCGCCGTGCAGGCATAGATGATGTCGAAGATCAGCGCCGCGGTGAAAAATCCATAGGGTATCGGGTTGAGCCATTCATAGACGGCCACTGCGGCCGCCGAGGGCCTTGCTGTCGTTTGCGTGGTCATGCAGGTATCTCCATGAAAAATGATAGGTAAAAAGGGCATTGGCCCCTTAAAGCTTTGTTCAGATTTACCGATTTGAACAATTTTGATTCTCATTTTTAGCATGCGGTGTTAAAACCGAAGCCATCACTGCGGCATTATCAATGGCTTAGCAACATCAGGAGGAAGGGCATGAGTATAGAGCGCGTTCAGCGATTTCTGGCCGAGCACGCACCGGAAACGGCGGTGACGGTGCTGGCAAAGAATACCGCTACGGTGGCGCTGGCGGCGGAAGCCTTTGGGGTGGAGAGCGGGCAGATCGCCAAGACGCTGTCGTTTCGCGTGAACGACGGCGTGGTGCTGTTGGTGATGGCGGGAACCGCCAGAATCGACAACAAAAAGTACAAACAATTCTTCGGCGTAAAGGCGCGTATGCTGCCGGCAGAGGAGGTGGAGGCGCTGACCGGCTATCCGCCCGGTGGCGTTTGCCCCTTTGCCGCACCGGAAACGGTGAGAATTTACTGCGACCGCAGCCTGTGCAGCTACGGTGAAGTGCTTCCGGCAGGCGGCAGCGATAACTCAGGCGTGAGAATTGCGCCACAGCGACTGGCCAGCATCACCGGAGCAGAGTGGATTGACGTGACGGGGTAACGATAAGTGACCGCGTAACAATTGCGTTATGTTAAATAGAGTACATCAATTCGTGATTAATAAGCTGTTTTAACTGGTAAAATCACAAGCTCATCGGTTTATGGCAAACCGCCTTGATATTGTGGCCATCCGGGGCGATCACAAACGCCGCATAGTAGTGGGCATGGTAATTGGGCCGTAAACCGGGCGCGCCATTGTCTATGCCGCCGGCATTTAGCGCGGCGTGATAGAACGCATCGACCTGTTCACGGCTGCTTGCGGCAAATGCCAGGTGCAGATGCGCCGGTTTTTCATCGGTCTGAAACAGGCATAATGACACGTTACCCCGATCGGGGCACAGCTCAACGCCATAGTCGGGTTCGCCTTCGGCAACGATCTTTACGCCCAGTGGCGCCAGCGCATTGAGGAAAAACGCTTTGCTGAGGGCAAAGTCGCTGACGCCAAATTTCACATGATCAAACATGGGGAGGCTCCTTGAGCGTGAAAGAATGTTCCCATTCAGTATAGCCAACGCCGTGTTGGACGTAGAAAGCGATGCAAACGCACGCCAATGCGCATTTAACAGGCAAATACTGCCCGTTTAAGTGACGCGTTTGGATGAAATCTGCAGTATCGTAAGCCGCCAGGTTTTATCAGATTTCACGTAGCGCGATCAAAAAAGCAGGGGATTTCTGGCCAATATCGGCAGGTCGCCATTGGAAACCATGCCTGGTCATCATTATTGGAGTGGAAAATGTCAGCACGCATTATCACGATCGAAGCTTATGATCCGCAGTGGGTGGAACGTTATAAAGATGAAGCGCTGAAACTACGCGAGATATTGGCTGGCGTTTTAACGGCCATTCATCATATCGGCAGCACAGCAGTACCGGAACTGGCAGCCAAACCAACGATTGATATCTTGCTGGAGGTTGAAAGTCTGGCGGCGTTGGATGGCTTGAATGACGGGATGCGTAACATGGGATATACGCCGCGTGGCGAGAACGGCATTGCTGGCAGACGTTACTACATCAAGGGAAACGGCGATCGCACGCATCACGTACATGCATTTACTACAGGAAGTGAACAGGCGATCAGACATTTGGCGTTCAGAGATTATCTGCGCAAGCATCAGGGTGTTGCTCAGCAATATGCGGCAATCAAACGCCAGGCAGCAGAAGACAGCCGGCAAAACCCGGCGGCTTATGGCCGGTTGAAAAACGAATTTGTTCAGCGGCATGAGCAGCTGGCGCTGGCATGGCTGGCCGCAGGAGAAAGCCCATGATCAGGCCTGGACGGCAGAATCCACATATCACCACCTAGGTGCGCATAATGTATATTATGTTAAATGTAATTACTGGGTACGCACCGGGGTTATCCTGCCCGTCCTTTCTCACCTCACCTTCAAGGCTTATCAGGCTGACATCCTTTTTTATGTTTTAAGCCCATCTGTCAACCCATCTCAGTTTAGCCCTTAGTCGGCGTACCTTGATGAAAGCGCATCTGCCAACCCGCCTTTTCCGTCAGGAGCCAAATCGATGAGCGTTCGGTGCAACGAACGACGCGGCCCTGCGCGTCATGCTGAAAACTTTTATACGTCAGCAACACGGCGCCTTCACTGATTTTCGCCAGCTTAAACCCTTCGGCGAAAATCGGCGGATAATCCGTTTCCATCTCCAGCGCCGCAACGGTTTGGCATTTGTCATAACGTAGGCCTGAACGACCAATCTCTTCAAAGTCTTCATGCAACAATGCCGCGACATGTTTCGGATCGCAGCGCGTTGTTGGCTGGTGCAGTTCAACCTCAAGCGCCTGAATTTGGCTAAGCCACTGTGCAAAATGGGTCAAAATGCCCTCCTTTTTTGATCGCGCTACGTGAAATCTGGCAAACTTCGGCAGTCAATCTACACCAGAATGACACTCGTGAAACCTGACTATTCCCAGGATTCCTTCTCATAGGGTTTTTGCCAGTTCTTTTCCGTGACGGGTACGAGTTCCCCGTTGAACGTATAGGTACAACAGCGGCATCTCACCGGCACATCTTCTGCGGTGAATGCCGGGTTCACTTTCTGCAGTATCCCGTGATCATCTATGCATAGTCCGCTGTAATAGCTCGACTCACCACAGCGGACATAGCTCTGCCAGTTTTTACGGTGCAGCGCCACCAGGTAAAAAATAGGCGCTTCTTTATCCAACCGACTTACCGCTTCGCTATGTACTTCATTCCAGGGTTGGCCCACTTTACTGAGCAGAAATTGAAATAGCGGCGTGTAATCCATGCCATGTTGTATCTGCCCATGCATACTTTCACGCAGTGGCAACTGCTCATCGTCTGCCTGTTTGCCATGGCGTTCCCAGCGGTACTTACCACCGCTGGCGATGGGCCCTCTGGATGTAACGCTTTCTCTTCTATAGAGTTTCTTCTTTACATCTCGATGTGCTCTCATCAAGTCTCAATAGTGACATTGTCACACAAAAAGAAATCCTTACGCCGGTTTCCCAGCCAAATGCGACCGCCGAACTCGCAACTCTCCATGCCGCCAGGCGCCGTCTGCCGTGGTGCGATTGTCGATCAGGCGATTCAAGGCCTCCTCGACTAACCGGTCAATGCGTTGGCTGTAGCTGGTCAGCGCCCAATTGGCTGAGCCGGCTTCGTCGATATCGTCGAAACCTACCACGGCCATGGCTGACGACGGTGCTACTTGCCTGAGCGCTTCGAGCGCCCCCAGTGCCAGCACGTCGTTCTCGCAGAACAGCGCTTCAACCCGCTCACTTTCCGGCGTTGCCTGCAGGTATTCACTCATCAGTTGGAAACCGCGCTGGCGATCGTAGTGGCCAGCGGTGAGCACCCGATCCAGCTGAAAACCGGCGGCCATCAGTTTGTCGCGGTAGCCTTCCATACGCAGCAAATGGCTGCTTTGCGTGTCTGGCCCCTTCATGTAGCCAAAGCGCCGATGCCCTTGTTCTATCAGCAACCCAGCGATCTCTTCGCCGGCGCGGTAGCCGTCGATGTTCACCACATCAATGTGTTCACTTTCCGTATTGCGGCACACCTGCACCAGCGGGATCTGATGCAGATCTTGCGCGATCGCCGCCCACTCTTGGGTTAACACCGTCGCCAGGAACAAAATGCCATCGACCTGCAGCTGATCGGCCATCGCCATCACCGCCCGGTAGTTTTCCCCCGCGGTGATGTTCAGCAGCAGCGCCATATAGCCGCGGGTTTGCAGCTGTTTGGTGACCATATCGAGCATCATCATCGAATGCGGGTTCTTCATTTCGTCGATGGCCACGCCGATGATGTGCGTGCGTTTTTGCGACAGGCTGCGCGCCAGCAGATTGGGTCGATAGCCCAGCTCGGCCGCCGCCGCCAGTACGCTTTCACGCGCGTTGTCTGAGATCGACGCGCCGGGCGTAAAGGCGCGCGATACCGTCCATTTAGAGACGCCGGCCTTTTCGGCGACATCGCTGGCGGTGGCTTTGTGGTGTTTCGTCATGGTTGCGTCGATCTCTGCTTCGGTGAAGTCACACTATACCCTGCTCGCTCAGATCCCCTAAGCGCCTGCCGGCATGCCTGCTGCAATTATGTCCCGTTTTTGCACCCGATTGCAATTTGTTATGCAACCGAGTGCAAAAAGTAAAGAGTTTGTGATCGTCCGCGCTGTTTTCACCTTTCCCCAGTTGACCAAATTTTCTTCATGGCCGACATTCACGGTGGCATTCAGAGACTCACGGCCGTTTTGCCTTCTGCTTTGCACCCGGTTGCAAATTCGCTGTTTGCCTACAACGCCTCTTTTCTCAACAGGATACCGTAATGAAAAAAACCAGACTGCTGTTGATGTTAGCCTGCTCGCTGTTTGTCGTGACCGCCCAGGCCAAGACCTACCAGGTCGGCGTGGCGCTGGCCAACTTCGATCTCAACTTCGTCTCCATCCTGCGCAGCCAAATGGCACGAGAACTGGCTGCGCAGCAGCTGCAAGGCCAGTTCGTCGATGCCAAGGGCGATGTTGCCCTGCAGGTGCAGCAGGTAGACGATCTGATTAATCAGGGCGTGGATGCCATTATCCTCAACCCGGTCGATACGCAAGGCGTCCAGCCGATGATAACGGCTGCCCAACGCGCCGCGATCCCCCTTATCTTCGTCAACCGCAAGCCCGAAGTGCCGCTTAGCGGCGCGACGGCCTACGTCGGCTCCGATTCGGCGCTCAGCGGCCGCCTGCAGATGGAGGCCCTGGCGAAAAAAATGAATTACCGCGGCAACGTGGCGATCCTGATGGGTGCCCTATCCAACGAAGAAACCCGCGAACGTACCCGTGCGGTAGAAGCGGTGATCGCCAAACACAAAGACCTGAAAGTGGTAGAGAAACAGACCGCCAAATGGCAGCGCAACGAAGCGGTCGACGTGGTTTCCGGCTGGTTGCTGAACGGCGCGGCGATCGATGCGATCGCCGCCAACAACGATGAGATGGCCATCGGCGCGATCATGGCGCTGAAACAGGCCAAAAAGCGCGACGTGCTGGTTGCCGGTATCGACGGCACACCCGACGGCCTGCAATTTATCAAAAATGGCGACCTGGCGGTGACCATTTTCCAGGATGCCAAAGCCCAGGCGATCGGTGCGGTGCAGGTGACCCGAGCGATGTTGGATCACGCCAAAACCGAGCCCTATAACTGGGTACCCTACGCAACCGTGACGCGAGAAAACTACCCGCAATTTGCGCAGATGAACCAGAAATAAGCCGTTGCCACTCTCTTTTTCAACCCATTTTGCACCCGAGTGCAAAGCCACAGTATCAGGAGTCAGCATGTTAAATGGTGAAAGAAGCATCCCTCGCCCGCTGCGTTGGGCGATGATCGGCGGCGGCCGCCTCAGCCAGGTGGGCTACAAGCACCGTTCCGGCGCACTGCGCGACAACACCGCCTATCGGTTGGTTGCCGGCGCCTTTGATATCGACGCGGCGCGCGGACGTGAGTTTGGCGTCAATCTCGGCGTGCCCGCCGAACGCTGCTATGACAACTATCAACAGCTGCTGGAGCAAGAAGCTAACCGCGAAGATGGCGTTGAGGTGGTAACCATCGCCACTCCCAACGGCACCCACTATGAAATCACGCGCGCCGCGCTGAATGCCGGCCTGCATGTCATCTGCGAAAAGCCGCTGTTCTTCACCACGGCGGAGGCGAGAGAAATCAAGGCGCTGGCGGCGGAGAAAGGCCTTATCGTCGGCGTAACCTACGGCTTCTCCGGCCATCCGCTGCTGATGCAGATGCGCGCCATGATCGCGAACGGCGACATCGGCGAAATACGCATGGTCGAATTGCAGTACACCCACGGCTTCAATGCCAACGAAAGCGCGGACACGTTCGAGGCACAAAAGTGGCGCGTCGATCCGAAAATCGCCGGCCCCTCTTTTGTGCTGGGCGACATCTCCACCCACACCTTCTACATCTCGCAGCTGGTGATGCCCGATATGAAGATTGCCTCCCTGCTGTGCGATCGCCAAAGCTTTATCTCTTCCCGCGCTCCGTTGGAAGACAACGCCATGGTGCTCATGCACTACGAAAACGGCGCCGTCGGGCGCATGTGGGCCTCCGCCATCAACGCGGGCGCGATGGACAGCCAAAGCATCCGCGTGGTGGGCTCACGCGCCAGCCTGCAATGGAGCGATTCCACGCCCGGCGAATTGCGCTATGAGATCCAGGGGCGGCCCAACCAAACGCTGCACCACGGCATGCCCTATCTGGACGACAGCGCCCTGGCAGAAGAGCGGCTTGGCGCGCTGCATACCGAAGGGTTGGCCGAATCCTGGGCCAATATCTACCTCAAGTTCGCCATCGCGATCAGCGCCAGTCAGCGCGGCGATCGGCAGACGCTGGCCGCGCTGATCTATCCGGATATCGATGCCGGATTGGAAGGCGTGCGCTGGATTGAAAACTGCGTTCGTTCCGCCGACAACGGCGCCACCTGGGTCAATTACCAATAAGGAAAGCACCATGAAACTTTCGTTCTGTACCGACAGCCTTGGCCATTTACCCTTCGAGCCGATGCTGGATCGGCTGCTGGAGCTGGGGGTGCGCGGCGTGGAAATGACCACCGGCGGTTGGTCCCCGGCGCCCCATCTGGATGCCGACGATCTGCTGGCCAACCCCGCCAAACGCCGGCAGCTGCAGCAGGCGCTGGCCAGCCGCGGCATGGAGATCGCCGCGCTCAATGTCTCCGGCAATCCGCTCGATCCGGGCGAGCTGGGGCAGAGTCATCTGCGGCAAACCGATAATACGCTGGAGCTGGCCGGCCTGTTGGGGGTGAAAAAGATCGTCATGATGAGCGGCCTGCCCCCGGCCAGCCCGCATGACACCATCCCCAACTGGATCACCTATACCGTCAGCTGGCCGCCGACGGTGAAAAACTGTTTGGACTATCAATGGAATGAAGTGGCGATCCCCTATTGGCAGGCGCTGGTCACCCGGGCCAAAGCGTGCGGCGTCGAGCGCTTTGCGCTGGAAAACTTCAGCGCCATGCTGGTGTGGAATCCGGACTCGCTGTTCCGGCTGCGCGCGGCCGTTGGCCCGATGGTGGGCCTGAACCTCGATCCCAGCCACTTGATCTGGATGGGCGCAGATCCCATCGCGGTGGCCCGCGCCCTTGGGCCCGCCATTCACCATGTGCACGGCAAAGACGTGCGCCTTGAGCGCGGCGTCGTCGAGGTTAACGGGCTGCTGGAGACCAAACCGATCGACGACGTGGCCGGCCGCGCCTGGAACTATGTCGCCGTCGGCTGCGGCCGGGATCTGCAGTGGTGGAAGGAGTTCTTCTCGGTGGTGCGCATGATGGGCTACAACGACTGGGTGTCGCTGGAAATGGAAGACCTGACCATGTCGGTCGATGCCGGCATCGCCTCTTCCGTTCAGGCGCTGCAGCAGACGATCAGCCAATAACCCCCTGCGCGGCGGCTACGGCCGCTGCGCAGGCCAGTGCATCGCCAACAGCTTACAAACACCATACCGGCCGGGCGCCGACCGTAGCACTAGCGTGCCCCGCACCATGGCTCAGGCACAGCGTCCTCAGTCCGGCGGCGGCGCCGGAATACCAGGCACCGCCGCGCATCAGAATGCGTTCACCGTAATTACGCAGATAAACCTGATCGCCGTCCGCACACCGGTGATGAGGGACAATGCCAAGAATTTTCAACACATCCGGTAACGGTGCCCCGCTTGCCATGCGAATACGATCGAACGCATCGTCCATCAATCCAGGCGGATATCCGTTATCCTGCGGATCGCCGTTAAAATGCTGAATAGAGTCGGTAATAAGCGGCGCGCCGGCATTGCCTGTACGAATGGGTGCGACTGCATCGAATTTAGCCGTCCCTCCACTGCCGGGCAGCACCCATGCCCCTGTCGCCAGGTCGACCGCGCGCCAGCGTTCGTCTTCATCGTCGGTCATTGGCATTGCGGCGTCATTATCCGGCAAGAGCAGAATTTCCCCCGCGACCAATTTCAGCCCGTGCTGCCATTCCCACAAATTACCGCACAGATCGCCGATGCCGTACGGCGTACCGTCGTGATACCAGGCTCCCGGGCCGGATGCGGTAAAGGTTGTCGGATCGCCCTGTCCATCGCCCACGGCACCGCCGTCGCATCGTTTACCATACTGACGGCGATCGTGATGCGACCGGCCACTCTCGGTATTGCCCAACTCCGGCCATCCTTGATGGCGGCACCAGAACATCAGCGCGGCCCATTCCGCATTGGTGCCAATATGCCATCCGGCGCCGTTGCGCGCCACCGCCCGACGAAATGTGGCCAGATCGTGCCAGCTCGCCGGAGCCGTATCGGGTTGGCTGACCAGTTCTCCATCGACCAGAGTTCCCGGATAACAGCCATAAAAAAAGGCGTCTTTAAGTTGGCCGTTGACGATAAAGGCAGGATGAACCGCCTTTCCTAACCCTGATGTGACCTCTTGCAGCGTAAAGCGAGAGATCACATGCATATAACTGGGTTGACCACTTGCTGTATACAGCACGGTGCGGTGCCCCTGTGACTCGGTTTCCACTTTGCTCCGCAAAGCGTCTTTTACGATGATCATGAATTTATGCCCGTTAAACAGCTAAGGCCGGGAAAGCGCAGGCTTCCCGGCCCATTGTTACGCCACCATGGCGGCGGATTTGATCGGTTGCAACAATTGCCCGACATCGCAATTGAGCAGTTGAGCACGCTGCAGCAACTCCTCGGTCTTGGCGCCAATCACGGAATGCACATAGGCATTGACCTGTTCCTGATTCATTTGGTTATACCGGTCGGTGAACGCCATTTCGATGCTGTCGCAGATCACCGCGCCGGCATTACTGACATAGTCCGGCAGATAGTGGATGCCGCGCGCCAGCAGCCGCTGTTCTGCCTGCGGCGTACTGAACGGCGAATTGGCGCTGCTAATCACCCAACGCGTATTCAGTTGTTCAACGTTCTGCGCATTTAATATGTTGGACAAGGACGCGATGCAAAGCACCTCGCTGGATTGCGCCCAGAGTTCGTCTTCACTGACGCGGCGGACCCCAGGCGGGAACTGCGCCGCAGGATTGATGTCATACGCCGTCACTTCGCAACCGAACAGCAGGCTTTGTTTCGCCACTTCCGCCCCGACTTTACCCATGCCGTGAATAGCAATGCGGGCCCGCGGCAAATGATTGAGCCGCAGCGTCAACACCTTTTTCATCGAGCTCCAGACGCCGTAGCCCGTCGCCACCGACGTGTCGACTTGCGGGCTGTCCATGGCATTCAGGATCCATGGCGTAAACTGCCGCAAATAGTCCATCTCTCGATTGCCAGTATTGATATCGCATCCCGTAAACATGGTGCCGCCATAGCGATTGAGCAGGTCGCCGATCGCTTCAAGCACCGCCGGTTGTTCTTGGGGAGAACGCTTGCTGTTCACCACGATTTTGCCACCGCTGAAACCGGTATTGTACAATCCATGCTTCAGCGACATGCGCTGCGCCAGCATGATCGCCTCTTCTTCCTGCTGCTGGCGGGACGCATAGTTGCGCCAGCGGATCCCGCCATTGGCCGGCAGCAGCTTGATCTGCGACGAGTAAGCCAGAGTGAATGACGTGTCGTCATCGATTACGATCGTTTCTACCTGATATTGGTTGTGCGTATTCAGCAATTCATTGTTAACTGACATAATTTGCCATCCTGTTTTAATGGGATTCTTGCTCGAATGCTCCAGCCTGGTCTAACTGTTGTTTTATGCCCCACGGCGTTGGCCGCTTAAGGAAATCGGCCATGCCTACCGACCGGCCAAACTCTTGTTCCAACAAGGCCATCAGCCGCAATGCCATCAGCGATTGCCCGCCGGCGTCAAAAAAGTCGCAGTGGTTGGAGTCAGGGTTCACGCCGGTCACGTCGCCCCAAATGCGCCAGATGCGCGCCATCTGCGGATCGGGTTTATCCGCCGTCGTCGATGTTCGCCCTGCTTCCGGCCCCTGCATATCTCGCTCGCCCAACCACCATTGCGCCGGATCGAAGGGATACATTGGCAATGCAATGCGGGAAGGAGGCTGTTGCCACAGGCGGCGCCAGTTAACGTTGACGCTGGCACGCCAGATTTTTTGCAGCGCCTGGATCCACACGGCGGTTTCGCTCTGGGCTTCGTCGCGGCGCGGCAAGGTGCGCACCGCCGTTACGGTGCCGGCGGATTTTAGCTGCGCGACCAGCGCCGTGAGTGTCGATCCCGGCCCTACTTCGATGAAAAGCGTTTTTCCGCGCCGCGGTAGGTGTTGCAAGGCGCGGTGATAATCCACCGGTTCACGGGCATGGCGTGACCAATAGCGGGCATCGAGCGCCGCGGGAGCGACTTCGGTCGCCAGCAATGCGGAGACGTAGCGGACCTTTGACGTCGACTCACGCGGCGGCGGCGCAATGCTGGCCAGTTCATCAAGAATGGGATCCATCAACGCCGAGTGGAACGCGTGCGAAACGCTCAGCACCTTGCAACGTACTCCTCTGTCCCGCATCTGTCCTTCGCAGGCGCGAATCGCCGCCACCGGGCCAGAAAGCACGCAGCCGTTCTCACTGTTTTCCGCCGCCAGAGACAGCCGATCGCCAAGCCAAGGTTGGGCTTGCTGAGCGCTCAGTTCTACCGCCAGCATCGCACCAGGCTGCAGCCCGGCCATCAGATGCCCGCGCCGGGCGGCGAACACCAACGCGTCTTGCGCCGAGAACACACCGGCGGCCCAGGCGGCGGCAATCTCACCCAAACTGTGCCCCACGACCCAATCCGGCTCGACGCCGTAATGTTTCAACAGTTCGGCCACGGCGATCTCGACGGCGATCAGGGCCGGCTGCGTCAAGGCCGTGTTGTTAATTGTTTCGGGGGCCGCCTGGCCGGTAAACAACGGGGAGAGATCCAGTGCAGCCTGTGTTTGCAATATCTGCAGCTTGTCATTCATCAGCGTTTTGAATGTCGCATCCTGCGCCATCAGTTCGCTGGCCATACCGATAAACTGGCTTCCCTGCCCGGGAAATTGGAAAACCACCGACAAACGCCCTTTTCCCGTATCCACCATGCTTTCTTTCATGCTCAACACGCCCTGCTCGCCGATATGCAGAGTGCCGCGATAACGCAGCGACTTTCTTCCACTTTGTGCGCTCCAGGCCAGGCGTTCGTCGTTCTCGCCGCATGGCCGCTGTTGATAACGTTTGACCAAGCGATGCCAGGCCTGCTCCGATTGCGCACTGATCGGCACGACAGTCGCCAACGGCGCTATCGCCGCCCGCATTTGAGGCGTTTTCGGCGGCCTTGCCAGCACGACATGCGCATTGGTACCGCCGATGCCGAAGGCGCTAACGCCGATGGCGTTGCGTGGATCGTCGCGATCCCAACGTTGAGCGGAACAGAGAAACTCAAACGGGCTATCCGCCAACGCCATTTCCGGGTTCGGCGAGTCAAAGTTGATCTGCGGCGTGAGCCAACCGTGTTTGATTTGCAGCGCGGCCTTGATCAGTCCCGCCATGCCGGCGCAGGTTTCCAGGTGCCCGACGTTAGCCTTGACTGCACCGATGGCGCAGAAAGCCCGGTGCGTCGTCCGCTCGCGGAAAACGCCGTTCAGCGCCTCAAATTCGATGGGATCCCCGGCCAACGTTCCCGTGCCGTGCGCTTCGACGGCGCGAAAATCTTCCGGTGCCAGGCGGGCATCGTCCATAGCTTGGCGCAGCAGGCGTTGCTGGCCGTGCAAACTGGTGGTGGTAAAACTGACTTTGCGCGCGCCGTCATTGTTCATCGCTACGCCTTTGATCACCGCAATGATGTCGTCACCGGCCGCCTGTGCGTCAGACAGCCGTTTCAGCACGACAATGCCGACGCCGCTGCCGAACACCGTGCCGCTGGCATCTGCAGAAAACGGCCGACAGTGCCCATCGGTGGAAAACACCATGCCTTGCTGCGCGAAATATCCTTCATGTTGCGGGAGCCTGAGGGTACAAGCGCCGGCCATAGCCATATTGCAACGGCCACTGCGCAACGCGTGAACCGCTTCGTAAACCGCCACCAGCGAAGTGGCACAAGCAGCCTGTACATTACACACCGGCCCCCCGATGCCTAGGTGCCAGGCCACTCGGCTGGTGAGGTAATCTTTATCGCTCGCGATTTGCCGCTCGAACGGCGAAGGGTTGAGTTTGTCGAGCAACGCAGAGCCCTGTGCCTGACGTAAATAATCGGAACTGCTACAGCCGGCAAACAAGCCCGTATCGTCAAGCTCACCCGGCGTTACTCCGGCGTTTTCCAGAGCGTGCCAGGCGCACTCTAAAAAGAGCCGATGCTGGGGATCCATCAGCAGCGCTTCGCGCGCACTCAGGCCGAAGAATCCCGCGTCGAAGCGGGATATGTCGCCGGCTACCGGTGCGGCGACGGGAATATAGCCCGCGTCGGCCGAGTCAAGTTGCTCGTTGTCGACGCGAACCAGCGATTCGACGCCGTTGATCAAGTTATGCCACCAGCTTTCCACGTCCTCGGCGCCCGGGAAGCGGCAGGCCATGCCCACCAAGGCGATATCCCGGTCATTGCTGTTCACCTGCTGCATAGAGGTTCTCCGATTAGAAGCGCAATGCGCTGATGTCCCACCGAGGTTCTCGTTCCGCCAGCAGATCGGCGCAAATTTGCCCCATCAGAGGGGTAAACTTGAATGCCCATCCACCTGCCGACACCACCAGATGCTCGCCGCCGTGGCAGCGGCCCTTGGCGCTGTCGAGATAGAATTGACGCGCCGGATCGGTAGGCAACACCGCCAGGCAGCTCGCGGCGGAATGTTGTTTGTCCGGCTCGAGGAACGGCATATGCCGCCGGGCAAACTCCAGCGCTCGCTCAACGTGTTGCGGGTTGGCCCGATAGCTCGGCGCATTGGCTTCGGTGATCGGATCCACTTCAAAATCGGTCCCCAGTCGGTCAAATCCATTGACTGACCACGGATTGGGCGGGAAACCGTAAAACAGGTTACTGTCGCTCTCCACCGGCGGTTGGAAAGCAAACCAGAAGGGATCGTTGGCCCCCAGACGCTGACTGCGCAGCATGCTGATGCAAGCCATCTCATAGGTGGAAAGCGCAAGATCGATATCCAGCTGGCGCAGCAGCTTCTTGCTGCCCGGCCCGCCAGCGACCAGCACCTTACGGGCGCGATAGCGATGCTGCGCCGTCAGCACCGTTGCCCCCCGCGCATCCGGCTCCACGGCCTTCACGCATTGTTGGAACTGGAATTCCACGCCGGCCTCGCTAGCCAGAGAGTAAAGCGACATCAGGGTACCTTTAACATCGATTACCCCGCCGTCTTGCTGCAAGAACCCTTCATAGTTGCTGTCCAGACCGGTAAAACCGTAGCGCCGTTCGATTTCGCGCATCGTCAGACGTTCATAGGGCAATCTCATCTCATCCATCGACAGCATGGTTTGACGGATCTGCCCCTCATTGGTCCAGACATCCGCATCGCCGAACCACAGGCTGCCAATGCGGTGGATCAGTTTTCTGTCCGCCTGTTGTTCCAACTGCCGCCATAATTTGTCGGCTTCCAGGGTAAGGCGGAATATTTCCAATTCCGAATATTGCAAACGCCAATGGCGTTCCTCCCCGCTGGTACCCGCTAATTGCGTAAATAGCGCATATTGCTCCAGCACCAAAATTTTATGATCCTGATGTTCACGCGCATAATTCCACGCGGCGGCCAGCCCTATGGGGCCAGCACCGATAATAATGACATCCCAGTGTACTGACGTGTGCATACCTATCCCTCGCAATGGATATTGTGTGTGTTTGGTAGAATTATTTTTTAATTAAGCTTTTAATCTGATCCAACGGCAACAGAACGATCAGCGTCAGATATTTTTCTCGCGGAATATCCTGATAAAGCTGACGAACGCCGATTTTCCCCATGACATCCCCGCTAACGCCGGCAGCGAACAGCGATTGCCATTGTCCTGCCCAAATGGCGCTGGAGTTCCAAATGCCGGCGGTTTCGATCCGTCCCAGCGGCGTTTCAGCGGTTTCGTGATACCAGGAAATCACGCTGTCGTCAGGCAGTGACGCGATTTTCCACCCCTGGCCCTTCATCGTGCCGATATCACGCCCTTGCTGATCCACCAGCAGGTCAGTGTGTGAATTGGCATCACCCACGTTAGGCGCATTGTTCGTTTTCGCTTTGAAGGTAATATTGGCCATTTCTATAACGGAAAGGATCGTGACATTTTTATAGCCGTCTTTCGATGCCAGAACACGTTCAATTTCCGCAGTGCTTTTGCCGGAACCGATTAATTCCCGAACATAATCGCCAAGCGTAATTAACTCAGACAATACATTATTATTGCCCTGTATAATTTCCATAAAATATTCCTTTGAGGTGTTGTTAAACCGATAAGGCTTCAGATTGTTTGAACCACTCACGCCCTTTTTCTCGGTCGATATCGGAAC
The DNA here is from genome assembly GCF_052168755.1 of Serratia sp. CY43202. Lineage (NCBI taxonomy): Bacteria > Pseudomonadati > Pseudomonadota > Gammaproteobacteria > Enterobacterales > Yersiniaceae > Serratia > Serratia sp. CY43202. Next base: position 890,576 of record NZ_JBJNMB010000002.1, read on the forward strand.
CCGCGTCGGCAAAAAGCGTGACAATGCGTTGATCTGCACTCAACGTTTCAGCCAGCTTACAGGCCGTTTTCCAGTTGGCGGCGGAGGAGGCACCGATTTTGACGCCGGTCAGTTGATGGAACTCATGCATCGCACTGAGTGCTTCCCGATAAGAAACCGGATTGAAAGGCGGTTCTTGCTGCATCAGCTTACTGATGAAAGGCTGGCGAAAACCAAATCCCAACCCGCCGGCACCGGCGAACTTCGGTTCTCCGTTCGGGGCGGACAACGTACCGTAAGGCAGTTCGCGCGGCGTGCTGCCCCACACGATCAGCTGTGGGTTATCCTGACGTAGCGCCGCCGCAACGCCAGACAGTGTGCCTCCAGTCCCTACCGCGGACACCCAACCATCGACACGCTCGCCGTTCAACTGCCGACGGATCTCCGCGCCCGTCGCATGCTGATGTACGGCGGTATTAACCAGGTTGAGATGCTGGGATAACAGCGTCCAACTCCCATCTTCATGCGCAATCTGCTGGCTGCGTGCAATGACGCCGAGCAGGAACTGATTGCGATCGACCAGGGTAACGACGGCGTTGTCCCCCTTCAGCGTGTCGATCAACGGTTGCGGGGATGAATCCGGGATCACCACCTGCACCGCTATCCCGCACATGTTGCCGAGCTTAGCCAGCGCTTTCGCCATATTGCCCCCCGAGGAATCGAGCAATTTCAATTCGCCGGCGGCGAAATCGTGTTGATTGATGGCATCGCAAAACAGGCCGAATGCGGTGCGATCCTTCACCGAGCCAAACGGATTTTCAAACTCAAACTTGGCGTAAATCGACGCCTTCCCCTTTGGCGAGGGCACTTCAACCAGCGGGGTGTTACCTAACGCCGCATAGAATTTTTTCAACTGGGGGAACAGAGTAAAGGCTTTCTCCGTATCCGGTGCGCAATCCTGTGGGTTAAACAGCTCAAAATTCATCAGAGGTTCCTTTAAAGCCATAGGTTGACAAATAAGCCAGCGTTACTGAAGCAGCCGGCGGAGAAATGCAGCGGTATCCTGCATGAAATAAAAGTGATCGCCCGTAAGGAGTTGAACCTGGCTGCCAGGGAGTTCTTTTTTCCACTGCGACAGCGCGGAGCGGCTAACCAACGGGTCGTCGTCGCCGCCCCAAATGCGCGGCTGCAGGCCGGGCAACGGTTCTGCGCTGAGTTCGCCCAGCAGCCGTAGGTCTTGCTGTATCAATCGGGTGACAAGCGGGCGAGTGAGCGCATCCAGCGTCAACGCGCCGCTGCTTTCACTGAATGCCAGGATGTGGTCCAACACTTTTTGTCGCTGGCTTTCCTGCTGGAGTAATTTCAGTTCTGACGGCGCGCGCTGGGCCGACAAAACGGTGTCGATGCGAAAGCGCGACGTTTGCAGCGCCGCGGCAACCTGCAGGGCAAGCAGCGTGCCCATGCTGTGACCGAAAATCACCGCCGGTGCGATGCCCAGCGAGGCATGCAGCGCATCGACGCAGCGCGCAATGGCGTACTGAGCCGTTTCCCAGGCCGGCGCGCTTTGCGCTTCTTCCCGGCCGGGATATTGCATGATGAACAGATCCACCTCGTCCGGCAGCAGCTCTCGCCAGTGCTGGTAGAACGCAACGCCGCCGCCGGCATGCGGAAAGACCACCAATTGTTTGGTGACCGGCGAACTGCGCGGGCGGCTGAGTCTCACCGCGCAGCCGAGAGAAGTGCGCAATTGCGTCATGAGTTCAACCCCGCCGTGTTTCTGACGGACTGCTCCTGGCGCAGCATATCGCGCAGCGTCAGGCGATCTATCTTGCCGATGCCTTTCATGGGGATGGCGTCGATAACGATCAATTTTTCCGGTGCCTTGAACGCCGCCAGCCCTTCTTTCTCAAAGAAACGGCGCAATGCGCTGAGGGTTAGCGTGTCATCCGTACTGGTGACAAACAGACACGGCACCTCACCGTACAGATCGTCCGCCATGCCCACGCAAGCGGCTCGCACCACGGCAGGATGTTGTTCTGCCAGTTCTTCTATCTCGTTCGGACTGAATTTTTCTCCCCCGCGGTTAATCGAATCGTTGACGCGCCCATCGATGAAAATATTGCCTGCGGCATCGACATGCGCCAGATCGCCGGTGCGGTAAAAACCGTCAGCGGTAAATGCGGCAAGATTCGCCTGGGGATTTTGGTAGTATTCGGTGAGCGTATAAGGGCCGCGGGTGATCAGTTCACCTGATTTACCCACGGGCAAAGAACAGCCATTTTCATCGACGATCAGCACTTCATCATAGGGACTCAAAGGCCGACCCTGAGAGCTGAACCGCACCGCATCGTCATCGTCAACCGCGTTAAAACACAGTAGCCCTTCGCTCATGCCATAACATTGCTGCAGGGTAATGCCGAGACTGCGGGACGAGGAGGCCGCCAGCTCTGGCGTCACTCTGGCCCCTCCCACCTGGACATGCCACAACGTTGCCAGGTTGCGCGGCGTTTTTTGCTGCAGTTCGCTCCATTGCGACAGCAGCGCAGGCACCAGCGTGGTATGCGTCACGCCGCATCGCTCGATCGCGTCCAACGCCGTTTCCGCCGAGGGCGCATCGGCGAGCGCCACAGCGCCGCCGCGAGAAAGCGTACCCAGTATGCCGGGGCAATTGATGACGAATCCATGTGAAACCGGCATCGCAGCGAAATAGACCGACTGGCTGTCCAGAGCAAACACGTCACAGCCGCATTCGATCATATAACTGTAACCGCCATTCTTGCGGGCGATCGCCTTGGGCAAACCGGTGGTGCCGCTCGAAAGCAACATGACGGCGGTATCCGACTGCGTCATGGTGACGGCGTGAAGTGGCGGCGAAGGCACCAGGGGTGAACAGAACTGTTGTAAGTTCAGGTAGCGAGTATCGTGCCCGGCGTCGTCGTAATCTTCGACCAGTATCACATCGATATTGAGACCTTCCGTCAACAGCGTCTGCAGAGCGGCAAGTGGGTTATAGCGACGGGAACCGCGCTGCAAGGCAAATACTTTCGGCGCGGTCAGATGCAGAATGTGCCTTAGCTCTTTTTCACGATAAGAAGGTAATATCGGCACCGGGATCGCACCGAGCATCAACGAAGAGAGCATGACGACAACCGCTTCACGGGTATTGCGCAATTGATACGCGATCCGATCGCCTTTTTGCACGCCTAATTGGCGCAACTTCAAGGCGGCTGAAGCGACCGCACCGTTCAGCCAGTCGTAACTGTAAATCTCCCCGCGTTCAAAAAGCGCCGGGCGCTGTCCATGTTGTTGAAGGGCCTTTAATAAACGTTGATTGATTGAATCCCCAACACTAACCATAGCGACTCCATAATGAGTTAACTCACTGTTTGACTGTTATCTTTCTCAATCACAATTCGTTAAACAAACAGCTTTCGGCACCTCTGTCAGGCGGCGCCGTTACTTCTGTATTGGCTCACAATGAAAAGCAAAATGGACTCAAAAACACTTCATTTTCTGGTCGCCATCAAACACTACGACCGACCGTCAGTCAATTACTTTGGGGTTAATTATTTGTATATCTTATGTTTCATGCGGGCCATTTTGCCGTAAATTTGTTTTTAAACATAAGGTTATAAACAATGTTTTTTTCATAGTTGCTTATAACATTTCAGAAATAAGCTGATCTAATGAATAGTCTTGTCCTCCCCACAGCGAGGGCGCATCGACGCGGCGGGCCTTCAACAGAGCCTGCAACGCCACGGTTTCCGCCGAACTGAGCGCTAAATCCTGGCGCAGTTGCCAGCTGCCATCCGCCGCTTGCAGTACGTCTTCAGGTACGCCCACCTCCGCTAACAGCGCCAATAAATCATCCAGAGTCTTCATAATGTTATCCAATCGTTAAATGGTATTGATAATTATTCATATTGACCGTCAGTCGGTCAATGGGTATTTTAACGCTTGCCTGAGATGGCCAGGCTCCCGCCCCACAGCGAGACTCTTACTTGAAGAGGGATTATTTTTGAATAAATTCAACGAATTTCATTTGCGGCACGCTTATCTTTGCCCGTTTTTTTTGGGCATGGTGCCTTGCCTGACTCTGGCGGCAGGCGAAGAGTCGATATGGGTGGTAGCTGACGGTTCGTCCTCGGGCAACGTTCCACAGGGCTACGCGGCCCAACAAGCGGAGGTGGCAACCAAAACCCGTTCGCCGCTTGTCGACGTGCCGCAATTCGTCTCGGTGGTTAATCGACAGCAAATGGACGTGCAATCAGCCGATACGGTCAGTCAGGCGCTGCGCTACAGCGCCGGCGTTGCCGTAGAACGCTTCGGTGCATTTTCCAGCGGCGTGGACTTCGCCAGAATGCGCGGCTTTGAGGCGGACTACTATCTGGATGGTTTACGCGTCATCGGCAATACCGGCATTTGGGGGCCACAGATTGAAACCTGGGGGTTGCAAAGCGTCGAAGTCTTGCATGGCCCCTCCTCCTCGTTATACGGCCAGGGCGGTGCCGGAGGCGTAATCAATATGATTTCCCGGCGGCCTTCCGCTACCGAGTCGAATCAGCTTAAATTGGATGTCGGCAACGACCGTACGCGTTCCCTCAGTCTCGATGCCACCGGCGCACTGACCGATGACGAACAGTGGTTGTATCGTTTCGATGGCCTGGCAGCCACGCGCGGCTCGCAGATAGAAGATACCCGGCAGAAGCGTCTCTATCTGGCCCCCGCCATCACCTGGCAGCCCAACGAACGCACGCGCTGGACCGTGCTGACTCACTATTTGCGTGAACCCGAGTCGGGCTATTACAACACCTTGCCCGCCCAGGTTCTGGGGCTGTTGCCCAACGCGCGCGGCAAGATAGATACCGATAAAAATTACAGCGATCCGGCGCACGAGAACTCAAGCCGCACGCAATATGATGTGACCTCACTGTTTGAAGTGCAGTTGAACGATCGCTGGCGATTAAAGCAAAACCTGCGCTATTCCCATGTAGACTCTGCGGTGCGACGCGATTTTACCCGCGCCATCACGCCGGACAACCGCCTTTTGACGGCGGTCTACCAAGATTCCCCGAGTCAGGCGGACAGCATCGTGATGGATAACCAGGCCGAGGTGAAATTCGCTACCGGCGCCATCGCCCACCAAGGGTTGGTCGGCATCGACTACCAGACCGGTAAACTGGATAAAGACTGGTGGGGATCGCAAACCGTGACGTTCGATCCCTGGTCCGGTCAGTACCGCCCTTCATTCGATCCTGTTACGGTTTCACGCACGTCGACAACGCAACGTTTTCACCGCACCGGTTTATACGGGCAGGACGAAGCCAGCTGGCGCGGATGGCATTTGCTGTTGGGCGGCCGTCATGACTGGTCGCGTATGCGTACCAGTGACAATCTGGTCCATACCCAAACGCAAACCAATGACGCCGCCTGGAGCTATCGTGCCGGATTGAGCCACCCGTTCGACAGCGGCCTGGCGCCGTGGGCCAGCGTCTCTACCGCCTTCGATCCGCTGACCGGCACCGACGCTCAGGGCTCACCGTTCAAACCCACCCATTCCACTCAGTATGAGATGGGATTGAAACTGCAGCCGCCCGGCAGCGCAATGATGACCAGCCTGGCGGTCTACCAACTAACGCAGCGCGATGTGAACACCATCGATCCCCTCAATCCCAGCTATTACACCCAGACTGGTGAAGTACGTTCTCGCGGCGTGGAGCTGGAATCGCGTGCGGCGCTGACCGATAGCCTTAACCTGATGCTGTCCTATGCCTGGGTCAACAACGTCGTGACTCAAGCCAACGATAACACCCTGGGGCGACATCCGGTCGGTGTTCCGGCGCAAACCGGCTCAATGTGGCTGGACTATCGCTTTACTAAAGGGCCGCTGCAGGGGCTGCTGATCGGCGGCGGCGCTCGCTACCTGGGGGCCAGCTGGGGAGATGGCGCCAACACCTTTAAAGTGCCTGCCGTTTGGCTCGGCGATATGACCGTTCGCTATACGCCGGGTGCCTGGGACCCGCGCCTGTATAACCTCGAATTGGGGTTGACCATCAACAACCTGACCAACAAATCTTATGTCGCCAGTTGCACCAGTGCGCCTTACTGCAGCATCGGCATCGAACGCAGCGTCACCGGTTCGATAAGTTGGTATTTCTGATGCGCAGACGGCGTTTTCTGCAGGTCGCCACTTTGCTGACGCTTTCCTCGCCGTTGCGATCTCTGCGCGCGCAGGCCGATACGCAGACCGTGACCGATATCGTCGGGCGAACGGTGACCTTACGTTATCCCCTGCGGCGTATTTTCCTGGCGGAAGGCAATCTGTTTTATACCGTTGCGGCGCTTAATCCCCGCGCGCCGATGGAAAGACTGGTGGGCTGGCGAGACAATTTTCGCACCGCCGACCTGGATAGCTATCGGCTGTATCTGCGTCATTTTCCAGAGTTGGCGCAGTTGCCGACATTCGCCGGGGTGCAGCAGATGCAATTCGATCTGGAAAGGTTGATCGCCTTGCGGCCCGAAGTCATGTTGCTCAATGCGAATACTCGCTCGGCGCTGGAAGCGAGCGGTTTGATGGCTAAGCTCACGGCGGCCAATATCCCCGTGGTATTTGTCGATATGAGCATCGGCCTGATGAACAACAGCGCCAGAAGCATCGCCATCATGGGACAGCTGTTTGATAATCCGCAAAGCGCAGACAGCTTGGTTCGCTTCCGTCAGCGACATCTCGATACGATCCTCGATACGCTGGCAAAACGGTCTCCGCCGCGCCCACGCGTAATGATGGAGCGCGCCGCCGGGTTGTACGACGATTGTTGTCTGTCTTGGGGAAATGGCAACTACGGTGAAATGGTGAATATCGCAGGCGGATTCAACTTGGCCCAGAGGCATATCCACGGCGTTTACGGTTCACTGAGCCAGGAAACGGTGATCGCTTCCCGGCCCGATAAAATCGTTGTGACCGGCAGCAACTGGAGTCATTATTCACCTAGCGGTGACTGGGTCAACCTTGGCCCCGGCGCAGATTTGGCGCTGGCAAAAACGCGCCTGGAAAAATTGATGCGACGCCCGGCTTATCGCACCCTGGCCGCGGCAAAGAGCGGAAAAGCGTATGCCATCTGGCACCCGTTTTACGATCATCCCTTTAATTTCGTCGCTATCGAGCGGCTGGCCACCTGGTTTCATCCGTCGCTGTTCGCCGGCGTCGATCCCGAAGCGACATTTGCGGAGCTTTTCGCGCGTTTTCTTCCCATTCCGTATCAGCCCGGTTACTGGGTATCGCTCGATGCGGAGCCGTGAACGATCAGCGACACCCCAGCAAACGCATGAACTCCTGCGCCAGCGCCGCCCCCAGTCCTTGACGATCGGCGTTGGGATTGACCATGACGTCATCCACGGCGCCGTGCATGCCGTGATACATCAGGATGGCGGTCAAGTGCGGATTATCCAGACTCCAGGCGCCCGCCGCGGCGCCATCGTTTAAAATCGTCAGGATCTGTTCCAGCACGGCATCACGATCCTGATTGCCCCGGGTATGATAATGATGATCGTGATACAGCGCATCGTGCAATTCCATACCTTCAAAATAGGTCGCCACGCCGGCATCACACCAGGCTCTTAGGCGCGCCAACCAGTCATCTTGTGCACATTCATCGATAGCCAGCTGAATTTTCTCGATAAAGTGATTAGTGAACCGTATACGTAAAGCGGACAACATTTCGTTTTTGGACGGAAAATAGTGGTAGAACGTCCCTTTGGCGACGTTGGCGTCACGGACAATATCGCTGATGGTGGTCGCTTCAAATCCTTTTTCGATAAACAGCTTCTGTGCCGCATCCATCAATTCATCCAGGCGCACTTCTGCCGGTTTGGTTCGAGGCTGTGTTTCTTTCATCTTTTCTTTTGTCTTCATATCAACGTCCAGTGTGGATCCAGCGGCCATCGTAACCAATGTTGTTGCCATTGACCAGCCGACCTAGCGCAGTGAAATCAATATTCACACTCCATTGACCGACGGTCAGTCATAATATAATGTGAGAATAGTTTTCACTATCACCCTCTCTCAATAAGGAGCCCCTCTATGTCCGGTATGCGCAGGATTTCGCTCGTTGCCGCCATCTGTCTGGGTACATTTATGGCGTCGCTCGATATCAGCATCGTCAATGTGGCACTGCCCACGATGCTGGAATCACTGCAAACCGACATGTCGGGCTTGCAGTGGGTCGTTGACGCTTATGCCCTATGTCTCTCCGCGTTAATCCTTTCGTCCGGCCCGCTGGGCGACAGGTTTGGCCGTAAACGCATTTGGCTCTTCGGCGTCGCCCTGTTTACCGTTGGTTCGATCGTTTGCGCATTCGCGACCAGCCTCGGCATGCTGCTGACCGGTCGAGTGATCCAGGGTATCGCCGGTGCAGCCGTCATCCCGGGTGCGCTGTCCCTGCTGACACACGCGTTTCCGGAAGAACAGCTGCGGACCCGCGCGATCGGCATTTGGTCCTCGGTTAATGCGCTTTGGTTGGTGATCGGCCCGGTTTTGGGCGGCCTGCTGGTACACACCACTGGTTGGCCGGGCATTTTCTGGATCAACATTCCGGTCGGGATCGTCGCGCTGGTATTGGGCGGTTGGGGATTGAGAGAGAGCTCGCATCCGGAACACGCTGCGCTCGATCCGCTAGGGCAAGGGCTGAGCATCTTGTGGCTCGGCGCGCTGACCTATGGGCTGATTGCCGCCGGTGAGTTCGGCTGGCACAGCTTGCAGTCGCGCCTTCCGCTGTACGCCGCCCTGGTGCTGTTTGCGCTGTTTCTCTGGGTGGAAACCCGGGTCAAACGCCCCTTGCTGCAACTGAGTCTATTTCGTCACGCCGACTTTACCGGCTACAACTTCGCCTCTTTCGTGCTTGGATTCTCCGCTTACAGCAGCGTCTTCTTCGTCTCGTTATTTCTGCAACAGGCTCAGGGTTGGAGCCCCGCGGACACCGGTTGGCGCATGGCACCGGAGTTTCTCGCCATGGCGCTGGCCGCTTCGGGTTTTGGCCGCCTGTCCGCCAAACTGAGTGTGAACTCGCTGATGATCGCCGGCTATGGTCTGATGGGCATTGCCCTGCTGTTGCTGACGCAGCTGCACGCCGACTCGTCTTACCCCCTGGTGGCGCTGTATTTGGCGCTACTCGGCTTCGGCATGGGGTTGTCGATGCCGGCGACCAGCGCGCTGGTGATGCGCACCGTCGCGCCGCAACGATCTGGGATGGCATCGGCAACGATGAACGCGCTGCGACAAACCGGCATGACGCTGGGCATCGCGCTGCTGGGCACATTGATGAGCATGCAAGCGGTCACGACTTTAACAGCGGCGTTGCACACGCAGGGGGTGGAACAGGCTGCCGAAATCGCCCGGGTAGCGGTGATAGAGCAACAGCAGACGGCCGTGGACGCGGTGGGCGCGAATCGCCTGCAAGATCTGACGCACAGCGCCTTCGCCGACGGTTTCGGGATCGCTATGTTTTGGGCCGGATTGCTCAGCATCGCGATGACCGTATGGCTGCTGATCATGCTGCATCCGCGTTTCCGTCTGCATTCACAGGCTGAAAACGCCCTGCTGAGCAAGTCCGCTGAACGACTGAACGAGGAATAAACATGACAAAATTATCGGTCGACCCGATCGAGGAATTGATCGCTTTCGCCTCACAGATAGATGCGTGCATGGTTCCCCCCGCTGTCCTGGCATTCCAATGCAAACGACTGATGGATAATCTTGGCTGTCTCGCCGCAGGTTATGACCAAAGCGGCGTCGACGCGGCGCTCTCGCTGGCCAGACGCTGGAGCGGCAACGCCGAGGCCAGCATTATCGGCAGTGAAGAACGCCTCGCCGCGCCGCAGGCGGCGTTCGTCAACGCCGTGCGAGCCCGCGCGCTCGACTATTGCGACGTTCTCTCCCCCGGCTGGCATCCCAGCTCTTCGGATATTCCAGTCGCGCTGGCTGCGGCGGAACTGTCGGGCGCTTCCGGATTGGATATGTTGGCGGCATTGGCCGTCGGCCAGGACTTCGCACAACGCATCAACCTTGCTGCGCAGGCGAACGGCTTTTTCTACCGCGGATTCGACTCAAATATCCTTGGCCTGTTTTCAGGCGCAGCGATCGCCGCCCGCTTGCTGCGCCTGGATCAACAAGCTTTCGCCGACGCCATAGGTCTGGCGTTCGATTTCGGCATCGGCACCTTCCAACACTATCAGGACAAGACGCTGGCGGTGCGCATCAGCCAGGGATTGGTGGCGCGCCATGCGCTGGAAGCCGTTTTGATGGCTCAGGCGGGGATAAGCGGCCCCAAACGCGTCCTGAGCGGCGAGAACGGTTTTTTCAATCTCTATGCGCCGGGCGAACCCGATCTGGGGATGCTGACCCACCAATTGGGCATTGCCTTTCTGGGGGAAGAAGCGACCTGCTTCAAGCTATACCCACATTGCAGCATTCTGCTGGCGTTGACAGAAACGCTCTTGAACGACGGGCCACACCGGCAATTGCCCGATCCCGAACGAGCGAAGATCACGCTGCATGCATCACCGACCATGCGCATGGTGTGCGGTGCGCCATACGAGCCGCAGAAAACGGCCGAAATCGATGCGCAATTCAGCGCGCGTTACATCATCGCTAACGCGCTGCTGCGCGGCCAAGCCAGCGCTCTCGAATTCAGTGCGGCCTTCGCGACAGAACCTACGGTCGTTGCGCTAGCGCAGCGTATCGAGGTTCATGAACAACACGCCTTTGAACGGTTTGACCGCTTCGAACTTCATATCACGCCGGAACAAGGTGATACGCTGCGGCTCGAAGCCGAATTCGGCCGCGGCTGGCCGGAGAACCCGGCGGATATGCAGGATATTCGGGATAAATTTCTTCGCTGTTGTGAGCAGTCGCCGAATCATGGATTGAGGAATAACGCGCGACGGCTGATGGCCTGTATCGAGAATCTGATCGAAGCGCCCTCGTTACAAGCCTTGTTAGCCGCAACTCGGGAGGGGCGCTAGTCAGGCTTAGCCACCGCATATCGCCGGAGTTAACGTGGCGGGGTCCGTCCTGTCACTTCGGCGTGTAAATCTCTCGGAGTGTGGCGATCACTTTCGCCACGTTTGGGTTATCGAGTGGCGGCGGCATTCGCCGGCGTTACAGCATCCACTCGATAGGCAACCAGCCGGCCACGGTAAGAACGATGCGTTTTACCCAGCCGGCGCCGGGTTCTTGCTGGTGTACCTCGGTATGGCCGTCTTCGAAGGCTTCTTTCCACACCATTTTGCCTTCGGGCGTCAATACCGGCCGATAGGCGGCGTACTCAAGCGGGCCATCAAACAGTTGGCGGGTGTCGGCCGCCAGCGCCGGGCTGTCGATCAAGAATCCCATTTCGCAGTTCAGGTGCGCCGAGCGCGGATCGAAATTGAACGAGCCGATAAACACCCGCTTATCGTCGATGGCGAAGGTTTTGGCATGCAGCGCCGCGCCGGACAGCCCCAGCGGCTTGAGCTCCTTGCGCCCGGTCGGTTGACCGGCGCGCAGCTTCAGCTCGAACAGTTCGACGCCCGCCTGCAGCAGCTCACGTCGGTATTTGGCGTAGCCCGCATGCACCACCAGCACGTCGGTGGTGTTCATCGCGTTGGTCAGCACGCGAATGGATTTCCCCTGTTTGGCAAGCGATTCAAAGAAAGTCGCCCCTTCTCGCCCCGGCACGAAATAGGCGGAGACCAGATCCAATTGCTGGCTGACGCCGCCGATGATCTTACCCAGTTGCGTCACCATCAAACGATCGCGCGAAGCCTTGCCCAACCCTTTCGCCGGATCGTCGGCCACCAGCTCTACCTGGGTGAATTCCGGCTGTACGGCGCCATCGCGAAAGCGCACCGCGCTGGTTTCCAGCTGCACCGCCAGTTTACGGGCGCGCTCGCTGGTTTCGGTGGCGGCGGCCTGCGTCAGGAAGGCGGAAAGATCGCCTTTTCCCCGAATAATCTGCTCAACGCCGAACACCGAGGCGCTGTTCCAGTAGCGATCGAAGACCTCGGCGGTCTCCGCCACCACGTTGCCGACGCTCAACACGTCGAGATCGAGGAAATAGTTTTCGTCACCGACCTGAAAATACTCGTCGCCGATGTTGCGGCCGCCGATGATCGCCACGGCGCCGTCGACGATGTAGGACTTGTTATGCATGCGCCGGTTCATGCGCATAAAGTCGAAGGCGTAACCGGCCAGCTTCGGCGTACGTACGGTGGACGGATTGAACAGACGGATCTCGACGTTTTCCTGGGCGTTCAGCGCCGCCAGCGTCTCATCCATGGCGACGCCGTTATCGTCCAGCAGCAGCCGCACGCGCACCCCACGTTGGGCCGCGTCATACAGGGTTTTCAGCAGGATCTGCCCGGAGGTGTCGTTATGCCAGATGTAGTACTGAGCGTCGATAGACCTTTCCGCCATCCGCGCCAGCGCCAGGCGGCTGGCGAACGCATCGTGGCCGCTGACCAGCGGCACCACGCCGCTCAGGCCGGAATGTGCCGCCATCTGTTCGGCGGCCCGCGCCGGCAATAGCGCGGTAGGATCCGCCGGCAATGCCGCCTGCGGCAGACGCTGCGAAATATCCGGCAAACGAAAGATGACTCTTGCCGCAATAATGGCGATCGTCACGGCGATAATCAGATACACGACAATTTTTATCACGGGAGGCGGCCTCGGAGGTTGACTGCTTTGCTTTATACGTCATTAGGTTGCTTCAATCTATAGGAGAAGCGCGCTATGCCATAAGGCTATAGCGTAAAGCGCGAAGGCGAAACGCCAAACAGTTTTTTGAACGCCACCGAATAGGCGCTGTGGCTCTCATAACCGCTTTCGAAGGCGGCGTGGATGATCGAGTTGCCCGCCAGCAGCAGCGGGATGGACGACAACAGCCGTAGACGCTGTTTCCACTGACCAAAGGTGATGCCGGTTTGTTGAGTGAAGTGACGCTGGAAGGTTTTCGCGCTGATCGACAATGAATCCGCCCAGATCTCAATGCCGCGATCGTCGGCCGGCGTGATGACCAACTGCCGGCAAATGTCAGCCATTCTCGCTTCCATCGGCCAAGGGAGATGCAGCGCCAGCTGCGGCTGCAGGCTCAGTTCCTCGAGGAACAATGCTCTGAGCAACGCGTGGCGTTTGGTCTCCTCGCCCTCGGGCGCCAGCGTCGCCAACTGGGCGATCAGCTCGCGCAGCAGCGGCGACACCTGCAAGACGCCGTCGCGCAACGGCAACCGCGCGGCGGTGAATTCATCAACAAAAATCCCGTAAACGCAAATGTTGCTCTGCATGACCAGCTGATGTTCTACCCCCGGCCGCAGCCAGACTGCGGTGGTAGGCGGTACGATCCAGCGTCCGCAGCTCGCCTCGACCGCCATAACACCCTGTTGCGAATAGAGCAAATGGCAGCGTTTATGCGAGTGGTAAGGAATGACAAAGCCCGCCGGGTAGTGTTTCACCAGCCCCGTCACCTCGAACGCAGAGTTTTCGTGGCTGCTGAGGTCGATGCGTTTCGTTTCGGCGTTGTCGACGTCGAATCCCATGGTCGTTTGTCCCTTTTGATAACGCGAATGTCTTTTATTTGATAGAGAGGCCGCATGATCCTCCATATAGTGACGTTCTCGCAAGCCACACCAGGGGCCTTATGCGAAGAAACTCACTATTTACACCAAAATTTCATCGTTCTGCTTAAAACGAAGGCGATGACGTTGCGCATGCGCTGCGCAATGGCGGCTCGTTGCGGGGGCGACGCGGCCGAAAGTGATGGAAAGGGAAAGCGCGGTGGCTTAAATCAGGAGGTATGCGCATCAATCAGCAGGTAGCTCAGCCTGGGGGGCGGCTTAATGCTAAAGGGATAGGGAGAGCGCCTAGGCTCTCCTCCATCCAGAATGGTTATCTCGTCAACGGGCCAACTCGGCGCCGTCCAGCTCGGAAATCGCCAGACAAATCACTTCCGTGATGGCCTGTACCGTATAGGCGGTCTTGGCAGGAATGATTAACATCTCATGGGGTTGCAACGTCTGATCGTCAACCTTCAGTTCACCGCTCAGCACCATCAGTTTCACCCAGCCCGGATGAAAACGCGCCGGTTGTTGGCTGCCCGCATCCAGCTTCAGCAACGCCGTATGGCCAGGCGTCTCCCGTTTCAAAATGTGAAAGTGTACCCCATCGTAAGGCATGTTTTCGTAATGCAGTGACGCCAGTGTTCTCTTATGCATGGTAAGTGTCCTCGTGACCTGTGAGTAGCTGCTCCGCCTTCGGTCGCCGTAAAAACGATTGGCGGCTGTCCCTACCGAAAGCACCGGCTCGCAGCCTCTTGGCGAACGGATTAACTGTCGTACTTGCAGCGGCCAGATCGACCGCCGTTTCATGCCTAACCTGCCTCAGGCATGCTACTAAATATATAAGAGCCTCGCCGACGGCGCAAAAAACCGCTGCAGGGTTGAGCGTATTACGGTGCTGATCCGTAGTCGGAAAACCTGAACGGCGAGACCAAGGCGCCGTCTGCCGGAGATCGCGATGGTCTCCCCCTTCACACCCCATCATTAATAAATCGCGCCGGGCGATAAGCGTGCGGAATGGCGGAATTGACGCCATGCAGCAGCTCGTCTCCGATCAGCCGGCCAAGCGTCGGTGCGCACATCACGGCCGGATGCATCACCGCCACATAGAGACAGGTGGCGCCCAGCGGCCCAACGATGGGATAACCGTCGCGCGGCCGGGGGCGCATCCCCACCGAACACGCCTGCAGTTGCAAGGGCGCCGTGCCTGGCAGGCGCCCTTCAATCGCCGATTGCGCTTCGCCCTCCACGCGATTTTCATCGCCGTGCGCAGGATAATCTTCCGCCGCCAGCAGATCGCCATTTTGCGCATGACGCACTTCGATGTCGTCGCCCGCAATCAGCGTGTTCACCACCTGCGCCGCCGCGTGATAGCGTAACAAAATGGCCGGCGACGCCTCGATCGGCAGTGAGAATCCGCTGCCGTCCAGCAGCGCCGAGATCCCCGTGCCGCAGGCGAGCACCACCCGATCGGCGGCAATCGCGCCTTCCTCGGTAACGATGCCAACGATCTGCCCGTCTTCACGCAAAAATCCGCTGACGGTTCGCCCCAGGAACAACTCCCCGCCCCACGCGCGAACGCATTCGAGCAACCGCTGCGTCACTTCTTGCGGATCGACGGCGCCGTCACGCGCCGCAAAATAGGCTTGACTATCGGGCTGCCTGAGCCCCGGTTCCAGCGCGGTCACCTCGGCGGAGGGCAAAAGCCGATTATCGGGGTTTTGCGTCGCCGGCGCCTGACCATAGCTGAGCGCGCCGGACCAATTCACCCAGAGATCCGGGATCTCCTGCGCCAAGCGTATCCAGTCAGCCACGATCTCGCGCCGCAGAAACGCGTCGGGCGCGCCCTCAGGCACGCCTTCGCTGATCCAGCCGAACGAGCGGCCTGTGGCTCCCGCCGCGGGATGCGCCTGCTCAACCACGATAACGTGCTGCCCTTGGCGCGCGAGATGATAGGCGATCGATGCGCCGACAATCCCGGCGCCCACGATAACCATGCGTGATGATGTTCCATTCATTTAATGATGTCCGAACCTCATTTCAAGTGTTGTCGCCAAAGCAATCCTGCCGCCAGGCAGGCTACCCCGCCGCCGCAGGCCAACACGGCATAAGACGTGCCCCAGCTCTGGGTGGTATCCATCACGATGCCAAAGGATAACGGGGCGAACGAACCGATGCCGAACCCCAGCAACGATCGCCAGCCCATCACGCTGCCGAGCTGTTGCGGCGGCACGTTGTCCGCCATCGCCGCCGACAGCACGCCGGAGTCGCCAAGAATAAAGAAACTGCCGATGCTGACGAACAGCAGCGTCCAGCCCGGCCCCCAGTTCGCCGACCACCCCATCAGCAGCGATCCCAACGCACCGGCGGCGCCCACAAACGTCAGCACCGAGGCACGATTGAAATAGTCGGAAACGGTGCCGACAATCAGCGTGGCGATCATGCCGGCCAGGTGGATCACCGCCGCGGCGATCAATCCGGCGCTGAGCGGATCCAGAGAGAAACCGCTCAACGCCTCGCTGACCAGGCTGGGTGCCCAGGCCCAGTTACCGAGCAGTTCCCAGCTGTGAGCGATATACCCGATCAGTAACAGCAGGGTCGCATAGGTGATAGCATAGCTTTCTCGTTTCGTCTTCCTCCCCAGCGTGCGCGGTTGCGGTTCCTGATAACCGACCAGGGCCAACGAACCCGCCAGCGCCCCCAGTAGCGCACCGGCGGCGCACAGGGCAAACGCCACGCCGGCGCCCCAGCGCATGGCGCTCCAACCGGCGATGAAAACCGACAGAAAATACCCCAACGAACTGGCCGCCAGGATCATACCGATGGCGTAACCGCGTCGGGCCGGGCCGTTCATCCCCATCGCTAACAGCAGCGCCGGCGTATAGGCGCCGCCCTGCGTCAGGCCGACGAAGGCCATCAACACCAGTGCGCCGATATACGAATGGGCAAACACGGCGAACAGCATCAGCGCACCGGCACCCAGCCAGGAAAACAGCAGATACACCCGACGCGCGCCCAGCGAATCACACCACCAGGAAGCCACCAGCAACGCCAGGGCGTTGGTCAGGCTGAACACCGTCTGCACTGTACCGGCGGAGGCGGCGCCGAGCTGCCACTCGCTTCTGATGGTCGGCAGCGCGCCGGCGAACATCATGGTGCCCAGGCAGAGGCCGGCCCGGCTCACGCAAAGCAAAAAGAAAGCTCGCATCTCAGGGGCGCCTCCCTGTCAACCGCAGGGTGAGGATAACGCCATTAACACGCATGACCGATAGCCAAAAGATCCGCATCATAAACTCAGTAATCAGAAGGAGATGCCTCATCATAGTGAGCAAAATCAACGGCTGACAAACGATCTTTCCTCCCTCACTTGGTTGAGCTAGACTCAACCTATGAAAAAAATTCACTCCCTGCCGCACCTGTCCGCTTTCGAAGCCGCCGCCCGTCTCGGCAGCTTCAGCGCCGCTGCGGATGAGCTGTTTCTCACCACCGGCGCGGTCAGTCGCCACATCCGCAGCCTGGAAGAACAGCTGGAGCTCAAACTGTTTTATCGCGGACACAAGTCCGTGCGGCTGACGCAGGCCGGCGAGAATTTTTCCCGCACTGCGTCCCGAGTGATAAGCGAATTGTTTTCGGCGGAAAGCGCACTGAAAGCGAGCGCCGGCCGGCAGCGGCTGGTGGTACACAGCCTGCCGACGTTCACCATGCACTGGCTGATGCCGAAATTGGCAGCGTTCAACGAGATTCATCCGGAGGTCGCGATTGATATCACCACCGCCACTGGGGCCGTCGATCGCAATATGCCGTTTGACCTGGCGATCCGGCGCGATCCCGCGCACTTCTCCGGGCTGAAAGCGATCCCTTTTTTGCAGGAAGACAGCCTGTTGGTCTGCAGCCAGAGCTATTTGCGCACCATGCCGATCAGCGCGCCAGACAATCTGGCCGGGCATACCGCCATTCGCATCCGCGCCCGTGAGGATTTATGGCACAGCTGGTTGAATACCTATCCGACGGCGCTGGACGCCTCGCCGCCGCCGCTGACGCTCGACCATACCTTCGCCGCCATTCAGGCGGCCGAAGACGGCCTGGGGCTGGCCGTCGTGCCTTACCTGTTCTGCGCCAAACATCTGTCGTCTGGCCGGCTGGTGTCGCCTTTCCCAGCGTTGACTATCCGAACCGGCGTTTATTCCCTGCTGCTGCGCGATCGGGACGATGAGGTCGTGAGCCAATTCGCCGCCTGGCTGCAAACGTTCCAGGCGTAAGCGCCGTATCGGAAACGCGTCACCCTCCTGGACATGCGCGAGCGTTTCGCGCGTCCACTCGGTAAACCAGGCAAAGACATTCTCAGGCGTGGAGCGTCAGGCCTTTTATCGCCTTATCCACCGCTTTCTTCGGCCCGCGCAGCGCCAGGCCGACCAAATCCAGATTGTCCGCGTCTTCAGCGAGAAAAACCTGCCGGTTGGCTGCATCGTGCCCGGTCGCAAACATGGCGTACACATAGGGAACCAACGTCAATTCCCGCTCCAGCCCTTTGCGATGCACATTTTGCAGGCCCGGCAGATCCGCGGCAAAAATCAGCATCGGCTGCCCGGAAATGCCGCCGTAGCGTCTGCCTTGCGCATCCACATAACACTCGCCGATGATTTCCGGGGCGGCGGCGGCGATGCCCGTCGCCAGAAAGGCCACCACATTCAGCCGCTGCCAGGTCTGCAGATCGTCGCGTACGATAAACGCTATCTTGGTATCAAACATGTTTCGCTCTACTCCGTTGTGCTCTTAAAATAAAAGCGCATCATCGGCGATGGGCGAATCAGCGGTATAGAACGTTTGTGCACTGACGTTGATAGGCCGCCGGCGATAAACGGTAGGCGCGCTGGAACCAGCGGCCCAAGTGGCTCTGATCGGCAAAGCCCACCTGCATCGCGACCTGCGCCGGTTCTTCCCCCTGCGCCAACAACAAGCGTGCAGCCCGCAGCCTCAGCCGGACCAGGTAAGCATGCGGCGACTGGCCGAAGGCCCGGGTGAACTGGCGAGTCAGGCGGAAGCGGTCCAGGCCGCACTGAAGCGCAAGTTCATCCAGGCTGGGGTTACCCGCCATGTGCTCGTGCAGGTAGTCTCGTAAGCGATTCATCACAATCAAAGCATCATCGCTTTGGGACGTTGGCCTGACGCGAATATGCCGCGCCAAAAGCGTCAGCAGTTGATCCAGGCTTTGATCGCGCGCCAGCCGGCCTTCCCCCTGATGCAACGCAAAAAAAGCCTGTTGTATCGTGGTCGCCAGCATCGGATCGTCGGTCAACGTGCTGTGGAAGGCGCCTTCCAGCACAGAAACGTCCCCTAATCCGCGGCGGTTCATCGCATCGGAAACCCAATGCTGCGGCAGATAAAGCATGGCATAGGTAAACCCTTCGGCCTGCGGCGCATGGCCATCATGCACCGCACCCGGTTCGATCAGCATGGCGCGTCCCGGCCGGCTGGTATGCAATGAGCGATGGCAGTTGAAACGTTGTAAACCTTGCTGCGTTACGCCCACCAGCATTTCGTCATGATCGTGGGGATCGTAGGCATGCCCCTGAAAGTGGGCATTGACGCTTTCGATGCCGGTTTCGTCATCGCGCCGCAGTTCCAGCCAGTCTTTGTGTTGATGATTAGACGCCATGCACTCAGTCCGGAGTTCTGCCCATAGGAAAGAAGAAAACAGCTTACCCTGAGACGGTCACCGTTTCACGCTCATAACTCGCAGATGGCATAAGTGCCCTTACCGGCCGATTTCGCCTGATACATCGCGCCGTCGGCGCGGGTCAACAGCATCTCCTCCGTCACGTCAGTGTGTGAGGAAATCGCCGCCCCCAGGCTGGCGGACAGGCTCACCGTCTGCTGCCCGATCTGCGAAATATCAGCCAGCCGCGCCAACACGTTTTCGCAAAATTCGCTGACCTCGCGCTGCGGTTCCGCCAACGGCCACAGGATGACCGTGAATTCGTCACCGGCCAGGCGCGAAACGCTATGGCGCTCGCCGGCGCAGGCGCTGAGCAACCTGGCGAACGTCTTGAGGATCAGATCGCCGAAGTCATGGCCATAGCTGTCATTGAGGGCTTTGAAACCATCGAGATCGATGAACACCAGCGCCATTTGCCGCTGTTCGCAACAGGCCTGCACCGTGCTGGACAACCGACGCAGAAAAGCGCGGCGGTTGGTCAATCCGGTCAGCATGTCGTGCGTAGCATCGTACTCCAGCCGTTGCTGCAGGCGCTTCAACTCGGTAATGTCCATGGACAGAATGTAAAACCCCTGAGCCTCGCACGGCACCAGCGTAGTGTGGATCATCAGCAACCCCTTCTGGGTCTGGAGCTCATTTTCGAAGCTCACCATTTCCCC
Organism: Serratia sp. CY43202; assembly: GCF_052168755.1. Taxonomy (NCBI): domain Bacteria; kingdom Pseudomonadati; phylum Pseudomonadota; class Gammaproteobacteria; order Enterobacterales; family Yersiniaceae; genus Serratia; species Serratia sp. CY43202. The sequence continues at coordinate 910,517 of NZ_JBJNMB010000002.1, forward strand.
CGCCAGGGCCCTGTCTATCATCGGTTTCGCTATCTGATAAACGTTCTCCCCCATAAAATCGCGCACCGTCATTCCTCTAAGGCGGCTTTCTTCCAGGCCAAACCAGGTTTTATAGGCGCTGTTAGCGAACAGGTAGCGTTCATTACCGTCGATTTGGCTGATCAACGCCGGCATGTTGTCAGTAATGGCCCGCAGGCGTTCCTTCTCCGTGCTGAGCTGATATTCGGCGAGTACCCGGGTTTCAATCTCTTCGTTGAGTTTCTTGACGACCACGTTCAGCTCCCGCGTGCGGATTTCGACGCGTTGTTCCAGCTCGTGTTGCAGAGCGAACAGATCGGCCTCCGCCGCCTTGCGCTCGCTGATATCGACGATAACCGAGATGAAATGATCCGGTTTGCCGTTAGGCAGCCGGTTTAACGCCACCGTCAGCTGCACCCAGACGATCGAGCCATCGGCACGGAAATAGCGTTTTTCCAGCGAGTAAGTACTGATCTCGTTTCTCAGCAGTTGCTGCAGTTTTTCCAGATCGGTGTTGAGATCGAGCGGATAGGTAATGTCCTGAAAGGTGCGATCCATCAGCTCGCGCTCGGAATAGTGCAACATTTCGCAGATGCGCGGATTGACCCGCAGCCAATACCCCTGCAGCGACACCAGCGCCATCCCTACCGCCGCCTGGGCGAAGGTCTGTTCGAACAAGGCTTCCGAGCGTTGCAGGTTGGACTTCAGGTTTTCGGTATAGACGTGGCGTTCAATGCTCTGGAGGTACTCTTCCACCACGGCGGCGAAGTCGTGCAGATCGGCCACCTGCTCCGGGGAAAACGGCTGCGGCTGGCTGTCGATAATGCACAGGGTGCCGAGCGACAGCAGCGGTTGCCCGACGTAAAAACCGATCCTCGGCCCGCCGATCACCAGCGGATTATCGAAAAAGCGCGGGTCTTTGGCGGTATCGGGTACCACCAGCGCTTCGCGTTGCAAGATGGCATGGCCGCAAAACGAGATATTGCGCGGCGTTTCTCGGGCATCCAGACCGTAGCGCGATAAGAACCACTGGCGATCCCGGTCGATTAGCGACACCAGCGCAATGGTTACGCCGAAGTATTTCGCCGCCAACCGCGTGATGCGATCCAGTTTTTCCACCGAGTTCGAATCCAGCACGTTCAGGGAATTCAATACCGACAGGCGTTCGGCTTCGTTTTCGGGGAAGCAGGGTTCGAGCATGTTGTCTCCCATTGTGTCACCCACGGCCCCCGGCAAAGCCGGCGTGAGTCCGTTCAGCGTTTCCGTCGGTTAGCGGCAAATATCCTTGTCCATCATAGACTCACTCAGTATCAATCCGATTGCGTATTCTCGCCAGCTTTGCCGGGCGTTGCGTTTACCCCCGCGCTGCGCTACAGTCGTTCACAAGGTGATGGTGTTCCACCTTTCCCAACCGCCGCGTTCACTCGAACCGGATGATGACGCCTGATATACAACTTCGCTTTATTTTTTAGGCAGGTATGTCAGGAGTCGCTATGAATGAAATCTCACGTCTTACCCCTTTTCCGCCTCAGCCCGACGCCGTCGAGCAGGAAATACCCCTGTCCGTTTTCGGCCATAAAAATCCCGACAGCGACAGCATCTGCAGCGCGCTGGTGGTCGCGGACTGGCTCAATCACCTCGGCAAGCCGGCCGTGGCTTTTCGCCTTGGCGAACTGACGCCGGAAACCCGTTACATACTGGCTGCCGCCGGCGTGCAAGCGCCTGCGCTGCTGACAGACGAGCTCCGTGACCGCAAAGTCTGGCTGGTCGACTTTACCGATATCGAACAAGGCCCGGCCTCATTGCCCGACAGCGATGTGGTCGGCGTTATCGATCATCACCGGCTGGGCACCTTGATCACTCGCAACCCGCCCGATGTCTGGATCCGCGCCGTTGGCTGTTGCGCCACCGTGATCCTGTCCATACTGACGTCAGATACGCCGATGCCGCTTTCTTCCGCCCAGGCCACGCTGCTGCTGGGCGCGATTTTGAGCGATACCGTTGCGCTGAGCGCACCGACCACCACCGAACAGGATCGGGTGGCGGTCGCGCGGTTATGCGCAATCTCTCACGTTGACTATGACGCCTTCACCGCCGGATTGCTTGCCGCCAAAACCGATCTTTCGGGGCAATCCGCCCCGCAGTTGCTGCACCGTGACGCCAAGAATTACCGCATCCATAGCGTCTCGCTGCTGCTGTCGCAGATAGAAGTGCGGGCTATGAGCGATATCGATCCGCTGTTGCCCGCGCTGCAACAGGCGCTCGAGCAGGCTAAGCAGGAGGCCGGGCTGGAGATGGCCGCGCTGCTGGTTACCGATATCACCCGCCACCGCTCTACCCTGTATTTCTCGTCGAACCGGGTGCTCGCCATTCGGCAGGTGTCGCTGCCCGGCATGACGAGCCGGAAAAAAGAGGTTTTACCGTGGTTAACCCTACAGATTGCTAACGCAGGGAGATAAGTCATGTCGCTCTATCAACATGCTTTACTGCTGGTGCAGGATGAACGCGACGGCCGGCTGCTGTTGCGCCATGCCGAACGCCTCAATCAGCAGATGAATACGCGCATTACCGTGGCGCACATCAGCGCCGACTATGCCGAGCTGGACTACCTCAGCGATGCACAAACCAAAGATCGCCAGTCCAGCGAGGTGATCGCTGCCAAAGCCATGCTCAGCCGGCTGGTGGAAGACTGCACAATCCCCCTGGAGGTGCGCGCAATTGTCAGTATTCACCGTTTCAAAGACATCGAGGCCCTGATTGCCCGTGAAGGCGTCGATCTGTTGCTGCTCGGCCATCAGAACCGTCCGTTCGGCGTCTTTGCCTCCTTCGGCTTCGAGTTCATTAACCATTTGTCGATCGACGTGCTGATAAAGCACGTGCCCACTCCCTAGAATGAGGTGATCATCCATGAGCTATGAAATTGAAAACGTAACCGCCAGAGAGATCCTGGATTCGCGCGGCAACCCCACCGTCGAAGTTGAAATGACTGCGGCGGGCGTCGTAGCACGGGCTTCGGTTCCCTCCGGCGCCAGCACCGGTTCACGCGAGGCGGTGGAACACTGCGACGGCGATCCGCACCGTTACGGCGGCAGAGGCGTACTGGAGGCGGTGCAAAGCGTCAAAACGGCGATCAATGAAGCGCTGTGCGGGGTGGATGTACGTCAACAAGGGGAGATTGACCGCCGGTTGATCGCACTGGACGGCAGCGAGAACAAGAGCCGATTGGGGGCCAACGCCCTGCTCGGCGTTTCTCTGGCCGCCGCCCGCCTCGCGGCGCAATTGTCGCAGCTGCCGCTGTATCGTTATCTGGGCGGTCTCGGCGCCAACCTGCTGCCGGTGCCCTGCATGAATATCATCAACGGCGGCGTGCATGCCCGCTGGCAAGGTGCGGACTTTCAGGAATTTATGATAGCGCCGCTGGGCGCGCCGTCGCTGCGCGAGGCCGTGCGCTGGGGCAGTGAAGTTTATCAGGCGCTGCGCCAAATTCTGTTGGAGAAAGGCCTGTCGGTCGGCGTTGGCGACGAAGGCGGTTTTGCGCCGGCGGTTGCCTCGAACCGGCAACCGCTGGAGCTGATCGTGCAGGCGATAGAGAAAGCCGGTTATCAACCGGGAGACGATATCGCCATTTGTATGGACCCGGCCTCGAGTGAATTCTATGCCAACGGCAAATACCGCCTGCGCAGCGAAAACGCTGAACTGGATGCCGAACAGATGACGGCCTATTACCAGCGGCTGGTGCAAGATTTTCCCATCGTGCTGATTGAAGACGGTTTGGCCGAGGACGACTGGGCGGGCTGGCGCATTCTCAGCGACGCCCTGGGCGATCAGGTGGAACTGGTCGGTGACGATCTGTTCGTCACCAACGTGAAATACATCCAGCGCGGGATTGATGAAAGATTGGCCAATGCGGCGCTGATCAAGCTGAACCAGATTGGCACGCTGAGCGAAACTTTCGCCGCCGTGCAGCTTTGCCAGGCAAATGGCTGGGGCGCCTTTATCTCACACCGCAGCGGCGAAACCGTCGACAGCTTTATCGCCGATATGACGGTTGCGATGCGAGCTGGCCATGTGAAAACCGGCGCGCCGTGCCGCGGCGAGCGGATCGAAAAATACAATCAGCTGATGCGCATCGAAGACCAATTGGGCATCGCGGCGGTATATGCCGGGCGCGCCGCCTTTAAACACCGTTAATCTTTGCAGGCCGGCCACGCACCGGCCTGTTTTTCATTTTTTGCGCGGCATAATCCCGCCACGCCGGATTCTAACAGAATACGCCGCGTCGCCATCAACGTCTCACGCTGCTCGTTCAGCGTCGCCATCATCCGTTCGATTTCCGCCAGCCGGCTGTCGACGCCCTGTATCAACCCATCCTGATAGGCGCTGCCCTGCAGCGCCAATACCCCGCGGATCGCCTGCAGCGAAAACCCCAGATTCTGGCCGATTTGGATCAGGTGCAGCCGCTCCAGCGCGCTTTCGCTATACACCCGATATCCGTTAACGCCGCGCACCGCTTTGGGCAGCAGACCCTGCTGTTCGTAGTAACGTATCGCCGACGCGGCCATGCCGGCGCGCTCCGCCAACTCTCCGATTTTCATGCCCTATTGACCTTAAAGTTAACTTTAACCCTAGTATAGCGCCATTCCCCCTGCGACAGGAACGTACCCGATGTTTACCCCACTGATTCTGCCCAACGGCAGCCGCTTACCCAACCGTCTGGCCAAGGCCGCGTTGGAAGAAAATCTGGCCGATGAAGGCCAACTGCCCGGCCCCGCGCTATGGCGCCTGTATCGCCACTGGGGTATCGGCGGTGCCGGCCTCATCATCACCGGCAACGTGATGATCGACGGACGCGCCATGACCGGCCCCGGCGGCGTAGTGCTGGAACAGGATACGCCGCTCGAGGCGTTCAAAACCTGGGCGGCGGCCTCGCGCCAAGAAGGCGCACAGGTATGGATGCAGCTCAGCCACCCGGGCCGTCAGGTGATGGCCAACATGGGCGGTAACGCCTGGGCGCCCTCCGCCATCCCAATGGCGATGGGCAAGTACAGCAAGCAGTTTGCCCCGCCGCAGGCCATGAGCGAAGCGCAGATTGCCGAGGTGATCGCCCGCTTCGCCGCCAGCGCGCACGCCGCCGAACAGGCCGGGTTTACCGGCGTGCAGATCCATGCGGCGCACGGCTACCTCATCTCCCAGTTCTTGTCGCCGTTGTCCAACCAGCGCAGCGATCGTTGGGGGGGCGAGCTGGCGAATCGCGCCCGCCTGCTGCTGGAGGTGGTGCGCGCGGTGCGCCAGCGTGTCTCGCCAGGCTTTTGCGTGGCGGTCAAACTGAACTCCGCCGATTTTCAGCGTGGCGGCTTTTCGCCGGACGAGGCCCGACAGGTATTGTTGATGCTCAACGAACTGCCGGTCGATCTGGTGGAGTTGTCAGGCGGGAGTTATGAGAGCCCGGCGATGCAGGGCGAAGCGGCGGACGACAGCACCCTGGCGCGCGAAGCCTATTTTCTAACCTTCGCCCGCGATCTCGCCGCAGTGGCCCGCATGCCGGTGATGACTACTGGCGGCATCGCCCGCCCGTCGGTGGCGCAACGGGTGCTGAACAGCGGCATCGCGGTGGTCGGCATCGCCACCGCCATGGCGGAAATTCCCGATCTGCCGCACCGCTGGCAAACCGGCGAAGCCCCTCATGCGCTGCCCGCACCGGTAAAATGGCGCGATAAAACGCTGACGCTGCTCGCTCGTATGGCGCTGATCAAGCGCCGCATGCACGCCCTGAGCCGCGATCGGACGCGCAACGTGCGTTACTCCCCGCTGTGGTCGCTGCTCATCGACCGGTGGCGCACCCGCCGCACTCTGCGGCGCTATCACGCCTGGTTACGACAACGTTAATAACCGCGGTGCCGGCAGACTCGCCGGCACCGCACAAAAATCCCGCTTTTTTGATCGCGCTACGTAAAATCTGCAAGAAATCACCACTCTGGGTACTGCGCTTTTAACGCTCGACCGCTTATATTCATCACAAATTTTGTGTATATAACCGCTATAGGACTTAAGGTGGTGAATAGATGAAAATAAGCCGCTATTTTCTATTTATGTTATTAATCGGAAATTCACCTTAATAATAAATGCATTAAAGAAGTAGCCAAAGGAAAGCAGAAAAGGATTTTTACGCAATGTTAAAGAAATGTTGTTTTTTGCTGGCAAAATCAACGGTCAACAAATCAACAACATATTGATGAGCCTAAGAAAAAACTAAACAATTCAAAACAAAATCGGCTATTGAGTCCCAGGCAAAAAAGCCATATATTGGTCGCGCTTTTCACAAGGCAGTTACTTTTCTAATTCATTAATTCAATCGTTGCGTCTTGAGACCTTCGGTTGTAGGAGAGATATGATGACGGATAAAGTCCGTATTGATACTTTAGTTGCAAACTCATTAAACGGAAACAATGAAACCTATTTGGCGCGTCAAGCCGAATTTGAGTCGAATGTTAGGAGTTATCCGCGCAAATTGCCGTTGGCAATTGCGAAAGCCCAGGGTGTTTGGATCACTGATGTTGAGAATAATCAATATCTTGATTGCCTGGCCGGGGCGGGAACGTTGGCTCTTGGACATAATCACCCCGACGTCCTGCAAAGCATCCAAAATGTCATTACCAGCGGCTTGCCGTTACATACTCTCGATCTCACGACCCCGTTGAAAGATCGTTTCTCCGATTACCTGCTCTCTCTGTTGCCTGGCGAAGGCAAAGGGTATTGCCTGCAGTTCTGCGGCCCGTCCGGCGCCGATGCGGTGGAAGCCGCGCTGAAGCTGGCGAAAAAGCACACCGGCCGTTCCGGCGTGATCAGCTTCTCCGGCGGCTATCACGGCATGACCCACGGCGCGCTGTCAGTCACCGGCAACCTGTCGCCGAAGGCGGCGATCAACGGCATGATGCCGGAAGTGCAGTTCATGCCTTATCCGCATGAATACCGCTGCCCGCTGGGCATCGGCGGCGAAGCCGGCGTCAAGGCGCTGACCTACTACTTCGACAACCTGATCAACGACGTGGAAAGCGGCGTGCGTAAACCGGCGGCGGTGATCCTAGAAGCCGTTCAGGGCGAAGGCGGGGTTAACCCGGCGCCGGCCGAGTGGCTGCAGCGCATCCGCAAAGTGACGCAGGAGCATGGCATTCTGCTGATCATCGACGAAGTTCAGGCTGGTTTCGCCCGTACGGGCAAGCTGTTCGCCTTCGAACACGCCGGCATCGAGCCGGACATCATCGTGATGTCGAAAGCGGTCGGCGGCGGCTTGCCGCTCGCGGTGCTGGGCATCAAAAAAGAGTTCGATGCCTGGGAACCGGGCCACCACACCGGCACCTTCCGCGGCAACCAGCTGGCGATGGCCACCGGCCTGACCACCCTGCAGTACCTGAAAGAGCATAAGGTCGCCGATAAAGTGGCCGCTCAGGGCGAATGGCTCAAAGGCAAGCTGACCGAGCTGCAGAAACGTTATCCGGTGATCGGTCACGTCCGCGGTCTGGGCCTGATGATCGGCATCGAGATCGTCAAGCCGAACGAAGCGCAGGATCACATGGGCTGTTACCCGGCCGATGGCGAGCTGTCCGCGCTGCTGCAGAAAAAATGCTTCGAATCCGGCTTGATCCTGGAGCGCGGCGGGCGCAACGGCTGTGTGCTGCGCCTGTTGCCTTCCCTGCTGATCACCAATGATGAGCTGGGTATTTTCCTGGATAAATTTGAGCAGGCGCTGTTGGCCGCCGGCGTCAAGCCTGTCTGATTGGAGCGAATGACCGCGATGTCCAAGTTAAACCCGATTCTGGCTTCCTCGGCGCACAGCGCCGAGGCTTACCGCCAGGCGATCGCACAGAGCAGTGAAGCCGTCGTGCAGTGGCTGCAACAGCCCGAGATGTATCAGGGCAAAAGCGTTGCCGAACTGCGCGAGCGCATCCAGCTAGACTTTACCCCGCAAGGCCTGGGCAACCAGGCGGCGATCGAGCGCGCCATCGAGTACTTTTTGAAAGACAGCCTGTCGGTGCACCACCCGCAGTGCGTGGCGCACCTGCACTGCCCGAGCCTGGTGATTAGCCAGGCTGCCGAAGTGCTGATCAACGCCACCAACCAGAGCATGGACTCCTGGGACCAAAGCCCGTCGGCCACGCTGATCGAAATGAAACTGATCGAGTGGCTCCGCGCCCAGGTCGGTTACCCGTCCGGCGACGCCGGGGTGTTCACCAGCGGCGGCACCCAGAGCAACCTGATGGGGCTGATGCTGGCGCGCGACGCGTTCTTCGCGCGTCAGGGCCACTCCGTGCAGCAGGACGGTCTGGTGGGCGATTTGCGCAAGCTGAAGGTGTTCTGTTCTGAAAACGCCCACTTCTCGGTGCAGAAGAACATGGCGCTGATGGGCCTCGGTTATCAGTCCGTCACCCTGGTGAAAACCGATCGCTTCGCCCGCATGGACGTGAACGATCTGGCGGAAAAACTGGCGCAGGCCAAGGCCAACGGCGAGCAGGTGATGGCGATTGTCGCCACCGCCGGCACCACCGACGCCGGTGCCATTGACCCGCTGCGCGACATCGCGCGGCTGGCGGCGGAGCAGCAGATTTGGGTGCACGTGGATGCGGCCTGGGGCGGCGCGTTGCTGCTTTCCGAGCAGTACCGCGACTACCTGGACGGCCTGGAGCTGGTGGACTCCATCACCCTGGACTTCCATAAACAGTTCTTCCAGACCATCAGCTGCGGCGCCTTCCTGCTGAAAGACGAGCGCCACTACGAGCTGATGCGCTATCAGGCGGCCTACCTGAACTCCGAGTTCGACGAAGCGCAAGGCGTGCCGAACCTGGTGTCCAAGTCGCTACAGACCACCCGCCGCTTCGATGCGTTGAAGCTGTGGATGGGGCTGGAAGCGCTCGGGCAGAAGCAATACGCCGAGATCATCGATCATGGCGTGACGCTGGCGCAACAGGTGGCGCGCTACATCGCCGATCAAGAAGCACTGGAACTGGTGATGCAGCCGCAGCTGGCCAGCGTGTTGTTCCGCTACCGTCCGGCGCAGCTGGCGGCGAACGGCGATGCGGCCGTCGCGCTGTTCAACCAGCGTATCGGTGACGCCCTGTTGGAATCTGGCCGCGCCAACGTCGGCGTGACCGAGTTCGATGGCGTGACCTGCCTGAAGATGACGCTGCTGAACCCGATCGTGACGCTGGAAGACATCAAGCTGTTGCTGGCGCTGGTCGAGAAAACCGCCCAGCAGCTGCCCGCGTAACCCTCTGCCACTGCGCATTAAAAGCCGATAACCCCAGGTTATCGGCTTTTTTATCGCGCTCACGCCGTGCGCGTATTCAATCCGTTGACATGTTTTCCCAGGATGTCGCTTGTAGGTCCAGATCGATTTCCAGCGTTTCCAAAAAGCGCGCCGTCATCATGTAGTGCCCAATCATTAATGCCAGTTCAGCCAGTTGAACCTCGTCATAATAGCGCCTGACCGCGTTAAATGTGTCGGCAGAGACCTTCACCTGCTTCACGCATTCATCGACAAAATGCAAGATGGCCGTCCCTCTGGCGTCGATGCCCACACCCTGCTCTATTTTCTCGATGTCGTCATCGCACCACCCCGCAAGGATCGCCAGCGGATAGTGTTGCATACGCTCATAAGCGCTGTGGCTTAACGCGCCAACCCTTAATATGATCATTTCCCGATCTTTATCACACAGTCGCCCGGCCGGAAAAGAAGCGCCCAGGGACAGATATCCCTGCGCCGAACGGCTGGTTTTCAACAGACCCAGCGTAAGATTGGCGGGAAAACGGGCATATTGCTGCTGCTGCTCAGCCGTTAATTCACTCACTGCCGGCAGTTTTATTCTGGCCATCGCTTATTCTCCCGCTTGAGCTTCGATAATTGCAACCGGCCGAGCCCAGCCGGCGGATGCCTTATAAACCTTCACCGGCAGACTGATCACGTTAAATCCACAGGGCGGCAGCAATTCAAGATTGCACAGTTTTTCAATCTGGCAATAAGGATATTGACTGCCGGCATAGTGCCCTTCCCAAATAAACGAAATATCGCCGCTTTGTTCAAATTTGGTGCGCGTATGGCTGAATGGCGCGTCCCAGCTCCAGGCATCGGTGCCCACCACCCTGACGCCGCGTTCAGTAAGATACAGCGTCGCTTCACGGCCCATGCCGCAACCGCGATGAATAAAATCTTCGCTGCCGTAACGCCCGCCGGCCGCCGTGTTGACCAAGACAATATCGCCGGCGGCGATAGGATGGCCGATCCTCGCTAATTCACGCTCAATATCATGCGCAGTGGCCACATAACCGTCGGGAAAATGCCGAAAATCCAATTTGACGCCAGGGCCGATACACCATTCCAGCGGTATTTCATCAATGGTCTTTGACGCCGAGCCGTCATCCATATGCGAATGGTAGTGATAAGGGGCGTCCATATGCGTCCCCGCATGGGTGCTCATGCGGACAAACTCCACCGCCCAGCCCTCCTGACGCGGCAACTCCCGGGGATCCAGACCGGGGAATGATTCCGCCAGCTGCAACGCTCCGCGCTGGTTATCAACATACTCGATTTCCGGCAGAAAACTTTCCGGATCGGAGGCGATCCCGCTCATCAGCGGCACCGAAAGATCAATGATTTTGCCGTACATAGGGTTACCTTTACCCAGGGGAATGACCTGCCCAGAGTAAGCTTTCCCCATAGAATAGAAATGCCGATTATCAGACAACTTATTGTTATAATAGGAAGGCGCAGCCATAAGCGGACAGGAAGGCGTCATGAAGCCGTCAGAATTGACCGGGGAAGCCCCAATATCGATTTGGTTCAGAAATAAATCCTGGCCGGCAGGAACGCAATTCCCTTTGCAAGCGTTGCCTTGGGGAAAACTGATGTATTCCATGAAAGGGTTGGCGGAAATAAATATTGAGAACAATATTTATTTATCCACACCGGAATATGCTATTTGGCTCCCCGTTAATACTGAACATGAATCCGTTGCAAAGAGTGCAATTGACTATGTCATTCTTCATGTCAGTCCCCCGCTATGCCAACCCTTACCGAGCAAACCGCAAACCCTGCGGCTGAATAAGATCGTCAAAGCGGTGCTGGCCGATTTTTCAGAAAGGCTTATTGGCTATCCGCACACGCCTCAGGACCAGACGCTGGTTACCGCGTTGCTTGAGCAGCTGGCGCTGTCGGAGCGTTTTGACAGCTACCTGCCGCTCGGCAGCGATGACGTTGTCAAGATCATGACCGAAAAAATGAGCGCCGCGCCGCACGATCTCAACACCCTGACACAATGGTCGGGCATGCTGGGCTTGAGTGAGCGTACGCTGTCGCGGCGATTTCTCGCCGCTACCGGCATCTCTTTCAATGAATTGAAGCTGAGAAGCAAAACCCTCATGGCGATGACGCTGTTACAGGAAGGGAAAGCCGTCAAATATGTCGCCTCTACCCTGGGATATAACGATCCGTCCGCGTTTATCGCCATGTTCAGACGGCAAACGGGCCAGTCCCCCTCCGGTTTTTTAGCGGTAAGTCATGGCACAGCGAAAACAGGCTCAGGCATAATGCATGGCGACTGATGCAGCATTCGCACGCACAAACTGCATCGAACGCCTTCCCCCCTATTCAGCACGACAGGATGCGCACGCATGACCGACCCTGATTTCAACCTGCTGATCGCACTCGACGCGCTGCTGACGGCGGGCAGCGTTGCCGGCGCGGCGCGGCGTCTCGGTTTAAGCGCCTCGGCGATGAGCCGCACCCTCAGCCGGCTGCGCACGGCCACCGGTGATCCTCTGTTGGTGCGCGCCGGCCGTCATATGGTGCTGACGCCCTATGCCGAAACGCTGCGCGAGCGGGCGCGGCACGCGACGTTCGAAGCCCGCGCTGTGTTGCGTCCGGCGCAGGGAGCATTGGATCCCGCCGCGCTGGATCGTACCTTCACGCTGCGCGCCAATGACGGCTTCGTCGAGGCCTTCGGCCCGGCGCTGATCGCCGCCGCCGCCGAACAGGCGCCGCGGGTGCGGTTGCGCTTTGCGCCCAAGCCGGAGAAAAGCGACCGCCCCCTGCGTGAAGGTCTGGTCGATCTGGAGATCGGCGTGTTGGGTGACATGGGCCCGGAAATCCGCCTGCAGGCGCTGTTCCGCGATCGCTTCGTTGGCGTGATGAGAACCGCACATCCGCTGGCGCAACAGCCAGAGATTGGCGTCGCCGACTACGCCGCCTGCGGCCACGTGGTGGCCTCGCGCAGCGGGCGCATTCTCGGGCCGGTAGACGCTGCGCTGGCGGAGCTGGGGCTGGCACGCCATATCGCCGCCGTGGTGCCAAGCTTTCCCGCCGCGCTGGCGGTGGCGCAAGCCTCAAACCTGTTGGCGTTGCTGCCCACCTCTTTCCTGCAGGCTCAACCTGCCGATGGCCCGCTGCGCGTCTTCGAGCTGCCGGTGAAAACGCCGGCCATTACCGTCTCGCAAATGTGGCACCCGCGCCTGGACGCCGAGGCGGATCACCGCTGGCTGCGGCAGTTGGTGTTGTCGGTTTGTCATCGGGAGGCGCAGCCCTCGGTGAATGACAATGTCACCTAAAAAGCGTTTACGGCCTCTGATGCCGGTTTAAATCGGCCAGATAAGCGCAAAACATGTCCGCCATCGCATCGGCATAAGCCGCGATCTCGGTATCGGTTCGCGGCGTTTCGGAGAATTGCTTGCCCGCCGCCCCCAACGTGCCGACGATCAGATCGCCCGCCAACCGGCGAGTGACCTGCGGAACACCAGGCAACGCTTCGCACATGAAAACCTGCACGATATCCTTGCCGGCTGCCTTTACCGCCTGTGCCTCCGGCGCATCGCGGTAAAGCGGCGCCGCATCATTCAACGCTACGCGCATCTGCGCCTCTTCACATTCCGAACGGATAAACGCCTGCACCAACAACCGCAAGCGCGCGAACGGCGTTTTCTCGCGATCGGCCAAAATACGGCTCAGCATATCCGTGGTCTGCCGCCATTCGTCGCTCTGCAAACGAAACAGGATCGCCGCCTTATTGGGGAAATACTGATAAAGCGACCCGACGCTGACGCCGGCACGCTCGGCCACCCTGGCGGTGGTGAAACGCGCCGCCCCCTCCTGCGCCAAAACCTGAATAGCGGCGGTCAGAATAGCGGACACCAGTTCGGCAGATCGCGCCTGTTGTGGTTGTTTTCTCGAGGAAATTTGCTTACTGCGGCGTTCAGTCATAGCGGACGGCCAATGCGAATAGAGGAATGCGAATAGTTCGTCATATTATAACGGCATGCGCTAACGCGCTCCATTTACGACAGGAAATTAGCCATGAGTACCCTGACCACTGCCCCCTTAGCGCCGCTGCTAAGCCGCCTGTTCCAGCAGGCATCCCGCCACGCGCCGGCGCTTGCCGCCCTGTTCCGCGACGTGCCGGACGCAGAGCAAAGCAGGCTGATGCAGAGCAAAACCGAGTACCGCGAACTCTACCACCGCCTGAAGGATTTCCCGCTGGCCGTGTCGCCGGAAACCGGCGCATTGCTGTATATGCTGGCGCGCGGTTGCCGGGCGCAAAACATTGTCGAATTCGGTACGTCGTTCGGCATTTCTACCCTGCACTTAGCCGCCGCGCTGCGCGATAACGGCGGAGGCCGGTTGATCACCTGCGAGTTTGAACCGGGCAAAGCGGCGCAGGCGCGCAACAACCTGACCGAAGGCGGCGTCATCGACCTGGTGGAGATCCGGGTGGGCGACGCCCTGGAAACGCTGCGCGACGATCTGCCGGCCACGGTTGATCTGCTGCTGCTCGACGGCGCCAAGGGACTTTACCCTGATATTCTCGACTTGCTTGAGAGCCGTCTGCGGCCCGGCGCGCTGATCGTCGCCGACAACGCCGATGACAGCCCGGATTACCTGGCGCGGGTGCGTGCCCCGGCGGCAGGCTATCTCTCCACGCCGTTCGCAGATGACGTCGAGCTGTCGATTCGGCTTTAAAATCCCCATCGAGCGAGGGTTGTTCCCCCTCGCTCGATGGGAGAACATAGCGTTCACGATGCCTGACTCAGTGAAACGCCCATGACGCTTCCCCCTCTCTGGCCGGTCTTCGACGGCCATAACGACCTGCTGCTCAATCTGTGGCTGCAGCATGACGACGATCCGGTCGCCGCCTTTTATTCCCGCGTCACGCCGGGCCACCTCGATTTCTCCCGCATGCGGCGCGGCGGATTTTTCGGCGGGCTGTTCGCGGTATTTATTCCTCCGGTCAGCTATATCGCCCAGATGCGTAATCAAACGCAGGACGAGGCGCAGGCCGCCTTCGATCCGCTGGCGATCGCCGAACGGCAGATCGCCATCCTGCAGCAGCTGGAGCAGGCTTCTCAGGGGCAGCTGCGCATCTGTCGCACCGCCACCGAAATAGAACAGTGCCGCCTCAACCGGCAAATCGCCGCGGTGCTGCATATCGAAGGCGCCGGCATGATCGATGCAGAACTGACGCAGTTGGAGGCCTTCTACCGGCTGGGCGTGCGCAGCATCGGGCCATTCTGGAATCTGCCAAACGCCTTTGGTACCGGCGTCAGCGGGTCGTTCCCCGGCTCACCCGATACCGGCCCCGGCCTGACGCCGGCCGGCGAGGCGCTGATCCGTGCCTGCAATCAGCGCCGCATCATGATAGACGTCTCGCACATGAACGAGAAAGCCTTCTGGCAAACCGCCGCGTTGAGCACCGCACCGCTGGTCGCTACCCACTCCAATGCCCATGCCCTCTGCCCGCAGCCACGCAACCTGACCGACGCGCAGCTGGACGCCATCGCCCAGAGCGGCGGGATGGTCGGCGTCAATTTCGGCACCGCCTTCCTGCGGGCGGACGGTAAACGTGACAGTGCAACGACCGGCTTAACAGAAATTGTTAAACACGTTGAGTATTTGATCGCTAAACTTGGTGAAGATCGCGTGGGATTTGGCTCTGATTTTGACGGGGTCAACGTACCGCAATCGTTGGATGACGCAGCAGGCCTGCCGCGCCTGACGCAAGCGCTGGCGCAGGCCGGGTTCGATAACCGGCTGCTGGAGAAGCTGACCTGGCGCAACTGGCTGAACGTGCTCGCCGCCACCTGGGGTGAATAACCCGGTTACGCTTTAAAGGTTGCGATCTTTGTCACATTTCGCCAACATTGGGCCGGCCGAATGCGAACGTTTCTCATTGGGTTCGACATATTACGATGCATGCTAAGGAGCACCGCTATGACTACCTGGACTAAACCTGAGTTTGTTGACCTGCGTCTGGGGCTGGAAGTGACGCTGTACATTTCCAACCGTTAATCGCCCGTCTGCCCGCCTTTCGCGCGGGCATTTCTTTCTCTCTTTTCTGGTTTAGACATGCAGATAAAAGTTCTCGGCTCGGCGGCGGGCGGCGGCTTTCCCCAGTGGAATTGCAACTGCGACAACTGTCGGGGCGTTCGCGACCACAGCATCAGCGCCACGCGCCGCACGCAGTCCTCCATCGCCGTCAGCGACGACGGAAAAAACTGGGTACTGTGCAACGTTTCTCCGGACATTTGCCATCAGCTGTTGGCCTCGCCCGCATTGAATAACCCCGACGTGCTGCGCGGCACCGGCATTGGCGCGATCGTGCTGACCGACAGCCAGATCGATCACAGCGCGGGCTTACTCAATTTGCGTGAGGGCTGTCCGCATCACGTCTGGTGCACGCCTGAAGTACATGACGATCTCAGCACCGGCTTCCCGGTGTTTCCCATGCTCTCCCACTGGAACGGCGGGCTGATTCACCATCCGGTGACGCCCGGCGAGCCGTTCCACACGGCGGTCTGCCCGACCGTGCGCTTTACCGCCATTCCGCTGCTCAGCAACGCGCCGCCTTATTCGCCGTATCGCGATCGCCCGCTGCCGGGCCACAACGTGGCGCTGTTTATCGAAGATACCGCACGCGGGGTCGGGCTGCTGTACGCACCGGGCCTGGGTGAGCCGGACGAGGCGCTGATGCCGTGGCTGCACCGCGCGGACTGCCTGCTGATCGACGGCACGCTGTGGCGCGACAACGAGCTGGCCAACGCCGGCGTGGGCCGCAATACCGGCAAGGACATGGGGCATCTGGCGCTGGCGGAAGAACATGGGCTGGCGGCCCTGCTCGCCACCTTGCCCGCCAGGCGCAAAATCCTGATCCACATTAACAATACCAACCCTATCCTCAATGAAAACTCGGCAGAGCGGCAAAGCCTGACCGCCGCCGGCATTGAAGTGAGCTGGGACGGCATGAATATCGAACTGTAGGGACCGCCATGACGCAACCACTCCCCCTTGACCCACAGGCGTTTGAAGCGGCGCTGCGCGCCAAAGGCGCTTATTACCATATCCACCACCCGTACCACATCGCGATGCACAACGGCGAAGCGACCCGCGAGCAGATCCAGGGCTGGGTGGCCAACCGGTTCTACTACCAGACCAGCATTCCGATTAAGGATGCAGCGATCATGGCCAACTGCCCACAGCCGGAAACACGCCGCAAATGGGTACAGCGCATCCTGGATCACGACGGCTACGGCGGCAACGAAGGCGGCATCGAGGCCTGGCTGCGCCTGGGCGAAGCCGTTGGGCTGCAGCGCGACACTTTGCTCTCTGAAGAGCGGGTACTGCCGGGCGTGCGCTTCGCGGTGGACGCCTACGTCAACTTCGCGCGCCGCGCCTGCTGGCAGGAAGCAGCCTGCAGCTCACTGACCGAACTGTTCGCGCCGCAAATCCACCAATCGCGCCTCGACAGCTGGCCGCAGCACTACCCGTGGATCGACGCCGCCGGTTACGATTATTTCCGCAGCCGCCTCGGCCAGGCCAACCGCGATGTGGAACACGGCCTGGCGCTGGCGCTGGACTATTGCGACACCGTTGAAAAGCAGCAGCGCATGCTGGAGATCCTGCAGTTCAAGCTGGACATTCTGTGGAGCATGCTGGACGCCATGAGCATGGCCTACACCCTGAACCGCCCACCTTACCACAGCGTGACCGCCGCGCGGGTATGGCACAACCAGAGGCTGGTGTAATGACGCTGAACCCTGAACACACCCCCGTCTTCCGCCGCGGTTACCGCCTGCAATGGGAGCAGGTGCAAAACAGCCATGTGATCCTCTACCCGGAAGGCATGGCCAAGCTGAACGACAGCGCCGCCGCCATTTTGCAACTGGTCGACGGCCACACTACGCTGAACGGCATCATCGCCCAGTTGAACGCCCGCTTCCCCGGCGCCGAAGGGTTGGCGGACGACGTGCTGGAATTTTTCCAGCGCGCCTACGAACAAAAATGGGTGACCTTCCGTGACTGAACCACGTGCGCCGGCGGTGAATCCGCCGCTCTGGCTGCTGGCGGAGCTGACCTACCGTTGCCCGCTGCAGTGCCCCTATTGCTCTAACCCGCTCGATTTTGCCGCGCAGGAAAAAGAGCTGACCACCGCGCAGTGGATCGAGGTGTTTCGCCAAGCGCGGGCGATGGGCAGCGTGCAGCTCGGCTTCTCCGGCGGCGAGCCGCTGGTGCGTAAAGACCTGCCCGAGCTGATCGCCGCCGCCCGCGATCTCAGGTTTTACACCAACCTGATCACCTCCGGCATCGGCCTGACCGAGAAAAAGCTGCAGACCTTCGCCGACGCCGGGCTGGATCACATTCAGATCAGTTTTCAGGCCAGCGATGAAACGTTGAACGCCGCGCTGGCGGGCTCCGCCAAAGCATTTCAGCAGAAGTTGGCCATGGCCAAGGCGGTCAAGGCGCTCGGCTATCCGATGGTGCTCAACTTCGTGCTGCATCGCCATAATATCGGCCAGATCGACCGCATTATCGAACTGGCGATCCAGCTGGACGCCGACGACGTCGAGCTGGCGACCTGCCAGTTCTACGGCTGGGCGCACCTCAATCGCGAGGGCCTGCTGCCGACCCGCGAACAGATCGCCGATGCGGAAACCGTGGTGAAACGCTACCGCGAACGCATGGCCGCCGACGGCAAGCTGGCCAACCTGCTGTTCGTCACGCCGGACTACTACGAGGAGCGCCCCAAAGGCTGCATGGGTGGCTGGGGCGCCATCTTCATGAGCGTGACGCCGGAAGGCATGGCGTTACCCTGTCACAGCGCCCGTCAGTTACCGATCGCCTTCCCGTCGGTGCTGGAGCACGATCTGCAGCATATCTGGTACCACTCGTTCGGTTTTAACCGCTATCGCGGCTATGACTGGATGCCGGAGCCCTGCCGTTCCTGCTCGGAGAAAGAGCAAGACTACGGCGGCTGCCGCTGTCAGGCGTTCATGCTAACCGGCAACGCCGACAACGCCGACCCGGTGTGCGGCAAATCGCCGCACCACGGCACCATTCTGGCGGCGCGGGAAGCGGCGAACCGTTCGCAGATCGGTATCGATCAGCTGCGTTTTCGCAATCAGACCAACTCCCGTCTGATCTTCAAGGGTTGACGATGGCACTCGCCGGCGCCTCTTGGCAGCTCGAGAACGGTTTGGCCGTCAAGGCGATAAGCGACCCTGCTGTCGGTTGCGCCGCCGCGCTGGTGCGCATTGAGGCGGGCAGTTTTCAGGCGCCCGTCGCCTGGCCGGGCCTGGCGCACCTGCTGGAGCATATGTTGTTTCGCGGCAGCGCGAACTTCAGCGCGCAAGAGGGCCTGATGAGCTGGGTACCGTCGGTCACTGGCCGACTGAACGCCACCACCCAGGCTACGCAAACCGCGTTTTTCTTCGAGGTGGGCACCGAACATTTGGCGCAGGGGTTGGCGCGGCTAAGCGATATGCTCGCCGCCCCACAGCTGGCGACCGAGGCGATTGAGCAGGAGATCGAGGTCATCGACGCCGAATACCGCCTGCTGCGCGCCGAGGTAGAAACCCGCTGCGAAGCGGCGCAGCGGCAGATGTTCGGCGGCCCTGGTGCAATGCATCGCTTTCATATCGGCAGCCGCGCCGCCTTCGGCAGCGATATTTCCGCGTTGCAGCTGGCGCTGCGGCAGTTTCACCAGTGCTATTTTCGCGCGCCAAACATGACGCTGTGGCTGCAAGGCCCGCAATCGCTGGCGCAGCTGCATGCGCTGGCACAGCGCTACGGCAGCCGCTTGCCATCGGGCAGCGCCATACCGCACGAAGCCTCACCGCCGCTAACCGCCGCGAAAGATTACACCCTGTCTCTTCCCGGCACGCCGCAGCTGAGGCTGGTGTTTGCCCTGTCGCGTTCCCATTCACGCGGTTGGCTGCGGCGGCTGGAGCGCCTGCTGTTGGACGAAGCCCCCGGCGGGCTGCTGGCGCGGCTGCGCGCTCAGGCGTGGTGTGACGCCGTTCGGCTGGATTATTCGCGCTGCAGTGAGAACAACGCCCTGCTGAGTTTTATCTTTACCGTTAATCACGGTTCAGCCGCTGAAGCTGCCCACATCGAAAGCGCCCTGCTGGCGTGGCTACAGGCGCTGCGGGTGCTGACACCGGCTCAGCTTGCGCATTACGAGCGGCTGGCAAATCGCGATTTCCACCGTTTGGCGCCGCTCGATCAGCTGCGGGCCAGAGCGCTTGGGCTACCGCCGGTGGAGCCGAACGACGATTGGCCGCGGCATATTGCGGCGCTGATTAGCGCGCCGCGCCGTCGCCTGGCCGTGCGGCCTGATGGCCACGGCGAAACCCGTGAAATTCAAGGGCTGCCGCTGGCGCTTGGCCCCTTCGCCGGCGCCGCGCTGACGTCTGCCGCGGAACCTTTCCGCTTTTTCGCCACCTCGGCGGCGCTGCTTAGTCCGACCTTGCCTTCCGGCCTGGCGCCGCTGCGGCATCTGCTCCCCGGCGAAGCGCAGCCTGTGCTACTGCTGCGGCCGGCGCCGTCGAGCCGCTTCAGCGATGGACAGGCCTACGGCTTACAGGCGGCGCTGCGCACCGGGGCGGCAGAACTGGCGCATCGGGAGGGACATTTGAGCTTCGAGCGCCATCAGGGCGTGTGGCTGCTGCAACTGGCGGGCAGCCACTCGCTGATCTGCCACGGGCTGAGTGAGGTGAACCGAGCGCTGGCGGTGTTGCCGCCGACCGTTCTCAGCGAAGCGGCGAGAAACCTGCGCCATACGCAGCTGAAAGAACAAAGCGATATCGCCATTCGCCGCCTGTTAGCTCAATTGCCGGCGGCGCTCAGTGCGCCAACCGAAGCAGCACAATGGCATGCCACCTTGATCGGCGGCGATGGCGAGTTAAAACGGCAGCTGTCGCACCTGCTGTACGACTTCCCCTATTTCGTGGCCGCGGAGCCGCCGCTGCCGACACATCAACATCATTGCCCCATCACGCTGACGGAAAGCGGCGCCGAAAGTGCCTTACTGCAGTTTTACCCGCTGCAAAACGATGAAGCCGAAGGCCGTTGGGCGCTGCGCGTGCTGGCCCAGCTTTACGCGCCGCGCTATTTTCAGCGGCTGCGCGTGGAACGCAACGTGGGTTACGTGGTGCAATGCGCCTTCCACCGCTGCGCCGATGCCGAAGGCCTGCTGTTCGCGCTGCAATCCCCGACGTTCACCGTTGAACAGCTGAGGCAGTTAACCGACGAATTCTTATTGCAGATGCGTCATGAGTTGCCGCATGTTAGCGCGGGTGAACTGGCGCAAATACAACAGGCGACGCAACAAAACTTGCAGCGCCTCAGCATCGAATCGTTGCAGCGCGCCCGAGAAATTGCCTTGGAAGATCGCGTGGCCATGGCTGACGCGGCGCCAGTCACGCTGACCCAACTGTTGCACTGGCAGCAGCGGCTTTTCCAGGGCGATGACATTTAAAGCTGCACTGCCCAGTTAGCCCGTCGTGAACAACACAATGGGTATGCGATACCGGTCAGCACCATGCTGATCACCCAGGAAATGTCTGCGCCCGGGATCAGATTGGCGTAAGGGCCGGAGAAGAACGCGTTCTCAACAAAAGGCACCTGCACCGCAATACCGCCGAAATAAACGCCGAGCGCGCGGGTGTTAAGCAGGCCATAGCGCCCGCCGTCGGCGCTGAAAATGGCCGAAATGTCATAGCGTTGGCGGTTAAGCAGGTAAAAATCGATCAGGTTGATCATGCACCACGGGATCAGCACCGAGATCAAGGCAAAGATCAGGTTCAGGAACAGATGTACAAAGTTGGCCGAGGCGACCAACGCCACCCATACCGATCCCAGCAGAATCAATGTCGAGAACAGCGTACGTATACGCGCATTCGGCATCCACTGCGGCAAGAAGGTTTGTACGGCGGTAATCAACGAGAGCACCGCACCGTACAAATTCATCGAGTTATGGCAGATGATGTTGATCAGAAACAGCACCATCAGCACCGGCCCCAACCCTCCCGTCGCCTGACGCACCGCCTCCATGACATCATCGCTGCCGGCGACCAGATTGACCGCCACCATGCCGAACACAAAGGCCAAAATGGTGCCGCTGCAGGCGCCGAAGTAGGTATACAGGAACGGTTTGGCAATGCCGACTTCCGCCGGCAGGTAGCGCGAATAGTCTGACGTGTAGGGCGAGAAGCTGATTTGCCAGACGGCGCCGATGCAGAACGTGGCGAACCAACCGGCAATGCTGAACGATCCCCGCAGCCAAAAATCCGCCAGCAGCGGTTGAGAAAACATCAATACCAGCCCGAGGATCAACGCGCTGCCCATCACCCAGGCGCCGATTTTGTTGATCTTATGGATGAAACGGTAGCCCACCACCCCGATCAGCGTCGCCAGCACCGCGCCAATCACCGTCGCCGCGCCCATGTTCAATGACGGGATGACGTTATGGATGACCTTGCCCGAGAGCGTGATATTAGAAATGAAGAATCCCAGATAGATCACCGTGGCGAACACGATCACCAACAGCGACCCATAGCGGCCGAACTGCGCCCGACTCTGCACCATTTGCGGTATCCCGACCTGCGGCCCCTGGGCCGAGGTCAGCGCCAGAAAAATGCCGCCGAACAGGTGGCCGGCGATAATCGCGCTCAGCGCCGAGAGAATATCGAGATGAAACGTCTGTGTGGAGATGGCCCCGGTCACGACCGCCAGCGGCGCAATGTTGGTGCAAAACCACAGGGTGAACAGGCTGCGGGCATGGCCATGACGCTCCCCGGCGGGAACAAAATCGATCGACTTGTCTTCAATAAACGCGGTCTGCTCTGGCTGAGAATTCATATATCCCCCGGTTAACCTGGATTATTATTTTTTACAGCGTGTAGGGTGCCAATACGTCGAAAAAAGCGTGCGTTTGCCCCGGCGACATTGCGGTCGCCGGTTTCAACGCGATGAAAACTGGGTTGCCGGCGCGATCCGAGATCGCGCCTGATTGCGCTGGCTCAGCGCATGACGAAGGGATCGTCTATCGGATCGTCACTGGTGCGCAGCCATACCGTCTTGCTGGTGGTGTATTCCAGCGCGGCGTCAATCCCGCCCTCGCGGCCAAACCCCGACTTGCCGTAACCGCCGAACGGCGCCAGCGGCGATACCGCTCGATAGGTATTGAGCCACACCACGCCCACCCGCAGGCGACGGGTCACCCGGTGCGCGCGCGTCAGATTCTGCGTGAAAATACCGGCCGCCAGGCCATAGGCAGAATCATTGGCGAGCTGAATGGCTTCCGCTTCGTCCCTGAAGGTCAACACCGACAGCACCGGGCCGAACAGCTCTTGCTTCACGCACTCGGCGTCGGGTTGCGCACTGCAATCGACGATCGTCGGCGGGTAGTAAAAGCCTGGTGAAGCGATCGCCGCATGGCCAATCACCAGTTTCGCCCCCTGCTCCAGCGAGCGGCTGACGATGGCGGCGATCCGCTCTTGCTGCTGCCGGGTGCAAAGCGGCCCGAACTGAGTGTCTGGGCGATCCGGCGGCCCGATGCGAATGCTGCGTATCTTCTCCGTCAGCCGGGCCAAAAACGCGTCTTTGATGCTTTCCGCCACCAGCAGCCGCGAACCGGCCACGCAGCTCTGGCCCGACGCAGCGAAAATGGCCGCCACCTGCGCATTCGCCGCGCTGGTCAGATCCGCGTCGTCGAAGACGATAAACGGCGATTTCCCGCCCAGCTCCAGCGAGGTGCTGGCGAGATTTTCCGCACTGCCGCGAACGATGTGCTTCGCGGTTTCCGCGCCGCCGGTAAAAGCGATGTGGTCTACCTGCGGATGCGCCGTCAGCACCGCGCCGCAGTCGGCGGCAAATCCGGTGATCACATTGCACACGCCGCGTGGAAAGCCGGCCTCGTCTATCAGTTTGGCGAACGCCAGCAGTGGCACAGGCGCAGTTTCCGCCGCCTTGACCACCAGCGTGCAGCCGGCGGCGATCGCCGGGCCGATTTTCACCGCCGCGAGAAACAGCTGGCTGTTCCAGGGCACGATCGCCGCCACCACCCCAATAGGTTCGCGTCGAACCCAGGTTTCCATGTCGGGTTTGTCGATCGCCAGCACGCTGCCTTCCATCTTGTCGGCCAGGCCGGCGTAGTACCGGTAGTACTCCGCCACATAGGCGATCTGCGCCCGGGTTTCCCGGATGATCTTGCCGGTATCCAGCGTCTCCAGCCGCGCCAGCTCGGGGGCGTGCTGCTCAAGCAAGTCGGCCAGCCGCAATAACAGCTTGCCGCGCGCGCCGGCGGTCATGTCGCGCCATTCGGCCCCCTGAAATGCCCGGTGCGCCGCCGCAACGGCGCGATCCACATCCTGGGTGCGCGCTTCCGCCACCTGCGCCCAGGGTTCACCGGTCGCCGGATTGAGCGAGGCGAAGGTCGCCGATCCGCCATCAAATCGGCCATCAATGTAAAGTTCGAACGACTCCATTAGCGCCTCCGTCAGTGAAATTCCGGCATCACGCAGCGAATGAACCGCTCCAGAGAGGCCTTTTTACGCGCAAAGCTCATGCCGCTGTCAATCCACAACGCAAACTCGTCATAACCCAGCGCCTCATATTTTTTCAGTCGCGTAATGACCTCATTGGCGGTGCCGATAGCTAGGTTGCTACGCATCATGTCGGCGGAGTAATAGGTATTGGCAGCAATCTCCTCGTCGCTGAGCGGCTGAATCAACCCTTTTTGAACCGGACGTTGATTCTTGAACCAGGCGCCGAAGTAGTGGTAGAAACGGTTGAGTTCTTCCGCCGCCAGACGGGCGTCCGCCTCGTCTTCCGCCACGTAGCCATGCTGCAACAGCATGATCTTCAGCGGCTGCTCGGCGGCGAAACGCGCGCGAGCCTCGTTGAAACAGGTTACCAGCCTTACGATCTCCTCTTCCCCCTGATGCAGCGGCGTAACCTGAACGTTGCAGCCGTTTTGCACCGCAAATTCGTGACTGTTGGGATCGCGCGCCGCTACCCAAATCGGCGGATGCGGCTGCTGTTTCGGCAGCGGCGAAGAGGTGGTCGCCGGGAACGACCAGTATTCCCCCTGATGGGCATAGTCGCCCTGCCACAGTTTTTTCACCGCCGGGATCAGCTCGCGCATGCGCTGCCCGGCATCCCAGGCGGTTAAACCGGGCATCAGCCGTTCGTATTCATAGGAATAGGCGCCGCGCGCAATGCCCAGCTCCAGCCTGCCGCCGGTGATGATATCGGTCATCGCCGCCTCGCCCGCCAGACGGATCGGGTGATTGAATGGCGCAATGATGGTGCCGGTGCCGAGCCGCACCCTGGACGTGCGCCGGGCGATATCCGCCAGATTGATGAACGGATTCGGCGCAATGGTGAAATTCATGCCGTGGTGCTCACCGGTCCAGATGGCGTGCATGCCACCACGATCGGCGATTTCACACAGTTCGATCATCTCCTGGTATAGCTTTTCCTGGGATTCTTCGGGTAACGTTCGTTCCATATGCACGAATAAAGACAGTTTCATCACACTCTCCCGCTTAGCTTCAACCGGCGAATTGCTTGATGGCACCGCTGTGCTCATCGCCATAATAGATACCGTAATTCCCCACGGCGTTTTCTTTGACGAACCGGCCCATCATCGACCGCAGCGCCGGATCCTTGATCGGCAACCGTGCCAGCGTCGGCATGTCGAACCATTCCGCCGTGCTCAGCTGCGGCGTCAGGCTGCCGGCGTCGGTCGGCAGCGCGCACAGAAAAACGATGTGTTGCTGGTTCTTCTGCCGGTCGTCGTAGACGGAATAGACGAAACCCGGATGGGCATTGATGCCCAACTGCTGCAGTAAATCCCCCAACGTTTCGCTGACGCTGCGTTTCTCCACCGGGCTGGACGGCAGCTGATAGCCGCCGTCGTTTTGCCGCACCATCACGGCGTGCCCCTCAAACTCGATCAGCGCGCTCACCACCACCTGCGGCCCGCCAATCAGCGACTGCGCGTTTTGATAAGGCGTGAAGTATGCACCGCGGTAATACCCCAGACCGGCGGTCGCGTTGGACTCGAACCCCTCTACTTTGCCGATCAGAATGGCATGGTCGCCGGCGTCCACCACCTGATGCAGCGCGCAGTCGAACCACGCCGAACTGTTATCGATAAGCGGCACCCGTGACGCGCTCCAGCGCCAATCGATCAGCGCAAAGCGGTCTTCGTTCTTTTGCGCAAAAATGGTTGAAGCCTCTTTTTGCCGTTCCGCCAGAATATTGATGGCGAAATGGCTGCACTGGGTAAAGTGCTCCAAGTTCGCCGAACGCTTATCGATGCTCACCAACAGCAGCGCCGGATCCAGCGAGACCGACGAAAACGAATTGGCGGTGAAGCCAATCGGCCGCCCTTGTTTGTCCACCGAAGTCACAATGGTGACGCCGGTCATAAAGGCGCCGAAAGCGTCGCGCAACTGCCTGCGTTTATCCGCGTCCATTAGCCGCTCCTAAAGTCAAAGGTTGCTCTGCGGTCAGAAAATCGAGCATCAGCGCGTTGACGCGTTGCGCATCGGTCAGGCTGACCATGTGTTTGGCGTTCTCAATGATCACTGCGCGCCCGTTTGGGGCGGCCTGCGCCATTTGCCGCGCCATCTCAGGGCTGGAGTTGGCGTCGTGCTCGCCGGTCAGCACCAATACCGGGCAGCGGATAAGGTGCCAACGCTGGGCATACACCCGATCGCCGGTTGCAAATGCCTGATACGCGCGGGCATAGCCCGCAACGTCCACCTGTTGCAACCAGCCGCCCACCTGCCGGCGCAGATGCTGTTCGACAGGATCGGCGCCGAACCACCGGCTCAGCGGCGAGTCGAGCTGTGTCTGGCCGTTGGCCAACGCGCTGGCGCGTTGCGCGACCGCGGCGCTGGCTTGGGCCGTACGCTGGAACACGCCGCTCATCACCACGGCACGATTAACCCGCTCCGGATAATCGATCGCCAAACCGGCCGTGATCAAGGCTCCCATCGAGTGCCCCGCCACCGCAACGCTCGGCGCATCCAGGGTGTTTAAGAAAGCCGCCATCCAGCGCACGTAATCCTCCAGCGTCGCGGCGTGGGAGAAGCCTTCGCTTTCGCCGTGGCCCGGCATATCGACGGCGATAACCCGAAAGCGCGCGCTGAGCGCATCGAGCTGGGGATACCAGACCTCCGCATTCATGCCTACGCCGTGGATCAACACCAGCGGCTCACCACGCCCGGCCTCCAGATACCCCACCCGCAGAGCGGGCTCAGACAGCTGCCGGATTGTTCTGATCATGGCCCAACTCTTTCAGATCCAAATAACGGTTGCCGATACGGTGATGCGGCCGCCCCCCCAGCGCCGCGCCCAGTGCAATGACGATTTCGTCGTCGAAAGGCGCGTCGTTGATGTTGAACTGGAATGTCAGGTAGTGCTCACGGCTGCCTTCGTCGTTTTTCCCCATCATCGGGATCAGAATCGGCGCGTTGGCCGGCCCACGGGTATTGTTGAACGCCAGATAGCTTTTGCCGTTGACCGCCGAGCGGTAGTGGTTGCCAAAATGCAGCGTGTGGATCAGCGCCGAGGCGTGTTCCAACTCGCCGCCCAGCCCCACCACCGCGCTTTTGCCGAAGGCTTCCACCCGCTCGCCGGAACCGGCCTCCTTGAGGATCAAACCGGTCAGCAGCTCACCCAGCACCGGCGCCATTTCTCGAATCTTTGGCGCCAGATCCTCGACAAAGCCTTGTCTGGCCCAGGGGTTTTTGATGACCGCCGCAGCGGCGATCATCACCAGCGGTTTGCCCGCCGATTTGCCGCCGTCGGTGTAGATCGTTTCGGTAGAGACCAGGGTCTTGCGAATGTCTTGATGCATAAGGGACCTCGAAAAGTAAATCGAATGTTAACCATGTGTCACGATTCGAGGGTATAGCATCGGGCAGATTGGCATGTCAAAATTTGGTATACCATAATACGGTATTCTTATTTTGCGATGAGACGGCAAAAATAAATTGAAAATAACACTTATTAATCAATGCATTAATAAACTCGATTGGGCTTTGACTGGGGGCAAAACGCCGGCCATGACCGCCCCCACTCGGCAACCTGTGCCGATGCCGAACCCGTTGAGCCAGCGGGTATCGGCAACGAAAAGCGTTTTTTTTAGGCTATCTTTCGATTTTGTGAGCTGCTGCAACATTCACCGTTTTGGCGATGCGGCGCGAAATCGGCCGCCGTTGCTTTGCGGGTTGGAAAGATGTTAATAGTACCGGGCAAACGGGAATTCGCGTCGTTATCCGGATTAATGATGATCCACAAAAAATAGAGACAATTATGGTTCAGGCATCATTGAAGATTGAGAATGCACCGGTCACCTTGCGCGAATTGGCATTGGCGAAAATTAGGCAGGCGATTATCTCAGGGTATTTTCAGGCCGGCGATCGTTTGGTGGAACGCAGCCTGTGCGAGGAGCTGGGCGTCAGCCGCAGCGTAGTGCGTGAGGTGATCCGTTATCTCGAAGCGGAGGGACTCATTGAGACGCTCGGTAAGAAAGGGCCGATTGTCGCTATTTTAACCTGGGACATTGCCGAGCAGATTTATACTATTCGTCTGCTGCTTGAACAGGATGCCGCTCACGACTGCGCCTTGAACGCTGGGCCGGAAGATAAAAAGAAACTGCATGAAAAATTAATTGCAATTAATCAGGCTTCGGCCGGGCAGGACGATATTCAGCGCGTTGAAGCGTCGCAGGCTTTTTATGAAACCATTTTCCAAGTGGCCCATCACGCCATCGCCTGGGAAATCGTTCAACGCCTGAATAGCCGCATCAGTCGCCTGCGTGCCCTGACCCTGAAAACCCCGGAGCGTCAGCTGGCCGGTTTCGAGCGCATGACGCGGATCTATCACGCCATCGAGCAAAACAACCCGACGCAGGCCAGGCAAGAGGTCATCGAACATCTGACCGAGGCTGCCGCACTGGCCAAGCGCATTCTGCAGCAGGAGTCCTGAAATGCCCGCGTATTGGATTGCCCATGTCACCGTAAGAGATCCGCAGCAATATCAGCATTATATGGATTTGGCGCCCCAGGCGTTTCGCCAGTTCAACGCCCGTTTTCTCGCCCGCGGCGAACAGGCGCAAACGCTGGAAGGCCCGGCGTTCATAAAGCATGTGCTGATCGAATTCGACGACTACGCTACCGCGTTGGCCTGCTACCATTCACCGGCCTATCAATTGGCAAAACAACAGCGGCGCCACGTGGCGGAAGCCATGATTACCATCGTCGACGGCTTGCCGCCCGCGCAATAAAAAACCCCCATCGTCACGATGAGGGCTGAATAAAGCGAAGCACGCTAACCGCGATCAGAAGCGCCAGGTCAGACCGGCGTTGACGCTGTTATCCTGGTGGTTGGACGACAGCTGCCCGCCGTAGCCAAGGGACAGGACGGCGTTTTTGTTAATCGACACATCGACGCCCGCTTTCAGAATCGCCCCATCGCGGGAAACCGGCACGCTGTTTACGTCGAACGCCGCATCGGTACGTTTGAACATCAGCTGCGTTTTGCGCTCCAGCTTGCCGTATTGATGCTGCCAACCCAGCTCGCCGCGCAGCGCGATCGCCACACCGTCGGTTTGCCACTCGGTGTCGGCGCGGAGACCCAGCGTCGAGGCGGTGGCGGACTGACTTTGTTTGTCGCCGCGCAGTGCCGCTGCCCCGCCTTGCTCGTTGATCTCCTCGTTACGGTAATGGGTATACGCCAGGTTGGCGAACGGCTCAAGGTTGACCGCATCGCTCGACCAATCGTAGCCGCTTTCGATGAACAGCTGACCGGTACGCGCGTTATACTTGGCCTTCTCGCGATCCGACTGCGCGCCGTAGTTCACCGAGCGCGAGGTGTCGATGCGATGCCAGGTATAGGTGCCGCCTGCTCGCAGGGCCAACGCGCCGAAGCGTTTGTCGCCGTACAGCCCCAGATGGTAGTTGTCGCTGTGGGCATCTGACTGATAACCGCCATCCAGCGAAGTGCGGGTATACCCGGTCATCACCCCAAGCCGGCCGTCGTCAAACAGTTCGCTGTCCAGACCTAACAGTACGCCATAGGTAGAGGTCTGGTAGCCGGTGGCGTTGTCGTTGCCGGAAGCATGCCCCCAGTTGCCCAGCAGTTTCGCCCAGGCCCCATTATCATCCGCCTTGATATCGGAAGCGATACGGCGGCCTTCCGCCTGGCGCAAGCGCTCGGTGGCGGCATCGCGCAGGTAACGGCTTTCGTTAATCTGGGCGGAAGCCATATCCGCGTGGATCTGGCCGGACAGTTGACGGGTCGCCTGTTGCAGCTCTCTGGCCGACGTGAAGCCGAGGAAGCTTTCATACACCGGATGGCCGGTTACGACGCCCGCATCTTCGGTAGCGGCTTGCGCTTTGCCTTCATCACCTTGCAGTGCGCTTAGCGCCTCAGCGGTAGGGGCCGCCACGCTGCGCTTCACCGTTTCCGTGACTGGTTCCGTCGCGTTGAGCGTCTCCACCGCACGAGCTACCGCTTTCTCGTTCTCAGTGCTGGCCAGGCTGTCAAAGCTGGCGTCGGTGCGCGTGATGCCAAGGCCGACGTCATTGCCCTGATAATCCAGCGCGACTTTAACAAACGGATACGATGGGTTGGCGTTTTCGAACCGGCCGTTGACGCCGTCCGTCGTGGTCAGGATGGTGTACTTGTTGCCCAGCAGACTCTGCGCCTCATTCTGCGACAGCAGGTTTTGGCTGCGCTCCAGGCTGACATTCACACTGCCGCCGTTGAGGAAAGCGCGCCGCGCGGCGATCTTATCGCTGCGGCCATTGTCCGCCACTTCCACGTTATACTGCGAACCGCGATCAAAAATGGCGTCGTGCAACACATGCAGCGTGCCGATGCCGTTACCCGGCGCGACGCTGCCGCCCCGAACCGCTCTGAAGGCGCCTACGGTACCCTCACCGGACAACGTGCCGCTATTTTCGATATAGACGTTGGAGGCCACCGAACCGTTGATCGCCAATACGCCCTGTTTCACCCAGGTATCACCGCGATAGGTGTTATTACCCAACAACGCCAGCGTACCGGCGCCCGTTTTGGTCAAGCCGCCGTGCCCGCTGATGTCGTTACTCCACGAATCGAAGTCGCATTCGCTCGACGTGCAGCGCCGCTCAACAGAGGTACCGGGTTCGACGATATTTCCCAGGCCGGGGATATTCACCACGAACTGTTTTTCACTGTAGGAGCCCGGTACATAATATTCCTGCGGGATATCCTCTTGGGTAATAAACATTTTCGGACCGTTGATCGCATCGCGTAAATTGACACGTCCCCAGCCGAACAGATTATCAATACCGGCAACACCCAAATCGGTGGCGGTGGTTTTAATTACCGCGGATATTTGATCGGCGCTCATATAAGGGAAACGTTGCATCAATACGGCGGCAACGCCGGTAACGTGCGGCGCCGCCATTGAGGTGCCGGATTTATTGCCGTAGCCGGGATTAACCGACAGCTCGCCCTTATTATAAGCTTCGCGATTCACGGCGCCACCGGTATTGGATTCCAGCCGGCCAACGGTGCTGTAAATATCAGAACCCGGCGCGGAAACGCAGTAGCTGGCCGTTTGTCCGCAGCTGGTCGAGGAAACGCTTAACTGATTTTCGTCACTCAGGTTGGTCACAATCAGGTAATTATTCAGTACGTCCGGGAAAGCGTAAGGCAGTGACTTTTGCGCTTCCGGGATATTGTAGTTGTTGTAATTTCCTGCCGAGAAGACGATCAGCTTGCCGTGCCTGGCCGCCCGCAGCAGCGTCGACATGGCGCTGTGCCCGCCGGTGGGCACCGGTTGTTCGCTGCCCCATTCCACGCTGGATTTGCTGCGCATCATCTCGGCGATCACTTCGCTTTTTACAAATGCCACGTAGTCCGGCCTGCCGTTCGGCAACCAGATGATATCGCCTTTGGCGTCTCGCCGTATATCTGGCGCGATCCCCCAGCTGTTATTGATGACGCGGGCTGCGCTCTGAATCAGCTCTTCACGGCCGTTGCGATTACCGTAATCATTCAATTTGGTGCCGATAATATCCGCGTCGAAAGCAACGCCGTGCATACCTGCGCCATCTCTTTTAGCCGCCGCGATACCGGCTACGTGCGTGCCGTGATCGCCGAAAGACATATTATCTTGTTTATCATACGAGAAGTTATAACTGCCGTTATCCAGGCGCGTCAGTTTACCGGCGAATTCAGAATGGGAAAGAATGGCGTTATCGATAATGCCGATGGTTATACCTTTTCCGGTATAGCCTCTGGCATAGGCGAATTCGGCGGAAATAGCCTTAAGCCCCCATTGGCGATTAAACTCCGCGGTTTTCCAACTGTCAGGCACGCCCAATCGACCGGGATCCTGATAAGCGGCAAGAGAAGAATGAATGGATAAGCCATAACAACCCAGAAAAACGCAATACGCTAACTTCAATCTTTTATTAAGTATCATTTTACGCTCCATGTTTATTTATACCCAGAAGAAAACTTACGTTTTAACCGCGCTGAAACCTCCTATGATCGTGAAACGACGGATAACACATGCGGGCCCGACGCGGGCCGCGCGAACAGACAGGCTGAGAGATGAAAATGGGCGCAGACAGACAAAGAGATGCCATCGCGCCGGGCGCCTATGGCGCAGACGTTTGGAGAGGAGGCGAATGTACGCTTGCCGGCGCCGTTGCGCCGAAATGCCCCGACCATCGGGTGCGGGCGTAAGGATCAGGCTGTGGGTGCATTTCGCCTCACCATCCAGTTTTGCTAATGATTATCATTCGCGAGGCTATCTTATACGTAAGTAAAGTGTCAACAGATGAAACAAAACATTTCTTGATTTGCATCATAACTTTTCTCTAAACGCCGGGCGACGGTGCTGCGACAACCGCTGAAGAGTGCATAAAATGGCGGTTATTGCCGCCATAAGTGAGATTTTCGTCAGTGAAGACGCATAGCGCCGGCAGAGCAGCCGGTGGAAGAGCATAAAAACACCTGAACATTTCATCAAATAGAAACATCAGATTGATTAACTTTTATGGCAAAAACCCATCGTGGTCCGATCACTTATTTTTCGTTGCAATATAAGGGGGGCTTATAAATAACAGGAGTATTCCTAATGCGTTCACGCTGGATGTATTCCATGCTAGCGGGCTGATTTTTAGCCGCGCCCGCTGGCTATTCCCAATTTCATTGGCAAGACTATATTGAAAGAGGCTCTGCTAGAGAGCGAGAATATGGGTAATTTTCCGAGGAAATGCCGCATGACCCTGTTGCCCAAGCAGACCAATAACAAAAATCCGATTGATCTCTATAGCGAAATCGTAGACGACTTGCCCGGTCTGATTTGCTTCGGCAACCGCCTTGGCGGCTACTTCAATAAACAGTGGCGCGACTATACCGGCGCAATCGCCGGTGAACACGGCGCCGCTGATTGGCTCGATACCCTGCACCCCGACGATCGCGATCGGCTGGCCACACAATGGCGCCAGGCGATCGTTGCCCTCTCCTCATTCGCCGGCGAGGCCCGCCTGCGCGATCGCAGCGGCGCCTACCGTTGGTTTATGCTGGCGTTTAACGCCCGTCAGGACGGCATGGCACTGGAGCCCAGCTGGTACCTCACCGCTACCGACATCCACCCGCAAATGCTGCAACGTCAGCAAAACGTTCAGGCGCTCTCTATCCAGCAAGACATGCTGGACGCCAGCGTCGACTGCATCAAAGTGATCAATCGCGACGGCACGCTGCGGCACATGAACCGCTCCGGCAGCCTGGCGCTCGGCCTGGATCCGGCGCAAAAAGAGTTTGGCATGCCCTGGCTGGGGCTGTTGTCGCCCGAAGTCCGCCGCCGTGGCAGCAAGGCGCTGCACAGCGTCAGAGCCGGTAAAAATGCGCGCTTCGCGGGATTGAGCGTGACGCCGCAAGGAAAAAAACAGCATTGGGACAACATTCTCTCTCCCGTCAGCGATGAACACGGCGCCGTGGCCGAGATCTTGTGCGTCTCGCGCGACGTGACGTCGCAACGCGTGATGGAACAGCGTCTGTTGCTCGCCAGCGAATATGACGAATTGACCGGCCTGCCCAACCGGCGTTTATTCAAGAAAAAGCTGAAGCAAGAGATGAAGCGCGCCCTGCATGGCAACAAGTCCCTCGGGCTGATGCTGCTGGATCTTGACCACTTCAAGCTGGTGAACGACACGCTGGGCCACGCGGCGGGCGACCATCTGCTGCGGGTTCTGGGCAAAAGGCTCAGCGCCTGCATGAATACGCATTCGTTCGTCTCCCGCCTCGGGGGGGACGAATTCGCGGTGGTAATCAGCGACGTTGAAAACGAGCAGGATATTTTCCGCATCGCCAACAAGTTTCTGCTGCAGCTGGAGACGCCGATCACCCACGGTGGCAAGACGCTGCATTGCGGTATGAGCATCGGCGGCGCCATCTACCCCAAAGATGCCCGCGACGCTTCGGAACTGATGAAATGCGCTGATACCGCGCTGTATGAGCTGAAAGACGGTGGCCGCGGCGGCGTCTATATGTTCGATCGCAAGATGATGGACAAGGCCCGCGCACGCGCCAGCCAGCTCAACTACGCGCGCCAGATCGTGCGCGACAACTGCATCCGTCCCAGCTACCAGCCGAAGGTCAGCCTCTCCGACGGCAGCATCGTCGGCTTCGAAGCGTTGCTGCGCTGGCATTGCCCGCAAAACGGCATACAGCTGCCGGCGACGGTCAGCGAAGCCTTCAACGACTACGAGCTGGCGACCAAGATCAGTGAAGCCATGCAGCTGAAGGTCTTCGCCGATATCGCCCGCTGGCGCGCGGCCGGCGTAGCGGTACGCCCTATCTCGCTGAACGTGTCGCCGATCGAATTTTTACGCGACAACTACGCCGAAACCTTCCTGCAGCGCCTGCTGAAATTCCATATTCCCCACCACCTGATCGAACTGGAAGTGACCGAGCACGCGTTCAACAAACATGGCTCCAAGTACGTGCTGCGCGCGCTGCAAATGCTCAAAGAGATGGGCATCCGCATCGCACTGGACGACTTCGGCACCGGCCATTCCTCATTCAGCCATATCATGGATTACCCGCTGGACTGCATTAAGCTGGACTGCGATTTCGTTCAACGCATGAACACCGAACCGGCGATCCTGGCGATCGTGGAAAGCATCGGTATCCTCGGTCAGAAGCTGTCGATCGATATCATCGCCGAGGGCGTGGAAACCGAGCAGCAGCGGCAAACGCTGTGCGAAGCCGGTTTCCATATTGGCCAGGGTTTTCTGTTCAGCCGGGCGGTGGAATCCCAGCGGGTGCCCGAGCTGCTGCAAGCGGTGCCGCAATCTGTCGAGGGCCGTTAAGCCCCCTGCCGTGCGCCAAACGGCGCCAGCTGCATACCGATAAGCGTCACTACGCAGATGAGTGCCCCGGCGTAGAAGGTGGAGGCGGAACCGAACAGCTCCCACAAGGTTCCAGCCCCAAGACTCGCCAGCAGCAGCGCCACGCCGCTGATCAGATTGAACATGCCAAACGCGGTGCCGCGCAGATGAGCCGGCGCTGTATGCGCCACCATCGCCGCCAATAGCCCCTGGGTCATGCCCATGTGCACCCCCCACAGCGCTACGCCAAACAGCACCCCGCTCCAATGATCGCTCAGCGCCAATACCAGGTCGGCGGCGATCAGCACCAGCAACCCGGCTTTCAGCAATCCTTCATGGCTCATGCGGTCAGACAGTTTTCCGAACGGATAGGCCGAGCAGGCGTAGACCAGATTCATGGCGACCATCACCAGTGGGATCAGCGCCAGCGGCGTGCCGCCCTGCTGCGCCTTCAACACCAGGAACGCTTCGCTGAAGCGCGCCAGCGTAAAGATCGCGCCGATGCTCACCACCCACCAATAGCTGCGCCCCAGCAGCCGCAGGTTGGCGCGGGTGATCGGGTTGGTGCGCTTGTGGGTTATCGCGGCGGTCGGCTCTTTCAGGCCGAAAAACAGCAGCGCAATCGCCAGCGCCGCCGGGACCGTCGCCACCCAAAAGATGGCGCGAAAATCGTTGTGCCACAGCAGCATCAGGCCGACGGCCAGCAGCGGCCCTAAAAAGGCGCCGACGGTATCCAGCGACTGCCGCAGCCCGAAGGCCGCGCCGCGAATTTCCGGCGGCGTCACGTCGGCCACCAGGGCATCGCGCGGCGCCCCGCGGATGCCTTTGCCCACGCGATCCAGCAGGCGCGCGCTCATCACCATGCCGGACGACGATGCGATAGCGAAAAACGGCTTGCTGATGGCGCCCAGCCCGTAGCCCAGCAGCGCCAGCCCTTTACGTTTACCGAGGTAATCGCTGAGCACGCCGGAGAACACCTTGACGATCAATGCCGTCGTCTCCGCGAGCCCTTCGATCAGCCCGATGACGATCACGCTGGCACCGAGCGTCGTCGCCATAAACAGCGGCAGCAGGCTATGGATCATTTCCGAGGAAACGTCCATCAGCAGGCTCACGCCACCCAATACCCACACGCCGCGCGGTATGCGGCCCAACGTAGCGAAACGCGACGACATGCTTCATCCTCGATCGATTCAGCGCCGCCAGAGGCGCATCATGATTTTTCCAAGATTGGTTAGTGAATTTTGTTCGTTCACAGACCTGCGGCCTTCAGAGATAGTGCAACGACCCTGTGACAATCCTAATAATGAAGGTAATTAACATAATGATAGATAGCAAAAAGATGATAGTAATGGCGGCGCTGCTGAGTTTTTCCGCCGCTGCCGCGCCAGGGGTGGATATCGTCGCCAACGAAACCCCGATCCATACGGTGAAGAACGCCGAGGCGGTCGCCAAAATCCCCGCAGGTTTCAAGTTCGTGGAGCCCGGTACGCTGACGGTGGCCATTTCCCTGCTGGGCAGCGGCCCGCCGTTCGGCCTGTACGCGCGCGACAATAAAACGGTGATCGGCAGCGAGGCGGACATCGCGCGCCTGGTGGCCGACGGTTTGGGGTTGAAACTCAAGCTGGTGCCCACCTCGTGGGAAGACTGGCCGCTGGGGGTGGCCTCCGGCAAATATGACGCCGCGGTGTACAACATCACCGTGACCAACGAACGCAAGACCAAATTCGATTTCGCCACCTATCGGCAGGATACGCTGGGCTTCTACGTCAAGTCCGACAGTAAAATCACCCAGATCAACACCGCGCCGGATATCGCCGGCAAAAAGATCATCGTCGATTCCGGCACCAATCAGGAAGCGGTGCTGCTGGCCTGGGACAAGGAGAACCGCGCCAAGGGACTGGCACCGCTGCAGCCGGTGTACGTCACCGACAAGGCCGCCTCCACGTTGGCCATTCAGTCTGGCCGCGCCGACGCCACCTTCGGGCCCAACGTCTCCGGCGCTTATCAGGCGCGGCTGACCGGCAAAACCCGGCTGGTGGGCATTGTGCCCGGCGGCTGGCCGAAGACCGCCAACATCGCCGTCACACTGAAGAAAGGCAACGGTCTGGTGGACGCGGTGCAGGCTTCGCTCAACAGCGCCATCGCCAACGGCAGCTATCTGCAGGTGCTGGATCGCTGGGCGGAAAGCGACGAGAAGATTGCCCATTCGGAGATTAACCCGCCGGGACTGGGGGACTAGAGCATGAACCGGCCCCGCATCGAGGGGCCGGTTATTGATGAGCAATCATGACGTTTCATTCCGCCACCGCTTTCTGCCTCCCCAACTTGCGGTACAGCGTGCTGCGCGAAACGCCCAGCGCCTTCGCCGCCCGGCTGAGATTGCCGCCCGCCCTGTCGATCGCCGTCTGCAGATCCGCCTGGCCGGTATCGGCGTTCTCCTGGCGCGGCGCCAGCACCGCGATGGACTGAGGCAGATCGTCCAGGGTGAGCACCGCATGATCGTCCGCCAATGCCAGCAGCACCTTGAGCGTACTCAACAGCTGCCGCACGTTGCCGGGCCATGGATAGCGCGCCAGCATCGCCAGCGCCTCCGGCAACAGGCGAATGTCGCGCCGCTCGCCGCCCAGCTCTCGCCACAACTGCAAAATGAAGGTCTCCAGCTGCGCCCGCTCTCTGAGCGGCGGGATGCACAGGCTGTATTCCTGTATGCGGTACAGCAAATCCTCACGAAACGCCCCCGCCTCTACCTGCCGATGCAGATCGTGGTGCGTGGCGCAGACCAGCGCGAAATCGACCGGATAAGCGCTGCGGCTACCGAGCGGCGTGACCGTTTTTTCCTGTAACACCCGCAGCAGGCGCGTTTGCAGGCCCGCCGGCATGTCGCCGATTTCATCGAGGAACAGCACGCCGCCGTCCGCCTCGCGGATCTTGCCGATATACCCTTTCGGGTTGGCGCCGGTAAACGCCCCCGGCGCATAGCCGAACAGTTCGGATTCGATCAGCGGCTCAGGCAGCGCCGCGCAGTTGATCGCCACGAAGTTGCCGTTGCGCCAGCGGCTCTGTTGAAACAAGCGTCGGCTGAAATGCTCTTTACCGCAGCCGGTTTCGCCGGTCACGCACAGGGAAAGGCCGGCATTGAGAATGCGTAGCGCCTTCTGATGCTGTTCGTCATGCCGTTCCGCCGGCGGCGGAACCGAACGCAGGGCGCTAACGCGGCGCTGCGGCGCCTCGAGCAGCGAATAATAATGCCGTTGATTGCCGGCCAGCGTCTGGTGCGGTGCGCCGGAGGGCTGTCGCAGCAGGTCGGGAAACAGCTGGGCAAACTCAACCGAGCCTAATGCGGCCGGTGAAAGCCGGAACTCCAGCATCGCCAGCCGATTGGCGGCGACCAGCACTTCGTCGTGAAACACCAGCAGCAGCTCCTGCGCGCTGCCCAGGCTCCCGGCGTTGGCGTGCAGGCGCAGCGTCCAGTGACGGTCGGCGATCGCGCTTCTGACCCAGCGGTGTTCGATATGCCGCACCGCCTGCATGATCAGGCGCTGTGCATCGCGGTACGGGCGCTGCGCGGGGGCGGAGAGATCCAGTATGCCGGCAATGCGGCCATCCGGCCGATAGATCGGTGCGGCGGTGCAGTTCAATCCGGCATTTTGGTTGAGGAAATGCTGGTCGCCGCGGACCTCGCAGAACGCGCCGAGTGCCAGCGCGGTGCCGATGGCATTGGTACCCCGATCCGCTTCGCCCCACTGGTTGCCCGGCGCCAGCGCAAAGCGCGACGCCTTGTGCAGAAAGTCGGTATTGCCGCGGGTTTCCAGCACCAGTCCGTCGGCGTCGGCGATCACCACGATGGCGGGCTGGCGCGTAATTTGCGCGCCCAACTGCTCGATCAGCGGCTGTACCCGTTGCGGCACCCAGTCATTGCGGCTGCGTAGCTCTTCGAGTAATCCGGCTTTGATAAAAGGGATATGTTGATCGGCGCGCGTCAGGCC
Organism: Serratia sp. CY43202; assembly: GCF_052168755.1. Taxonomy (NCBI): domain Bacteria; kingdom Pseudomonadati; phylum Pseudomonadota; class Gammaproteobacteria; order Enterobacterales; family Yersiniaceae; genus Serratia; species Serratia sp. CY43202. Next base: position 949,249 of record NZ_JBJNMB010000002.1, read on the forward strand.
GTAGCCCCGGCTGCGCTGCCAGGATTCCGCCAGCGGGCGGGTCAACAAACTGGCGCCCTCGGTGGGCAAGCGGTCATCAGGCAACATGCGTTTCTCCCCCCGTTTACGAGTGTTGCAAATATGTATCACAGATGTGTATCAGGCGTTGCGACACGGAACACAAAAACCCATCGCCAGCGGCGGTACCGCATGATTCGTCACGTCATATCAACTTTTAACGCGTTAATAAATAAGATCTTTTAACGATCATCTTCGCCATTCATCAATCTGGCACGGGCCGTGCTTCTCCGTGCTGCGGCGACATGCCGCACTCACAGGCGCAGCCCAATAGCGCCGGTTATCATCTGCAGAGAGGTGCTTCACATGAAATATGTCCACCCCGGTTTGCCTGGCTCGCTGGTTTCGTTCCGCAAACGCTATGGCAACTACATTGGCGGTAAATTCGTCGAACCGGTATCCGGCAACTACTTCACCAACACCTCGCCGGTGACCGGCCAGCCGATCGCCGAATTCCCACGTTCCGACGCCAAAGACATCGAACTGGCGCTCGACGCGGCGCATGCGGCGGCGGACGCCTGGGGCAAAACCAGCGTGCAAGAACGCGCCAACGTGCTGCTGGCGATCGCCGATCGCATCGAGTCGCGGCTGGAGATGCTGGCGCTGACCGAAACCTGGGACAACGGCAAACCGATCCGCGAAACCCTGAATGCCGATTTGCCGCTGGCGGTCGACCATTTCCGCTACTTCGCCGGCTGCCTGCGCGCGCAGGAAGGCACTGCGGCGGAGATCGACCAAAATACCGTGGCCTACCATATCTATGAACCGCTGGGCGTAGTCGGTCAGATCATACCGTGGAACTTCCCGCTGCTGATGGCCGCCTGGAAACTGGCGCCGGCGCTGGCGGGCGGTAACTGCGTGGTGCTGAAACCGGCGGAACAGACGCCGCTCGGCATCAGCGTGCTGATGGAAGAGATCGGCGATCTGCTGCCGCCGGGGGTGCTCAACGTGGTGCAAGGCTTCGGCGCCGAGGCCGGCGAAGCGCTGGCGCGCAGCAAACGCATCGAAAAAATCGCCTTCACCGGCTCCACGCCGGTCGGCCGCCACATCCTCGCCTGTGCGGCGGAGAACATCATCCCCAGCACCGTCGAGCTGGGCGGCAAATCGCCGAACATTTATTTTGAAGACATCATGCAGGCGGAGCCGGAGTTTATCGACAAGGCGGTTGAGGGGCTGGTGCTGGGCTTCTTCAATCAGGGGGAGGTGTGCACCTGCCCTTCACGCGCGTTGATCCAGGAATCCATCTACCCGCAGTTTATGGAGAAAGTGCTGGCACGCATCGCCACCATCCGCCAGGGCGATCCCTTCGACACCGAGACCATGATCGGTGCCCAGGCGTCAAAACAGCAGTATGACAAGATCCTGTCGTACATCGACATCGCTAAAAACGAGGGAGGCAAAATCGTTGCGGGCGGCGAACCCGCTCAGCGCGGCGACGAAGTGCAAAACGGTTTCTACCTGCAGCCGACGCTGATTACCGGCAACAACAGTATGCGTTTCTTCCGTGAGGAAATCTTCGGGCCGGTGATTGGCGTCACCACCTTCAAGGATGAGGCCGAAGCTCTAGCGTTGGCCAACGACACCGAGTTCGGACTGGGCGCCGGGCTCTGGACCCGCGACATCAACCGCGCCTACCGCATGGGACGCGCGATCAAGGCCGGCCGCGTGTGGACCAACTGCTACCACCTGTACCCGGCGCACGCCGCGTTCGGCGGCTACAAGAACTCCGGTATCGGGCGCGAAACCCACAAGGCGGCGCTGTCGCACTATCAACAGGTGAAAAACCTGCTGGTCAGCTACGACGCCAAACCGCTGGGCCTGTTCTGAGCCGGGCATAGCGACAAGAAGGCCACCCGCGGGTGGCCTTTTTTAGCGATGCTTATTTCGCCATGCCGAGATCGATCACCATGCGACCGCGAATGGTGCCCGCCTTCATCTCGTCGAAGATGGCGTTGATATCGCCCAATGGCCGTTTGGTCACTTTCGGCGTCACTTTGCCTTCGGCAGCGAACTGGAACGCCTCTTTCAGATCTTCGCGTGTGCCGACCAGCGACCCCACCACCTGAATGCCGTCCAGCACCAGGCGCGGAATGCTCAGATCCATGCTCTCCGGCGGCAGCCCCACGGCCACCACTTTACCGCCGGCGCGCACCGCATTGACCGCCGAATTGAAGGCGGCTTTCGCCACCGCCGTCACCACCGCCGCGTGAGCGCCGCCGGTTTGCTGCTGAATGATCTCCTCCGCATTTTGCGTTTTGGAGTTGATGGTCAGATCGGCGCCAATCTGTTTGGCGAACTCCAACTGGCCGTCGTTGACGTCGATGGCAATCACTTTGGCGTTAAACACGTTTTTGGCGTACTGCAACGCCAGGTTGCCCAGCCCGCCCAGGCCATAGATGGCGATCCACTGCCCCGGCTTGATATCGGAAATTTTCACCGCCTTGTAGGTGGTGACCCCGGCGCAGGTGATACTGCTGGCGGCGAAAGAATCGAGCCCGTCCGGCACTTTCACCGCGTAGTCCGCCACCACGATGCACTCTTCCGCCATGCCGCCGTCAACGCTGTAGCCGGCATTTTTCACCGAGCGGCACAGGGTTTCGTTGCCGCTGACGCAATATTCGCAATGGCCGCAACCCTGGTAAAACCAGGCGACGCTAGCGCGGTCACCCACTTTTAACGAGGTAACGCCCTCACCGACGGCGGAGACCACGCCGATACCCTCATGTCCCAACGTAATGCCCGGCACCTCGCCGAAATCGCCGTTTTTCACGTGCAAGTCGGTGTGGCACACCCCGCAACACTCCATTTTTAACGCCGCCTCGCCGTGCTTCAGCGGGCGCAGCACTTTATCCTGAATGTCTACGGTATGGTTTTTCGTCACTACGGCAGCTTTCATGCTGTATTCCTCCAGCCGGATTATAAAAACGGTCTTGATCACGGTCGTTACTGTCACCCAGGGCGACAATTCACATTCTCTTTTTCCGCTAAACGGTTAGCTTTAAAATATAGCAGAGAAATTTTTTTTATTGAATTAATTGCACGGCATTGCAGAAGCATGAGTGCCATTCACTTAACACAATAAAAACAACGCTCTCTAATTAATGTAACATCACCTGTCACAGAAATACCCTTAGTTCAATAACGACTGAATAAGATTATAATTAACACGCTTAATATCATTGATAAAAAAGTTATTTTATTTATCATCATGATTTTGAAATGGTTTAATTTTATTTATACTTGCATTGACAGAATCAATTACCTCCCCTAGTTTTAACTATGCTGTTTATCTCTGATAAGACTTTTCTTCACCTTCTATTTTTCATCGCCGCTATTTTTAGCGGCGCTACCCACAGCTGTCTAAAAATTCGAGGTTATATATGTCGACGACACAATTTAAAGTTATTAGCGTCAGTTCCGGCTCCACTCAAAGTTTGGATTTTGGTTCACGGGTGATTAATGCTTCCGTCGCCGTTCAGGGGTTTAACGTTTCTTACGGCAATACCGACCACCACCTGAAAACAATCGACGTCTCCAGCGCGATCGCCGGCCTCAGCGGCAGCAGTGTCACGGTGTCCGCCACCTGCTTTATGGAGGACAAATCCAACAATAAAACCTCAGGTACGGTAAGGGTGCTGGTGATCGCCGAATGCGAATCCTGAGACGTTGAGCGGCCGCTGGCCCGCCGTTTGGGCGCAGAGGCGCATCGCCTGGCTTTCAATCGCCCCTGGCGATTGAAAGCCATTTTGTTTCCCTGCGCTTTATCGATGAGGGTATTTAAAAATGAGTGACAAAACCAACGGTCAGATCCCGCCAGTACGGCCAAGCCAATTCGAAAGCAATGAAAAAAACATATTCGAAGACAGCGTCAATCTGTTTCGCGGCGATGTGAATTTATCGCTTGATTTGGTTGCGTTAACCGGAAGGAATCAACTCGACGTCAAAGTCACTGCATTTTATGGCAGCAACATCAAAAATGAAATTTATCAATCAAATGTTAGCGCACCAACCGGAATTATGGGATTAGGCTGGCAATTGCCTTTCGAACGCATTGAAGCCGATCACCGGGATAATGCAACACCCGGTGACAACCTTTATCGAATTTATACCAACAACGCCTCATCAGAATTAATTCGCGCGCCCAACGATTGGCTGAGAGCGAAATTACCAATCGCCGCCACCACCGCGCTCAATAGCGGCAAAGTGGACACCGAAATCCAATCCGCTTTCATCGCCGCCGGCCTGCAGTTGGGTTGCCATGCTCAGGTCGTCACGCGGTTCGACGATCGACAATGGGAAATTATCGACCCAGTCTATCAGCGCACCTTCAACGTGCTGCGCCAGGACGCCGAACTCGCCGTCTTCTCCGGCGGTGAAGCGTTTGAGTGCTTCCACTATGATTTCAGCAAGGTCCTGTATTATCCGCAGTTCGAACGCTGGGAGCTGGTCAAGGACAACGGGGTCAGCTACTTCTACGGCGGCAACGCGCAGGATGATCAGAGCATTCAATGGAAAGTGCGCTGGGGCAACTGGTCGGGACAATCCGCTTTGACCCACTCGCCCCAGGGCGATGCCTTGCAGTCTCGCTTTGCGGCAATCTGGAATCTGGCGCAGGTGGAAAGCCTGTGGGGCGATCGGATCGCCTTCCATTACGAGGCCGTTGAACAGCCGGTTGGCGAACGAGGCTTAAGTTTTACCAAAGCCTGCTACCTGACGCGCATCACCGACATGTTCGATCGCACCGTCGATTTTGGCTATCAGGAGAAGCGGTACGACACGCAGTCGCCCGCAGGCCCACGGGAATACCTGTCTCCGCATTGGGATACCCCCTACAGCAAGGCCCCCGGCAACGCCGCTTCAGCCTATCAGGATCGCTACGAAACGCGCTATCTGGACAACATCGTCGTCAAAAACTCGCAGGGCACATTGCTCTATGCGGTGCAGCTGAGCTATGACACGCAGAGTAATTTCAGCGGTTACCCGCAAAGCGATCCGCTTTACGGTGATACCGTCAAACGCACGCTCACCGGCGTCCAGCGGCGCTATGCGGAAAATTGTGCGCTGCCGCAGATGCAGTTCAGCTACTGGCCGGCGGGTACGGTCAATGCCGGCGCGCTCAGTGGCGCCGTCACGCCGGACGGTGCGAAAATCGCCTACCGGTATAAGCAACAAACGCTGCCGCTGTGCGATCGCCAGCGGCAGATCGTCAGTCCCTGGCCGCGCAGCGCCAAACCGCGCGTATGGTTCGGCGGCGATTACGCGGTCTGCCTGTGGCTTAACGAGTCGAGCGACCAAATCCACGTCACATTTTACACCTGGCTTGGGCGCTGGCAATGCTGGGCTCCCGAGCAGCAAACGATCAAGGCCGCTTTCGACATCAACAGTGTCAACGTCGTCACTGCCGGTGATTTCGCCTGCCTGACCTATGCCACCCCGCAGAGCGGCAAATCCTATGCGCATGTCTATCACAAGGATAACCGCAAATGGGGCGAGTGGTTCGACAGCGCGCCAATCGCCGCCAACACCACCCAACTGCAGCTGGCCGCCGGCGACAACTTTTTTGTGGTCTGCGACAAGGATCAACGGACGCTGCTGCGCTACACCTGGGATAACTTCACCAAACGGTGGGCGATCGCCGATAGGTCTGGCGATCTCAACGCCACCGCCCGCCCCTACATCGCGGCGGCCAACGGCTATTACGCCGTCCTGGATTATGCCCCCCTCACCGGCGGCGAACACCGTAATCGGCTGGCGCTTTATTATCAGGATAGCCAAGAACAATGGCGAAACGGCGCCTCACTCCCGCTGGTGTTCACCCTCGGCGGCGATGCGTCGGCCACCCGTTTCGGTTTTGCCGCCGGCGCCTCGTTTATCGCGCTGACCTACATCACGCAGGAGGTTTCGCTCAGCGTTGATTACACCGTCAAGGTCATCGGATGGGACGCGGCATTCGGCGCCATGACCAGCACTGACTTTCCCTGCCGCCTGCCGAAAAGCGCGCCGTCGCAAACCCTCACCATTCCGTTCCTGGCAAAATTCGTCAACAACGCCATGATTGCGTCCGGCCCCTATCTGCTGCGCTATAACGGCGCAGACTGGCTGCGTAACGACAGCCTGCTGTTACGCAGTACCTGCAGCGATCAGGACATCAACTGGTTCGCCTACGGCGCCGATTACGCAATCGCCGTCAGCAACCGCGAATTCGCGGCTCAGGCGCGCATGGTAGCCTACGATCCCAACCGGCAAATCACCGCCTGGAACGATGCGGCGCGCGATCTCTATACCCGTGACGATCCGACTTCGGAAAGAAAAAGACACTACTTCCCGACGGCAGGCGCGGATATCGCCACCATGGGCAACCGCGTCTATCACCGCGGTTCCTGGTGCAATTGGTTGGACGCGGCAGCCGGATATGCCGAAGTGCCCTACGCGATAGACAGCACCACCATGATCAATCAGGGACCGCGCTTTATCTCTTATCTGAACCTGGACGGCACGGCAGCCAAAAACACCACCGTGAAAACCTTCCGCAATCAGGCCTTCGCCGGCGATGACACGCTCACGCAACGTTATTTCACGCAGATTGGCGTCTCCGGCATGGTCAAACCCAATATCAACGGCCAATATCCCGCCGGCCTGTCCGCGTTCGTTACCTATCTACCGCTGAACAAAGACTTCGATAATGCGGAAAGCCTGACGCTGAATCGCTACCTCGACAACACGCTGCAAGGCGCACTGGTGGATTACTGCGTCGACACGGTCAGCATCGATGACGGCTACGCCGTCAGCACCACCTGCTACGTGTTCGACATTGCGACAGCGACCTGCGACCCTACCGGCGCGGTCTTCAAGTACTACAAGAGTGCCAGCTATCCCGGCAGCGAGAGCATGTCCGCGCCGCGCTTCGGCTATCGCGAGAACTATTACTTCAATGGCCTGACGCGCCAGGATCCGCAGGTCGGCCAGCGAGTTCGCGCTGCAGATCAAGCATCATCCGGGCTGTTGGACGGCCAATTGATCGAGCAAAAGGTGTTTGACGCCGACGGCAATCTGTTGGTTCACGAACAAAAAAACCTGATGGCCTTCACCTCCGTAGCGATCGACGGCGTCGAGCGACCGCTGTTCGGCGGTTATACGCGCTGCATCGCCGACAACAGCCTTAATGATGGCCTGGCGATACGTACCGATTATCGCTATGACTCACGCTTCGGCAAATTGATCCGCGAGCGCTTTGACAATGTGACCGCCACCGGAGAAACGCAGGGCGTTGCCAAACTCTACGGCTATGCGTTCGAAGCCTATCCCTGGTTCTTACTGAAAAATGCGATCGACGCGCCCTTCAGCCAATTCGACGCAGCGGGGAGCGCGGCGCTGGGAGAGGCGCTGCCAATCTACGCCGGCAGTCTGCAACGCTACGGCGCTCTGCAACGGCAACAGCCGCTTGCCGATGAAGCTGCGCCGACAGTGTGGGCCGCCACGCAAGCCTATGTGCTGCAAGCCGCGATTGGCGCCCAGCCCCCCAGTCCGCCGGCGCTGGCAAGCGATCCGGGTGACGCGTGGTTGCCGGTAGGCACAATACTGGCCAGAACATTCTATGGTGCGATCCTCTCCCAGAAAAACAGCGAAAGCCAGGTCGAAAGCACGCTGTGGGACAACAACCAGATCCTGCCGGTGGCGGCGTTCGTCAGCGGCGCGGCGGATGAGTGCGATTTCATCGGTTTCGAACCCTATCAACACAGCACCGATCCCTGGCGGCTCGACGGCGATACGGCGATCGTCGACGACGACGCCTATGTCGGCAGCCGCAGCCTCAAACTCGGCGTCGGTGCGACCCTGACCCGAACGGCGCCGCTGCGGCAAACGCAGCCGGTCGTTGTCTCCGCCTGGCTCAAAACCTCGCCCGGTTTCAACGCGGCGCCCGGTGCGGCAAACTTGATCAGCCGTAGTGGCAACGCCGCGCCGCACACCACGCCGATCGTCCCCACGGCAGAAGGCGCTTGGGTTTACTGGCAAAGCGTCATCCCCTATAGCGGCGATCCGGAGCGTCCGCTCGCGCTCGCCTTCGACAACCAAAAAACGGTCGGCTATGTGCTGTTCAACACCGTCAGCGTCACGCCGTTGGCCAGCAAGATGGAGGCCCGCTGCTACGATCCGCTGTATCTGGATGAGATCGCCGTTATGGGTAACAACGCCGATGTCCTGCGCTGCGGCTACGATCCGCTGCGGCAAAAGTTCGTTGAGACCGGGCCACAAGGCGAAAGCAAGAAAGGCGTGGTGAACTATGCGCCACGTAGTTGGCACGACACGCTGCCATTCAGCTACCCGCAGCACGATCCCGCCAGCAGCTGCGAAATTCTGGCCGCCGACGGCGGGCAATACGAAACCTTCACGCAGGGCGAACAAACCTGGACGCGCTGGCGGCGCGACGACGACAGCGCCTGGCGTCTCAGCCAGGGCCGGCTACTGCATTGCGGTACGACGCTCAACCGCCTGCGTTGGTTGGCCACCGCCGGCCGCTACGCGGTGGGCTTCACCCTTTCGTCGCCGGCGACGCAGAACCTCGCCTTCGGCCTGACGATCGGCGACAGTCTGAGCGCCCAGTGGGACGCCATCGCGGGATGGCGGCTGACGCTGGCGGGCAACACCTACACTGACGACGCGACCAACGGCTGCCTGCCCACCTCGGTGCTGCTGGTACCGGGCGACGATGCCGTTCTGTTATATGCCGACGGTCGTCAGGTTTTCGCCCTTCAGACCGATGCGAGGATCGACGGTGAATTCAGCCTGCAGGCACAGGGGGAAATCTATTTTGCCAATGCGGTTACCTTCCGTTCGCCACAGCTGGCCATCACGTATAAAAACGCCAACCGGCAGGAAACGCAGCATCAGGTGCTGAACGAAGGACGATGCCTGGTGCGTGAAACGCTGTACGACGCGCTGGGCAATACGGTTGCCGAAACCAAGATCGCCGCCTTTGAACGCACGTTGTTCGGCTACCGGGCGGCCTTTGTCCGCACACTGGACGCCGCAAACGGCGTGATGACCGGTGAAGTGAGTGATTATTACCCGCAGGACGAAGGTTACCCCTATAGCGGCACCCGTTATGAGGCTTCCTCGCTGAAACGCCCGGTGGCCAAAGGCATGCCAGGCAAAACCTTCGCCATTACCGGCGACAACCCGCATATTACACGATTCATTTACGCCGTCAGCGATCACACGCAGGTGGCAGGTATCGCCTGTCGCCCTGGAGAATTGCGGGTGAGCGCCCTGTACGATGCCGATGGCACCGGCGTGCTGTCACTCAACGATCGCCGTGGCCAGACGCTGAGCAAGCAGACCGAGGCCGGCGGCGTTGTTCGCGACGCTGTCCAACAGATCTTCGACGCGGCGGGCAATATCGTGCAGGTTCGCCACCCGTCGTCTTCCCCGGCGGATGACGCCTTCATCAGCCACAATCGCTACAACTTCCTGTGTCAGCTCGCTGCACGCGTCACGCCGGATGCCGGAGAAACGACGTATATCTACGATCCTGCCGGACGTCTGCGTTTCAGCTCAACGCCGCTGAGCCGCGCGAAAGACCGCGTGTTGTATAAAAAATATGACGTTCTGGGGCGCCTGAGTGAGGATGGCGAAGTGGCGCAAGCCTGGGGTGACGGTTCGGCGCTGCAGGCGATCGCCGATAACGATCCGCACTACCCGCACCATGATGACTGGCAAACGCAAAACGTCTATGACGGCGAAGGCGACGAGCCGACTCTGCGCGGCCGCCTGTGGAAAATGTACCGTCGCGCCGCTGACGGACTCTGCGTCGAAAACTGCTATGGCTACGATACGGGAGGCAATGCGACCCTGTCGCAACTGCGTCTGCCGGACGCTGGCGATTACATCACGGGCTATGCCTACGACAACCTCGGCAACGTCATCCGCATCGATTATCCCGCCGGCGCGCCGCTCGCCAGCGTGGCCTATCGCTATAACGACATGGGACAAACCGCCGCCATCGGCACGCCGGACGATCCGGAGAAGTTCGTTCGCTACCGTTACCATGCCGACGGCAGCCTGGCTGAAGAGCAGTTGAATTCACAGGGGGGGCGGGCGCTGCGACGCACCATGAGTTATAACTCTCCCGGCTGGTTGAATGAAATCAACAACCACTATGCCGACGGCGCACCGCTGTTGAAACATCGCTTCAGCTACACCGACGGCGGCTACGAGGGCGCCGGTTACTTCAACGGCAATATCGCCGGCGTAGTGCACGACAATGCGGTCAGGCCCGAAAACAGCTTCGCTTATCGCTATCGCTACGATCCGCGCGGCCAATTGACGGTCGCCGAGCACAGCGTCAATTCCGCCTACAGCCTCGGCGTCGGCGCGCCGCTGACCTTCGACGCCGGCGGCAACATCCTCCGGCTGCAACAGGGAGACACCCTCTTCAGCTACGAGTATCAGCCGAACAGCGGCAAAGTCGCCGCCGTGCTCGCCAATGACGCGGTCGCGCAGCGTTACGAGTATGACGTCGTCGGTAACGTCACGCTCTCCGCCAGTCGCGGTATTCAGCGTATCGATTACAACCCACTGAATAATCTTCCGTTAACGATCGCACTGGATGACGGCCGCCAGCTTGCGCTGTGCTACAACGGCATCAATCAGCGGGTGCAAAAGCGGTTCGCCGACGGCAGCAAACTCGCTTACGTACACGGCCTGAGCGACGCGCCGCTGATGGAGTTCGGCGCTCGTACGACGCAATATCTCTATGGCGTCGGCGGATTGCTGCTGCTCATCGACGGTGGTGAGGCCCAGTACGTGCTGAAGGATCAGCAAGGTTCGATCCGTGCCGTAGTGGCGGAAAACGGTCAGGTCAACGCATTGCTCGACTACATGCCCTTCGGCCAATCGTTGCCGACTGGCGTCGGCACGTCCTCGTTACTGCGCTATCGCTACACCGGCCAGGAGTTGGACGAAGATTTGGGACTCTATAACTATCGGGCGCGCTTCTACGATCCGCAATTGGGGCGCTTTTACTCCTGCGATCCTAGATTCCAGTATGGCGGCCCTTACGTCTACTGCGGCAACAACCCGGTTAATCAGACCGACCCTTCCGGTGAGATCGCCCCAATCATTATCATCTTGCTGATCGGGGCCGCCGTCGGCGCCGTGCTGGGCGGCGGGGTCGCCCTGTACAGCGGCTATCAGTCCGGATTGCGCGGCGGCGCGCTAGCCGGTTATGTATTCGCCGGCGCAGGGATAGGAGCCCTCGCCGGGGCTCTGTCCGCCGCCGGCGGAGTCGGCGCCTTTGCCGCAGGGTCGGCAGCGGCGGCGGCAGCTTCCACCACCGCCGGCGGCATTGCGGCGGGCCTGGCGGCCGGCGCAGGGGTCGGAGCCACCGTAGGCGCGGCAGTAGGTGCGGCGCAGGGAGTGAGCCAATTCTTCATCAACGACGCCTTTGGCGTCGCCAACAGCGGCAGTTGGCAACAGTCGCTGCTGAAAGGCGCCGTTACCGGTGCCGTCGGCGGCGCGATCAGTGGCGGCGCCGCAGGGGTTGGCGGTACGGCCGCCTTCCAGCAGGCTGCGCGTTTCGCCGAGCTGACCGGCGGCAACGGCTGGGCCTTCAGCCCGACCTCGCTCACCCAGGTCAGCAACGCCTACAACGCTTTCGGTAGCCTGGGCATCGTGCCGTTGCCAGCCTTCGTCAGCCGCATCCCCAACTACAACCTGCCACTGGTCGGGGGAATGCAAAGTTTCGTCCTGGGGAAATTCAGCCTGCCAACTTTCAGCAGTCTCGGCGGTGCGGTGGCCAAGCAGGCCGTCTCGCCGCTGCTGCCGAGCGGCGGTGGCACGGCGACAGGAACCCCGCCGACGGCCTTCTATGGACAACAGGCCTACAGCCCGGCGATGACCGGCAGCATCGGGCTGCAAACGGCGCTGGTATTGGATCCCGCCGGCTGGAGCAACGGCAAAGCATAACCCACGCAGGGTGCGGGACTGCGCGTCCCGTCCCTGCGTCTTGATGAGAGGCAACGTCATGAATGATGCAACGATTCGCTACCATCAGGTGCGGCAAAAGAGCACCCACAACTCGTATCAACGCACGGAAAGCTACCCGGCTCAGGCGCTGTACTGGCGCATCCGTTCCCTTGAGATCGATATCCACAACAGTAATAACGCCGCCGGTTGGCCGCAGTTAAACGGCAACTGGTACGTTTATCATCTGGCGGTCATCGATCAGGTCAGCTCAGTCAACACCTTGGCGGATGCACTGGACGCGCTGTTGGCGTTTCATCGCGCGGTGCCGCAGCACGAAGTCGTCACCCTGTGGCTGGATTTGAAAGACGACTTCAACGCCGCCCGAGATCAAACACCCGAATCGCTCGATCGTTTGTTGGCCGAGCGCCTGGGGCGCGAACACATTTGGGGACCACCCGATCTGATCGGCGACTGCACCGATCTGCAAGCAGCGATCGCCGCCTATGGGTGGCCGTCGCTCGACACCCTGCGCGGCAAGTTCATTGTTGGCTGCACCACCGGCGATCTCGCCTCGCCGAATTCGGTGCTCAATCAGTATGTGCAAAACGGCGCCACCGCCAATCAACGGCTGGCGTTCGTCACGCCGGAAATCACCCAGGCGCAACAAATCGACCAACACGCCTGCGCCGTGATGTTCAACCTCTCGGCCGCCCACACCGCCCTGGCGAACGCGGTGTTTACCGCCGGCTTTGTCGGCCGCGCCTACGGCCTGAACGACGCAAACAGTTGGGCTACCGGCTGGAACAGTCGCGCGCACCATCTGGCCACCAACAAGGTTAACGCCGATTGGGACGGGTGGGCGCGCACCGATCTGCCGATGACCGGCTATCCGTTTACCGGCATCGACGTCACGCTACCGCCGGATCTGACCGAATCCGGTGCACTCTGCGCCATCAAGGTCGACTCCGGCGATATCTGGAATAAACGCGACAGCGGCTATTTTCGTTTCGATCGTGCCACTATCGGTGCCGAACGCACGCTCAGCGCCTTCGTCGCCAACCCGCAGTCACATACCGACGGCTTTATCAAAGGCGGAGTGATGGCGCGGGCCACGACCGCCGATGACGCCGCCTATATCGCAATATTTCAAACCGCTGCTCACGAAATCCGCATGCAGTACCGGCGGGATAACGGCGCCGGTACGGAAAAAATCGATGCCCGTCTGCCAAATGGCGTCAACGGCAAGCCCGTCGTCAGCAGCAATACGCCGATATGGCTGAAGCTGACGGTTCGGGCCGATGGCCACCAGGCACAAGGCAGTTATTCAATCGACGGCCTGATCTGGCACGCCGTAGGGGAGATCGGCGTCAGCCAAACGCTGCCGCTGCAAGGCTGGGCGGCCTCTTCACACGGCGCCGGCTCCGTAAAATGGCTGTTCGGCGGCGCAAAGGTGCCGACAGAGAGCACCGTCTTCGGCAACTCGGCCACCGGCGAATTCATCGCCGACAGCGCCCCTGCCGCGAGCCTCGGCCCATACCGTTAGGAAAATTGACAACGGCGGTGCGGCAGCTGATGATGCAAGCACCGCTTCCTACTCGATCCGCCAACGATGAAAAATGCCCCCGCAGTGACGATCCACTACTGTTCGCAATGCAACTGGCTGCTGCGCGCCGGCTGGATGGCGCAAGAGCTGCTGAACACCTTTGGTGACGATCTCGCCTCCGTCACCCTGATGCCGGGCACCGGCGGGGTCTATCAAATCAGCGTCGATGGCGTGATGATTTGGGATCGCAAGATTGACGGTGGCTTCCCCGATGCGGCGCAGTTAAAGCAGCGGCTGCGCGATCACAGCTTCCCCGATCGCTCTCTCGGCCACAGCGACGGTAAAAAAGCCAGGCACTGAAGGCCGTCAGCGCCCCGTCGGCGGCTGCGCGCCGATAATGCGCGGCAACGTTTCTTTCATCATTTCCATGAATTTGCGTAAACGCGCGGGATAATAGCTGGCGTAGGGATACAGCAGGTAGATAGGCAGTGGCTCGGCTCGCCACAGGGGCAACAGCGTCTGCAGAGATCCTTGCGCCAACTCTTCTTTCACCACCCAAGACGACACGATCGCTACGCCCAGCCCTTCCAGCGCCGCTTTACGCGCCGCATAAAGGCTGTCGGTGCTCAACCTGGGTGCGATGTCGAAACGCCGCTGCTCGCCGCTGGTCGCGTGGGTCAGGACGACCTCATTGCGATAAAAACTGTTTACCGCCAGCCACGGCAATGATGCCAAATCGTCGAGATCGACGATCGCCGGTCGTTCAGTCAACAGTGCGGGTGACGCCACCGTGCTGCGCGGCACTTCCGCCAACAGCACCGCCACCACCGAAGGATCGGTCACCGCGCCAACGTGAATGGCGCAGTCTACGCCTTCGGAAATGAAATCGGGAGAGTGGTCGTTCAGCGTCCACTCCACGCTGGTTTGGGGATAGCGCCGCAAATACTCCCCGAGCGGCCCGATCAGCTGATCCTGCCCAAAGGCGTGCGGAGCGCGCACGCGCAGTGCGCCAACCGGTTCGTCGCGCGCGCCGCGCAGCGCATCTTCCAGGCTTTGCCATTGCGCGAGCAAGCCGCGCGCTTGCTGATAGCAGCGTTCGCCGTCATCGGTAAGATGGAGCGCATGCGTCGACCGTTGGATCAACCTGGTGCCCAACAGCTGTTCCAACGCCCGCAGACGTCGGCTGATGGTCGGCTGCGAGGTGCCCAGCTGCTGCGCCGCCGCCGACAGGCTCCCGCTCTCGACAATACGCACCAGGGTTTGCAGCAGTATTATACGGTCGCCGTTGGGTAAATTAATTTTATTCATACGCATTACGTATAACAGTTCTACCCATATCGGGTCTACCCGCCGATAGCATTCAAGACAAAAATAGCCGCACATCCACCTTGTCAGGAATTATCGAATGAGCCTCTCACCCACCGGCGGTGCGCTTTCCGCCAAAACCGTTTTCCTGTTGGCCACCGGCGCCGGCCTTAGCGTCGCCTCTATTTACTACAGTCAGCCGATGTTGAGCGTCATGGGTGCCGACTTCCATGTCGGCGTTGGCGATACCGGATTCGTACCGACCCTGACCCAATTGGGGTATGCCTTGGGTATTCTGTTACTGGCGCCGCTGGGCGATCGCCACGATCGCCGCGGGATCATTCTGGTGAAGGGCGTGCTGCTGGCCATGATGCTGCTGTTGTGCAGCCTGGTTTCCTCTTTTTCGCTGCTGTTGCTCAGCAGCCTGACGCTCGGCCTGGCCGCCACCGTCGCGCAGGACATCATCCCCGCCGCCGCGGCTCTGGCTCCTGATGCCCGACGCGGTAAAATCGTCGGCACCGTGATGACCGGGTTGCTGGCCGGTATTTTGCTGTCGCGCGTGTTCAGCGGGCTGGTCGCCGATTATTTCGGCTGGCGCAGCGTTTATGCGTTAGCCGCGCTGGCCGTTTTACCGATCACGCTGGTGATAGGGCGAGCTTTGCCGCGCTTTCAGCCACACAGCACGCTGAGTTATCCCGCCTTGCTGCGTTCGATGAGCCGGCTTTGGGCCACCTACCCTGAATTGCGGCGCGCGGCGTTGTCTCAGGCCTTTTTGTCCGTCGCCTTCAGCGCCTTCTGGTCCACGCTCGCGGTGATGCTGGCCGATCGCTATCAGCTGGGCAGCGCAGTCGCCGGCGCGTTCGGCCTGGCCGGCGCAGCGGGTGCACTGGCGGCACCGTTGGCGGGCAGTCTGGCTGACCGATACGGCCCAGACGCCGTCACTAAAATCGGCGCTGCGCTGGTAACGGTTTCTTTCGCCCTGATGTTTTTACTGCCGTTGCTACCGCAATCGGCGCAATGGGGGCTGATTGCGCTGAGCGCCATCGGGTTTGATCTCGGCATTCAGGCCACGCTGATCGCGCACCAGACCATTATTTACGGCCTCGATCCGGCTGCCCGCAGCCGCCTTAACGCCATTCTGTTCACGCTGGTATTCATCGGCATGGCCACCGGCGCCGCACTGGGCAGCCGCGTACTGGAACACCTGGGATGGCCGGGCGTAGTGGCGCTGACGACGGCCGCGGCGGGTGTTGCTTTGCTGATCCGCATGACGCGCCACTCTTTGCGTGCAACAGCCTGATCCGCGCCGTGATAGGCGCTCGGATAACGCAACCGGTTGATTTCGCCCGGGTCACCTGCGCTATACTGAGCGCCCTTTTTGCCACGCATTTAAAACAATTTTATGATGGAACGCTTGCTAGAAAACGCGATGTACGCCTCCCGCTGGTTGCTCGCACCGGTTTATTTCGGCCTTTCACTGGCCCTGGTCGCCCTGTCGATCAAATTTTTTCAGGAGATCCTGCACGTCCTGCCCAACATTTTTTCTGTCGCGGAAGCCGATCTGATCCTGACCCTGCTGTCGCTGGTCGACATGGCGCTGGTGGGCGGGTTGTTGGTGATGGTGATGTTCTCCGGGTATGAAAACTTCGTCTCGCAGCTGGATATCACCGAAGGGAAAGAAAAACTGAGCTGGCTGGGCAAAATGGACGCCACCTCGCTGAAAAACAAAGTCGCCGCGTCTATCGTCGCCATTTCCTCCATTCACCTGCTGCGGGTGTTTATGGACGCCAAGAACGTGCCGGACAACAAGCTGATGTGGTATGTGATCATCCACCTTACCTTTGTGCTGTCCGCCTTCGTGATGGGCTACCTGGATAAAGTGACCCGCTCCAAGCACTAAAACGTACTGCCACACCCGGTCGTCAGGATCGGGTGCCTCCCTCACGCGCCCTTCTTCGCCTGTTTCCCCGCCGTCGTTTTTTTCATCTGGCACATCTGATGATAATTTTATTATAATGTTATTACACTCATCATGGACTGAACGCCGGCCCTTGCACCGGTTTCGCCGCAGACAGGATCACGCTCTCTCATGCCATTGACTGGTCACCCCCTGCAATTCAACGATATTCAGGCGATTTTGCCTCATCGTTATCCCTGCCTGTTGGTCGATCGCGTGCTGCCCGCCGGCACCTGCATTGCCGAAGGGAGGCTGAGCGCCATCAAGAACATCACCGCCAATGAGCCGACGTTCTGGAACGGCCACGCGCACTTCGCCGGTTTTCCCGGCGTGCTGTTGGTGGAAGCGCTGGCGCAAAGCACCGGTCTGCTGGCGCATTACTATCTCGGGGCGCTAAACGAGGGGGAGCATTACTATTTTGCGGCCATTCAGCGTGCGCGGTTTTATCGCGCCGCCCGCCCCGGCGATCAGGTGCTGATGGAGGTGGCCTTTGTGCGCCGCCGCGGGGCGATCGCCCGCTTTACCGGCCGCGCCAGCATCGATGGCCAGCGCATTTGCACCGCCGATTTCATGTGCGCCCGTAAATAGGCCGCTTGCCGAAGGAGCCCTGCGAATACCATGTCTCTGGTTGACAGCTTACTCAAAACCCTTGATTTCTCTCCGCGCGGCCAGGTGATCGCTCGCGAAACCGACGCCTGGGGCGAAATCATCGTTTCCGACCACAAGGACTACCGCACGCTGCGGTTTGACGGCATCTGCGAACAGAGCAAGATGAGCCTCAGCAACCCCGCGCAGCCGATCCACAACTACATCAAAGCGATGCTGATGGCGGTGGCCTGGCAGCCGCCGGCCTCGGCGTTGATTTTGGGGTTGGGCGGCGGCAGCTTGCTGCGTGCGCTGCACGCGCTCGATCCGGCGATGCGCCTCGACGTCGTCGAGCTGCGCGCTGCGGTGATCGCCGTCGCACGCCGCTATTTCACGCTGCCGGCCACCGACACCATCAGCCTGCGCACCGCCGACGCCATGGACTTTGTGCGCCCGCCCGCCGAGACGCGTTACGATCTGATCTTCTCCGATCTCTATTCGGCGTTCGCCATGGATCCGCAGCAAGGCACCCAGACATTCCTGGAAAACTGCGCCGCGCGGCTGAACGACGGGGGCTGGCTGGTGCTGAATTACCACGATCTGCCCGACGAAAACAGCCTGCTGTACCACAGCCTGCACCGGATATTCGGCACCGTATTGTTTTGCGTCGCCCCCAGCGGCAACGTGATCATTTACGCCACGCCGGCCCAGGTGACGTTGCCGCTGAGCGCGCTGCGCAACCTGGCCGCCGGCAGCGGCGAGCTGTTCAACTGCGAACTCGGCTACCTGTCACGCAAAATAGAGCGGCTGCATTTCCGCTAAAGACGAGCGGCGACGCGGTCTGGCTGGCCGCTTCGTCCACGTGGTATTATCATTCAGTTATCATTCTCTGGAGGATCCTGATGGAAAAGAAAACGGCGCGGCTAACGGTGCTGATTGACCCGGACAAGAAGAAAGCTCTGGAAGAACTGTGCCTACAGCAGGACGTCACTCCTTCCCAGGTGGTACGCCAGCTGATCCGCGATTATCTGCACAAGCATCAGGTTGACTATCCCAGCCAGCCGACTCACGCCAATCCACGCGTCGAAAGCAATTGAGCGGCTGCCTGTTCCGCCTACTGTGAAGCGCGCGTTGCTCCTGCGCGCGTCCCTAATCCGAATCCTCCGTTACGGTCTGTCCATTCTGCAATATCGCTGCTACTGTTTGCGTTCATACTCTCTCTTCGGAAAGGAAGCGCCATGTTCAGCCATATTACCGTCGGCGTCAGCGATCTGGACGCCGCCGCCGCCTTCTACGACGCCATTCTGTTGCCGCTGGGATTACAGCGGCGGGAAGTGACGCCGGACGGCGGTCCCGCTGCCCGCTGCTGGGTGAAGCCGGGCCAAACGCTGCCGCGTTTCTATGCTTACCAACCCTTCGACAGGCAGCCAGCCAGCGCTGGCAACGGCAGCATGCTGGCCTTTCTCGCCGCCGATGAGCTGGAGGTTAAACGCGCCTACGCTGCTGGCCTGCTGGCGGGCGGCAGCAGTGAAGGCGAGCCCGGCGAACGCGCGCATTACGGCAAGGGCTATTACGGCGCTTACCTGCGCGACCCCGACGGCAACAAGGTCCATGTGGTGTACCGGGGAGATCTCGCCTGATGAAATGTTCGGTTTATATCGCCACCAGCGTAGACGGATTCATCGCCGGCGCGGACGGCGACATCGACTGGCTGCTGCGCCCCGAGTACGCGGTTTCGTTGCTAAACGGCCTGAGTTATGAGGCATTTATCGCCGACATCGACGCACTGGTAATGGGGCGCCATACCTATGAAAAAGTCCGCGCCTTTCCCGAATGGCCCTATGGTGACCTGCCGGTGGTGGTGCTGTCGACGCAGCCGCCCTCGCCGCACGAGACAGGCCACGTTCGCTGGATGAATGGCGAACCGGCGGCCATCGTGGCGCAGTTGGCCGAGCAAGGCTGCGGTCACCTGTATATCGACGGCGGCCAGACCGTACAGCGTTTCTTGCAGGCCGGATTGATCGACGAACTGACGATGACCCGCGTGCCGCTGCTGCTGGGTGGCGGCATTCCCTTGTTCGGCGCCGATGGCCCGGAGCAGCGCCTGCGCCTGCTCGCCGTCACCCAGTCGGACAATGGTTTCGTGCAAGAACGCTACGCGGTTCAGCGCGCATCGTAACGCAGCATCCGTCGGCGGCCGCCGAAGGCGATGAGCAACGCAGCCAGCGCCAACAGCGCCGCCACGCCGTAAGTCACCCGCATGCCGTCAACCGCGGCCGCCGCCGCAGTACCCGCCACCTGCTGCGAAGCCAGATAAAACAGCGCCCCCATCGCCGAAGCGCCGGTGATCGCCCCGAGATTGCGCGCCAGGTTCACCATGCCGGCGATCAGCCCGCGCCGTTCAGGAAACAGATCCTTCATCAGCATGGTGTTGTTGGCCACCTGAAACAGCGCATAGCCGGCGGTCAGCAGCGCGATGGGGGCGATATAGCCGAGCACGCCCCAGCGGTTAAGCAACGACAGCAATGCCGCCCCGGCGGCCACCGCCGCCAGCCCAAACTGGGCGATGCGCTGCGAGCCAAAACGATCCACCAGATAACCGGCCGGTATGCCGGTCAGGATCGCCACCGCCGGCCCCGCCGACATCACCAGCCCGACCTGCGCAGCGCTTAACCCCAGCGCGCGTGACAGATAGAACGGCCCGACCACCAGCGTGGCGGTCATCACCGTCATCACCAGCGCGCTGGCCGCCAGCCCCGCCGTCAGGGCCGGATGGCGGAACAGCGTCGGCGCCAACAGCGGCGATACGGCGCGGCGTTCCACACCGATGAACAGCGCCCCCGCCAACAGCGCCCCCAGCATCAACGCCAGGTTGAGCGAGCCAAAATTGCCGCGCCCAAGGGTCATCGCCAGTGAATAGCAGAGCAATGCGCCGCCCAGCAGCAGCGTACCGGCGCGATCGAACGGTTCCGGGGGCGCTGCCGCGCGCGGCCCATTCGGCAAGTATCGCCAGGCGAGCCACAGCGCCAGCAGCCCCAGCGGCAGGTTGATCAGGAACATCGCCCGCCAGCCGAAACCGACGATCAGCGCGCCGCCCAACGACGGCCCCAGCGCGGTGCCCACGGCCGACATAGTGCCGAGCAGCCCCATCGCGCGGCCGATTTTTTCCGTGCCCAGCGCCTCGCCCGCCAGCGCCATGGCGATTGACATCATGACTGCGCCCCCCAGCCCCTGCGCCAGGCGCGCCGCCAGCAGCAGCCAAAGCTGCGGAGCCAACGCACAAGCCAACGAAGCGGCGGTAAACAGCGCGATGCCCGCCAGCAGCAGGCGGCGGCGATTGAGGCTGTCGCCCAAGCGGCCGATGCCGATGATGCAGGTGGTGACGGCCAGCAAATAACAGAGCAATACCCACTGCACCGCTTGGAACGAGGCATGGAACGCGGTGGCGAGCGCCGGCAGCCCGACATTGGCGATGCTGATGCCGAGCGATGACAGCAGCATGCTCAAAGACAGTGCGGCCAGTATGCCGCGGACGCCCTGCGGCGAAGGATGGGATAACATGATAAGCACTCCTGACATAGACTGAGGATTAGCCTATGTCAGGGGGTAGGATGGCGGAAGACGCACGGCGTGCACTGTATCCATGCGCCTGACGCCTTATCTGATGCGAGCCGTTACCAGGCGGCGATTTCCGCCTCGGTGAGCGGCAACGGCTGAGTCACACCGGTTTCCGCCGCCAGGGTGGCCGCCTCCAGCACCGCCATTACCGCCAGCGCCTGCGGTGCGGTAACCGGATTGCTGCCGGCGCCGCGCAGCGCGTCGCGCACCTGGACGTAATATTGACGCTGGTCGCCATCCGGCGTCGGCAGCGTACGCACCGGCTCCGTGCCGATAAACAGGCTCATCGCATCGTCGTCTTTGCCCCACTCCGCCGAGCCCGGCGTCACGCCAGCCAGCAGTTGGCTCTCCTGCCCGTCGGCGCGCGCTTTGACCACGCTGCCTTTCTCGCCGTGCACGGTAAAGCGTGAGACGCCGCCCGCCACCAGCATGCTGCCGTGCAGGATCACACGGTGCGTCGGGTAGTTGAGCACCACGTGGGCCCAGTCGTTAATCTGCGCGTTGGGGCGCAGCGTAGCGATGTTGGCCTGCACGCTGTGCGGTAAACCGAACAGCTGCAGCGCCTGATCGACCATGTGCGGCCCCAGATCAAACCACAGCCCGCTGCCCGGCAGGTTCTGCTCGCGCCAGCGCACCCGCACTTCTGGGCGGTAACGATCGATGTGCGACTCAAAGTGCGTCACCTTGCCGATCAGCCCCTGTTCGATCACCTGCTTCACGCCCAGGAAATCGCTGTCCCAGCGGCGGTTCTGGAATACCGACAGCAGGCGATCGTGTTTTTCCGCCGCCGCAATCAGCGTACGCGCCTGCGCCAAATCCAGCGTAAACGGCTTATCCACCACCACGTGCTTGCCCGCCTCCAGTGCGGCCAGCGCCAGCGGCGCATGGGTGTCGTTCGGCGATGCGATCACCACCAAATCCACCTCCGGCCGGCGGATGGCCTCCAGCGGATCGGCGATCACCTGCACGTGCGGCAGATCGGCATGCACCTTGGCGGCATCGCGTGAAGCCACCACGCTCAGTTCCAGCCCCGGCACCGCGTTAATCAGCGGCGCGTGAAACGCCTTGCCGACAAAGCCGTAGCCAATCAGCGCCACCTGCAACGGTCGAGCAGTATCGTTCATCAGTGTTCTCCTCTAGCGGTCGTCGGCGACGACACAAAGTTCAATCAATGATTGTTCGTCCAGGTTGTCCCACGGGCGATCGGTAAACAGACGTTGGATCTGCGCCAGATCCGCAACGTGATGCGGCTCGCAGCGGTCCAGTTTCATATGGTCGGCCACCAGCCAGCGCTCGCCGCTGTTGGCCAACATGGCGCGTTTGACCTCTGCATCGGCCTCTTCGCCGGCGCTCAGTCCCAGCTGGGGATGCACCGCACAGGCGCCCAGCAAGGCGATGTCCGCGCGGTAGCGCGCCAGCAACGCCAGCGTGGCGCTGCCGGCAAATAGCCGCTGACGCACATCCCACTGGCCGCCAAGCAGGATCAGGTTAATCTCCGGCCTGTCGCTCAGGCACTGCGCGATATCCAGCGAAGCGGTGATCACCGTCGCCGGGCCGCGCAACGCCTGCGCCACCGCCAACAGCGTACTGCCCGCATCCAGCATCAGGGTGCTGCCGGGCGGGATCTGCGCAGCCACCGCGCGGCCGAGCCGCTGCTTGATCTGCGGCAACAGCGCCGCGCGCGCCTGACGTGGCATGCCGGACGGTTCGAGCGCGATCGCCCCGCCGTGATTTTTCTGCGCCAACCCTTGCCGCTCGAGATCGGCCAGATCGCGGCGCACGGTATCGACCGAAACGCCGATGGCGCCGGCCAATTCCGCCACCGCCGCCTGCCCGCGTTCGCTGAGCAAATCCAGTAAATGGCGCTGTCGTGCCGCTTTGTGCATGGGCTTATTCCGCCGTAAAAAGCATAAAACAGCAATATACAGCAGATAACAGCAATGGAGAAGCCGCAATTGTGCGCACCGGCGATCAAACATCTTTTCGCCTGTGGGACGATGATGATGAAGACATAACGCATAACAATCCGGAGAAACGCATGAACATCGATCTGACGTTTGAAGACCTGAACGCACGCGCCGTGCAATACAATGCCCGCGCTTCGGTGGAGGATTTTGACGCCTGCATGGCGGAATACGCCGCGCTGGCCCAGCGCGCCAAGGCCCAGACGCCGGGCATTTACGATCTGCGCTACGGCATGAGCGCCGCCGAGCGCCTCGACCTGTTCCCGGCCAGCGCACAACCCGCCCCGCTGCTGATCTTTATTCATGGCGGCTATTGGCATTCACAGCGCAAAGAGGAAGCCTGTTCGATGGCCGCCGCGTTTGCTCGCCGCGGCGTGGCGGTCGCCACGCTGGAATACACGCTGGCGCCGGAAGCGACGCTCGCGGAGATCGTACATGAGGTGCGCAGCGCCGTCGCCTGGCTCTATCATCACGGGGCGCCGTTCGGCATCGATCCGGCGCGCATTTTCGTCAGCGGCAGTTCGGCCGGCGGTCACCTGTGCGGCATGCTGATCGCCGACGGTTGGCAGCAACGCTATCGCCTGCCGCCCGACGCGATCAAAGGCGCGCTGGCGCTGAGCGGCCTCTACGATCTGCGCCCGCTGTGCGATATCTACATCAACGACTGGTTGCACCTGACGCCCGAGCAGGCGCAAACCCTCAGCCCGCTGTTTTTACTGCCGGCGAAAGACCATGCGCCGCAGATCCTGCTCGACGTCGGCCAACGGGAAACGCAAGGTTTCAAAAACCAGACGCAGGCCTATTATGACGCTTGCCTGGCGCATGGCCTCGACGTCCAGCTGCTGGCCGACCGTCACTGCAATCACTTTACGCTGGTCAACGAGCTGGCGGATGCGGAAAGCGCGATGTTCCGGCAGGTGATGGCGATGATCGACGCAACGCAACGGTAGCCTGCCGCTGCAACCGCAGCCTGGCGGCGATCGTAATCACCGCCAGCGCGGCGAACAAGGCTCCGCACAGCAGGCTGCCCTGTAGCCCCCACGCGGTAATAAACCCGCCGCCCGCCAGCGAGCCCAGCGCCACGCCCAGATTGATAAAGGCGATATACAGCCCGGTGGCGAACGCCGGCGCTTGCGGGGCTTCGGAGGTCAGCCAAATCTGCGTGACAATCAAACCGCTGGTGTGCGCCGCTCCCCAATACAGGCAAAGCGCCGTCATCGAGCCAATATTCACGCTGCCATAGCGATACAGCAGCGCATAAGCCGCAATCAAGGCTATCGGATGCAGCAGCACCGTCAGCGCACGATGGCGGCTCAGCCATCTGCCGGCCAACAGGTTGCCCACGACACCGCCCACACCGAACGCCACCAGAAGAAAGCCGATGACGCCGCCGCTGAGACCGATTTCGCGGCTGAGGTACTCGGCCGCGTAAGCATAGACGGCAAACATGGCGGCAAAGATCAGCACGCAGGTAGTGATATTCAGCCACAGCGTACCGCTGCGCAGTATCGCCAACTGTTTGCCATAGCTGAGGCGCTGTACGGCCGCATCAGGCAAACGCCACAGCAATCCCAGCGCCGCCAGAAGGTTCACCCAGGCACAGAACCTGAACGACGCTTCATAGCTGAACTGTCCGGCGATCCATTGCGTCAGCGGTATCCCCAGCACCATGCCCATGCTGGTGCCGATGAACGCATAAGCGGTTGCTTTGGTAGCTTGATGCGGCGGATAAAGCGCCGCGGCCGCCACCATGGCCAGTGAAAAATAGATCGGATGAAACAACGCCGGCACAATGCGCAGCAGCATGAGCATGGAGAAGCTGTCCACCTGGGCGGACAGCGCGCTGGCCGCCGCAAACACGGTCAACGCGATCAACAACATGCGTTTGCGATTGAATTGCGACGCCAACAGCACCAACAGCGGCCCGAGCAGCGCAATGGTCAGGGCGAAGATCCCGACCAGCCAGCCTGCCTGCGCCGTGGAGATGCCATACCGTGCAATGATCAGCGGCAAAATGCCCACCACGCCGAACTCGATGCAGTAAACGCCGAACAGCCCCAGCGCGAGGAAGAAAATCGGTGGCATCAGACCCATCACCTCGCTCCCGTCGCGGCATAAACCGCCTGACAAATCTCGCCGACAAAGGCGCCGGACATCCCCTCCAGCGCCGTGTTGGTAAACGCCACCACGCTGAGCTGCCGGGCAGGATCGACGAACCACGAGTGGCCATAGGTGCCCCCCATCCGCCAGCTGCCTACGGACTCCGGCGTTTGTGCGGCGACGGGATCTTTCAGCACGGTGATGCCCAGGCCAAACCCGCGCCCTGGCCAAAACGGCATCGTTAAATCGCCGATTTGGTTGGTGGTCAGCGCCGTCACCCACTCGGTTGGCAGTACCGGCTTTCCTCCCTGGCGCAACGCTTCCAGCAAGCGCAGGAAATCCTCGGCCGATCCGACCATACCGGCGCCGCCTGAAGCGTAAGCCTGCGGATCCAAGGCTCGCGCCGGCGACAGAAGAAAACCGGCGCTGCCATCGATGAACGGTAAACGATCCGGTTGGCGCAGGCGGCGTGGCCCACCGGGATGGTCGGCGTAAGCGGCCGCCAGGCGCGCGGCGTCCACCGCCAGGAAGTCGGTATCCGTCATCGCCAGCGGCCCGGTCACCCATTTTTTTACTGCCTGCGCCAGCGGCAGGCCGCTCGCCTGTTCAATAACCGCGCCCAACACATCGGTGGCGATAGAATAGCGCCACGCCGCGCCGGGCGGAGCCAGCAAAGGGGCGCAGGCAATACGCCGCACGTTTTCCTGCAGGCTGACGGACGCGTCATCCATACCGTCGGAGACCGCCGACTGAGCGTAGAATCCCCCTTCCGGCTGGAAAAATCGGTAGCTTAATCCGGCGGTGTGGGTCATCAAATGCCATAACATCATCAACGGTTGGGTGCCATCCGCCAGTCGCGGACGAAAATTCGGTAGCCAACGCGTGATCGGATCGTCTAACCGCACGGCGCCTTGCGCCATCAACGCCAGCGCCGCCGTGGACACGATCGGTTTGGACACCGAGGCCAGACGAAACAGCGTATTGAGCGCCATCGGCCGGCCGGCTTCGCGATCCGCCATGCCCGCCGCGCGTCGATAAACGATTTCACCGCCCTGCGCCACCAAAACGACCACACCAACCAATCGTTTTTCGCGTAAGGCTTTCTCTATCGCGCCGTCAATCGCGTTGGCGGTGGATCCGTATTCATTCATCTTTATTACCCCAGGTAGTCAGCCCATGCTGTCGCCACCGAGCATAGGGCGTGGCGATTAACGAAAAAACAGGCTAGATTTCCTTTCATAGCGGACACTCACGTCCGTAATGGGGCAAGCAATGGATAATCTGTCTGGGGTGAGCGTCTTTGTGCAGACCGCGGAGACGCTGAGTTTCGTTGAGGCCGGGCGCGTGCTCGGCATTTCCGCTTCCGCGGTGGGGAAAAGCATCGCCCGCCTGGAAAACCGGCTGGGCACGCGCCTGTTTCACCGTAGCACGCGCAGCATGACCCTGACCGCCGAAGGCCGGCTGTTTCTGCACCGCTGCCAGCGCATTCTGGAGGAATTGGCGGCGGCGGAACGGGAAATCAGCGATACGCACAGCGCGCCGCGCGGCAAGCTGCGTGTCAGTTTGCCGCTGGTGGGCGGCCTGCTGAATCCGGTGCTGGCGGAATTTGTTCGGCGTTACCCGGAGATTGAGCTGGAAACCGATTTTTCCGACCGTCGAGTCGCGGTGATTGAAGAAGGGTTCGATGCGGTGATCCGCGTGGGCGATACCGAGGACTCTCGCTTAATGAGCCGCCAACTGGGCACGTTTCACCTACAGCTGGTGGCGGCGCCGGACTATCTGCGCCGGGCGGGAATACCCCGCCAGCCGGCAGAACTGCGCGATCACGCCTGCCTGTTATACAGATTCCCCACCACCGGCAAAGTCGAGACCTGGCCGGTGGCGGGCGGAGATAAACTGCTCGACGAAGGCCTGGGCAAGCGCACGGTATGCAACACCGTCGATACGCTGATTTACCTGGCGGAACAGGGCCTGGGCATCGCCTGCCTGCCCGATTTCGCGGTGCGGGAGGCGCTGGAGCAGCAGCGGCTCCAACCCGTGCTTGGCGACCAATGCCGACACAGTGGCAGTCTCAAAATCCTCTGGCCTTCAAGCAAACATCTTACACCGCGTCTCAGGGCATTTATCGACATCATGAGCGTTCGCCTTTTCTCGGCCTAAGTCCTCTACCGTGTTAGAACAAATTCAGCTTTGTTTTGCACAAAAATAGCTAAAGCGCAGCCTGCCGCGCCTGCCAGCAGCCCTGACGGCGGCGCAGTGCCGTCGTGATATTCCATTCAGCGATATAGAAGCGCCGTTCGTTCTTTCGGGACAAAGAAAACCGCCACACAATACCTTTCACCCCGCACTCGTGCATAACCATCTATAAATTCAGGTGTTAACGCCTTGTCATTATCGATAACCGCCCAATTCGCTCATCTGATATTGAACAGCCAGCCGGATCAAACCGCCCTGTCAGCCGCTCGCCGCGGCGTGAAAGATTACTTCGCCTGCGCATTGCCGATTGCCCGCGGGGCGTTGAGCGATGCCGGTCTGGCAGCGATCGGCACGACGTTTCCGCCGACCAGCAGTGAGAACCGTGCACTGCGCTATGGCTATGTCAGCCACTCGTTGGACTTCGATGATTACCATCCTGCGCTGCGTGGCCATCCTAGCACCGTAGTGCTCTCCGCCCTGCTGGCGCTGAACGGTGAGAGTGACAATGTCACTGAGCTGTTAACCGCCTATGTCATCGGTGTAGAGGCCGCTGGCCGTCTGGGATTGGCCGCTGGCACGCAACATTACGTGCAGGGTTTTCACAGCACCGCCACCCTGGGCGCGGTCGCCGCCTGCGCCGCCTGCGCCGCCTGCGCCGCCGTGGCGCGTTATCTGCAGCTTGACCAGCGGCAAACGCAGATTGCTCTCGGCCTGGCGGCCACCCAGGCGGCGGGCCTGCGCAGCCAGTTCGGTTCGGCGGCCAAACCGCTGCACGCAGGGCTGGCGGCACGCAACGCGGTCAATGCCGCCCTGCTGGCTCAGGCCGGTTTCATCGGCCAACCGGAGGGCGTGCTGGACAGCCTGCTGACTTCCCACGGCGACGGCCGGCAAAAACCGGAATGCCTGACCGCCGACTGGGGCACGCCCTGGCGCATCCTGCAACCAGGGCTGGAGTTCAAGCGGTACCCGACCTGCGGTGGCACTCACAGCGCGGCCGAGGCGGCGCTCGCCCTGCGCGCGCGGCTGCAGGAACAAGGCGACGCCCTTGCGGAGATCGCACTGGTTGAGGTCAGTTTTCCGCCCGGCGCAGATACCGCACCCTATATTCGCCAGCCGGCCACCGGTGTGGAAGCGCGCTTTAGCCTCGAATACGTCATAGCCGATGCGCTATACCACGGCGAGGTCCCGCTGACGCATTACGGCGAACAGCCGGTCGATGCGGCTATCGCCGCCCTGGCGGCAAAAGTTGAGCGCCATGTCGATCCCGCAGCCCCGCCGGACGCGCTCGATCCGGAGATGCGCTTCCATCGCCTGACCCTGACGCTGCAGGACGGAAGGCAAATAAGTGACATGGTCACAAGAAAGCAAACCGCCGCCCGGCCGACAGACCTCGACGCCAAGCTGCACGCCATTCTGCAGCTGCTTCCGGGCCTCGAAGGCGAAAGCGTTATCCGCGACTGCGCCCTCATGTCCCCTGGCGCGCTGCCGCGACTGATTGCATTGTTAAATTAATAATAAAACAGGAATAATTATGAGTACTTCACCTTCAACACCATCGCGCCAACTCCGTCTCGGCCTGTTCGTTCAGGCGCTGGGACACCACATCGGAGGATGGCGCGCACAAGGCGCCAGCGGTTCACCGACCGATATCGACTGGTTCACCTGGATCGCAAAAAAAGCCGAAGAAGGCACCTTCGATATGTTCTTCGTCGGTGACGCGTTGGCAACCAGCGTGCACCGCCTGCCCTCGACGATGTCACGCCTGGAGCCGCTGACGCTGCTGGCGGCGCTGGCGGTTAACACCCGCCATATCGGGCTGGCGGCGACCGCCTCCACCACTTTCGATCAACCTTTCCACCTGGCACGCGCCATGGCCTCCATCGACCATATCAGCCACGGCCGCGCCGCCTGGAACGTGGTGACCTCTTTCTCCAGCGATGCGGCGCGCAATTTCAGTCGTGAAGACCTGCCGTCGCACGCCGAACGCTATGAAGTGGCGCGGGAATTCCTCGAGGCCAGCTACAAACTGTGGGACGGCTGGGAAAAAGACGCCATCGTGCGCGATAAGCAAAATGGCGTATACGCTATCGACGAGAAAATCCACGCCGCCAACCATAAGGGCAAGCATTTCTCGGTGCAGGGCCCGCTGAATATTTCCCGCTCGCCGCAGGGGCGGCCAGTGATCATTGAGGCCGGCTCTTCCCCGGCCGGCCAACAGTTGGCGGCGGAAACCGCCGAAGTGGTGTTCACCGCCGCCGCCAGCCTGGAAGAAGGACAGGCTTTCTACCGCAGCCAGAAAAAATACGTGGCCGACGCCGGCCGCAACCCGGACCACCTGCTGATCCTGCCAGGTGTGATGCCGATTGTCGGCCGTACCAAAGAAGAAGCGCAGGAAACCTGGTATCAGCTGAATCAACTGGTGGATATCGATAACGGCATTGAGCAGCTGTCGGCGCGCTTTGGCTTCGATTTGAGCGATTACCCGCTGGACGGCCCGGTGCCGAACGTGGGCGCCACCGAAGGCGGCCAAAGCCGCGTGAAACTGCTGACCGATCTGGCCGCGCGGGAAAACCTGACGCTGCGCGAGCTGGCGGCCGTCGCGGCCGGTTCGCGTGGCCACCGCGTGGTGGTAGGCACCGCCGCAGAGATCGCCGACGACTTCCAGCTGTGGCTGGAACAGCAAGGCGCAGACGGCTTCAACATCATGCCGGCGGTGTTGCCCAACCAACTGGAACTGTTCGTCGAGCTGGTGATCCCGGAGCTGCGCCGCCGTGGCCTGTTCCGTGAAGAGTATCAGCATGCAACCCTGCGTGAAAACCTGGGCCTGCCGGAACCGGCAATCAACTTCGCTAACGTAAAATCGGCTTAATCCGCAGGGAAATCATGATGAAAAACACATTCAAACGCACCGTACTGTCCCTGCTGTTGGCTTCCTCCACGCTGGCGCCGTTGGCCGCCGGTCATGCCGCTGAAGGCGATGTTCCCTTCAAGGCGGCGGTGAAAGCTGCCGCCGATCCGGCACTGCACGACAGCCTGCCTGACGCTATCAAAAAGGCCGGCTATATCGTTGCCGGCACCAACCCGAACACCCCGCCGACCACCTTTTACCAGGCGGACAACAAAACGCTGGCTGGGCGTGAAATCGACGTGATGAGCGCAATTGCCGATCGCCTGGGCGTGGCGATCCACTGGAAGGACACCGGCGGTTTCGACAACATCATCCCCGGCCTGAAGTCCGGCCGTTATGACGTCGCGCTGGCCAACATTGACGCAAACAAAAAGCGCTTCCAGCAGGTGGACTTCGTCGGCTATTACAACGCCTCCAAACTGGCCTTGATCGCCCGCAAAGACGCTGCGCTTGGCCCTTACACCGAGCTGGCCCAGCTGTGCGGCCAGACCGTCGGCGCCGGCGCAGGTACCTCGCAAATCACCCGCCTGCAGCAGGCCAGCGATCAATGCGTCGCCGCCGGCAAGCCGGCCATCACCATGCCGATCTTCCCGGACCGTCCGGCCGGGGTGCAGGCGGTGATCAGCGGCCGCGTGCCGATGTTTTTCGGCCCGTATGAAGGGCTGCGCTACCAGGCCACCCACGTCAAACCGCTGACGCTGGCCGGTGATATCAACATCGACGGTACCACGGTGGCCATCGCCCTGCCGAAAGGCTCCGAACTGGTGAAACCGGTGCAGGCGGCGCTAAATTCGCTGATCGCCGACGGTAGCTACCAGAAAATCCTCGACGGCTGGGATATCGGTTTTGGTGCCGTGAAAACCGCCGGCATCAATGAAGAGATCGCAAAATGAGTGGGCAATACCCTGTCGACGACGCGGAACTGAGCATCGTTGGCCACCGGCATTACGGGCGCTGGCTCAGCGCCCTGGTTGTACTGCTGATCGTCGGCGTTATCGTCAATTCCATGCTGCACAACCCGCGCTTTGAATGGTCGGTGGTGGCGGAAAATCTTACCGAGGCGTCCATCCTCAACGGCGTGCTCATGACGCTGAAGCTGACGGTAATTTCGGTGGTGTTCGGCTTCGCCGGCGGCGTGCTGCTGGCGCTGATGCGCCTGTCGGCCAATCCGGTATTGGTGGCGGTAAGCTGGTTCTACACCTGGTTCTTCCGTGCAGTGCCGATGCTGGTACAGCTGTTCCTGTGGTACAACATCGCCGCGCTTTATCCCCGCATCAGCTTGTGGATCCCGTTTCTGGGCGAAGTCGCCAGCGCACCGACCAATACCCTTATCAGCACCTTCAGCGCCGCGGTGATTGCGCTGGTGATGCATCAGTCGGCCTATGCGGCGGAGATCGTGCGCGCAGGCATCCAAAGCGTCGGCAGCGGCCAGTTGGAAGCCGCCAAAGCACTGGGCTACCGTCGTGGGCAAATCCTGTGGCGCGTGGTATTGCCGCAGGCGATGCGCACCATCCTGCCGCCGGCGGGCAATGAGGTGATCGGGCAGTTGAAAACCACCGCGGTGGTGTCGGTGATTGCCCTGCAGGACGTGCTGTATTCGGCGCAGATCATTTACCAACGCACCTACGAGGTCATCCCGCTGCTGCTGGTCGCCACCCTGTGGTATCTGGCCATGACTTCGATTCTGTCGATTGGTCAATACTACGTGGAGCGCTATTTTGGCCGCGGCACGCAGGCAACGCGCAGCGGCCGGTTCTTCCTCAACCGCAAAGCCCCTCAGGGAGGTGAACAATGAGCGCATCTATCCACATCAACCGGGTGCGGAAATCCTTTTCCGGCACCGACGTGTTGAAAAATATCAGCCTGACCATTCCGGCAGGTTCGGTAACGGTGATCCTCGGCCCTTCCGGCTCCGGCAAATCCACCCTGTTGCGCTGCATCAACCACCTGGAAAAGCTGGACGGCGGCACCATTCGTGTTGGCGAACAGCTGATCGGCTATCGCCAAAAAGGCCGGCATCTGTACGAGCTGAAAGAAGCCGAGGTGGCCGAACAGCGTAAAAGCATTGGCATGGTATTTCAGCAGTTCAACTTGTTTGCACACCGCACCGTGTTGCAAAACGTCAGCGACGCGCCGCTGCGGGTGAAAAAGGAAAAAAAAGCCGAGGTGCAGGAACGGGCGAAACAGCTGCTGACCCGCGTCGGGCTGGAACATCGCATCAACGCCTGGCCGCGTGAACTGTCCGGCGGCCAGCAGCAGCGCGTCGCCATCGCCCGCGCGCTGGCAATGAACCCACAGGTGTTGCTGTTTGATGAACCGACCTCCGCCCTCGATCCTGAATTGGTTGGCGAAGTGCTGCAGGTGATGAAAGACTTGGCGCATTCGGGCATGACCATGGTGGTGGTCACGCACGAAATCGGCTTCGCACGCGAAGTGGCCGACCAGATTGTCTTTATGGATCAGGGAAAGGTGGTTGAAACGGGCAGCGTGCAGCAGGTTCTGGATGCGCCGGGACATGAGAGGACGCGCAACTTCCTGGCGACGGTATTGTAACCCTCCGTCAGGGGGCGTTGCGTCCCCTGACGTTCAAATTCAGCCGTTATTTTTTCTGCCGATAGCGGAAAAGACGTTGAACACTTCACCCAGGCCGTAAATCGCGCCGAGCAAGACGGCCACCATTACCGGCACCAGGACCACCACGGTGGCCAAGCTTTCAATCATTTCTAACATCGTTCTCTCCTGGTTTATAAGCACAGCGAACCTACGCCGGAAGAAAAGGTTTCCGGCCAATCGATCGATTATCGTGGGGAGGCAGTCTAAAACGTGAGCTACATCACACTTGATGCGAGCTAATGTAACTTACACAATTACATTAACGCAATGCAAAAAATGCTCTGCGCGTAGCGGGAATTTGCGTGGTTTTTTATTGCGTATCCGCTTGATATTGCGGTGAACAAGGGACAAAAGGATAGCCTGCGCACCGTTCGACCTGCCCGGCCATTTCGGCGATGCTGGTTTGCGCCAGGCTGGCTTCCAGCGCGTGACCGACGCGTGCAAATTCTTGCTCCAGCACCGG
The DNA here is from genome assembly GCF_052168755.1 of Serratia sp. CY43202. Lineage (NCBI taxonomy): Bacteria > Pseudomonadati > Pseudomonadota > Gammaproteobacteria > Enterobacterales > Yersiniaceae > Serratia > Serratia sp. CY43202. Next base: position 982,522 of record NZ_JBJNMB010000002.1, read on the forward strand.
GGTAATGGCGTGGCCGATATAGCACGCATCGTTAGGCCGGGTACGGTGCAGCATGAAATACGGTTGATCCTCTACCGCGCGATACACGTCCAGCAGCGAGATCGTTTCCGCCGGCCGCGCCAGCAGCGCCCCACCGCCTTGTCCCATCTGTGAATAGGTCAGCCCGGCCTCTGCCAGCGCGCCGAGGATGCGCCGTACTACCGTCGGATTCGTGTTGACGCTGCGCGCGATGTCTTCGGAACGCACCGTCTGGCCACGACACAGCGTGATATTGGTCAGAATATGGATGGCAACGGCAAATCGCGTAGAGGTAGACACCTTGGCACCTGCTCAGAGTTTCGTTTATGTCGGATTAAAACATAAGGAAAGCGTATCAATTTACGGTAATACACATAATGAGTAGGGATAATGAGAATGTCAACCTGCCCCGCCCGATGGCGGCGGCGGCTCACGCTTCTGTGCGGATCTCCGTCACTTTATCGGGATAAAATGCCAGATGATCCTTGATCGCTACCACGGCGTTGTAGGGCATTTCATAACTCCAGGCCACATTGGCCTCCTGCTCGCCGTTAAGCACAAGGGAGAAATAACTGCAGTCGCCCTTATAAGGGCAGTAGCTGACGTGCTCGTTTTTCTGCAACAGCGCCCGATTCACATCCTCACGCGGAAAGTAAAACACCGGCGGATAGGTGGCTTCCTGCAGGATGAGCACGTTGCGGCTGTCGGCCAGGGTCTGACCGGCTGCACGCACGACAACCCGCGCCGGATGGCGGGTCAAGGTGATTGGGTGGTCCGGGCCGGGGATTTTCACCGGTTTGCCGGATGCGGAAACGAGATCGGACATGGCGGCCTCCAGCGTGTGCGCCCCGCACCCCGCGAGGCGTCTTTCCAGTATAGACCCACGATTTTACCGGCGGCCGCACATTCGGCGAGCAATCGCTTTTCACCGCCGCAAAATTAAGAATTTTTACCTGTTCGATTTTCTTACGGAGGAATACATTCATCCCAACTTCTACCGGCAGGTTAATCGGATTATTTTTAATCCATTAATCAGTCAATTTACCAGGAACTCATTATGAATATTAAACGTGCCGCAGGTGTGTTGGTGGTGGTGATGGCAACGCTTTCCGTTACCGCATGTGGGCATATGTCCAATCGCGATCGCAACACGGCGATCGGCGCGGGCGTCGGCGCAGTCGGCGGTGCGGTGCTGACCGACGGCAGCACGCTGGGTACCCTCGGCGGCGCGGCGCTGGGTGGCATTATCGGCCACCAGACCAGCCGTTAATCATCGCGTTAAAATAATCTCTGCAGGCCGGCACTTTTTTAATCCATAAGCGCCGGTCTGTTTTTTATTTATCGAAATAACGTCCCTCAGCGGTGGAAAATAATAAATAACGTTTAGCGCAGCTTTATTATTCATTAATCTGCATCGGAAGTATTTATTGCGCCGGCAGCCTGAAACGCGCCATCGCTTTTTCCAACCGTTCCGATTCGCCCTGCAGCGACTGAGAAGCGTCGGTCACCGCGTTCACCACGGCGCCGGTTTGTTGCACTACCTGATTCAGCGCCGCAATGCGCGCCGTCACGTCCTGAATGCTCTCCCCCTGATTGAAAGACGCCTGCGAGATTTCCCCCATCAGGGCACTGCATTTGTTCACCAGATCGATAATCTGGCGCAGGTTGCCGGTCAGCAGATCCACCGCCTGCGAACCTTGATCGATTTGCTGCAGTGAACGGTTGATCAACTGCTGAATATCGCGCGTCGAATGGCTGCTCTTTTGCGCCAACAGACCCACCTCTTTGGCTACGATGGCAAAGCCGCGGCCGTGAATGCCGGCGTGCGCCGCCTCGATTGCCGCATTCAGCGCCAGAATATGGGTCTGGAACGCCACGCTGTCGATCAGCGCGACGATACCGCGCATCTCGGCCGATTGGTTGACGATCCCTTGCATCGAAACATTGACGGTTGCCATCATCTGCTCACCGGCGCCGGCGTACTGCCGGGCTTGTTCGGTTCGTTGGCTGGCCTGCTGGGCGTATTGGCCGTTTTCTTCCACCCGCGCCGCCAGCTGCTGCACGTGCTCGGTCGCCAACTGCAGTTCGCCGTCCTGCTTCGCCGACTGCGCCGTCAACTGGCGATTGCCGTCCGCCAGCCGCCCAACGCCGCTCAGGATCCCGCTCGCCGCATCGCGCACCTCGCTCACCAGCCGCTGCAGGCCGTTTTGCATATGGCCAATGCTGGTCTGCAGCTGACGCATCTCGCGGTTCAACGCCCGCTCAGGCGGCAACGGCCGCGAAAGATCGCCGGCGGCCAGCACGTTGAGGTGCGCGATTGCCCGCTGCAACGGTGCGATAACCCAGCGAGAGACGCCGACCCAGACCCCCACGGCAATCAGCACCAGCGCCGCCAGCGCGCCAAACGCAAAGATCTTGGCCTGCTCCAGCGCCGCCAATTGCCGCACGTTGACGTCATCGCCACGCCGCTCGTTCAGCGTCTGGTAGGCAAGATACTTCTCGTTGAAATCCGCCTGAAACGCCTGGATCGGCACGGCGAAAAACGCATCGACGCTGGCGCTGCTTTGCAACCCTTGCGCCTGTTCCTTCAGGCCGTCATAGAACAGACGATAGCTGTCTTTCAGGGCGCCCGTCGCTTCGGGCGCAGCCGCGCTCAAGCGCTCGAACCGGGCAAAGGCCTGCTTTGAAGCCGCCAACGCCGCCAACGATTCATCCAGCAGGCTATGCCAACTGCCCTCGGAGCCGGTGGCTTTATCCTGCAGATAATAGATGCCCGCACGGTTCAGGGTATCGCTGGCCGTCAGCAGCGACAGTCTGGCGCGATCCATTGTCGCCTGCTGGCGATGCAACGCATCGCCCGTCACCAGATTAACCTTGGCGTCGCGCAAAATATTGGAAATAAATAGGGTGGAAAACAATTGCAGCAGAGAAAATAGCGCGATAACGCAAATTACCCCGCTTAATAAGCCCATGCTCTTGCCGAAGCCAAACGCACGCGGTAGCGCTGCCACAGGTTTTACCCTGCGGCCCAGTGTCAGTTTTATGTTCATGATTTTTTTGTCAGTAATACCAGGATGCCGCGAGTCTAACGGGCATTGATGACACTACTATTTCAGCCTGCTGTGCCGCTCCCGCCGACCAAAACAACCCAATAATCGGTATTGACCGTCAACTCTCATTTTTATTTCTTGACTTGTTTAATACCGGATTTATAGTTTTCCCATTAAAAAAGAAACAAAGTTTCATATATTAACCGGCGCTAAACTTAATATATGAAACGCTCGATAAAATCGTCTCAAATATAAAACCGATGAGCGTAAACACCCTGTTCACAGGTGAAACTCGCTCGCCTTAATAAACAGTCTACTTTCTTCAGGGGCCAGGCATGCGCAAGATCACGCTTTGTTTTTTCCTTGTTTCACCAGTGAGTTATGCAACCGTCGCCGCATTACCCAACGATGTTGCCACCACCGCGGCGCCGGTAAAAAAAAGCCGCCCGGCATTTCCGCATATTCATTGGCAAAGCGAGGATAATAAAAAGAATATTGATATCGGCGGTGCACTGCGCGCCAATTATCGCTATGAAGACTGGCACAGCAGCAATTATCGGAATCCTCCGCATTTACGCTTTGACGCTTTTCGCATCGATGCCGTCGGCCAGGTAAACGATGCATTTTTCGATGGCGGATTCTGGTTTCAGGATCGGCGCAAATACGCCATCGACCGCGCCTATGTCGGCTATCACCTGTCTGAACGTTCCGCCGTGCAACTGGGCGCGCCGTTCAAACCGTTCGGCCTGATGCCCTACCCGCAGTTCGGCTGGTCGTACGGCATTCCGTTTTACCTCGGCTTTGGCGTCAACACCGGGCTGGGCGCCAAATACCAATATCAGCATGATGATTGGGCCTTCGACGCCGCCTATTACCCGCGCATGATGCCGACCGGCGTGCGTTACGCCCCCGACGTCGCCAGCTACGACGATTTGAAAAACACCAACTATGCGTCACAGCACCTGCAGCGCAACGAAAAACGCGATCAGATAAACCTGCGGCTGACGCGCGCTTTCCACCAGGGCGGCTGGGACAATGAGCTCGGCGGTTCGCTGGCGGCCTCGCGGCTCTACAACCAGGCTACCGGCGATAACGGCAGCTTCTGGGCGGCGGGCCTGCATACGCTGGTGAATAACGATCCCTGGCATCTGTCCGGCCAGGTGATCCGCTACGGTTACGACGCCAAAGGCCCGGCCGGGGCCAACAATTCGGTGATCTTGATGGGGGGCAACGGCCTGACGCCGGCCTATCTGATCCCGTCGCAGGCCACCACCGCCGCCATCAACCTGGCACGCGACGTCGACGTACCTTGGGGGCCGGTGAAAAAGCTGCGGTTCTACAACGATTACAGCGTGCTCTGGAAGGATAAGCACGGCGGTTCCGACTCCAAAATGAATACGCTGGGGGTGCAGGTGTTCGCCATGCCGGTGATGCTGTGGGTGGACCTGACCTGGGCGCAGAATGCCAACCCGTGGGGCGGCGTGGAAAACGCCACCGGTTGGACCGGCACGCAATCCCCCGGCAGCAATAAATGGTATTTTCGCACCAACGTGAACATCGGTTACTACTTCTGAGTGCGGCGAGATCTACACTGAAGTATCGCCGCCAACCGGAGAAGCCACAATGCTGAGCGCGCAAACGCTGCATATCGCCATCAACCGCCCCTGTGACGAGGTGTACGCCTTTCTCAGCCGCCCGGAAAATTTCCCCTTGTGGGCCAAAGGGCTGGCCAACAGTTTACGGCAGGAAGATGAAGGCTGGGTGGCAGACACCCCGCAGGGGAAACTCCGTATTCGCTTCAGCGCGCCGAATGCCTTCGGCGTGCTGGATCATTGGGTGACGCTGCCGAACCGCAGCGTGGTCTACGTGCCGCTGCGCACGCTCGCCAACCGGCACGGCACCGAGGTGATCTTCACCCTGTTCCGCCAACCGGACATGGACGACGCGATGTTCGCCCGCGACGCCGGGCTGGTCAACGCCGATCTGCAGGCGCTGAAGCGCCTGCTGGAATCGCGCTAATCCCCCTCATCCCTTGACCGACGACACCACGTTAAGCGGCTGGGCATCCGGCAGAATATTCATGTGTTCCAGCACCTGGGCCATGATCTTGCCGAACACCGGCCCGGCCACCGAACCGCCGAAGTGCTTGCCGGCTTTCGGGTTGTTGACCATCACCACCAGCGCCACCTGCGGATCGCTGGCCGGCGCCACGCCGGCAGTGTAGTTGATGTAGCCGCCGTCGTATTTGCCGCTCGGGCCCATTTTCTCGGCGGTACCGGTTTTGATCGCCAGCCGATAGCCCGGCACCGCGGCGCTCACCCCGCTGCCGCCCGGCAAGGCGTCGCTCTCCATCATATGCACCACGGATCGTACCGTATCCGCCGGCAGAATACGTTGCCCCATCACCGGCGGCGTCACCTTGGTGATCGACAGCGGCCGATAAATGCCGAAGGAACCGATAGCGGCGTACTCGCGCGCCATCTGCAGCGGCGTCACGCGCAGCCCATAGCCGAAGGAGAAGGTAGCGCGTTCGATATCGGCCCAGCGTTCGCGATGCTGCGGCAGATAGCCGCTGCTCTCATTGCCGATGCCAAGTTCGGTCGGCCGCCCCAGGCCAAAGCTGCGGTAGACCGCCGGCAGCACCGTGGCCGGCAGCGCCAGCGCAATGTGCGATACCGCGATGTCGCTCGATTTTTGCAGTACGCCGGTGATGGTCAACTTCGACCAGTGGCCGACGTCTTTGATCAGGTGACCGTTCACCCGATACGGCGTGGTGTCCAGCACCGTATCGGGCCGGATCAGCTTATGCTCCAGCCCCACCATCACCACCACCGGTTTCACCGTCGAGCCCGGTTCGAAGCTGTCGCTGCTGCACACGTTGCGAATGTCTTTCGCCGGGGTGCTGCCATAGTTGTTCGGGTTGAACGACGGGTAGCTGGCCATGCCGAGGATCTCGCCGGTGTCGATCTTGACCAGCACCGCACAGCCGGAGTCGGCCTGGTTGGCCACCACGCCGTCGCGGATCTGCGCATAGAGCACGTACTGGATAAATTTATCGATGCTGAGCGTCACGTTCGGCGGCGGCACCGGATCCACGCTTTTTAGCACGCCGATCACCGCGCCGCTGCCGTCCTTCTGGTAGACCCGCAGGCCGTTTTTGCCCTGCAACAGCGGGTTGAAGCCCAGCTCGATGCCCTCCAGCCCCTGATTGTCCTGGCCGACGATGCCGATCAGCCCGGCTGCGTCCTGGCCCATCGGATAAAAGCGGCTGAAATCCTGCTCGGTGCTGACGCCGGTCAGGTGCAGTTTGCTGATGTAGGCGGCGTTATCGTCCTCCACCTTGCGCGCCAGATAGACGAAACGCTTGTGTGCGTTGCTCTGGATCAGATGCTGCACGTCCGCCAGCGGGATCTTCAGCACGTTGGCCATGCTCTGCCAGCGCTCGTTGCCGGTGTCGGTCTGGGTATCGAGAATGTGTTTCGGATCCAGCACGATGTCCTTGGACGACACGCTGACCGCCAGCGCCTCATTGTTGCGATCGGTGATCATGGCGCGGTTGGTCGGCACCACCTGGGTGCGGATCGAGCGCTGGTCCGCCTGATCCGCCAGCTGCTGGTGCTCCAGCAGCTGCAGGTAGCCGACCCTGAACGCCAACAGAAAAAAACAGACCAGTATGCCGGCGCAAATCCAGCCGAAACGAACTGTGGAATAGGTTTTACCGCTTTTTTTGGTCGATGGCGCCACTGTTGTGTTAACCCTGCGTTTTTATTCGGTTTATGGTGTTATTTCAGTCTACCTTGCCGGAAATGGTCAGGAGATTGCAGTTTGTAAGAAAGTAAAAACAAACCGCATCACCGTTGCACATCCGCACTGTCGTTTAACTGCGGTTTACTTTGCGCCGGATCGCCGGGCTGCGGCGCGTTGGCCGGGTCGAAAATATGGTCGAGGATCGCGCGGGCGGTCGGCCCCGCCACCACGCCGTCGCCACCGCCGTTTTCCAGGATCAGCGCCATCGCCACCCGGGGGGTTTTGTAAGGCGCGAACAGCGTATAGAAGATGTGATCGCGCAGCCGCACCGGGATCATTTTGGCGTTGTAAGTCTGGTTTTGCTTCAGGCTGAACACCTGCGAGGTGCCGGATTTGGCGGCGATCTGATACGGCGCGGTGTGGAACAGTTTGTAACCGGTGCCGTTCGGCAGGTTGGCCATGCCGTACATGCCGTTGCGCACGATGCCCCAGTAAGGCGAGTGGGGATCGCCGATCTGCGCCGCTTGCGCCGGCGGCTGATAGCGTGTGACCCGGTTGCCCTGCTGCAGCGAATACAGCAGGTGCGGCGTTTTCACCTGGCCGCTGTTGATCAGCGTGGTCAGCGCTTTCACCATCTGGATCGGCGTCGCCACCCAATACCCCTGGCCGATGCCCACCGAAACCGTATCCCCCTGATACCAGCCTTTTTTGTGCACCTTCAGCTTCCAGTCGCGGCTCGGCAGCACGCCGCGGTACTCTTCGTTCAGATCGATGCCGGTGGACTGGCCGTAGCCGAACTGGCTCAGCCAGTGGTGAATACGATCGATGCCCATCTCATACGCCACCTGATAAAAGAAGGTGTCGGCGGACTCCTCGATCGCTTTGGTGACGTTGAGCATGCCGTGGCCGGTTTTCAGCCAGTCGCGGTAGCGGCGTTCGGTGCCGGGCAGCGTCCAGGTCGGCGCGCCGAAAAAGGTGGTGGTGGGCGTGATCACCCCGGCGAACAGCGCAGAAACGGCCATGTAGGGCTTCACCGTCGACGCCGGCGGGTACAAGCCCTGAGTGACGCGGTTGATCAGCGGCAGATCCGGGTTGGTCAGCAGCGTCTTATAGGCCTGATAGCCGATGCCTTTGACGAAAGGATTGGGATCGTAGCTGGGGCTGGAGACCATCGCCAGGATGCCGCCGTCGCGCGGATCTTCCACCACCACCGCGGCGCGCTGCCCCTTCAGCACCGATTCGATGTACTGCTGCAGCGGCAAATCCAGCGTCAGGTAGATGTTCTTGCCGGCCTTCGGCGGCTGCTCCTTCAGCAGGCGGATCACCCGCCCGTGGTTATCCACCTCCACCTCCTGATAGCCGGTGGTGCCGTGCAGTTCGGACTCGTAATAGGCCTCGATGCCCTGTTTGCCGATGTTGCAGTCGGCGGCATAGTTCTCGCTCAGCCCGGCCTTGTCCAGGCGTTTGAGATCGCTGTCGTTGATCTTCGACACATAGCCCAGCACGTGCGCCAGCTGGGCGCCGTAAGGATATTCACGCTGTTGATAGGTATCGATCGTCACCCCGTCGAAACGGTATTGATTGACGGCAAAGCGCGCCACCTCGGTGTCGCTCAGCCCGGCTTTGAGCGTCACCGGTTTGTAGCGGCTGTTGTGGTGCATGTCGTCGCGAAACGCGCTGATGTCCTCCGGCGTCAAGTCGACGATCGGCGTCAGCGCCTGCAGCAGCGCCGCCATGTCGCTGATTTTGCTGGGCGTGACCTCGATACGATACAGTGTCACGTTTCGCACCAGCGGAATGCCGTTGCGATCGAAGATCAGCCCGCGGCTGGGGGCGATCGGCAGCATCTTGATGTCGTTCTGGTTGGAACGCGTCTGGTAAAAGCCGTGCTGGCGGATTTGCAGCCGGTAGAGATTGACGATCAGCACGCCGAAACAGACCACCACCAGCGCCAGCGCTACGCCGGCCCGGCGGATAAACAGCCTCTCTTCCGCAGAGTGGTCGCGAATTTTTTCTTTTAACAGGGCCATGCGGTGCCGATACCTTTTGCGTCACATTTCCCCGCAAAATCAGGGAACTGAAAAGCCGGCAAGCATAGCGTTATCGGGCGCACCGCCCCATGAAAAGGTTGCTAATGAAATGGCATAACTGTTTCAGCATATTGGAATGTTACCGTCGGCGTTTTTTTCACCGCGCTTCCCATTGAGCCGCCGTTCGCCCCAATGCTACAATGTGATCTGAATCACACTATTCCCGATATTCCCCCGCATTTCCCTGTCGGCGCCCTGCCGGATGCGGCTTTTTGTTACATAGGATCGAGTTCGATGAGTACCATTGCCACCGGTTTAGTCATGATGCGCTGGGAGTTGCTGAGCGCCGTAATGATGTTCTTCGCCAGCCAGTTAAACGTCGTTTGCCGTAAGACCAGCCGTAACGGCATGGCGTTCATGTTCAGCAGCCTGGGCCTGTTTACCGCCTGCTGGTTCGTGATGGGCCTGATGGGCATCCACCTTACCCTGGAAGCCTTCACCCAATTCTGGTCTTCGGCCTGGGATCGCTACGTGGACGTGGTCAGCACCATGCCGGTCGATTGGCCGATGCCGTAATCTCGCCGCAGGGGCGGCGCACCGGCCGCCCAGCGATTATTCCGTTTCCGTTGGCGGCGCCGCCGCCAGCCGCGCCATCAAGGCCCCCGCCTCAATCAACAGCGCCTGCTCCCGCTCCGTTAAACAGCTCTCCATCGCCGCCAGCAGCCACGCCTCGCGTCGGCTGCGGCTTTGCTGCAGCAGGCCCAGCCCGGCGGGCGTCAGGCGCACCCGCACCCGGCGTTTGTCTTCGGCGTCCGGCGTGCGCACCAGCAAGCCATCGGCCTCCAGCTCACGCAAGGCGGCCGCCAGGTTAGAGGAACGCATGCGCTCCGATTCCGCCAGCAGCGACGGCGTCGCCTCGCCGCCGTGGCGATCGATAGCCCCCAACAGCATCAGTTGGGCCCAGGATTTTTCGTCGCTGCGCGATTCGCGCCGTAAACGGCGCACCAGCGACATTAACTGCGTGCGCAGCAGCGTCACGTCTTCAGGATGATCTTTCTTCATTGGCATCAATCTAGCGTTCAGTTTATCCCTGCTTTCACACCGCCGGATCGCGCGGTGCCCTTCCTGGCTACCGCGCCGCTCTGGCTTAACCCAGTTACCTATGATAATATAGCTATTAATATATAGCAAAAAAGACACTGCATCGGCAGGGTTACGTTTGCTCACGCATTTGCCCCTCGCCGATTAATTTGCAGTGTTATTATTATTTTGCTTAATAAATCCCTCCTTATTCAACGTGGTACGGTAAGCCGATGGAAGCGTGGAAAGTCAATCTGATCTCGGTCTGGCTCGGGTGTTTCTTCACCGGGCTGGCGATGAGCCAAATCCTCCCTTTTCTGCCGCTGTACGTCGAACAGCTCGGCGTCAGCGATCACCAATCCCTCAGCCTCTGGTCCGGGCTGGTGTTCAGCGGCACCTTTTTGGTCTCGGCGGTAGTCTCACCGCTGTGGGGCAGCCTGGCCGACCGCAAAGGCCGCAAGCTGATGCTGCTGCGCGCCTCGCTGGGCATGGCGATCGTTATCGCGCTGCAGGGACTGGCCACCAACGTCTGGCAGCTGTTCGCGCTGCGCGCACTGATGGGGCTGACGTCCGGCTATATTCCCAACGCCATGGCGCTGGTCGCCTCGCAGGCGCCGCGCGATAAAAGCGGCTGGGCGCTGGGCACGCTCTCTACCGGGCAGATCTCCGGCGTGATCGCCGGGCCGCTGTTGGGCGGGCTGATGGCCGATCATCTGGGGCTGCGGGTGGTATTTTTCGTCACCGCCGGGCTGATGTTCGTCAGCTTCCTGGTGACGCTGTTCCTGATTAAAGAGCGGCGCATCACGGTGAAAAAAGCGGATCAGCTGAGCGGCAAGGCGGTATTCCGTTCGCTGCCCTATCCGACGCTGATCGTCACCCTGTTCGTTTGTACCCTGATGATCCAGCTGGCCAACTCGTCCATCAGCCCGATCCTGACGCTGTTCATCCGCGAGCTGTCCGGCGACGTCAGCAATATTGCCTTTGTCAGCGGCATGATCGCCGCCGTGCCCGGCATTGCGGCGCTGATCTCGGCGCCGCGCCTCGGGCGCCTCGGCGATCGCATCGGCACCGCGCGCATCCTGATCGCCGCGCTGCTGTTCACCACCGGACTGTTCGCCGTGATGGCCTGGGTCAATACGCCGCTGCAGCTGGGCATTCTGCGCTTCCTGCTCGGCTTCGCTGACGGCGCGCTGATGCCGGCGGTGCAGGCGCTGCTGCTGAGGTATTCCTCCGATCAGGTGACCGGGCGCATCTTCGGCTATAACCAATCCTTTATGTACCTGGGCAACGTGGTTGGCCCGCTGCTGGGATCGGGCATTTCGGCGATGATGGGGTTCCGCTGGGTGTTCGCGGTGACGGCGGTGTTGGTGCTTTGCAATGCGCTGCAGCTGCGCCATCAGTTCAAAAAAGTGGAGAGTCAACGCGCGGGATAACGGGAAATGCGGGGAAACGCCTCAAGCAGTGGTGGGACAATGACGCCCATCAACCGTGCCACCACTGCCAAAGGCGGCCGTAGCCTACTCGACGCGGCGGTCATTTAATATTTATGTAAGTAAATAAAGTGTTGCGGGCGTGTTGAGGGCCGCCGCAGCGGCCCTTGCGGATCAGAACATGGTATTGTCGTTGGCCGATTTTTCCGGCACATCCTGATTGACGTCCCAATGCTCGGTGATTTTCCCCTGATCGTTCACCCGATAAATATCCACGCTGGCGGTGCCGCGATCCTGCGGGTTATTTTGGTATTTGACGTGAACATAGACCAGATCGCCGTTGACCGCGCTGCGGTATATTTTGGCGCTGTACTGCGGATTGTCCTTAAAGGTCTGGCTGAAGAAATCCAGGAACGGCTTGATGCCGTCGCCGACGAACGGGTTATGCTGCTTGTAGTTTTCCACAATCAGCCTCTGCGCCACGCCGATGTCGTGGCGGTTGAAAAAGCCCGCGTACAGATCTTCCACCACCTTCAGCTTCTGCTGGGCATGATGATAACCGCCTTTGCCGGCCGATTTGTAAGACGCCGCCTGATCCGTTGACAGCGCCGGGTAACTCGCCAGCAAGCCGCCGACGATCGCACAGGTGATCAATGCCTTTTTCATAACTGCTCCTTATTTTCCTGAGTGACCTACGATTTTCAGCTGCCCTTTCAGATGGGTGAAGCTGCCGTCCTTGGCGGCGATGTTGGTGTACACCTCGCCGCGCTCAAAGTCCTCGATATGCGTCACGTTGTCGCCGGACTGCGGTTCGTGCCAATAGACCATATAGACCTTCGGCCGAATCTCCACCGCAGTGTATTGCACGGTATCGGTGATGCCCTGCGACGCCTCGCCGATGCCGGTGAAGGTCATGGTCTTGTCATCGGTAAAATCCAGCTTGAAGGCGAAATCGCCGAAGGTCACCTGCACCACTTTACCGACCGCAATGAACTGCCCGTGTTTTTCCGTCATCGTTGCCGCCTTACTGTTAGTCAGGGAGGGTTGCGCCGCCGTAGCGGCGGGCAATGCCAGGGGGAAAGTCAGGGCTATCGCCAACGCGATGCCCGTTCGCTTCACTGTTTTCATCGTTCCTTCTCCTTTCCGTGGTTGAAAACGAGAATCATTATTATTTCTTAACGATTGGCAGAAATATAAGAATAATCTCTATTCCTATCAGGCACCTGGCGGCAAAAAAAGACGGGGGAAAATCGCCGTAAAATGGCATGGCAATAGCGCGTTCTGGCCATTGGTTTTTACGCAATGAACGGAATTTCTGCTTACAGGAAGGGAAACCACTCGGGGATTTGATGGGTCTATAGCGCAGACCGCTTTAAGCTAATGCGTATTTGTTCTTAAGCCGCCCACCGCCGGCAGGCGGCGGCGAACGGCGTGGCGTTTACCGCAGCCAGGGCGTATAGGTGACGCCGACCAGCAACCCTTCCGGGCTGAGCAAACGGGTAACGCTCTGCCCCCACGGCTCTTCGCGGTTGGCGACCAACAGCCGATAACCGCGATCGACCAGCCCCTGGGTGGCGGCCGCCATGTCGGCCACGTCGAACTCGATCCAAGCCTGCGGCACCGCGAGATCCGCCGGCCAGCGATCGTCGCCAAAGCAGGACTGCGCCGCCTGCGCCAGCGGCCACAGGGCGAAATGCTTCACCCCGTCCAGCGCGCCTTGCTCCGACAGCAGATAGGTTTCGTTGCCCGGCATCGGCTTGAGCGGCAGCCCCAGCGCCTCGACATAAAACGCCTTGCTCTCGTCGCTCTCACGCGTGATGGGCCCGAATCCGGCGACAAACAACACGCCCAGCCCGGCAAACTGTTGATCCATGCTGCACTCCCTTTCGGTTAGCGCCCCAGCCGCACCTGCAGCGGAGCAAATCCATAGGCCGCCTTGAAGCGGTTGCTGAAATGGCTGGCGGAACTGAAGCCGCACGCCAGCGCGATCTCGGTGATCGGCTGTTGGCTATGCCGCAACAGCTGTTCCGCCCGCTGCAGCCGGGCGCGCATCACGAACTGGTGCGGCGCCAGGCCAGTGGCGTGCTTGAACATGCGGGCGAAATGGTATTCGCTCAACCCGGCCTGCGCCGCCAGATCCGCCAACAGCAAAGGCCGATCGAGGTGGCTTGCGATATATTCCCGCACCCGCCGGGCTACCGCAGGCGCCAGGCCGCCGCGCACCGGCGGCAGCTTCCACTGCAGCTGGCTGTAACGCTGGATCAGGTGTGACATCAGCAGGTTCGACGCGCTGCTGAGCGCCAGCAGATTGGCGCTGTCCTGCCAATCGCAGTTGAGCAAAAACTGGCGGTACAGCAGCGTGATCTGCGGATCTTCGCCGAAGCTGCGCGGCTCCACGTTGATCGCCGCCGGGCTGCGATCCCAGGTTTGCTCCGCCAGCTGCCGCAGATGCCCATCGGTGCAATACAGGTGCACGAACGACAGATCGCTGCGCACATCCCAGGTGGAGGCGTATTGGCGCGGCATGATGCAGAACCGATCCGGCCCGCCGCCGTTGCGCCAGCCGCCCGGCACCTGCTGGTAGCACTCATAGCCGTCGGCGACGTACAGGCTCAGGGTATGGTGGTCGGCGCTTTCCTGCGTGACGCGATCGTTGCAGTTGGACCAGGCCGCCAGCTCCACGCCGGTGCCCAGCAGCACGCTGCCGTGCAGCCGCGCCTTGTGCTCACGCAGTGTTTCAAACGCCTGATAGTTGGACATCGCCGGCCCCGTTGTTCGACATGCCGACAGTGTAAAGAGTGACGCCGCGGCATGCCAGCCGCCGCGGCGCGCTTTTGGCAAAAAAAGCGCAAGAATATGCAACTGAGCGCAAAGCGCTGCAAGCGCCGCCGCGCGCCAAAGCGGATACTGCGCCATCGGTTTTTTCGGAGTAACAAATAGAATGAATGCGCTGTTGTACCTCGCCGTGGTGCTGATTTGGGGCACCACCTGGATTGCGATCACCCTGCAACAGGAAGGGCCGGTGGCCATTCCCGTCTCGATCGCTTACCGCTTCGCCATTGCCGCCGCGGTGATGTTCGCCGTGCTGTTGCTAACGCGCCGCCTGCGCCGCCTCGCCCCGCGCGATCATCTGTTCTGCGTGCTGCAGGGCTGCTGCGTATTCGGCTTCAACTTCTTCTGCTTCTACCACGCGGCCGCCTACATCAGCAGCGGGCTGGAATCGGTGATCTTCTCGATGGCGGTGCTGTTCAACGCCCTCAACAGCCTGCTGTTTTTCCGCCAGCGCCCCAGCCCCAGCCTGCTGCCGGCGGCGCTGCTGGGGTTGACCGGCATCGTGGCGCTGTTCTGGCAAGATCTGGCCGCCACCCGCATGGCGCCGGAGCTGCTTAAAGGCATCGGCCTGAGTGCGCTCGGCACCTACGGTTTCTCGCTGGGCAACATGATCAGCACGCGCCATCAGCGCCGCGGGCTGGATATCTTTTCCACCAATACCTACGCCATGACCTACGGCGCGCTGTTGATGGCGCTGATCGCCTGGGCGCAGGGCGCATCGTTCCAGATGGAATACAGCAGCCGCTATATCGGCTCCCTGCTGTACCTGGCGATCTTCGGATCGGTGATCGCCTTCGCCGCTTACTTCAGCCTGCTCGGCCGCATCGGCGCCGGCGCGGCGGCCTACAGCACCCTGTTGTTCCCGCTGGTGGCGCTGACCATCTCAACGATCTACGAAGGCTATCAGTGGCACTTCAACGCCGTGCTGGGCCTGTGCCTGATCCTGCTGGGCAACCTGGTGATGTTCGCCAAGCCGACGCTGAAATGGCGGCGGGCGGGTATCTCAAAACAAAACTCAACCCTTTGAAGCCATTGGCGAATATCGTTATCATCAGGTTTTGTTGATAATGGATGATGGCAAATGCTCAGAAGTGATGATGTGACACCCCGCGCCTACAAACAGGTGGACGTGTTTACCCGTACGCCGCTGCAGGGCAACCCCGTGGCGGTGGTGCTGGAGGCCGAAGGGCTGAACGACGCGCAGATGCTGGCATTGGCCCGTTGGACCAACCTTTCGGAAACCACCTTCGTGCTTAAACCGACGCACCCGGCGGCGGATTATAAGGTGCGCATCTTCACTACCGAAAAAGAGCTGCCCTTCGCCGGCCACCCGACGCTGGGCACCGCCCACGCCCTGCTGGAAGCCGGATTGGCACCTAAACGGCCTGGAACGGTGATGCAGGAATGCGGCGTCGGCCTGGTGGCGGTCAATATCCAGCCGGAAGGCACCTTGGCGTTCGCCGCGCCCGAAGTTGAGTTTCGCCCAATGGCGGCTGAGGAAACAGAACGGCTGATGGCCGCTTTACGGCCCGCGGTGATTGAAGGAGGCCCCCTGCCGGTGATTGTCGAGATGGGCATCCGCTGGCTGATGGTGCGCCTGCCGGACGCACCATCCTGCCTGGCGGTAACGCCGGATCAGGCCACGATTAAACAGCTGCAAACGGCGTGTGATGTGGATGGCGTGGTGATCTATGGCCCCTGCTCCGCAACCGAACCGGCCGATTACGAAATGCGCGCGTTTATGGTGGAATGCGGCGCCTTGATTGAAGATCCGGTGACCGGCAGCGCCAACGCCTGTCTGGCGCGCTTATTGAAGGCCAACCGCTTTCCCGACGGCGGCCAGACCGCACAGGGCTACCAGGTGCGCCAGGGCACCCAACTGAATCGAGATGGCCGCGTGAGCGTGCGCTTTATTGACGGCGAACCCTGGATCGGCGGGCACTGCCGCACCCTGATTGATGGCACATTGGGTATTTAGTTTGGGGGGGTAACAGGTTGGAGGGAGTGGTTTTATCTGCCCCTTCGGCTTGCCCTAATGAGGTTCAGCAATTACCTCTCGCTGAAAGAAGTTCAGCTAGCGCCTGGTTCTGTAGTAGTTAGCACTATCCAGTACCAACACTATCAATAATCAGGTTCGAAGAAGAAAAACATCCGCTACTTTTTTGGGACCTTCGTAAATTTCGAATTTATCATGCTGAACCATACGCTCTTTAGGTGCAGATTCCATAAGAAAATATACAGTTCCCAACGAAAACGTCTTGCCATTTTCAGACTTGGATTCCTCTAGCTCAAAAACAACGCTCCAGGCATTATTTTGCCACTCCTTGTCCTCAGGAAGTCGAGATACTGCATAATACTTTCCTGCTGGAGGGACTGTTTTTCTCCCGCCCATATGTTCAGGAGTCCAATCAACCTTTACGAGATTCATAACACACTCTCCATTAGATACTCAACACCCACGCTTAGCTTTAATTTCGTTGCTCCAAGTAACCTTATTGTGATTATTCAAATAAACAACTTTAGCATATCTCACTGGTCCTATTCCAACCAGTCCCATCTTTCATCGATATATGGAGTAATACTTTCTATAGTTAAAAATCTTGCCTTGCAATAAAAATAAAACCCATGATGTTTTATAGTTATTTCAGAGAATTCCTTTAAAGAATTTATTATCGGCGAACACAAAAAACCGACCCTTGACCCAGTAACATTAAATTGAATGACATCTCCAAAAGCAACTACTAAACTCATTGCATTAAAGCCCTCTTCGTTCCATTTTATAGGATACTTTTTGGGTATATCCTTACAATAAAACCTAATCTTTAAATCTGAAAAATGCTCCAATGAGAAATTATCAACTTCAATATTTTTAATGTTAAACTCATTATTAAACATGAATTTGATCTTTTCTTTTCCTATAGCATTTTCAAACCACATATCAACACCTCACGAACAGTTATAGTGCCCCCAAGAACCTCCAGATATAAATCCCAGCATAACATCCCTATCTCTGCGAGCGAGTTTCAAACTTTAATATCTGCTTTTCAAATACCATTGGGTAATGATGGGAAGTTTTTTCAATGAGTTTATCAACTTCTTCCCCTGTCAACCTTGAAGCTCCACTCGATAAGTGAGAATTATTATGTTCATCCCCCCCTGTTAGAATGAAATACCTCTCTGATGTCAGAGTTTCTCCAAAGTGTAATTTACAAGAAATATCACACTCATCATTATACGATTTTATCAACCCTAACAGTGAATCACTCTCACAAATTAACCCCTCCTGCAAGAATAAATAAACCCCACCACCACTATATATTGCTTTATAAATTCCCTCCACAGTTAGAAGGCTCACATCATCACTAACCTCAACCATATCAATAAAATAGTTTCTATTATTAACAATAATATCTTCTTTTTCAATTACATTTTTCTTCAGTTCCATTAAACCGTTTTTACCCACAGCTCTTTTTATACTTTTTATTTTGTCACTTACGTTATCCACATAATAGTCATCATCAAGGAATACAATCCTTTTAACCTTAAAGCTATTTATTGTTGCCCATAACTTTTTTATGTATAGCTCATATTCGTCGCTTGAGAACACATTAATTAAAGAAAGATCCGTGTCTTTTACTGAGACACCAATTTTTTTTAAACTAGCTTTTGCATCAGTAATCAGCTTTGTTCTCATTAGAAGCACCTATCACCTTTGTATTTATTTGTATTCCTTGGTCGGCCTTTCTCATAAGAGAAATGCTCGCCTTTAGTACCATGATAATGTGGTTTCTCAAAAGTGTCATTGTCCGTGAAAACATGCCCTTGATGATGCACTTTTACACGACCAACCTCAGAATTATTTCTCATAATCCGTTCCTCATGCAAAATACCTGAGTTAAGTTTTGAGTTTTCAGATTGGGTTATATCCTCGACTACTTGGACTTGGTATGTTTGCGATGTAGGGATACCTTGTGAACGCATAGCCTCCCTTCTTGCTGCTCGAGACGTCTCAAGCGTTTTATCCCCTGGAAGTTGGTCTCTTCTGGTACTCAACCCAAACGGATCCACCCACATCAGCGGGTTCGGCGCATACTGATACAGGTTCAACCCACCTTCCAACCCTATCGGATCCTGCGTGGTGAAACGCCCCACCTCTGGTTCGTAGTAGCGGAACAGGTTGTAGTGCAGGCCGCTTTCGTCGTCCTGGTATTGCCCGGCGTAGCGCAGCGGCTGCTGATACTGCGCGCCTTGCCGCTTCGCCGCGCCGGCCACCGTCTGGCCCTGCAGCTTGCCGAAGGTGTCGTACTGCCCGGACCAGCACAGGTTGCCCGCCGCGTCGGTCACTTCCAGCGGCGCGCTGTTCAGATCGGTGTGATACCAGTAGATATCCGCCGAGCGGCTGTCGCCCGCCTGCTCCAGCGCCGCCAGTGGGCTCCACGGGCTGGCCGGATCGTAGCTCCAGCTGCGGCGGCTGCCGTCGTCGCGCTGCTCCTGCAGCAGCCGGTAGCCCTGCCACAGGAAACGGGTCGTCTGTTCGGTTTTGCCCTTGTAGCGCACCGCCTTGCGGCTGCGGCGGCCCAGCGCGTCGTAATGGTACTGCGCCTCGAACTCGCCCTGCGGGCCGCGGCCGTGCGCCTGCACCAGCCGATTGTCGGCGTCGTAGCGGTAGTGCTGTTCATACAGGCCGTTGCGCCGGCTGATCAGGTTGCTCTGCGCTCGCCCTACAGGTTATCCGCCAGATCGTACACCAGCCGCGCGCCCGGTTTACCCTGATTGGGTTCGCTGTGTTGCAGCAGGCGGCCTTTGATGCAACTAACAATCTAATGTTTTTACTCTTCCTTTTTTATTTTTAAAGAACCTAATATCTCCTTTTCAAGCTTTGATCTTATATCTCATATTTAATGCTGCACACTAAAGTGCCCCAAAGAAAGGATCCTTTCGACAGCTTGTCGGTCACTCTTCTTCGATGCACTCATCACTTATGATCGATAATCCATCAAGTTGATTAAACGCATTCTTCAAGAATTTGTACCTGCTGAGTTTTTCTGGATTCTTCCCATTAGTGAAAGACACCTTAATTATCGTGCTAAACTCTTTGTTATCCTCCTCTAACCACTCATTAGAGTGAGGAATATAATTATCAGTAATGGTTAACTTGTCCGCATAAAGGCCAGTATATGCAAAGTAAACACCAAAATAGGAGCTATCATACTCCGAGCAAGTTATATCCCATTTATCGTCCAGTAATTTGCTCGCTTCTTTTTTTGATATAATACTGCCATATTTTAAAAAATATAATTTTTTCATAATTTATCCACCACATTTACCAGGTATTCTAGTTCCCTTTCCTTTAGCCTTAACTTCAGCAGCAGACTCAAAGACCATTGCGTTCACAGGTCTACCTCCTGACATTTTGGATAATTTTTGCAATGTATCATCAATACCTAATTTCTTAGCCATTTCACTACCCATATCAATTGGTCCAGTGCGCCCTCCTTTTCCTATTCCCAGCTGCTCTGCTTTTTGATATAGCTCAGGATGTGAAATAGCAACGTCAAAATCACTAACACGGCCAACATCAAATGGTTGACCTGTAGAGAAACTTACTCCCGATACGGAGCTTCCTTGCATATATGAAACTGTGCCGGGATATCCTAATTTACTCATTCCTGCCTGTAATGCTTCACCGAACTGTTTAAATTGGCCGAAACTATTAAAGCCATGTGGAACTCCTTCTACAGATAACCCCAGCGGATCCACCCACATCAGCGGGTTCGGCGCATACTGATACAGGTTCAACCCACCGCGCAACCCTATCGGATCCTGCGTGGTGAAACGCCCCACCTCGGGTTCGTAGTAGCGGAACAGGTTGTAGTGCAGGCCGCTTTCGTCGTCCTGGTATTGCCCGGCGTAGCGCAGCGGCTGCTGGTATTGCGCGCCTTGCCGCTTCGCCGCGCCGGCTACCGTCTGGCCCTGCAGCTTGCCGAAGGTGCCGTATTGCCCGGACCAGCACAGGTTGCCCGCCGCGTCGGTCACCTCCAGCGGCGCGCTGTTCAGATCGGTGTGATACCAGTAAATATCCGCCGAGCGGCTGTCGCCCGCCTGCTCCAGCGCCGCCAGCGGGCTCCACGGGCTGGCCGGATCGTAGCTCCAGCTCCAGCTGCGGCAGCTGCCGTCGTCGCGCTGCTCCTGCAGCAACCGGTAGCCCTGCCACAGGAAGCATGTAAATAACTAAAGTCGCCCTGTCAATTAAGAATCAACTTAATATCCTAGCGAGGATATATAACAACCTTTCCCTTATTGTTATTAAAATAAATTTCACTAATTTTACCATCATCATAAACACATGATAAAATAACATATGGTAAAGGAGAGTAATTACTTACCGTCAATATACTATCGATTCTACCATCTTTATAAAAGTAATGATAACCAGATAAATTGCCATCATCATTTGCAAAAAAAGCTTTAGACGGCTGCCCTTCAGAGTTTAAAAAAACTCTACTTATAGCTAAATAGTTGCCCTTTACATCCTGTCTTATTTCAAGAACCTCATCACCATCTCTAATGATATAAGATGTATCCGCCATAACTCCTTTTGAGTTATAGCTGTCGATTTTATTTACAAGGCCATCATTTGAAAAATAGCAATATGCATTACTTTTGTTCTTAGGCTCTTTACTCAATATTTCTCCGGTTTTAAATCCGGTTAACTCATTGTAAAATGGAATAATACTAAAGGCATTAGTTTTAGACCACGATACAACCTTTGATTCCGTATGGCTAATAGAAGATATTTTTTCAGCTAATAGCTCTTCATTCGAAAAAAGAGACTGCACTTCATCTAAATCAGCCCTTATACCATCAGCTACTTCTTTCATTTTATCACCATTATAAAGTAGGGATTCTACCATTTGCAAGAGGAAATACCTTACCTCCCTCAAGCTCACTTTTTATTTGCTTAAGAGAAGATAAAAACTCTTTATCCGTCTGACTGTTAATAAGTTTATCATAAACATATTGTTTATATGCATTGCCATGTATCCCATTACCTTTGTGGGCAGTCGTTAAAGTACCTTCTATACGGTCAGCCCTAGTATTAGGAAGCCAAACTCCATTCTTTGAATTATTAATATCAATATCGAGATCATCCATTCGTTTTCTTAATGCAACCATTCGGGCATCAGAAGAGTTGGACATTATAATATGGTGCGCATCATATTTCCCTCCCCCCATAGGTTGTGGCCCCAGATTTCGGGCAAGCTTAGCTGCATCAGTCGAGCAACTCATCAACCCCAGCGGATCCACCCACATCAGCGGGTTCGGCGCATACTGATAAAGGTTCAACCCACCGTCCAACCCTATCGGATCCTGCGTGGTGAAACGCCCCACCTCGGGTTCGTAGTAGCGGAACAGGTTGTAGTGCAGGCCGCTTTCGTCGTCCTGGTATTGCCCGGCGTAGCGCAGCGGCTGCTGATACTGCGCGCCCTGCCGCTTCGCCGCGCCGGCCACCGTCTGGCCCTGCAGCTTGCCGAAGGTGTCGTACTGCCCGGACCAGCACAGGTTGCCCGCCGCGTCGGTCACCTCCAGCGGCGCGCTGTTCAGATCGGTGTGATACCAGTAAATATCTGCCGAGCGGCTGTCGCCCGCCTGCTCCAGCGCCGCCAGTGGGCTCCACGGGCTGGCCGGATCGTAGCTCCAGCTGCGGCGGCTGCCGTCGTCGCGCTGCTCCTGCAGCAACCGGTAGCCCTGCCACAGGAAACGGGTCGTCTGTGCGGTTTTGCCCTTGTAGCGCACCGCTTTGCGGCTGCGGCGGCCCAGCGCATCGTAATGGTACTGCGCGTCGAATTCGCCCTGCGGGCCGCGGCCGTGCGCCTGCACCAGCCGGTTGTCGGCGTCGTAGCGGTAGTGCTGTTCGTACAGGCCGTTACGCCGGCTGATCAGGTTGCCCCAGGCGTCGTAACGGTAAAACAGCTTTTGCCAGTGCGTCAGGCGGTTGTCGGCGATCGGCGCCAGCGGCAGGTGCGCGTCGATGTCGCTCTGCGGGCTGCGCTCGCCCAGCAGGTTATCCGCCAGATCGTACACCAGCCGCGCGCCCGGTTTGCCCTGATTGGGTTCGCGGTGTTGCAGCAGGCGGCCTGCCATACAATCTTAACCATTTGATTCTATATGATTTTTAAAGAGCCAAACATTGCCTTTTCACGCCTTAATTAAATTCTAAATTCGTTTGTTTAGCAGGAGGCACCACGCTATTCCTGTAGTGCCTAATTTTCTTTGAGGCTAGTCCCCCGGCTTCTCCCAATAAGGGGTATCCTCTGTAGCTCTCTCTATATCATCCATATCATCATCACCAAGACTATTATCAAACTTACTGGATAATATCCTTCTAATTTCTGCCAGCCTATGTGTAACTTTATTCTTGTCTATAAATTTAGTTGTTTCGCTCTCATACTCTAACCGCTTATCGTCACTAATAACTGGCTCGCTGTAATAATAATGTGCGATATTACCAAGTGAGATCAATAAATAATTAACCTCCTTGATTATATTAACAGCTTCTTCACCTGTTAGTTTGATTGTTTCATTTTCTTTTAACATCTTACTTCCTTTTTGTGATCGTTGGGTTTTTTAAGGGCACATCACCCTTCACAGTAAGCTCTTGGGTATGATAGCGAGGATTAGTAATCCACTCTAATTGTGAGTTGGGAACATCGGTCTCAACATAATCCCTTCCTCTTCCTGGTTTAATTTGATATTTATTTTCAGCCTGAACTTGACTCATTGGTTTTTTATTTGCTGGCTCAACATAAACTCGACCATTATCCTGAGCTTTTATTACGCCACTTTCTTCAATTGCATTTGAGCCTTTACGATTGGTGTAATGGCGAACACGGGTTGTTTCTTCAGTCTTGCAAGGCTTACTACTCAACCCAAACGGATCCACCCACATCAGCGGGTTCGGCGCATACTGATAAAGGTTCAACCCACCGTCCAACCCTATCGGATCCTGCGTGGTGAAACGCCCCACCTCGGGTTCGTAGTAGCGGAACAGGT